>CAUORE010000021.1:0-28782 GCA_963506915.1 uncultured Flavobacteriaceae bacterium
AACCTTCACACCTATATAGAATGGGCTCTGGAAGGCGCTGAAATAGGATTAAAGGATTTGGATGCTGTTTCGTTAGGAAAAGGGCCAGGGTCTTACACAGGGCTGCGGATAGGAGCGGCCTCGGCTAAGGGCTTTTGTTTTGGGCTAGGTATTCCTTTGGTAACGGTAAATTCTCTGGAAACTATGGTAGAGCCATTTTTGGGCAATTATGATTTGATAATTCCGCTCATAGATGCTCGTAGAATGGAGGTCTATACGGCTGTTTTTGATGGAAAATCAGGGCAGATGCTGATAGAGACAAACGCGAAGATTTTGGATGAAGAATCTTTCCAAGAATATGAGGGCAAAAAAATACTTTTCGTAGGAGATGGCTCTCTGAAAGCACAGCAAGTGTTAAAACTTTCGCAGGCGGAATACAATGAAAATATCTATCCATCAGCGAAATACTTGATAAAAAAAGCCGTGGAAAAATACAAGCAAAAAGACTTTGAAGATATTGTCTATTTTGAGCCGTTTTATTTGAAAGATTTTCACGGAGTGAAGAAAAAGTAAATTTTCATATCATAAATTTTAATGTAAAATATATAAAAAAACCAGCATCAGAGAAGTTTCTGATGCTGGTTTTATTATTAATCTAAATACTGTTTTTCCCAGCTTTGGACTGGTCGTTCTAGTTTTTTAGGTTTTTGGTTCTTTTGTTCCTCTTTTGGAGTTTCTTTTGGTTTTTCTTGCGGAATTTCCTCTATTCTGGCTGAAGTTTCAGATTCATTTATAGAGAAGTCCGTTTCGTTTTCAGTGACTTCTGGTTCAGGATTTTGTTCTTTGTTTTCTGTGTCCTTGTTTTTCATCTCATCAGCCTCTTTTTTCTTAGATGGAACTAAGAAATCTAGTATTTCTTTAGCCTTTTTCCCTTCGTTGGTTCTTTCATAGTTTAGGACAATCTGCTGTAGAGAAGAAATCATTTTTTCCTTGCTCTCGCTTCTTCCGATGATGAATGCATTTAGCAGCTCAAATTTAGGAATAAGAGCATCTTTCGGATATTTTTCAACAGCTTGATTTACAATATTCTGTGCCTCTTTGTATTTTTCTTCATTATATAGAGCATAGGCCTCTTGATAGACTTTTTTCACCTCTTCTTCAGATTCTGTGAAATTGGTATTTCTAGGATTTTTCACAAAAATAGCATAAGGTGTATCTGGGAATTCCTGAATGATGATATTTTTTGCTCTTTCTGCCTGATTAGGAGTTTTCTCATGATTCATGGAGAAGATGAGGTATAGAGCCTGTAGTTTTATATCTTTTTCAGGCTGATTGTCCACCAAATCGTATAGTGTTTTGGTAGCGAGCGGTGTATTTTGGAAATAAGTTTCATACATTCTGCCCAGTTCCAGACTTGCACTGTCTCGTTCTTTTTTCAGTCCTAAAATAGCTTTTTTCTCTTTCGGGATTTTTTCTGTATAGAAAGCAACCTCAAACCTCCTCGCATCAGCAGGAGTTCTGCCCAGAGCCTCATTTTCTAAATCATCCAGAGAACCGCCCAGCTTATTATCCTCGCCATATCTCCAGTTGTCACTCAGCGTTCTGTTTTGCCATATTTTTCTAAATTCATTGCTTCCTTTGGCAACAGTAATTTCGTTAGCAAAATAAAATTTATTTCCTTTTTGGCTGGTAAAATTATCTTCAAATCCTTTGAAATCAGAGCTGTTGTCATAAGAAAAAAAGTTTTCCAGTTCCTTGTTTTTCTTTTCCTTTCTCTTTGCCAACTCTATTTTTTCTTCTTTTTCTTTCAGTTCATTGATGTGTTTCTGAAAGAAGTCATTCAGCTCATTTTCAGACATTTTGGTAAGAGCTAGAATGCTGTCATTTTTCTTGATGAGGTAGTAGTTTTTAGAAATGTTCTTGATGTTGGTAGAGAGTTCTTTTATTCTATCCTTTGTAGGAGTGTGCTCTATGACACTTACAGCGCTGTCATAGTATGCACCAGCCTTTATATAATCGCTTTTTTTGAAATGTGATTTTCCAATTTCGTAATAAGCCAGCCCACGGATATGCGGGTCGGATATCTTCTCTCTGATGGATTTTTGGAAAAACTCATTGGCTTCGCTTTCTTTTCCTGTTTTGGCTGCCAATAGCCCTAGAGCGTAGTAAAATTCATTTTTTCTGGAAGCATAAGTTCCTTTTTTGCTTATGTTTTCCAGATATTTTTTAGCTTCTTCATAGTCTTTGTCATTGTTAAAAGTCTTGGCGATTTCTATTTGTGATTTTACTTCTAATTCAAAATCATTAGAATATTTATACGCCGTTACGAAGCTTTCTCTGGCTTCCTCCATATTTCCCAATTCCGCCAAAATCTGCCCTCGTAGATAGGCGATTCTGCTTTTCGTTTGTCGGGATTTATTAAGGACAAAAGCTTTTTCTAAATGGTCTATGGCTTCTTTTTTTCTGTTGCTATGCAGCAGATTTTCAGCCTGATAGACACTCATAACCGCTTTTTGCTGTTTGGTAAGAGTATGGTTTTTATCTAAATCATAGAAAATTTCTTCTGCACGGATGTTGTTTTTCATCTTGGAGTAAATCAGTCCCTCGTATATCTTCGCCAGAGGAAGTCTTTTGTCTTTCGGCATTGTCTGATAAACCTGACTGATGGCTTCTAGAGCAGAGCTTAATTTTCCTTGATAGATGAGAGATTCTATCAGGAGAAGATAAGCATTAAAAATCTCTTTATTCTTCTGTTGTCCACCGAAAACCATAGAGTGTTTTTCTATCGCTTTTAGGGCTTTTTCCTCTGCTTTTTGGAAGTTGCCGATGTTATTTTTTTGGATGGGAGAAGAGATAACATCTCCAAAGAAATTAGCATCAATATTTTCTTCTTCGCTGGTGGGAATCAAAGAATTTTGAGTAAAAACCTCTATGTACCCTTCTTGGAAATTGTCTCTGTGGCTTTCTTTCTGCGATTTTAGTTCGGCTTTCAGGGCTTCTTTTCCATGAAAAAGAGTATTATAATAAGCTGTAAAATTATGATAAGCTCTATTGACAAACCTGTTCTTTCTTGTGGAACAGCTCACAGCCAAGACAAAAACGGACAATAAGAATATGTTTTTTTTCATCGTTTATTTTAAACTCTATTATTTTGTGTTTTATTGTATAATTATTCAGTTTCAGCCTTTTTTAATAAGGAATACACCACTGCCGTAGGAAGTCCCATGATGGTGTAGAAATTTCCATTTATTTTATCAATTTTTGCCATTCCCAGCCATTCCTGTATTCCGTAGCTTCCTGCTTTGTCCATCGGCTGGAATTTATCAATATAAAAATCTATCTCCTCCTCTGAAATATCCAAAAAACTCACATCCGCTACATCGGTCTGTGTCAGGATTTTATCATGAGTTTTGATGCTTACTGCGGTATATACTTGGTGCGTTTTCCCAGAAAGTGTTTTGAGCATTTCTTTGGCTTCCTCGCTGGATTTTGGTTTTCCTAAAATTTTATTTTCAAAAACTACCACGGTATCAGCAGTCAGAAGAATTTCAGATTTTTCCAGACTTCGGAAAGCCTTGGCTTTCAGCTCCGAAAGAAAAGCAGCAACATCACTTGCGGCGAGATTTTCGGGATAAATTTCATCGCATTTTATATCAACAACTTCAAAATCAAATCCCAAAGAGCCGAGTAATTCCCTGCGGCGCGGCGACTGCGAACCTAAGTATAACTTCATATTTTTTTGATTTATACAGAAGCGGTATCATCTTCCTCTGTCCATTTTCCCTGCACTTTCATCACTTGTTCTATCACATCCCGCACACAGCCTTTTCCGCCGTGGATGGGCGAAATATAATCGGCAATTTTCTTAATTTCTGGAACAGCATTGATAGGGCAAGCACTGATAGCTGACAGCCTAAGCATATCATAATCAGGAATATCATCTCCCATTGACAAAACCTCATCGTTTTTCAAATCGTATTTATCTTTGAAATCTTCAAAATTTTGAAGCTTGTAGCTGGATTTTGGGTAATAATCCGTTATCCCTAAATAATTGAGCCTGTGTTTCACCATCGGGTCGCTTCCTCCTGTGATGCAGGCGATTCTGTAACCAGCTTTTATGGCTTTGGTCACAGCATAGCCGTCCAAGACATTCATCGTACGGCTCATGCTTCCATCTGGCATCAGAACGATGCTTCCATCCGTGAAAACGCCATCTACATCAAACACGAAGGCTTTTATATCTTTTAATTTTGATTTATAACTCATACATTTTTTTTATCGATTGGTTCATTATTTTATAAATTTCTCTCTGTTCATCGTTTTCCAAGAGAGTTTCGTGCATTTGCAATATTTTTTGGTCGTTCCTTCTGGCAGGCCCTGTCTGGGCATCTTTTGGGTTGATAGAATGGATTTTATCAACGGTTTCTTCTATCAGCGGAAGAAAATACTCAAAAGGAATGTCTTGGCTGTCAGAAATTTCTTTTGCTCTGGCAAAGAGATGATTGACAAAATTACAAGAAAAAACGGCAGTGAGATGAATGTACTTTCTTTTTTCATCATCTACGAGCATGGCTTTTGAGGAAATTTTTTTGGCTAAATTCATCAAAATTTCCTTGTCGTTTTCATTTTCAGCATCGATGAAAAATGGGATTTTAGAATAGTCCAGTTTTTTCTCCTTTGAAAAAGTCTGCAAAGGATAGAAACTCGCCTTTCGGTATTCTCCAGCCAGAATATCCATTCGGGTAGAGCCAGAAGTGTGGGCTACGAGGCAGTTTTTGTCCGTGATGATTTTGGAAACTTCACCTATGGCATCATCTTTCACCGCGATAATGTATAAATCCGCAGGTTCTAAACGCTCCGTAGAATACGAAATCCCGAGCTCGGAGGAGATTTTCTCCAAACTCGCCTCATTCCTGCCGAAAAGTTGTTTTACAGGAATTTGGTTTTCCGTAAAAGCTTTCGCCAGATGATAGGCAACATTCCCAGAACCGATAATAACTATTTGCATCCCACAAAAATAAGAGAAAATTTTGTGAAAAGATTGTTTTTAAGAAATATCTTTGTAAGGTTGAATAAAATAAGTGAAAAAACAATGAAAACTCAAGCAAAAAATACTTTGGGATTTATCAATATAGCATTATTACTATTGTTTCTCTTTGGTATCAGCTCCTGTTCAGCTTTACAAATAGGCAAGGATATAAAAACCCAGCTGTTCCAAGAAAACGGAAATGTTTTTTACATTTCTTCTACTTATGCAAAGAGAGAAATCGTTTGGAGTTATACAAATGATAAAATCATTATTTACGAAACAACCAAAAAAGGTAAAATTTTGAAGAAAAGAAGTGAATTTTCCGAGCAAAAATCTTTCTTGTTTGATAACTCTGCAAATATCCAAGCATATGAGTGTATAGAGCTTGATGGCGACTATCTTGGTTACAAAATACAAACTCCAAACGGACAATTATTTAGTAAAGAACACCTTTTAAATATAGAATGTTTCCTCAAAACGCCTCAAAATATGCCCTTCCTTAATTCATTAAAAAATGAAATGATAAAACATAAGATAATGCTCTATAAAATAGAATAATTAAGTAATAAATACCACCTCCACCGAAGCAGACTGATGCTTGAAAAATTCATTTTCTTCAAATTCTATCCCTGTGTAACCTCGCAGCACATCATAGACCAGCTCTTGCAGGACGCCTTCGCCGAGTCCGTGGATGATTTCCAGCCGTTTTATTTTATTTGCTTTGCAGAAGTCCAAAACCTCTATTAGTCGCTCTTTTTGGATGAAAAGCCGTTCCCAAGAGTCATATTCATGAGGATTTTTCACTAATTGATCAAAGTGAAGATCTATTTTCATCGCGTTTTTTTGGTGCTTTTGGGAAATATTTTTTTTCGTTTCTTCTTTTTTCGTCAAAGGAACTTCATCATAAATTAAATTTCCACGCAAAACAAGCTGAGCCAAAGGATATTCGTGCCGAAAACCATGCGAATCCTCAAAAACCACCGTTTTATCTTTTACTGAGACTAGAGTTCCCTCCAAATCCTCATCAATCACCGAAACTTTGTCGCCTATTTTCATAATTTTATCTTGTGCCGAGTTCTATTACTTCCAAATCTTTTATCTCCTGCCCATCAATCACGAATCTCATCATTGTTCTTACCTTGTGCCAGCCCACATTTCCACACGCGCCAGGGTTGAGGTGCAGCAGTCCCAAATCTTGGTCAAACATAACTTTCAAAATATGAGAATGCCCAGAGATAAAGAGTTTTGGCGGGCGCTGGAGAAGTTCCGCTTTGATGCTGGGAGCGTATTTTTTGGGATAGCCGCCGATGTGCGTCATCAAAACTTCCACTTCCTCGCAGGTAAATCTCAGTATTTCAGGAAATTGTTTCCGTATTCCTGTGTCATCTATGTTTCCGAAAACACCTTTCAGAGGCTTTACGGCGCTGAGGCTGTCTATTACTTCCTGATTTCCAAAATCTCCTGCATGCCATACCTCATCCGCCTGTGAGGCGTAGTCCAAAATGCGATTATCCATATAAGAATGCGTGTCCGAGAGAAGTAATATTTTTTTCATTGCTAAATGACCACCAAAACAAGGCAAATGTAATAGAAATTTACGATTTTTGCAGTCTTAAATTGCAAATTATGCGGTATTTTATAGAATTTTCTTACAACGGAGCTCATTTTTTTGGTTATCAAATTCAGCCAAAACAAATATCCGTGCAGGAAGTCTTAGAAAAAGCCCTCTCTACCCTACTGAGAGAAGATATAAAAACCACAGGCGCAGGTCGTACCGATACAGGTGTACACGCACGAAAGATATTTGCCCACTTTGATACAGAACAGCCTGTCAGTGCGGATTTAGTGAAGAGGCTGAACGCTTTTCTCCCGCCGAGCATCGCCATTAAGAGAATTTTTCAGGTTGAAGAAGAAATGCACGCGAGATTTAGCGCTGTTTATAGAACTTATGAATATCATATTTCATTAGAAAAAGACCCTTTCACAGAGGCTTTTTCATGGCAGATGTGGAGACAAAAACCAGATGTAGAAAAAATGAACGAAGCGTGTAAAATCCTCTTTGAATACGAAGATTTTACCAGTTTTTCTAAACTGCACACGGATGTAAAAACGAATAATTGTAAAATTTATCACGCCCAGTGGAAACAAAAAGGCAGCAATCTTGTTTTTACGATTTCGGCTAATCGTTTTTTGAGAAATATGGTCAGGGCTATCGTGGGAACATTGGTGGAGGTAGGTTTAGGAAAAATAAAACCAGAGGATCTGCATGATATCATCCAAGCCAAATACCGCAATAAAGCAGGCACATCTGCTCCCGCACATGGACTCTATCTTGTAGATGTGGGATACAAAGAAATGGATAAATAGGGCAGAAATTTTAAAATATTCTTACCTTTGTCATTATGGCATTTAATTCTATTTTAAATAAAATATTCAATCTTTTCATTCTCAGAAGAATGGAAGGAATCAACCAGTTTATCGAGCATCCTATTGAGACTCAGCAGAGAGTTTTGTTTTCTCTGCTTTCCCAAGCGAAAAATACGGAATATGGGAAACTTCATCACTTTGAAGAAATTAAGTCTTATGAGGATTTCAATAAGCAGATTCCTATCGTGTCATACGAGGATTTTGAACCTTTTATCGAGAAGGCGAGACAGGGAAAACCAGATGTTTTTTGGCCTGGTAAAATAAAACATTTCGCGAAATCATCAGGAACGACCAATGCGAAGAGCAAATTTATCCCAATTTCAGATGAAAGCCTCCAAAACTGCCATTATAAGGCAGGGAAAGACCTTTTGGCGATTTATATTAACAATCATAGAGACAGCAATTTATTTAAATTTAAAAATCTAAGATTAGGCGGAAGTGCCGAGCTTTATGAAAGTTTTGGAACGAAATTCGGCGATTTATCAGCGATTTTGATAGAAAATCTGCCTTTTTGGGTAGAGAGAACCACTACGCCGAGCAGAGAAGTTTCTCTCATGTCTGAATGGGAAACCAAACTAAAAGCCATAGTTTCAGAAGTAAAAAGCAAAGATGTGGGAAGCCTCACGGGAGTTCCCAGCTGGATGATGGTGCTTCTGCAAAGGGTTTTGAAAGATACAGGGAAGAAATCTATTTCTGAAGTCTGGCCAAATCTGGAAGTGTTTTTCCATGGCGGGATTAGTTTTGTGCCATATAGAGAGCAATATAAACAGCTGATAGGCAAGGATATCCGTTATTATGAAATCTATAATGCATCGGAAGGATTTTTTGGAATTCAAGACCGATTCGGCAGCGATGAAATGCTCCTTATGCTGGATTATGGAATTTTCTATGAATTTATCCCAATGGATACTTTTGGGACAGAAAATGCAAAAGCTGTTTCGCTGGAAAATGTAGAATTAGGGAAAAATTACGCAGTCGTTATCTCCACTAATGGAGGGCTTTGGCGCTATCTGATAGGCGATACGATAAGATTCACAGATCTGAAACCTTTTAGATTTAAAATTTCGGGAAGAACCAAGCATTATATCAATGCATTTGGCGAAGAGCTGATGATAGATAATGTGGAAACAGCCCTCTCTAAGGCTTGCCAAGAAACTAATGCGAAAATCACGGATTACACAGGTGCGCCAGTCTATATGAAAGATGGCGAATCTGGCAGCCACGAATGGATGATAGAGTTTTCCACAGAGCCGAATGATTTTGGGCGTTTTTCTGAAATCTTTGATGAAACACTGAAATCCTTAAACTCTGATTATGAGGCAAAAAGATACAATAACATGACCCTGAAACCGCCGATTATCCATAAAGCGAGAACCAATCTCTTCTACGATTGGATGGCGTCTCGTGGTAAGCTGGGCGGACAGAATAAAGTCCCTCGCCTCAGCAATGACAGACAATACATAGAACCTCTTTTAGAAGAGAATAAATAAAAAACTCCTTTTAAAAAGGAGTTTTTTGTTAATTTTTGAAGGCAATAAAATCCATCTTGTTTAAACTAATTGCACTGATACTTTTAGAAAAATTTAGAATAAAATCTATGGTTTTCTTTTTGGGCATAAGTACAATTTTAGCAAAATTGTAGTTTTTTTTCATAGGTGAGATATTTACTTTTATTTCTCGAACGAAAAAAACTGTTAATTATTATGATGTTAAAACAATTTTATTTTCTGCAATTATTTTTCTAATGTTCATCAGGGCATAGCGCATTCTGCCGAGAGTAGTATTGATGCTTGTATTTGTCAGCTCTGCTATCTCTTTGAATGTCAGTTCGTCATAGAAACGCATTTTGATGATTTCCTGCTGATTTTCAGGAAGAAATACGATGATGTTTTTTAAATCCTCATGTATCTGGCTGAGAATCAGCTGTTCCTCAATATTGAAATCAGTTTCCTTAATGGTGTCAAAAATAGAAAATTCATCATCCATGTAAGATGTCTCAGACACAGTGATATGTCGAGATTTTGCACGGAAATGGTCTATGATGAGATTGGAGGCTATTCTTTTAGCCCAGAGGATAAATTTATCTTCCTCTGTGTATTTTCCCTCTTTTAGCTTGATGATGATTTTTATAAAAGTATCTTGGAAAAAATCATTTGCCAAATCATCATCTTTCACTTTATAAAAAATGAAAGAAAATAATTCCTGCTGGTGTTTCTGAATTAACTTTTCTAAAGCCTGTTCATCACCTTTTTGATATTGTGATATGAGGCAACTATCAGATATTTTCATAACTCTACATTTTTTACAGAGAAGACGAATCCTCTCCCATTATATCAATTATTGAAAATGTAGAATTTTACCTCATGTAATTTAGAATTTTTAATAAACTATATTACAAAGTAAATAAAAATCCACTAGAAAAGCAAATTTTTTACTAGAAAATTATCCTTTAGGTTTGCTTGAGTTCTTGAATGGCTCTGTTGGGATATTAAATGTAACTCCTAAACGAAATCCCTTCAGTTCTTTTCCGTGAAGCGTTTGGTTCGGATAAGAAAAAGCATACCCAGCAGTAATATCAAATAAACCAAGTAAACTTATCCCTAGATAAGGCGCAAAATACTTGGTGGTAGCCTCCACTCCAGCCATGTAATAATAGGCGTGAGCGACATAGACTTCTTTTCTAGGATTGAATAAAATATCTCCATGGACTTTTGGCATTATCGCAAATTTACCATTTGTAGCGCCTACCAGAGCAGATGCTCCGACGCGAAAAGCCACATTATCAGTGTCCTTTTGGGTAAATAAAATTTTCCCGCCCACTTCTCCAAAACTTTGGTTTTGGTAAGCATATCCCACACTAATCATTGTAAATGAAGTATTCTGAGCATAGGCAAGCGAAGAACCGAATAAAAAAGCAAGGAGCAGACTCCATTTGCTTTTTGATATAGATTTAGTAGCTTTCATTTTCGTTAGGGAAGTTTTGTTCTTTCACATCTTTTACAAATTGTCCCACAGCCGAGGTGATTTCAGAATAAAGATCGAGATATTTTCTTAAAAATTTAGGTTTGAAGCCTTCATTCATTCCCACCATATCTTGATAAACCAATACCTGCCCATCGCAGTGAACACCGGCTCCGATACCGATAGTAGGAATGGAAATGCTATCTGTAACTTGTTTAGCTAACTGGCTAGGGATTTTCTCTAAAACTAAAGAAAAACAACCTAAACTCTCTAATAATTTAGCATCTTCGATGAGTTTTTGGGCTTCGGCATCTTCTTTAGCTCTGAGTTTATAACTTCCGAACTGATTGATACTCTGTGGAGTAAGTCCAAGGTGACCCATTACAGGAATTCCTGCATTCACTATTTTTTTGATAGAATCTGCAACTTCGCTTCCACCTTCTAGTTTGATGGCGCTCGCTCCTGTTTCTTTCATGATTCGGATAGCGGAATCTAAGGCTTTGTCAGGATTACATTGGTAAGAACCAAATGGTAAATCTACCACCACCAAAGCTCTTTTTATTCCTCTCACTACACTTTGTGCATGATAAATCATGTGGTCAAGGGTGATAGGCAGAGTGGTGTCATATCCAGCCATTACATTGGCCGCAGAATCTCCCACCAAAATAGTGTCTATTCCGCCAGCATCCAGCATTCTGGCAGTTGTAAAGTCATAAGCTGTGAGCATAGATATTTTCTCACCATCCTGTTTCATTTTTCGGATGGTTTCTGTGGTTATCTTTTTTATTTCAGAATGTACAGACATAGTTTTTATTTTTAAATGTAAAAGACAAAAATACATAAAAAAAATAGGCATTAGCCTATTTTATGAAAATTTTAATTGTAATCTACATGACCCAGTTTTCTTAATCTGTTATGGTCTAGTATTTTTATATTTCTTCCCTCCACCTCTATCAGTTGGTCAGTTTTAAACTCAGAGATAAGTCTGATGGCACTTTCTGTAGCGGTTCCTATCAGGTTAGATATTTCTTCTCTTGTCAAAGAAATTTTTATAAAACCTTCTGGATCAGTTCCTAACTTAAGTTCTAATAAAAGAAGAATCTCAGCAAGTCTTTCTCTTACGGTTTTTTGTGCAAGGAGCGTGATGGTGTTAGAATACTCTCCTAGTTCACAAGAAATCTTCTGAAGCATAGCGTAGGACAACTTCGGATTAGACATAAGTAGCTTATGGAAAATTTCTCCAGAAATGAAAGTCACCTGCACAGGAGACATCGCTTCTGCTGATGCACCAAATTCCTCCTCTGAAAGTAGTGAACGATAACCGATGAGGTCGCCTTCCTTCGCGAAGCGTAGAATCTGCTGTTTTTTATTAAACCCCATTTTATAGAGTTTTATCGCGCCTTTTTGTATGAAAAAAACGCCCTTTGGCATCTCACCTTCAGCGAAAACTAACTTGCCTTTTGGAATAGAGATAACTTTCTTTTCATCTAAATATCTCTGGAAGTCCTCCTCTGAAAGACATTCCTCAAAAGACTTTTCACAGAAAATATTCTGAAAATTATGTTCGATCTCAATGTGATGTTCTATCAGCATAATTATATGATATTTGTCAGCAAATATAACATTTTTTTTTTAACAGCTAAATTTATTTAATTATAGTTTAAAAAAGACCTCCCTAGTAACAAATAAATAGCTTAAATAAAGGAAATTTGTTTAATTGAAATTTAAAAATTACAATCTTTGCTTCAGCTGAGGTATGATTTGGTCTTTCCATTCATAAAAATCTCCAGCAAGAATATGCTCTCTAGCGGTTCTTACCAAATCTAAATAAAATGCCAAGTTGTGAATGGAAGCAATCTGTTTCGCTAAATATTCTTTCGCTACGAAAAGATGTCTTACATAGGCCTTGCTGTATTCTCTATCCACGAAACTTGTCCCAAATTCATCCAGCGGCGAAAAATCGTCTTTCCATTTTTGGTTTTTCATGTTCATCACACCATTCCAAGTGAAAAGCATAGCATTTCTGGCATTTCGTGTCGGCATTACGCAGTCCATCATATCAATTCCCAGCCCGATGCTTTCCAAAATGTTCCAAGGCGTCCCAACACCCATTAGGTATCGTGGTTTTTCTTTTGGAAGAATGTCTGTAACGATGTCTGTGATTTCGTACATTATTTCTTCTGGCTCTCCCACAGAAAGCCCTCCGATAGCGTTTCCTGCGGCTCCTGCTTCCGAGATAACCTCCGCGGAGATTTTTCTAAGGTCGTGATAGACAGAACCTTGGACAATCGGGAATAAATTCTGCTGATGTCCGTAGAGTTCTTTATTTGCTGATGTCCAGTCAATACATCTTTTCAGCCAGCGGTGAGTCAGCTCCATGGATTCCTTGGCTTGGTTGTATTCGCATGGGTAAGGAGTACATTCATCAAAAGCCATGAAAATATCCGCGCCTATTTGTCGCTGGATTTCCATTGATTTTTCAGGAGAAATAAAATGATAGCTTCCGTCTATATGGGATTTGAATTTTACTCCTTCTTCGGTCATTTTTCTGCTTGCAGCCAGAGAAAACACCTGATAGCCGCCGCTGTCAGTAAGAATAGGTCTGTCCCAGTTCATAAACTGATGCAGTCCGCCTGCTTTCTGCATAATCTCCATTCCTGGGCGGAGATACAGATGGTAGGTGTTTCCTAAGATGATTTGTGCTTTTATGTCTTCTTTCAGCTCGTGCTGGTGAACGGTTTTTACACTTGCCACAGTTCCCACAGGCATGAAAATAGGAGTTTGTATTTCTCCGTGGTCTGTGGTTATTTTCCCTGCGCGGGCTTTTCCAGTGGTATTTTTTTCAACTTCAAAAAAAATCTTCATAGAGGAATATTTTATTGTTTAGGGTTGTCTTCGAATTTATTTTTCTTTAAATATTCTTTCATTTTCGGGTCTTTCTCCAAAATTATTTTTTTTGCATTGTCATATATTTCATTCAGACTTTTGGAGTCAAGGATATAATAATTATAACTATCCTTAAAATCACGAGCCGAAATATGATGCTTTTTCAAAACAAAAAGATTGGCATCTTCCAAGTTCATTTTGGGCTGAATCACATAGGCCTGCTCATAGATGGCAAAGTCTGCTATAACTTCTGATAGTTTTTCCTTACTAATGAGGTTTTTGGGTTTTTCGGCAGAATTATTACAA
Organism: uncultured Flavobacteriaceae bacterium; assembly: GCA_963506915.1. GTDB lineage: Bacteria > Bacteroidota > Bacteroidia > Flavobacteriales > Weeksellaceae > JABCPE02. The sequence continues at coordinate 13,589 of CAUORE010000021.1, forward strand.
GAAAATAACGCCAGAAAAAGAACCATTACAAAGATTTTTTTCATAGTTATAAAGTTCCGAATAATGATTTTAATTTTAATTTAATAACACCAAATATGGCTTCGGTGATGATGCCGCCGTTCATCTTGGATTCTCCCTGCGTTCTGTCTGTAAAGATGATAGGGATTTCTACTAATTTTAGTCCTTTTTTGAATGCGCGATATTTCATCTCAACCTGAAATCCATAGCCTTTTAGTCTGATTTTGTCTAAACCAATGTTTTCCAGCGCTTTTCTCGAAAAACAAACAAAACCAGCCGTGGTGTCATGAATAGGAATTCCTAAAATAAATCTCACATATTTCGATGCGAAATAAGACAGCAGCACTCTGCTCATGGGCCAATTGACCACATTCACGCCCTTGCAGTATCTGGAACCGATGGACATATCGGCATTTTGGCAGGCTTCCAATAATTTTGGCAGGTCATTGGGATTGTGTGAGAAATCTGCATCCATCTCAAAAATATAATCATAATTATGACGAAGTGCCCAGCCAAAGCCGTGTAAATAAGCCTTTCCTAAACCATTTTTAGCTTTTCTAACGCTCAAGTGGAGATGTGTAGGAAACTCATTTTGAAGGGTTTTTACAATCTCCGCAGTGCCGTCAGGAGAGGAATCGTCCACGACTAAAATATGAAAATCTTGTTCCAAAGAAAATATAGCCGAAATAATATCTCGGATATTTTCTTTCTCGTTGTAAGTAGGGATAATAACTAACTTTTTCATTCAGAATAAGGTGCAAATATAATCTTTTTTAAATCTTCAGGTTTAAAAATAATATAAAACCTTATTTTTGTTGAAAATTTTTTTGAGTGGTTAGAATTGTTGAAAACCATGATTGGGTTATTTTTACCCTTCTTGGGCTAGGAGTAGTATATTTGATTTTGTTTAACTGGGTACAGAAAGAGGTTTCTTTTAGGGAATATCTTTTGCAGTCTTATGGAGAGGCTCAGAATAATCTGCTCAGCTGGATATTTGTCAGTTGTGTGTTTATTGTCAGCCAAGCTCTTTTGTTGGCTCAGTATATTCCTATTGTTCCTCGTTATGTATCAGATAATGATATTTCGGACTGGGTTCCGAATAAGATAGGATTTACGATAATAATTCTGAGTGTTTATTATTTACTAAAAGCACTCATTACTCTATTGTTTTATAGAGCAGTTACACGACCTAAAAAATGGCTGATTTTGGGATTCATTGCCCAGCGGTTTTATTTTGTGGAATCACTTATAATAATGCTGGCTGTAATTGTCCACTACTATTTAGGCGTTGATAAGCAGCAGGCTTACCATATATATATAATTACAGAATTGGTCTTTTTTGTTGTAAAAAATATATGTTATTTTCTCCACAAAGAAAAGCCTTTGCCAGAGGAGTGGTATTATAAAATTTTGTATATTTGCACGCTCCAAATTTTGCCTATGCTGGCGGTTTGGAAGTTTGTATTTTTATGAACCTATAAGGATAAATGATGAAAGTAAGGTCAATATTGGTATCACAACCGGCACCAAGTGCAGAATCTTCTCCATATTTGGAGCTTTTAAAAAGGGAAAAAATAAAGGTAGATTTCCGTTCTTTTATACAAGTGGCGGGAGTAGATGCAAGGGAGTTCAGACAGCAAAAAATAGATATTTCACAGTATACAGGGATAATATTCACGAGTAGAGGAGCTATAGACCACTATTTCAGATTGGCAGAAGAGCTTCGTTTCCAAGTGCCGGACAGCATGAGATACATCTGCCAGTCCGAAGCTGTTGCGAACTATTTGCAAAAACATATTGTTTACAGAAAGAGAAAGATAAGTTTTGGAGAGAAAACAGTGGCGGATATGCTGCCTTTGTTCAAAAAATTTCCAGATGAAAAATACCTCCTGCCATGTTCTGATGTGATGGGAGATGATATCCCTAAGGTTTTGGACAGTTCTGGAATAGACTGGACGAAAGCGGTGATGTACAAAACAGTAAGCAGTGATCTGTCTGATGTCAAACTTAAGGATTATGACATGCTGGTGTTTTTCAGTCCGCAAGGAATAAAATCTTTATTCAAAAATTTTGAAGATTTTAAACAAGGAGATAAAAAAATAGGCGTTTTTGGTGAGGGAACCAGACTGGCTGCGGAAGAAGCAGGATTGCGTGTGGATGTAATGGCGCCTACAAAGGAAACTCCTTCTATGGCTATGGCAATAGAAAAATATATTGCAAATAGTAAATAAAATTAATTTTTCATTGTTTAAAATATAATTAGTTACTAACATCTCTCTTGGGTTAAGGGAGGTGTTATTTTTAAAAAAAGCCAAAATGAAACAACCACAAGCTAAAAAGATAGAAAAGAAGCTCAGCATACATGGTGACCAGAGAATAGACAACTACTACTGGCTCAATGAGAGAGAAACCCCAGAGGTCATCGCTTATTTAGAAGAGGAAAATGCCTACTGTAATTTCATCATGAAGGACACAGAACAGCTCCAAGAGGAACTCTTCCAAGAGATGAAAGCCCGTTACAAAGAAGATGACGAGAGTTTGCCCTATTTCTTTAACCAATATTGGTATATCACCCGTTATCACAAGGGTGGAGAATATCCTGTTTTTTACAGAAAGCACCAAACATTGGAGAACGAAGAAGAGCTTTTGCTCGATGTAAATATTTTGGCTCAAAACCACGATTTCTACGATGTGGGCGGGATTTCTGTTTCGCTGGATAATACCCTGCTTGCCTATTCGGAAGACATTACAGGAAGGCGAATTTATACCATCCGAATAAAGGATTTAAAACAAGAAAAAAACTTCTCAGAAGCGATAGAAAACACCACAGGGAAAATAGTTTGGGCGAATGATAATGAGCATTTTTTCTACATCAGAAAAGATGAAAGCCTTCGTGCATTTCAGGTTTTTCGGCACAAGGTAGGAACGCCGCAGGAAGAAGATGTTTTGATTTTCCATGAAAAAGACGAAGCCTTTGATGTAGGAGTTTTCAAAACCAAATCTTTGGAGTATATTTTTATCGTAAGTTCTTCTACGATTTCGGATGAGCATAGATTTATCCCAGCTGATAATGTTTTTGCGGAATGGAAACTCTTCCAAAAAAGGGAAGAAAATTTGGAATATGCCGTAGAACATTACCAGAACGATTTTTATGTTTTGACCAATGAAGGAAAAGCCACCAATTTCAAATTGATGAAAACGCCACTTTCGCAAACGGAAAAAGAACATTGGCAGGAGCTGATTCCACACAGAAAAGAGGTGCTTTTGGAAGGTTTTGAGATATTCAAAAACTATTTGGTTCTCGAAGAAAGAGAAAGAGGGCTGCTTCAGATTAAAATCATTGATAACCAGTCGGGTAAATCATGGTATTTGCCCTTTAATGACCCTACTTATACGGCTTATATCGGACTGAATTTAGAGTTTGAAACTGAAACTTTGCGCTATGGCTATGTTTCTATGACTACGCCTAACTCTACCTATGAGTATAATATGAAAGCTCAAACCACCAAACTGCTGAAACAGCAGGAAGTTTTGGGCGGAAAGTTCCATAGCGGAAACTATATTTCCGAAAGAATATGGGCGCCTTCGCGAGATGGGAAATCCAGCATTCCGATTTCTTTGGTCTATCATAAAGATACAAAAAAATCCGCTGAAACTCCGCTCCTGCTCTACGGCTATGGCAGCTATGGGCATACTGTGGATGCTGCATTTTCCAGCGTGAGGCTTTCCCTTTTAGATAGAGGCTTTGTCTATGCGATTACCCACATCCGAGGTGGAGAATATTTAGGGCGAGAGTGGTATGAAGACGGAAAAATGCTCCATAAGAAAAATACTTTTTATGATTTCATAGATGCAGCAAGATTTTTGGTGAAAGAAAATTATACTTCACCGGGGCATCTTTACGCCATGGGCGGAAGTGCAGGAGGGCTTCTGATGGGAGCTGTGATGAATGAAGCTCCAGAGCTGTTCTGTGGCATCGTGGCGCAGGTGCCGTTTGTGGATGTGGTTACCACTATGCTGGACGAGACCATTCCGCTCACCACAGGAGAATATGATGAATGGGGAAATCCCAACGAAAAGGAATATTATGACTATATGAAATCTTATTCTCCTTATGACAATGTGGAAGCCAAGAATTATCCTAACATTCTCATTACCACGGGATTGCATGACAGCCAAGTGCAGTACTGGGAACCAGCCAAATGGACAGCCAAGCTGAGAGAGCTGAAAACAGATAATAATCTTCTGCTTTTCAAAACGGATATGACCTCTGGGCACGGCGGCGCTTCGGGGCGTTTCGAGAGCTTGAAGGAAGATGCTTTGGAGTATGCATTTTTGCTGAAATTAGAAAAGAAAGTTTGATTTTTCTTTGATAATTTTGGGTTTAATTTTTTGAACATCAGCGGACAGATGAAAGAAAAAAATTATCTTTACATAAAATTATAAAGAATGCGAAAAATTAAAAACATACTTTTTTTCTCTATTTTAGTAAGTTTTTTGTATTCGTGCAAAGTTTCGGAAATGGTAAAAATTGATAATGTCTCCATGCTGAATGGTAGATATTATACGAAATCAATCCCTCATAAAGAGCAGCAGGGGGAATACCAGAACCACTTGCTGAGGTTGTTAAATGTGATAGAGGATATCCGCCCTTCTTATTATATAGATTTTGAATTTGAGGATAATGAAAAAATGAAAATCTCTTATCCTATTTATAAAAATGATACGACTTTAGTAGAAACCAGATATCTTCATGGTAAAAAAAGGAGAAAATATTGGGAAGTTTATTTTGAGAATGAAAGTGTAAATATTCCGCTTATTTATGGGCGAGTAATAAAGGATAGGGTAAGAATAGGAAAGAACACTAAAAACCAACTTTTAATAGAAAAATTCAATAATAATGAAGGTTGGGTACTCTTTTTAGGAGATGGTTATGAACTAAAATCTAAAAATGTTTTTTATCATTATGAAGACTATCCTAAAATGAAGCCTTTTGTGGAGAATGGGCTTTGGGGAGTTGTGAATAATGGAGAAACCATCCTGCGGCCTAAATATGAGATAACGGAAGTCTTAGAGCAAAAATACATTAAGGCAAAAATTAACGGAAAATGGTCTCTTTTAGACAAAGAAGGAAAAGTGATTATCTCACCGAAATATGATGATATTTCAGATATTGATAAAGAAACAGAATCTGTGTTTTATGTCGTAAAAGATGAAAAAGCAGGGCTGGTCAATATGCAAGGCGAAGAGATTACTCCCATAAGCTATGATGCGATAAGCGAAGGTGAAAAAGGAGTTTTTATACTGACACAGGAAAATTTCCGTGGAGCTCTTTTTAAGCAAAAAATATTGGTGTCTCCTATTTATGAAAGTGTCAGTAGTTATGGGATAAAAACAGGATTATATAAAAACATGAAGCCAGACAGAATGTATTATGATGCACAGAGAGATGGCAAAAAATATGTCCTAGATGACCAAGGGAACGAATACGAACTAGAAGAAACCGAAATCCAAAATATAGGCAAGGCATTACTATATGGCTGGTCTGGACCAAGATATTCCATTAAGCAGGAAACTAAGAGAAAAGTTTTACTAGATGAATGGAAAAAATAATTGTAGAAAGAAAAAATCATGAATGAAGCAGAAATTTGGAAGCAAGTAGAGGAATTTTTTGTGAAAAATTTTGATACAGAAAAAAATCCTCCGATAGAGACATTATTATTTTTGATAGGAATACAAGAGCTGGGAAGCGGCTGGCAGAAATACACAAAAGATGACAAAATCAATCTGATACACATCGCTGTGTGCAGGCTGCTGGAGCCTTTTGGTTATTATAAATTTGAGGGTTATGATGAAGACGGCTGGCCTAAATACGAAATCCTAGAAAATCTACCAGAACTAAAGGCGAATGAACAGCAGATACTCATGAAGAAAGCCATAATTCAGTATTTCATAGATGAAGATTTATTAGAAAAAAAATAGATTTTATGAAAAATATTTTGTTAAATATTTCGTTTTTAACATATTATTTCTAATATTTGTGGTATAAAATTTGTTTATACATAATAAAGTAGATATTTTAACAAAATATTGTAGATGAATAATCGTTTTATTCTAATATTGTCCTTTGCGATGACTATATCATTGGTCATCTTTATTTCCTTGCAGTTGTATTGGGTTAGAGGTTATTATCGTGCTTTGGAGCAGGATTTTTCTAATAAAGTGCACAGCGTACTAGAAACTACGACTAAAAAAATAGAAGGAATAGAGATAGAGCAATATCTGAATGTGGAATATCCTAATTTTGGGAAGACTGTGGTTTCTGTTAAAGAACAGCCTGCTACAGAGACCTATATCCAGCAGGTAACGGATTCTGCCACAAAAAAACAAATCCTTTTTTCTAAAAAAATCATAGAAAGCCAAAATATTCCAATATCACAAAGCGGAGATAGTTTGGAACTAATGAAAATGTACACGGATGAAGGGCAGATCAATATCAGAAAAGACCCTGCGATCCCAGAAAAATTAACCACTGAAATCAACCAAACGGTAAGGAATAATACCTATCAGCTCAAAGAATTTGCAAAACTAAATGCCAGCAATCTTCCTGTGGAGAGAAGGGTGAGCCTGAAAGTTCTCGACTCTGTGCTGACCAGAGAGCTTAATATGATGGGGATTAGTGGGGATTTTGGATTTGCTATTTTGGACAAAAATAATGAGAGAACATCCATAGCAAATGACATCTTCAAAGAAAAAGAAGAAGGAAAGGCGCAGTATTCTTATCCTCTTTTTACAGATAATAAGGATAGGACGATATATACTTTGTCTTTAATTTTTCCCCATAAAGACTATTCTTTAGCAAGAAATAATATTCCGATGCTGTTGGGAATGGCATTATCGCTTTTTACGATTTTGGGGATTTATATCATTTCGGTTAATTATATGATGAGACAAAAGAAAATAGCCGATATCAAGACGGATTTTATCAATAATATGTCTCATGAGTTTAAGACTCCTTTGGCAACCATTTCAGTCGCTACGGATTCATTAAATAACGATAAAATAGCCACCAATCCAGAGAAAGTGAAATACTATTCACAGCTGATAAAGCAGGAAAATATTCGGATGAAAAAGCAGGTGGAAAGCGTTCTGAATATGTCTAAACTAGAACGAAAAGAAATGCAGTTGTTCTTGAAACAGACTAATGTGAGGGAATTGATACATAAACTCGCGGAATCTTTTAGGTTAATTGTTGAGGAACGAGGCGGGACTCTTACAGAGGATTTTACAGCGGAGAAATTTACATTAAAAATAGATGAATTTCACCTGTCCAATGCACTTGTAAACCTTCTGGATAACGCTAATAAATATTCTCCTGAAAAGCCAGAAATTAACATAAAAACCCGAAACGAAGGGAATAAATATGTAATAGAAATTTCTGACAAAGGAATGGGAATGGAGGCCTTTAACAAGAAGAAAATCTTTGAAAAATTCTTCCGTGAAGAAACAGGAAATGTACATAATGTGAAGGGGCAGGGCTTAGGCTTGTCTTATGTAAAACGCATCATAGAGCTTCATGGAGGGCAGATTTTAGTAGAATCTACAAAAGGGCAGGGAAGCACTTTTATAGTGAAGCTGCCAATGAGCTAAATAATTAACACTAAAAATAAGAAATATGAATAATAGAATTTTGTTGGTTGAAGATGATCAAAGTTTTGGAGCGGTGCTAAAAGACTATCTTATGATGAACAATTATGAGGTAACGCTTGCAACTGATGGAGAACAGGGACTAAAAGAATTCATGGAAAATGAATTTGATATTGGTATTTTTGATGTCATGATGCCTAAAAAGGACGGATTTTCACTCGCAGAAGATGTTAAGCGAATCAATAAAAATATGCCTATCATATTTCTGACAGCCAAGAACTTACGAGAAGACATTCTAAAAGGTTACCAAATAGGTGCGGATGACTATATCACCAAACCATTTGATACTGAACTTCTTTTGTATAAGATAAAAGCAATCCTGCAAAGAAGTGCCGTGGTGGAAGAAGATGAGCAGGAACATTTTAAAATCAGTAACATAGAGTTTGATTCAGTTTTGAGACAGCTAAAAGTCCATGATGCAGAATATAAACTATCTCCAAAGGAAAACGAACTCCTCAAAATGCTTTGTATGCATAGAAATGATTTCATGCCGAGAGACCTTGCCCTTAGAAAGATTTGGAAAAAAGAGAATTATTTCACGGCGCGAAGTATGGATGTGTATATAGCGAAGCTAAGAAAACTCCTTAAAGATGACGAAGGTCTAGAAATCATCAATGTTCATGGAGAAGGATTCAGGCTTTTGGTAAAAAACTAGCACCAAATTTTACATATAAATAAAAACTCCCTTGCGATTTGCAGGGGAGTTTTTGTATGGATTATATATTAAAATGTTATTTGGCTTCTACACAGAAAACTCGGTATTGTGTAGAGATGGCACCTTTGAATTTGGCTTTCACTTTTTTTAAGTCCGCTGCGGCCGACTCTTTTGACAGGTAACTTCCTGCCAATACCTTGTAATTAGGTCTTAGAGAGGCATCTACTTCTACTTTTATGGCAGGGAAAGCTTGTCTAAATTCTGTTCTTAGATTGTTAGCTTCTTCAGAGCTTTTTACCACACCTACTTGAATTTTATACCCTAAAATTCTAGGATTTTTCTTGCATATTTCCGCTTGAGAAAGCGGTTTGGAGCTGGTGTCCTCGCTCACAGTTCTGGTAGATTTTTTCTTACATTCGTTTTCCATAGATGCGATGACATCATCTATTCTTTTGTCCATTGTGATGGTAAATTCATTTCCGTTTATGCTGTCTCTTTTGGTTACAATCTGAGCATTTACTTTAGCAAAACCAGAAGGTAATAATATTAGCAAAACTACTTTTAATATATTTTTCATTATCTATAATTTTCAGCAAAAGTATAAATATAGTTTTTATTATTCAATATATTTCAATAATTTATTATTTTTGCATACATAATTTTTATGATATGAGAGGTTTATATTCTTACTTTCTTGTGATGTTATTGGTTTTCACAAGTTGTAAAAAAGACACAGTAGATGGCTCATCTATGAAGACTTTTCAGGCTAGTATCAATGAAATGTCAACATCGCTGAGCACATTGGAACAAACTAAATTTAATGAAGCCTTGTACATCCTGAAAACCTTTGGTGTAGAAGGGAATACTGATATTCAAAAATTAGAAGCATTAGCAAAACTAATAAATGGCAAAAAAGTTCCCGAAATCTTCACTATGGCAGATGGAGTGGCACAAAAAAATAATGTGGAATGGTCTAGTACTTCTCCGCCAGATTTGGGAAATATGAATATTTTCCAAAATATCACAGCTACAGAAGTAGATCCTAATGACATTAAAGCATCAGGTCTAAATATCCAGATAACACCTATAGATGGGAATGGAGCTTCAGGTGCAAGGGCATTGAGGGTTACGCCTAGACTAGTAGATGAGGCAGGAACTCCTATTGAGTTTTCTAACGCAGGACTAGAAACGATAATTGAAGTCTATAGTAATGGCGAAAAATTACTTACGGCTAAAAACCTGATGAGCAGTAATGAATTTAAAGGATTTTACCTAAAAGTAGATGTTTTGCCAGCAGACAAAATCGTTGATTCTAAAATAGATATAAAAGTCAGTGTAAAAACTACTAAGAAAACACACCAGCTTCTGAAAGCAGGAGTTTTAGTAAATAAAGAAAGTCTAAAACCAGAAAAAGAAGAAACTTCCGAAGAAGAGAAAAAGGAAAAAGAAGAATCCAAAAACTCTACAGATTCAGAAACAGGAGAAAACACTGAAAACAAAGACCAAAATTCATCTTCTTCATCTACATCATCAGCTCCAAAAGTAAAACCTGAAGCGGTAGTAGATAAATTCTTGAATAGAATTGGAAATCAGAGTCTTAGGTCGGCTTATGAATTGGTGGACAACCCGAACTGGGGTTCTTACGATAAGTTCTCTAATCCTAATACAGGTTTTGGGGCAGTGAAGTCCGTTGAGGTTAAAAATATTTCCGTGAAATCATCTTCTGATAAGGCAGCGAGTGTAAATGCTGTTTATCAAATCGTAGACAAAGAAGGAAAAAGCATAATGCTCAATGTTTCCTATGGTCTGAAACAAGTAGATGACAGCTGGAAAATATCAAGTTATAAAGTAAATTCATCAGAAAAGAAATAAAACCATGGCAAACCAAGAACTAATCACAAAATTAGAAAATACAATAACAAATATTCCTGACTTCCCAAAGGAAGGAATACAGTTTAAAGATATTACACCCATTTTCCTTAATCCTAAATTATACGAGGAGGCTGTCGATGAAATGGTAAAATTCAGTAGAGGTAAAGTAGATGTAGTCTGTGGGATAGAGAGCCGTGGTTATATTTTCGGTATTGCTATCGCTGTGAAACTCGGAGTTCCATTTGTTTTAATAAGAAAAAAAGGAAAACTGCCTCCGCCATTCATTGCAGAAAAATATGATTTGGAATATGGCACAGCCGAAATAGAAATGAAAACCGACCAAATCCAGCAGGGACAGCGGGTTCTAGTTCATGATGACCTTTTGGCAACAGGCGGAACGGCAGCAGCAGCGGCAAGACTAGTGCAGAGACAGGGAGGAAAGGTTGCGCAGTTTAGTTTTTTAATAGAGTTGAAAGACTTGAAAGGAAGAGAAAAACTAGAACAGATAGAGGGTGCAGAGGTGTTTAAAATTTTAGAATATTGATTAAAATTTGCAAATTAGTCTGAAAATCTTAAATTTGCGGATTAAACTTAGTAGAAACTATGTCAAATAAAAAGGAAATAGAAGGAAAAGAAACAGTTGAAATTTTTCAGGAATTAGACCAAAATGTGGTTCGTTCAGAAAAATTCATTGAGAGAAATGCTAAAAAAATAGGTTTAGCTTTTGGAGTTGTTGTTTTGGGAGTTTTAGGATACTTTGGTTATCAGCATTTTGTGGTAGAGCCAAAGAATGAGGAAGCTACGAAGGCTTACCTTGCCGCTCAGAAAAACCTTGTGGAAGGAAAAGAAGATTTGGCTCTGGGAGGGAAAACTACAAATCCAGGATTTAAAGGAACTGCAGAAAATTTTTCTGAAACCAATGTAGGAAAACTTTCAGCCTATAATGCAGGGTTGATAGAGTTTAATAAAGGGAATTACCAAAAAGCGTATGACTTATTAGACCAGTTTTCTTCTAAAAACAAAACATTGATGGCGCTGAAGCACGGAGTAATGGGAGATTGTATGGTGAATCTGAACAAAAATGATGATGCTCTTTCTCAGTTTGAAAAAGCTATTTCTGTTTCAGATGATGAGTACACATCATATTACTTCACGAGAAAAGCTGGAATGCTGGCGCTTTCATTAAAGAAAAATGATGTTGCTAAAAAATATTTCACAACGATAGAAGAAAAATATCAGGACTATGATGGTGGTGCTTCTGATGCGTACATAGAAATGGTAAAATATTTTTAAATAAAAAAAGAATAAAATGGCGACAGTAAACCTTTCGGATTATAAGCCGCTCCAAATAACAGATGCCGATGATTTTACCATCGGCATTGTGGTTTCTGAGTGGAATGATTTTGTGACTTTTAATCTCCGAGATGGAGCAGAGGAAGTTCTGAAAAAAGAAGGCGTGAAACCAGAAAATATTAGAATTTACTATGTTCCTGGTGCGTTTGAGCTAAGTTTCGCGGCGATGCAGCTCTGCAAGAGCGGTTGGTTTGATGCTGTGATAGCCATTGGCTGTGTTATTCGTGGGGAGACATCGCATTTTGATTATGTTTGTTCAGGGGTGACGCAGGGGATTAAGGACTGTAATACGCAAACAGATGTTCCAGCTATTTTCTGTGTTTTGACAGATGATAATAAGGAGCAGTCCATCGCGAGAAGTGGTGGAAATCTTGGGAACAAAGGTGTCGAAGCAGGAGTGACAGCTTTGAAAATGATAGATTTTAAAAGAAAATTAAGCAACTCATAAAAAACATTTCATGAAACTGAAACCATTCGTTTATTTAGGAATAATTTACATTATCATCTCTTTTCTATTAAGATGCGTTCTTATCTTTCATCCGATAACTACTACGGAATTTGGTGTTTTGGATGTTGTTAAGATGTTTTCTTTGGGATTGCTTTCGGATATTTTTGTCTTCATTATAGCAAGTGCGATATTGTACATCTATCTGCTTTTCTTGTCAAATCAAAAGTATGAAAGACCGTGGGGGCAGATTATTTTATCCGTATTTGTAGGTTTATTCCTTTATATATGGTTGGTTCCCAATAATATAGCGAGACAATATGGAGGCGTAGTTCCAGAGATTGTTTTATCATTTTTAGGATTAAAAACATTTCTTTTTGGGATGATGTTTTTCTTTCCGAAAAGGAGGGTTCAGTTTAGAAATATATTGTATTTGATTACGATTTTTCTTTATGTTTTAGCCATTGTTTTCAATGCGGTGAGCGAGTATTTCTTCTACAATGAATTTGGAGTGAGGTATAATTTTATCGCGGTAGATTATCTTATTTATACCAATGAAGTTATTGGGAATATTCTGGAAAGTTATCCTGTGCTTCCTTTGTTTTCAGGGGTTTTCATTGTTTCGCTGGCGCTTACTATTTGGGTTTATCTCAAAACAAGAAAAGGGCTTTTGGATTTGCCAAATATCTTTATCAAAGGAATTTCGCTTGTGGCTTATGGAATTTTGCTGGCTGCGAGTGTATTTGTTTTATCTAAAATAAAATTAAACTCTTCAAACATATTCCAAAACGAAATTTCTGCAAATGGACTGGTTAAATTTTATGATGCATTTAATAATAAAGTTTTGGATTTTGATGTCTTTTATCCTACGATGGACACACAAAAGGCTTTAAATGAAGAACTTGGGCGACTGCATACGGACAGGCTGCCGAGAATGATAAAATCCGACAGCGCAGAAATCACGAAAAATGTGGTGCTTATTTCCGTTGAAAGTCTTTCTGCCGAATTCATGGCGATGTATGGGAACAAGGATAATGTCACGCCGTTTTTGGATAGTTTGTCACAGCACAGCCTCGTATTTACTAATTTGTATGCCACGGGAAATAGAACGGTTCGTGGTTTGGAGGCGCTTACGCTTTGTATTCCGCCGACAGCTGGGGAAAGTATTGTAAAAAGAAAAGATAATAAAAATAAATTCACTACGGGAAGTGTCTTTAAATCAAAAGGTTATAATGTAAAGTATCTCTATGGAGGATACAGCTATTTTGATAATATGAAAGACTTTTTCGGTGGAAATGGTTATGAAATCGTTGATAGGGATAATTTCAAGCCAGAAGAAATTGTTTTTGCGAACATTTGGGGAGTGAGTGATGAAGATATGGCGAAAAAAGCCATAGAAACGATGAATGAAGATGCCAAGAAGGGCAAACCGTTTTTCCATCATTGGATGACGGTGAGTAACCACCGCCCATTCACCTATCCAGAAGGTAGGATAGATATCCCAGGGACAGCCAAATCCCGAGATGGAGGCGTGAAATACACAGACTATTCCATCAAAAAATTCTTCCAAATGGCAGAAAAACAGCCGTGGTATAAGAATACGGTTTTTGTAATCGTTTCAGACCACTGTGCATCGAGTGCTGGTAAAACAGAGCTTCCTATGGATAAGTATAGAATTCCAGGGATGATTTTCTCGCCAGAGTTCGTCAAGCCGCAGAAGTTCAATACACTAATGTCACAGATAGATGTAATGCCTACGCTTTTCGGATTGCTGAATTTTACTTATCAAAGTAAATTCATAGGACAGGATGTGTTTTCAGAAAACTATGTTCCGAGGGCTTATATCGCGACTTATCAGGATTTAGGATATGTGAAAGATGATAAACTGACCATCATTTCGCCGATTAAAAACATTAAACAATATCAGCTGAAAGAGACGCCAAACAAAGAGCAAAAGTCAGGAATAAATATTTTCTATGAAGAACATCTGCTAAAAGACAAAGAAGTAGATAAAAATATAACCAATCAAACGATATCAACATACCAAGCAACCTATTATTGGTTGAAAATGAATCAGTTGGATGTTAAATAGGTTTTTAATGTACTAGTTTACAACATGGTAAAAAGAAGCTTCTTTTCTGGAATATTATTGGTATGTGTTTCTTGTAGTATAATTCACACTGATAAAGAAATAGACTGTACAAATGATGAAAAAATAGATAAAATAAATACGAATTTTCTCTATATGGAGGAGCTTATAAAGCTTAATCCTAAATTAGGTCCAAGAACAAATATAGAAACATACATTGAGTTTAAAGATAATGGACAAGTTATTTATTATTATAAACAAAATGGAGTAATAAAGAAAACACCACCAAAATACGAAAGAGGATTTTATTTTGTAAAAAAAGATAAATTATATTTTAAAAGCTTCTTTACCCATCCACAAGGAGGTGGCTGGGTCAAATCTGTTTTATCAAGAAAGAAAGATGACACTTTGTATTCTAGACAATTAGAAAATTGTGAGGAAAAATACATCTACATACCTATTCTTAAAGAATCGGTTATTATGGAAAAATAGTTTTATCTTTATATAAGATTCATTACGATGGTAAGGCATAAATTATATGGAATAATAATCCTAACATTATTTACCTCTTGTGAGATAATTGGGAAGAGATATTTACAAGATAAAATGACCCAAGTTCCCACAAATAATAAAATATTTAACCGAAAAAATAGAAATCTGCTAAAAGAAATAGATACTAATTATATATACGATTTAGTAGCTGTCGGTTATTGTGATAAAAATTTTGAACGGACTAGAGAATCACCTGTTTTAGGAGCGTATCATATTCAATTTTATAATAATGGCGCAGTGAGGTTCATCGATTATTTAGAACCCAATCCCGAAAAGTCAGGAGGCAGAGGCGTGTTTTATATAAGAAATGAAAAGATGTTTATTGATAAATTTGGATTATCTTCGGATAGAAGCGGAATTACATATTCATATAGATTAAAAGTAGAGGGAGATTATATTTATTTACGAAGATTTCAGAAAGTGTTCTTTTCTGAATCTTCAGAATCGCTATGTTTTGTTTATAAAAAATCTGATGAAAAGATTCCAGAAGACTGGCAGAAATA
>CAUORE010000022.1:0-28510 GCA_963506915.1 uncultured Flavobacteriaceae bacterium
GCGCCTTTGGGCTGCCAAAGCGGAACACCCTCATAATAATAGTCTTCTTCATCATCCAGCCTGTCTTCTATTTCTAAATCATTCACTTCCCAGTTATTATAATGCCAAAAGCACGGATATGGGAAAAGTGTTTGGTACTCTCGCTGCTGTTTAAGTGAGAGAGTTTCATACCAATTCCAAAAATCACATTTATAATCTTCACCAGCGCCCATACGCCAGCCCATAGAAAACTCAGAAAGGGCAGGGAACACAATCCACTGCGGTGCCATAAGTTTGATATTTTTTTTCATCTTAATTGCTTTTTGAAATCCAAATTTATTCCCTTTTCTTTTTTTATTTTTTCGAATTCTAACATATCAAAAGGACCCAAAATAGAATCTTCATCTTTATCTATGATGTAGTAATTTATCTTATTTGGAGTAAGGAGCTCCTTGTAATATGTGCTATGAGAAATTATACTATCTGCAAGATTAATACTTCTTCCCAAGTCTATCTGTTTACTAATTTCTTTTAGGGAAACAGGAACATCTTTAAAATTTATTACACCTTCTCTTTTATATATATTATAATATCCTCCTCAGCTGGATAATTCCATTCCGAGTTCATTTAATAATACCTCTCTATTATATTTTTGCTTTATAATAATATATTTATCATCAAAACTATACTTTACTATATCAGAAGGAGTTTTATCTATAACAGAGTAATAACTACTTCTTCTTTTATCAGATTTATATATATAATCCCATGAAGGAAATCCATAGTATAAAGCATCATCTTTTGTCATATAGTAATAATCTTTCCCAAGGTTATTACTGTCGTCGTGACAGCTTATTAAGCTAGTAAGAAAGATAGGAAATATTGCTAAAATTGTTTTCTTCATATTTGTAATGTTTTTAACTGATTCTTCCCCATTTGTTTTTGCCTTTGTATTGTTTTATGTAGTAGTTTTTCAGGGCTTGGTGCTGTTCCTGCTGGAGCGATGGGTCTACGCGGAGGAGCGCCTCTACGGTGTCCTTTGCTGCCTTGATGATGTGTCCGTCTTGGGCTAAGTCCAGCCGTTTGAAATCCACTACGCCGCTCTGCTGGGTGCCGAGGATATCGCCTGGCCCGCGGAGTTTCATATCCACTTCGGAAATCTTAAAGCCGTCGTTGGTCTCGCACATGGTTTTTATTCGGGTTCGGCTGTCGGAAGACATTTTGTCCGAGGTCATCAGAATGCAGTAGCTCTGCTCGGCACCTCTTCCTACTCTTCCTCTCAATTGGTGAAGCTGGGAAAGCCCGAAACGCTCGGCGCTTTCTATAA
Organism: uncultured Flavobacteriaceae bacterium; assembly: GCA_963506915.1. Taxonomy (GTDB): domain Bacteria; phylum Bacteroidota; class Bacteroidia; order Flavobacteriales; family Weeksellaceae; genus JABCPE02. Next base: position 1,307 of record CAUORE010000022.1, read on the forward strand.
TCATCACAGAGGCGTTAGGAACATTCACGCCGACTTCTATCACCGTAGTGGCAACCATAATATTCGCCTTTCCTGAAGCGAAATACTGCATCGCTTCATCTTTTTCCTGCGGTTTCATTTTTCCATGAAGCATGGTAACGGCATAGTCTGGATAAGGAAACGTCTCGGAAACCCGCTCAAAACCGCCCATCAAGTTTTCATAATCCAAAGCCTCACTTTCCTCTATCAAAGGATAAACGAAATAGACCTGTCTGCCCTTGTCGATTTCATCTTTGGCAAAACGAAATACCGAGTTTCTGTCCTTTTCTCGCCGATGAGCTGTGATGATGGGTTTTCTTCCCATCGGAAGTTCATCTATCACGGAAACATCCAGATCCGAGTAAAAACTCATCGCCAGCGTCCTTGGAATAGGCGTAGCGGTCATGATGAGAATATGTGGCGGAATTTTGTTTTTCATCCAAAGTTTTGCCCTTTGTTCCACACCGAAACGGTGCTGTTCATCGATGATAGCAAGACCAAGGTTTTTGAATTTAACCTTGTCTTCCAGCACAGCATGGGTGCCGACCAAAATATGAAGAGTTCCGTTTTCCAGTTCTGAGTGAATGATTTTTCGTTCAGCAGCTTTGGTAGAACCTGTTAAAAGTCTGATGTTTACGCCCGTTCCGAAAAGCGACTCGGAAAGGCTGTTGAAATGCTGCTGCGCCAAGATTTCTGTAGGAGCCATCATGCAGTTTTGGAAATCGTTGTCTATCGCTATCAGCATCGAAAGCAGCGCTACCATGGTTTTCCCTGAGCCTACATCTCCCTGCAGAAGGCGGTTCATCTGTATAGGGAGCCTCATGTCGTTTCGGATTTCTTTTAAAACTCTTTTTTGGGCATTGGTCAGTTCAAAAGGCATTCTGTTTTGATAAAAATCATTGAAAAAATCGCCCACCAAAGGGAAAGGATTTCCCACTGCCGAAGTCTTATTGTATTGTTTTTTCAAAGCGTAGCCGAGCTGAAAAAAGAAAGCTTCCTCGAATTTCAGCCGTCTGTCTGCCTGTTCAAATGCCGAAGTGTCTTTAGGAAAATGAATATTGACAAAGGCTTCCTGTCTTCCCATAAGTTTGAGCGACTGGAGGAGGCTTTGAGGAAGATTTTCCTGCACAAGTCCCGTGACATGCCCAAGAATATGCGCTTGGATGCCTTGGAAAAATTTTTGATTGAGCCCTCGTTTTGTGATTTTCTCACTGCTCGGATAGATAGGGCGAAGTCTGAGCTCTTTCTCTCGTTTTTCTTCCAGTTCTATCTCTGGATGCGCCATAGAAAACTGCTGTCCGAAGAGGCTGACCCTTCCGAAGATGTAGAGCTCTTTATTGAGTGGAATTTGGTCTTTCAGCCACTGGGTGTATTGGAACCAAACCAAATCCAAAGCGCCTGTCTCATCGCGGAACTTCGCGGAGAGTCTTTTTTGTCCTTTTCCGTAGGTGATTTCTTTTAAATCATAAATCTTCCCTTTTAGCTGGATTTCTACATTTTCTTCCTTTAAATCTGCTACTCGGTAGATTTTACTTTTATCCAAATACCGCAGAGGAAAGAAATAGAGAAAATCCTCCACGGTTGAAATTCCCAAAACATTTTTAATCAGTTTGGAGCGTTCAGGGCCGATGCCTTTTAGATATTCTATGGGAGTAGATAAATCCAAAATGCGTTAGTATGCTCTTTCTTTATTACCTTCAAAGAAATTGATGTAAGCTCTATTCACCACTCTGTTTCCGCCAGCAGTAGGGTAGTCACCAGTGAAATACCAGTCTCCGAGGTTTTTCGGGCAGGCTTTGTGCAGGTTTTCTACGCTTTGGAAGATGATTTCCACAGGGCAGTTCATTTCCTCAGGAACTAAAAGTTCAGTTATTTTCGCTGAAATTTCTTCCTCAGAAAAAGGCGCATAGATTTCTTTGACATAGTTAATGACTTGGGAATCTTCTAAATCCACTTGAGATTTACATTTTTCATAAACTTTCTTTATGATATGGTCAGAACCTCTTTCTTTGTGCAGTTCTAAAGCCGCCTCGAAAGCCACTAAATCCTCCAAACGAGCCATGTCTATACCATAGCAGTCAGGATAGCGGATTTGTGGAGCAGAGGATAGAACGATTATTTTTTTCGGATTCAAACGATTTAGAATTCGTAAAATGCTGTTTCTCAGAGTAGTTCCTCTTACAATGCTGTCGTCTATAATGACCAGATTGTCAATGTTTTTTCGGACAGAGCCGTATGTAATGTCGTAAACATGGGCTACCAAATCATTTCGGCTGCTGTCTTCCGTGATGAAAGTACGAAGTTTAGCATCCTTGATGGCTACTTTTTCGGTTGTAGGATGAAGGGACAAGATTTCCTCCAATTTTTCCTCTGAAATATTGTTTCCTAATTTTAGGATTTGGTTTTTCTTGTATTCATTCAGATGGGCATCAGCCTCTTCTATTAGTCCATAAAAAGAGGTTTCCGCAGTGTTCGGGATGTAGGCAAAAACCGTATTTTTCAGGTCTTCATCTACGGAATTTAGAATTTTTGGGAAGAGTAGGGCTCCCAATTTTTTTCTTTCTTGATAAATTTCCTTGTCACTGCCTCGTGAGAAATAAATTCTCTCAAAAGAGCAAGCCTTGTAGGGCAGGGCAGGGAGGATTTCTTCTATGGAAACATTTCCGTTTTTCTTGATAATGATGGCAGAACCAGGGTTTAGCTCTGTAATTTGCTCAAAATCAAGATTAAATGCAGTCTGTATAACTGGCCTTTCGGAGGCTACAACTACGATTTCATCATCTTTATAGTAGTACGCTGGGCGAATTCCCGCAGGGTCTCTGATTACAAAGGCATCGCCATGTCCTATGATTCCAGACATAGCATAGCCGCCATCCCATATGTATGCAGATTTTTTGAGGATTTTTGCTACATCCAGCTGGTTTGGAATTTCTGCCGCAGCATCTTTTTTGGAGTAGCCTTCGGCTTTTAGTTTTTGGTATAGGTTTTCAACTTCGGTGTCTAGGAAATGCCCTATTCTCTCCATGATGGTCACCGTATCGGTCTGCTCTTTCGGGTGCTGGCCGAGTTCTACCAGTTTTTGGAAAAGTTCTTTGGAATTGGTCATATTAAAATTCCCAGCCACGATGAGGTTGCGGTAAATCCAGTTGTTTTGTCGAAGAAAAGGATGAACGCTTTCTATGCTGTTTTTCCCAAAAGTCCCATAGCGAACATGCCCTAAAAATACATTCCCAATGTATGGAAGCAGGTGCTTCTGGGCTTCTGTGTCGTTTCTTATTTCTGGATTTTCTTTTAGAATTTCGCTGATTCTGGTATTGATTTGATTGAAAATATCTTGTATCGGCTGGCTGGCATTAGAACGGATACGGCTGATGTATCTTTCGCCAGGCTGCATATCAAATTTTACGCTCGCCAGTCCTGCACCATCCTGCCCACGGTTATGCTGTTTTTCCAGCATTAGATACATTTTATTGATACCATAAAAAGGAGTTCCGTATTTTTCTTTATAGTATTCTAAAGGTTTTAACAGACGAAGCATCGCAATGCCGCATTCATGCTGTAAGTGGTCGCTCATAGTTATATTTTGTTTTTATTTAAAAATCTTCCGTAAAAATACTAAAAAAACTAAAGTTGGGATTTTTATTTCCCAATCATGCTTTTGATTTTATTGAGTTTCATCAGGGCTTCTATCGGTGTCAGCGTATTGATGTCTATTTGGGTAAGTTCTTCTCTGATGCTCTCTAAAGCAGGGTCATCCAGCTGAAAGAAAGAGAGCTGAAGATTTTCCTCGGTCACTCGTTTTATGTTCTCCGTGTTTTGGTCTTGGCTTCGGCTGTTTTCTAGTGTTTTTAGAATTTCCTTTGCTCTATTGACTACTTTCGTAGGCATTCCAGCCAGTTTGGCTACATAGATACCAAAGCTGTGTTCGCTGCCTCCTGCAACTAGTTTTCTTAGGAAAATCACATTATTTTTGTTCTCTTGTATGGCGATATGATAGTTTTTAATTCGGCTGAAACTATTCTGCATTTCATTGAGCTCGTGATAATGGGTTGCAAACAGCGTTTTAGGCTGTGTAGGGTGCTGGTGGAGGTATTCCGCAATAGCCCAAGCGATGGAAATCCCGTCATAAGTGGAAGTTCCGCGCCCGATTTCATCTAGTAGAATGAGGCTTCGCTCGGTGATGTTGTTCAATATATTGGCAGATTCGTTCATTTCCACCATAAAAGTGGATTCTCCAGCCGAAATATTATCCGATGCTCCCACACGGGTGAAAATCCTGTCCAAAACTCCTATTTCGGCGTATTTTGCAGGGACAAAACTACCAATCTGCGCTAAAAGACAGATGATGGCGGTTTGTCTCAGAACGGCTGATTTACCAGACATGTTGGGACCTGTGACCATCATAATCTGCTGGGTATCTCGATCAAGGAAAATATCATTTGGGATGTATTTTTCGCCCAGAGGCAGGGATTTTTCTATCACAGGATGTCTTCCTTCTTGGATGTTTATAGCAAAATCTTCATTTATAATTGGTTTGGTGTAGTTTTCTGCAATCGCAAGTTCCGAAAGTCCTACCGCACAGTCTATTTCTGCAATGGTTTTGGAGTTGTTTTGAATGGTGTCCATATGCACGAGAACCTGCTCTTCTATTTTTTTGTAGAGCAAATGTTCCAGCTGGGCAATTTTTTCCTCAGCTCCCAGTATCTGTGATTCGTATTCTTTTAGTTCCTCAGTGATGTACCGCTCCGCATTGACCAGTGTCTGTTTTCTTATCCAGTTTTCAGGAACTTTGTCTTTATGCGTGTTTCGGACTTCTATGTAATATCCGAAAACATTATTAAAATCTATCTTTAAACTTGAAATTCCTGTTCTCTCGCTCTCGCGCTGGCACATTTCATCCAAATAGGATTTTCCACTGTAGAGGAGGTTTCTCAGTTTGTCCAGTTCTTCGGAAACGCCTTCTTTGATTACATTTCCTTTGTTTATACTTACAGGAAGCTCCTCGTTTAGGTGGTTTTGGAGATAATCAATCAGCTCCTTATGGCTGTGCAGAGGCGAAATCCAAGCTAAAGCATCTGGATGAGGCAGCAGCAGTTCCTTTATTTTTTCAATGCTTATCAAACTATTTCGGAAATTCCCGAGTTCTTTCGGTGAAATTCTCTCTGCAGCAAGTTTTCCGAGTAGTCGGTCTAGGTCAGAAATAGATTTTAGAAGGTCGTGGATATTATATTTTAGGTTTTCTTCTTTGTTAAAAAACTCTATCAGAGAGAGTCTTCGGTTGATTTCATTTACGGATTTCAGTGGAAGAATCATTCTTCTTCTCAGCAGTCGCCCTCCCATAGGCGTGATCGTGCGGTCTATGATGTCCAGAAGACTTTTGCCTTCACTATGGTTGGAATGAATGATTTCCAAATTTCTAAGCGTAAAGCCATCCATCATCAAATAATCATCCTGTGGAATGTTTTGTATTTTGGTAATGTGCTGAATGAGAGCATGATGTGTGTCCTCTACTAAATAAGCGAAAATAGCACCAGCCGCCGTGATTGCCAATGGAAACTCCTCTATTCCGTAGCCTTTCAGTGATTTTGTTTTGAAATGATTGGTAAGTTTCTCATAAGCAAAAGGATACTGATATGCCCAGTCTTCCAGCGCGAAAGTGTTTTTGTCCTTTATTCTATTTGGGAGTTCGGTTTTTCGCTGATAGATAATTTCACTAGGGCTGAAGGTATGGATGATGTGCATCAGCTTATTCGAATTTCCCTCAGAAACAAGGAATTCTCCTGTGGAAATGTCCACCAGAGCCATGCCGTATTTTTCTTTTTCACGATGGATAGACAGCAGAAAGTTATTTTCTTTGGTGGTGAGAATCTGCTCATTAAAGGTAACTCCTGGCGTAACCAGCTCTGTAACGCCTCTCTTTACGATGCCTTTGGTCATCTTTGGGTCTTCCAGCTGGTCACAGATTGCGACACGCAGTCCAGCACGAACCAGTTTGGGAAGGTAGGAATTCAGGGAATGGTGAGGAAAACCAGCCAGCTCGGTATGGGAACCGCCGTTATTTCTCTTTGTGAGAACAATGCCCAAAATCTGGGAAGTTCGCACAGCATCCTGCCCAAAGGTTTCGTAAAAATCCCCCACACGAAAGAGCAGGACAGCATCTGGATATTTAGCTTTGATGCTGTTGTACTGAGCCATCAGCGGAGTTTCTTTTTGTGTCGTTTTTGCCATAAAGTGAAATTAGGTTTAAGGGAACAAAATTAAAGAAGATTTCAATAAAATTTTGTTAAAAAAGTATTATTTTTGTGCAAATTTAAACTTTTAGAACTAAAAAAGATATTATATGCGGGTATATGATAATAAGCACTGGATATCCATACTGCTGAGTATACATAAGTCAGATTCACTAAAAACCTTAAAGTCAGGGATGATTGCTATGGCTGTATATGCGGCAATAGTGGCTTTTTTGCAGATAGAATATTTTAAAATAGACAAGGATTCTCCGATTAGAAATATTTCCCTCATCCACACGCTGCTGGGTTTTGTCTTGTCGATGCTTTTGGTTTTCAGAACTAATACCGCCTATGACCGCTGGTGGGAAGGGCGAAAACTTCTGGGAAGAATGGTAAATGACTCCCGAAATTTTGCCATTAAACTCCATACCATGCTAGACATAGCAGATACCGAAAATAGAGACTTTTTTCAGAAATATATTTGTTTTTTTCCTCACTTGCTTAGTAGGCACTTGTCCAAAAAATCCACTAAAATGGAACTGGCACAAGACCAGCATCATACGGAAGTAGAACAGCTTCCGCATCCGCCTAATGCCCTGATTTGGAGGATACAGGAGAGAATTCAGAAATTATATAAAGAAGGTAAAATATCGGGAGAGCAGATGCTGATGCTGGACTATCATGCCAGAGGATTTTTGGAAGTCTGCGGTGGCTGTGAAAGAATCAAAAACACGCCGATACCTTATTCTTATTCATCTTTTACAAAGAAATTTATCGTTATTTATGTGATTACTCTCCCTATCGCCTATTCTATGAGTATAGGGTATCTTATGGTATTTCTTACTGTTTTCGTTTTCTATGTACTGATGAGTATGGAGGTGCTGGCAGAGGAGATAGAGGAGCCGTTTAACAATGATGAAAATGACCTTCCTATGGAGCTGATAGCTCAGAATATAGAGAAGAATGTAATTCGTATTTTCAGTGAATCCTAAAAAATAATTATTTTGGTTCAGAAACTTAAATTAGAAGAGCTGGGGAGAATAGATGTAGAGACATTTAAACAAAGTTCTAAAACTCCACTGGTCGTAGTCCTTGATAATGTGCGTAGTATGCATAATGTAGGAGCGGTATTTCGCACAGCAGACGCTTTTTTGGTGGAGAAAATTTTACTATGTGGAATCACGCCGCAGCCGCCGCATAGAGAAATCCATAAGGCTGCGCTAGGAGCTACGGAAAGTATGGATTGGGCTTATTTTGAGTCGGTTACGGAGGCTTTACAAAGCTTAAAATCAGAAGGGTATAGCGTAGTAGGAGTGGAACAAACTACTGGAAGCCAAATGATTACGGAGTTTGACTTTGTGAAGAGTCAAAAATATGCATTGGTTCTTGGTAACGAAGTGGAGGGCATCAGTGATGAGGTTCTTCCGCTCTGTGATGACTTCTTGGAGATACCTCAGCTGGGGACTAAACACTCTCTAAATGTGAGTGTTTGTGGTGGAATTGTGATGTGGGAATTTTTTAAACACTTGAAATAAATTGGGACAGGACATGCCTACTTTTCTGATTTATTCCCTGCATTTTCTTTTGATAATGTTCACCATTTCGGTGGCAGTTTTTCAAAGGGGAGTTAGATATAAAAAACTGATTTACAGTGTTTTATTGGGTTTTTATGTGTGTTTTTTATATTTGCAGATTTTGTCCATTATAGAGAATGAGACCACACTGAGGATTATCACTCATACTAAGCTCAATATCAGCTATATACTGTTTTCTTTGGTGTGTTTTCTTCTGCTGATAAATAGAGGGAAACCTGCTTTTTATTTTTGGCTCATTGCAGGAGTTCAGGGCATATTATATTATCTCTCGTTTAATCTGACAGGAACAGGCTTTAATGAAAGTATTCCATTTCACCTGAAAACAGGCATTAAAGGGGCAGGAATAGGGGATTTTTATAAACTTATCATAGACATCACATTGTTGGTGGCTTTATTCATTTTTTCGGCGTTTTTTTGCTTTAAAAAAATCATCAAAAAAGAAACAAAAGAGAAAACCATCAATGCTAAAATTCCAGTGTTTTTGATGCTGGTTTTATTGGTTTTTAATCCCTTAAATTATGATATTTACCAAACTTATAAAGTGGTAGATGAAGACCCGAAGTTTTTGTTTAAAGATAATTATCATCCGCCTAAACAGCCTTTAAAAAACGAAACGAAGTATAATTTGGTTTGGATTTATGCAGAGGCTTTTGAGCGGATATACCTTAATCAGGAGATTTTCCCTGATCTAGCGCCTAATTTGGTTCAGCTGGAGAAAGAATCACTTTCCTTTTCTAATGTTCATCAGGTCTGGGGAACAGGCTGGACTATCGCAGGGATAGCGAGTTCTCAGTGCGGAGTGCCTCTATATGCGGTGGGGCGGGAGAATAACGACCTCGACCAGCTTCCGAGCTTTCTCCCTAAAATAAAGGGCGTGGGTAATATACTCGCGGAGGACGGCTACAAAAATATTTTCATACAAGGTTCGCCTAAGGCCTTTGCAGGGAATGATAAATTTTTGGAAAGTCATGGTTTTCAGATGTTTTCACTTGAAAATATTGATAAAAAGTATAAAACGCCGAGAAATCTCTCTCGCTGGGGGCTGAATGATGACAAAACCCTTGAATTTGCTAAGGAAAAATATAAGGAATTAAAGTCTAAAAATCAGCCGTTTAGCATTATGATTTCTACGATAAATACTCATAGCCCGAGAGGTTTTGTCCCGCCAGATTTCAAGAAGAAAAAATATAAAAATGGGCAGAATGTAACCCAGGATGCTCTTCATGTGAGTGATTATTTGATTTCGGAATTTATCAATGAAATTAAAAAACTGGATACAGAAAAAAACACCATGATAGTGATTTCTTCGGATCATCTCACGATGAGAAATATGGTTTCTGAAACGCTGGAACGCCACCCTGACCTCCGCCGAAATTTATTCATGATACATTTTCCTGATAAGATATCGCCAAGAATTTCGGAGAGAAATACCTCCTCTCTGGACGAGGGAGTTACGGTTCTGAATGCTATGGGCTATCCGCTGGAGCGTTTTGGGCTGGGAGTTTCTTTATTCAGCAATGAAAAAAACCTGAAAGAAAAAACACAGAACAAAACGGATGATGTCCTGAAAAGCTGGAAAAAATATTATTTCCAATTTTGGGAATAGACTGTTCTATCTGATTTCTCCATAGCCAATAAGCCCATCGTAATTTTTTCCAAAAGGAGTGTAATACAGAAAAGCTTGATATTGGTTTTGTGTCTGCCAGAAATTTCCATTGATTTCACCAAAATTCAGTTTTCCATTTCGGTCTTTTGTTGCAAGGATATAGTTGTAGAATCCCTGTTTTAGGAATATTTTAGCGAAATATTTTTGGCTTTTCGGGTCGTAGTGCATTTGGCTCTCTTCATTAGCCTGATAGTCATTAAACTGCCCTAAAACATAGATGTTTTTCCCTTCCAAAGGATGGCTGTCCAAAGAAAACACCACCCAAGAGTAGTCGCCCTCGTAGTCGGCATTTCTTTCTTGTCCCATGTTATTACTACGGAAATAGAAAGCGCCATTGACATCTGGCTGATACTGGTAGCTGAGCGGCGAAGTCCAAGTAGGGAAGAGGTAGGTGTAGTTCACACCATCGATGTTTTCCGTTCCTGCCACCATATCAGAGGAGGCGTTTATCGTTTTATTATCAAAGTAAGAAAACTCATTATTTCCTTGAAAAACAAGACTTAACTGCTGAAACATCAGTTGGTTCCCAAAGAGAACAGAGGATGGTTTTAGGTTAAAAATTCCATCATTAAAATTATTATTTTGGATAATATTTAGGCTGATAGAATTGATATTTCGGCTGGTTTCTGGGTCGGTAAGGGTGGCTTTGACTTCTACTCTTTGGTTGAGGTTTGGAGTTTTCGCTGCGGTGTATCGGCTTACATTCAGGCCAATTCCAGCTCCGTTTTCTGCCACTGAAAATCTCTTTGTGAAAAGTGGTTTTTTCGGCGAATCTTTATAAACTATAAGTTCAAAATTTCCCGAAATTTTAGGCTGAATGTCCTTGTTAGGAAAGGTCAGAGAGTAGTGCGTGTAGGCTTGGTGGGTGTTGAAAGAATATTTAAAATTATCAATCAATCCGCTCAGTTTTCCAGTCGCAAATTCCGTGAAAAACAAGCCGTCATCTTTCCAGTTTCTATCAAGATGTTTTATCGTGTAACGATAAATCTGGCTACCGTTGTCCAAGTCGTCAAAACGAAGGACAAGCTGCTCTCCGAACCTTATGACAGGCGTTTCGTCATTAGTCTGTGGGTTAAATAGCTGAATGCTTTTAATATTCTGCCCAATGGCAAAAACGCCCGAAAACAAGAACAATAGTCTAAACATTAGGCATTTTTTATAACGGTTAATCTCGCCTTAGTGTGGTAATTTCCTTGTTTAAAGAAACGAGTGAAAAAGTCCAGTTCTTCTTTTGTATAATTGTTTTTCTTGAAGAAAGAAATCTTTTTCTCGCTCACTTCTATGCTGTAATCCAGAATTTCTTTGGAGTAGAAATTCGCCAAGAAGATTTGGTAGAAATCTTGGTCGATTCTGTCTTTATTCAAGAATTTATTTTGTTTAATACAAAAAGCGTTTTCTATATTGGAATAAACCTCAAAACCAGAATTGATATTATGGAAAACCACCATCACAGTGTCTGGTTTTTCCTCTTCTTTGGTTGCTTTTGGTTTGTATTTTTTCACGGCTTTTTCTTTTTCCTCTGCGGATAGACCAGCAGTTTCTGTGAAGAAATCAAAATATCCGTTCATAAAGTCATCCACCTCATCTTTTTTAAGGAATACGATAGGAACGCCCTTGTTGTAGATAAGGAATGCTTCGTGGTGTTCTTTTAGGTTTTCACGGATAAGAGCTTGGTCTTCCATGAAACTTAGCGATTCTTTAGAATGAATGTTTTGTTTTTCTTTTTCTATGAACTCCTCATTGTAATCGCTCATGATGGAAACTCCTGAGAACCACCATTCTTTATGCCATTCTACGATGCCCATGAAGATGATGCTTTTTTCCTTTAAATCTTTGTGTTTAGGGAAAGAAGATTTCAGAAGTTTGAATTTCTTATCGGTAGCGATATGTTTTATTTTAAGGTATTTTTCATCTTCACCAAGGAAAAGGAAACTTCCCTGAACTCTCGGAGACATTTTTTCTAAATCTTTCGCTACGGAATGTTTTTTACCCAAAATCAGAACAGCCCATTCCTTCGCAGAAAGTGCGAGGAGAGAGGTGCATGCCTCATGGATGAATCTGTCTCGGTTGTCATCCAGAGTAGCTTCTACTCTTCGTCCTGCTTCCATGATTTCTGCCTCTTGTCTCAGTAGAGCGAAGCCTGTATCTGGGAAGAATAGATAAGTTTTGGTAAGGATATTATTGAGCAGCCTTCTTACTTCGTAGTAGTCTTGGGTAGGCTCTATTTGGTAAGTTTCTCTCAGTAAATCGTTTTCTGGAGCATATTCGTATTCTGTTTCCAAGATACCCACCAGCCCTTCAGAAATGCTTTGTATAAAAGGATCGTGAGGATTGAGCAGGATATTTTTGTTCACAGCATTGATGAAATACCAAACCAAAAATTTTACATCTTGGATATTAACCTCGCCTTCTACATAGTTTTTGTCAGTTTCGTAGAATGGTAGCGGTTTTCCGTAAAGCTCTTTATGTTTTTTGATGAAAGAATTCCATACTTCAGACCCAGAAATGATGTCTTCTAAATAAGAAGTCAAAAACATACAAAACAAAGAAATCCCTTCTTCTCTTATGAAATTCTGCAAAGGAATATGAAACTCTTTTTCGTATATTTTATCATTGATTTCATTGCTTATTCCTAAAAAATAAAGGTCGGATTTAGCGGTTTTGTTATAAGGTTTTATTTCTTGCCAGTCTTCTAATAAAATTCTTTTCTGTGCTGCCATCTTTCTTCTTTTTTTTGTTTCCACAAAGATAATAAAATATCTCCACCTAAATATCTGAAAAATATCATACTTTCTAATGGATGCCAAATGAAATTCCCGGCGCATTTTTGCAGTAAAATATTGAGGAAAAAACTATCTTTACACGGAATAAATAGAATTTTCTCTAAAACAATGGACACCTTTGAAAATAAGATAATCCACATCGATATGGATGCTTTCTTTGCTTCCGTAGAGCAGCTGGACTGTCCTGACCTTAGAGGAAAACCCATTGCTGTGGGCGGTGGAGGGAATAGAGGCGTGGTAGCGGCAGCAAGCTACGAAGCGAGGAAATACGGCGTTCGTAGTGCGATGAGCGGAGCGAAGGCAAGGAAACTCTGCCCAGACCTCATCTTTGTTTCGCCTCGTTTTGAGCGGTATAAGGAAATTTCTCTGCAAATCCGCGAAATCTTCTATGAATACACTGATTTGGTAGAGCCGCTTTCCCTCGATGAGGCGTATCTGGATGTGACTTTTAACAAGAAAAATAATCCCTCCGCTACGAACATCGCTAAGGAAATTCGGAAAAAAATCTTTGAAAAAACAGGACTGACTGCCTCGGCAGGCGTGTCGGTCAATAAATTCATTGCCAAAATAGCCAGCGATTATACGAAACCCAACGGACAGACCACCATAAAACCCAATAAAATCATTCCGTTTTTGGACAGCCTTGACATCAGAAAATTTTACGGAATCGGCAGGGTAACTGCCGAAAAGATGTATGCTCTCGGGATTTTTACAGGAAAAGATTTGAGGGAAAAATCACTGCTGTTTCTGCAAAGTCATTTTGGGAACAGCGGGCTTTATTACTACGAAATTACCCGAGGAATCCACAGAAGTCCTGTGAATCCTGTCCGAATTGCGAAATCCATAGGAGTGGAGCGGACTTTCGAGCATGATGAACAGCACCAGACATATCTGCTGACACCTTTGGAAGCGCTTTCCAAAGAGCTGGAACAAAGATTAAAGAAACGAAATCTCTCAGGGAGAACCATTACTTTGAAAATAAAATACAGCGATTTTACCACGCAGACACGGAGCAAAACTTTAGCAAAATTTGTTTCAGACCAAAATATGCTTTTCCGTATCGGCGAGGAACTTTTGTTTCAAGAAAACTTGAAAAATTCGGTGAGATTATTAGGTCTTTCCGTGTCTAACCTGAATGTTTGGGAAAAACAAAACCAGCCGAAATACATCCAGCTTCAGTTTGAGTTTCCGCCTCACGAGAGAAAAGCCGAATAATTATTAAAAATCAAATCTAAATCCTAACACCGAAGAAACTTCCTGCCAAATCACTCACTCCCATAGCGATAGTTCCCCAGAAAGTAATACGGAGAATGGCTTTAAGTGGGTTAGAACCTCCTGTTTTAGCTGCGATTCCGCCCAAGAGCGCAAGGAAAAGGATAGCAGAGCTGTAGAGATAATATTCTAAATGATAAAACGGAGCAATGAAGACCACCAGCAGAGGCAATATACCGCCAAAGAGAAACGCGCCGCCAGATGCCAGAGCCGCCTGAAAAGGTTTAGCCTGACTGATTTCGGTGATGCCCAGTTCATCCCGCACATGCGCCGCCAAAGCATCATGCTCGGTCAGTTCCTTGGCTACCTGCATTGCAGTTTCTGGTTTTAGTCCTCGCAGTTCGTAGATATGCGCAAGCATTTGTAGTTCTTCTTCGGGTGTGTCTTTCAGTTCTTGTCTTTCCCTCTCGATGTCCGCGTGTTCTATATCTGTCTGCGAACTTACCGAAACATATTCTCCTGCCGCCATGGACAAAGCTCCTGCGATGATTCCTGCCGCTGTCGCTAAAATCACAGACTCTGGCGCAGAACTCGCTGCGGCAACTCCTATAGCAAGGCTCGCCGTGGATAGTATGCCGTCATTAGCGCCTAATACTGTAGCACGAAGCCAGTTACTACGATGGATATAGTGTTTATCAAGGTAATCATCAAGGGTTTTCATTGAAGTATTTATTTAAAACTGAAGACTAAATGCAAAGATAGTTTTCTTTTGTGTAAATCTTATTTTATCATCAAGAAAAAATATAAAATTTATAAAAAGATTAAATAAGAATATTTTACGAAAAAGATATGGAATAATGATAAAAACGGGAGAATTTCCGTAGAGATTCTCCCATTGCATTAAAAACAAAATGAATAAATTATAAATCTATCTGAACTTCCAGTTTCTCAGCCAATAGCTTTGCAACTTTCAGTTTTAGTGGCTCTATGTCTATGTTTTCCATAGCATCATTCGCGAAAGCATACAGCAGCAGTGCCTGAGCCTCTTTCTTGGAAATTCCTCTGGCTCTTAGATAGAACAGCGCCTCATCATTGAGCTGTCCTACGGTACATCCGTGTGAACATTTCACATCATCTGCAAAAATTTCCAGCTGCGGCTTGGTGTCTATGGTAGCTCCCTCGCTCAGCAGGATGTTGTTATTCTGCTGGTAAGCGTTGGTTTTTTGTGCGATTTTATTTACGAATACTTTTCCGTTGAACACGCCATGCGCCTTGTCCTTGAAAACACCTTTGTAGTTTTGGTAAGACTCACAGTTTGGCTCGTTGTGATGTACGGCTGTGTGGTGGTCTACCAGCTGTTCATTTCCGATGATGGTGATACCATTCATGAAGGAATTGATATTTTCTCCTGTGTGGATGAAATCAAGATTATTTCTCACCAATTTACCTCCGAAAGCAAAGGTATTCACTGTCGCTAAACTGTCTCGCTCTTGTTTCGCGAAAGTGCTGTCTACCAGATAAGTAGTCTGGCTGTCGTTTTGGAGTTTATGCCAGTCAGCCTTTGCATTTTTGCCCACGAAAATTTCTGTAACCGAGTTGGTAAAAGTATAGGTTTCATCAAAGTTATGATGGCTCTCTATCACTTCTACTTTCGCGCCTTCTTCTACGATAAGGAGATTTCTCGTTGTATAAAATACATTTTCATCCTGATTTTCAGAGATGTAGAAAAGGTGAATAGGCTTTTCTATCACAGTATTTTTAGGAACGAAAAGGAAAAATCCATCGCTGTACAAAGCATCGTTTAGGGCTGTGAATGCTGTGTTTTTAGGCTTTATTTGGTTAAAATATTTTTCGACCAAATCTTTATTAGAAGAAAAAGCATTATTTAAAGTCAAAAATTCTGCATTTTCTACGGAGATTTTGGATAGAGCCTTTTGGAATTTTCCATTGACAAAGACAATGAAATCAAAGTGCTCTTCTCCCAGATGCAGCTGGTCTAGCTGCTCTTTTGTAATGTGAAATTCCTGCTTCTGCGCCAGAGAATATTGCTTGTTCACGGCTTCGGACAGGTCGGTGTATTTGTATTCCTCATCTTTTTTAGTGGGAAAACCTGCCGCCAAAAACTGGCTGAGTGCCTCGGCTCTCTCGCTGGAAAGTGTGGATTTTAGTTGTTCTATTTGATTAAATAACATAAAATTTGTATTTGATTTGAAATTTTGGAGTTTGAAATTTGAGTTTTAATCTCAATTATTTTACCAGCCAGTCGTATCCTTTTTCTTCTAATTCCAAAGCCAGTTCCTTGCCTCCAGTTTTTATGATTTTTCCGTCTGCTAAAACATGCACGAAATCAGGCTGAATGTAGTTTAGCAATCTTTGGTAGTGCGTGATTAGAAGCACTGCATTTCCTTGGTTTTTGAAATGGTTCACACCTTCAGAAACGATTCTCAAAGCATCGATGTCAAGCCCTGAATCCGTTTCATCCAAAATAGCCAATTTAGGGTTCAGCATCAGCATTTGGAAGATTTCGTTTCTTTTTTTCTCTCCACCAGAGAAGCCTTCGTTCAGCGAACGAGAAAGGAAATCTTTTTTAATTCCCAAAAGCTCTGATTTTTCGCGGATGAGCGCCATCATTTCTTTTGCTGGCATTTCTTCTAATCCGTTGGCTTTTCTAGTTTCGTTGATTGCTGCCTTGATGAAGTTGGTTACCGATACACCTGGGATTTCCACAGGATACTGGAACGACATGAAAATACCTTTCTGAGCTCTTTCCTCTGGCGCATCTTCGCCGATGTCTTCACCTTCGAAAAGGATTTCTCCCTCCGTAACTTCATAGTCTTCTCTTCCTGCAATTACGGAAGAAAGCGTGGATTTACCAGCTCCGTTAGGTCCCATAATGGCGTGAACCTCACCAGGTTTTATCTCTAAATTGATTCCTTTCAAAATTTCGGCTCCGTCTTCTATACGGGCGTGTAAGTTATTGATTCTAAGCATTATTAATGAAATTTATTTATTATTAAATTAAAATTTTATTTATTCTTTTTTATTATAGTTTTTCTTGTGTTTTTATTCAAAGTTTTTGAGCGCTATCTTTATTCTCTTCTTCAAAAGTTACAGTCACATTAGGGAATTTTTTAAGCTCCTCTATACGCTCTTTGAAAGCTCCTAAAATATACTCTTCCCACGGAATGCCATACTGGTCATTGTAGTACAATTGCATTTTCTTGCTGTACTCCAAGCGGTCGGTAACGGCTTTGTTTTGTCGCCAATTCAGCGCTTTGAGAGCATCATATACTTTGTCGTTTTTAGCAGGAATAGGGCTTACCCGTGCATAGAGTGTTCCATCGATGTATCGCGGAGGAGTGTTTTCTGCTTCATTTTCAACCATGTACACAAAGGTCTTCTCGCCATCTATGGAAATGTGCTGCAGAACTAATTGCTCAAATTCCTCATCAGACAATAAGCCTTGGTAGCTTTGAGTAGAATTTGGAAAAACACGCGTGAAATCAGTGAGTTTTCGGCTGTAAACCTCTTCTAATATTTCGCGTTGCTCTTTTTGGGTAACATAGGGCAGGTGAGAGCGGAGAAGATTTGTGATATTTTCCTGAAAATCACCTTCACTTCGCACCAAAGAACCCTCATATATATCATTCACGGAGCTGAGCATTTCATAGAAAAAGAAGTCTTCTAGGGTGTTAGCTAATATTTCTGCCTCGTCAGAATCGTGGTGCAGTAGAGCAATGGGCGGCACAGGTTTGGGATTATTTTTATCATAGAAGAAACAATAATAATCTCCTCCGCCTGTTTGTCCAAACGGAATAAAAAGATAATCAGGATTGATACTGAACCAGCTGTCTTCACCATTGAGCTCTTCAATAGTTTCGGCGATGTTAGCAGGTGGTATCAGCTCAAACTCACCACTGTATAAAAATAGCGTTGGGCGGTTTTTTAGGCGTGGATATACTTCTTTACTCCAAAGGGAAGAATATTCTCCTATGTCGAGCATTTGGTCGGCATAGAGCTGGTGGTAGAGCTTTGGGTAAGCGAAGTTATATTGTTGTTCTAAGTCTTTAAACATATTGGTTTTTAGTAATTTTTTATTTCCATATTTTATTCATTACCTCCTCCACAGTAGGTTGGTGATACTTACCATTTTTATCTTTGATGGTATTGAATGCAGAAGGGTCGAAACGCGGACAGTTGATTTCTAAAAACTCAAAGAAGTAACCATCGCTGTAAAATATATAAGGCATAAACATCCTTTGAAAGTCGTTTTCACACTCAAATTCATTGTCTATGACAATACGCACAAAAGCAGCGATGTCTTCACGGGTGAGGTCATTGTGCTTTATAGGGTAGGGCATAGCCAAATCAAAGGCAAAAGTTTCAATACCATTACCTTCCCACCATTCCCATAGCCAAGTATTGGAAAGGTCTTTGCCCGTAAGCTCACTAAGGTATTGCTCCATCGCTTTGTATTCTTTGTCAAATACTTCTTCGGGAGTATCTTCACTTTGAGCCTCCCAAAAAGCTTCGTAGTCTTCTAAGCGTTTTAGCACGAGAGGATACAGCTTTTCTGCTGTCGCAAAATCAGGGCGAAGTTCTTTCCTTATGGTGTTCATTTGATTTTAAATTTAATTAAAGTAAAAAAATAATTGGCTAATTAGCAAATTATTGATATCCCATTATTTTCAGACTTTCGTCAGTTTTTATAATTTGGAATTTTCCTAAACTATTGAGCATTTCTTCAATAGCATTGAGGTCTTGGGTTTCGTAGTTTGGAGGTAGCAACTCTCCAATATACGCTCCTTGCCAGCGTGCCTTAAATTCTATAAATTCTATTTCACAATAATAGGTAGGGTGTTCGGCAGTGGTAATAGCCTCTGAGATATAATCTTCATGAATGTACAAAGTGCTATTATCTGCTATTTTATGCCAAGCAATTTCATTTACACAAAACCCAAAGAAATCATAAATTTCACATTGTTTGATAAGGTCTTTGTGAGAAACTATGGCAGTAAAGAGCTTACGCCACTTAGCATTGCTCATATATGAAACATCAAAGGTGCTTATTTTCTGCTCCAACCGCTTTATATAGCGATTGTAGTCCTCTTCCGTATCAAATAAATCTTTGTATGTTGCTTCTATGGTTTTCATTGCGTAATTGCTAATTAGCATATTTCTTCTCTATTCTTTTAGCGATGGTTTTTCCTGTGTTTTTATAGTAGTCCTCCGTAAAAGTCAGACTTTTAAGATATTCTATATCGCTATTGTCACCAAACGCCTGAAAGCACACGGCAGCACTACACATTATCGTTTCGTTCTTTTTTGTTTGTGCAAAGCTGATGATTTGCTTTAAGATAGGTACAAAAGCATCGTGAAGGTCTTTGCTCATTTTCTCACCTTTGAGCTGGTGTGATATTTCACAAAGTGGATAAACATATTTTTGTACAAAAAACTCCTGCTCATCGGTAATTCCAGCAGAAAAAGTTTCAGCTATATTTAGAAAGGCGGGTAGCGCTTCATCGATGGGAAGTTCTTCTAATACACCAAAGACAATAAGAAAGAACTCTTTTGGTTTATCAATAGCCTTTACAAGTCCCTGCGTGCCTTCTTCCAAATAGATACAAATCGCCTCTACCCATGCAGCAAAGGGTATGATTAGCTCGTCATTCATCGGTTGCCAATCGTACTGCACCACCATTTCTTGCAAAGGAGCAATGTATTCCTTGCTCGGAGTTTTGAGGATTTTTAGAAGATGTTCTACTTCCAAATCACCTTTTTTCTCCAATCGATGGAGTTTTTTAATTTGTTTTTCTACTGTTTCTGTCATATTGATAATTTAAATAGATAGCCTTTTTATAATGCAAAAACTTCTAACTTAATGTCCATAAGCCTTTGGCTTTTAGTTCATTTAATTCAGCTTCTGAGACTACTTGAAAATCATCATTGCCCTCGTCATCGTAGGAAGTGTAATTCCATTGCAAGCCAAAGTTTTCCATATCGTCTAAAAGGGTATCAAATAACTCTTGTTGAGTGCTGCCTATAAAAATAGCAGTGGCTCGGTTTGTTTCTCGGTGTATGGAGAGGACTATCACGATTGTAAAATCCTTGTCAGTAAAGACGCACTGTCCTTCCCAGCAGAGTTCGGTAAGCGTGTCATATTGTTTTTCCATATAAGAAACTGCCTGTTCAGGCACTTCAAAGCCTTCCATACCCCAGCCGCCCATTGCGTTGGCATTGTAGGACAGCCCTCCCAAAGTACCATTGTAAATAGCCATATACAGCCAAAAATCCGATAGTTTTGGGTTTTCTAACACCCAGTCAGGGTCGGTTTCGGAGCCGTAATTTCCCCAAATGGGAGGGTTAGGGTTTGCTAAATCTTCTTTGCGGATTGCCCACATCACCACGCCTTGATTTTCTTCATAGAAACAAAGAAAATCACCATCAAAGTACAACTGTTCAGGCGTAGCCAAACTGTTGAACGATTGGTTTACGCTTTCCGTAGCGCCTAATTGTAAGTAATACTCTCGGAATACCTGAGGAAACTTAACATCCAATCGCTTTTCTGCTTCTAATAATTGTTCCTCCGAAAAACCCTTGCAGTCTTTAGGTGCTAGATGGAATAGATTTTTGATGTGTTTTACTAATGTTTCTGTCATTTTTACTTTAACTACCGAAAGAAAAATCTTGTTTTTTACAATGTGAAAAATAACCAGCAGTATGTTTATCCTACGCTTCCTTCTAGGCTGATTTCCAATAGTTTCTGTGCTTCTATGGCAAATTCCATTGGTAATTTGTTCAGAACCTCTTTACTGAAACCATTCACAATCAGTGCGATAGCTTTTTCGGTGTCTATTCCTCTCTGGTTACAGTAGAATATTTGGTCTTCCCCGATTTTAGAAGTCGTAGCCTCATGCTCCAGCTGTGCAGAAGGGTCTTTAATCTCGATGTAAGGGAAAGTATGCGCCCCACACTCGTTGCCCATCAATAGGGAATCACACTGGGAGAAGTTTCTTGCTCCCTTAGCAGTTGGGAGAACTTTTACTAGTCCTCTGTAAGAGTTATTGGATTTCCCTGCCGAGATTCCTTTAGAAATGATAGTAGATTTGGTATTTTTACCGATATGGATCATTTTCGTTCCAGTGTCTGCATACTGGAATTTATTGGTAACCGCGATGGAGTAGAACTCGCCCACAGAATTGTCACCTTTCAGTACGCAAGAAGGATATTTCCAAGTAACCGCAGAGCCTGTTTCTACCTGTGTCCAAGAGATTTTTGCTCCCGTTTCGGCAAGTCCTCTCTTCGTCACGAAGTTAAACACACCTCCTTTTCCTTCTTCATCGCCTGGATACCAGTTTTGTACGGTGGAATATTTGATTTCCGCATGGTCTAAAGCTATCAGCTCTACTACAGCTGCGTGCAGCTGGTTTTCATCTCTTTGAGGCGCTGTACATCCTTCTAAATAAGATACATACGCACCTTCATCAGCGATGAGCAGGGTTCTTTCGAACTGGCCGCTTCCTCCCTGATTGATTCTGAAATAGGTAGAAAGTTCCATAGGACATCTCACGCCTTTTGGAATGTAGCAGAACGAACCATCCGAAAACACAGCAGAGTTGAGTGCTGCGTAGAAATTATCATTTTGTTTTACCACTGTTCCGAGGTATTTTTTTACCAAATCTGGGTGTTTTTGTATCGCCTCGGAAATAGGGCAGAAGATAATTCCTTTCTCAGCCAAAGTTTCTTGGAAAGTGGTCGCCACAGACACGGAGTCCATCACCACATCCACTGCCACGCCAGTCAGCCTTTTTTGCTCTTCCAGCGAAATCCCAAGTTTTTCAAAAGTTTTCAGTAGCTCTGGATCTACTTGGTCTAGGCTTTCTAATTCTGGCTTTTTCTTTGGAGCAGCATAGTATTTTATAGCTTGAAAATCAGGTTTTTCGTACTTTATATTTGCCCAGTCAGGCTCTTCCATAGTCTGCCATGTACGGAAAGCCTCCAGACGCCATTCCGTCATCCATTCTGGCTCGTTTTTTCGTTTAGAAATTTCACGAACAATATCTTCGTTCAGTCCCGTAGGAAACTCTTCGTATTCTATATCTGTGTAAAATCCGTATTCGTATTCCTTGTTTTCTAAATCAACCCTAAGGTCATCCTCTGTATATTTTGACATAATTATTCTTTTCGATTTAAAATATTATTTAATTTGACACAAAATTTCTCTTTCCAAACTTTACTAAAATTTGGGTTAAAATCAACTAATGAGAAATAATTTATAAAGAAAAAGATTCTCCGCAGCCGCAGGTTCTTTTGGCGTTTGGATTATTGAAGACAAAGCCTTTTCCGTTCAGTCCGCCCGAAAACTCCAAAGTGGTGCCCACGAGGTATAGGAAAGATTTTTTATCCACGATGATTTTAATGCCATTGTCCTCGAAAACTTGGTCGTTTTCTAATCTTTCTTTATCAAATTTCAGGACATATTCCAGCCCAGAGCAGCCACCACTTTTCACTCCTACACGGATGTAGTCTGTGTCAGGGTCGTAGCCGTCTTCTTTCATTAGTTGTGTTGCTTTTTCTTTTGCAATATCAGAAACTTTTATCATTGATTTATATATAAAACTAATTGGCAAAGATACAAACAATCAGAAATATATCCTCAAAAAAGAATTAGATGTTATCTATTTTGTCTATAAATACAATTTTTATGATTGAGAAATACTATTAGAAATCAGAATTTTGGTAAAATCCCTTCATATCTATATATTCAAAAACTTCGGGTGGAAGCATAGGGCGGACATTCTTTTTTTCTCTAATCATTTTTCTGATTTCGGTCGCGGAAAGTTCTATTATTGGCGCATTTATTTTGCAGATATTCTCGTGTGTAATCGCTTCTTTGTCAGTGTCTTGCGATAGGACGCGTGGATAAACGATGATTTGGTGATTTTTTATCAAAGTTTCGTAGTTTTTCCATTTTGGAAGACTGACCAAATTGTCCTTGCCCATGATTAGCCCGAAAGTATATTCAGGGTATCTTTCACGAAGATAGGTGAGAGAATCTATGGTGTAGGAAGGTTTCGGCATAGAAAATTCTATATCCGAAACGCGCATTTTAGGATAGTTTTTTATCGCCATTTCTACCATATCATAGCGGTCATGGTCGTGGAGCAGGCTTTTTTTTGATTTCAAAGGATTCTGCGGACTTACAACGAACCAAAGTTCATCTAAATCAGTATGTTCCACGATATAATTGGCTAAAATCAAGTGTCCGATATGAATGGGATTAAAAGACCCAAAAAACAAGGCTATTTTCATGTGAAATGTTTAGGAGTTAAACTGAATATCTTTGATGTAAAGTATGTGGTTGGTCTGACCTTTCCAGTGGTTTTCTTCGATGGAAAAAACCATATCAAAATTTTTCTTTTGCAAATCTTCATAGCAGCTGCCAAGCTTAAAACCAGTACATTCTATATTTCCATTTTCTGAGGGCAGATAGAATTTCAGATGGTTTTTATCTCTGCCGATTAGCTGGACAAATTTAGGGTTTGAAATATTTTTTAGAACGAAAACAGGTCGCATATTTTGCGGTCCGAAAGGAGCTAATTTTTGATGAAAATCGAAAAATTTTTCGTTGAGCTGATTGAGTTTTATTTCACAATCTATTTCTATTATTGGTGTTTTTTGGTATTCTTGGATTTGCTCCGACACCACTTTTTCAAACAGCGTTTTAAACTCTTCAAAATTTTCTTTCTTTAAAGTAAGTCCAGCCGCGGCCTGATGACCTCCGAATTTTTCTAAAAGGAGACTGCATTTTTCCAACGCTTTATAAAGGTCAAAGTCCGACACAGAGCGGGCAGAGGCTACCATTTCTCCCTCGCCACCATCTGTGAAAACTAGGGTAGGTTTGTAGTATAATTCTGTAATTCGTGATGCGGTGATGCCCACGATTCCTTTGTTCCAGTTTGGGTTATAAACGATGATAGATGATTTTTTATCTTGCTCTGTATCAGTTATTTGCTGAGCAGCTTCAGTAGTGGTCTGTTTGTCCATTTCTCTCCGTTGGCTGTTCAGTTCGCAGATTTCCTTTACGATTTTTTTGGCTTCGTTTTCATCATTAGAAATCATAAGTTTTACGGCGGTTTTTCCGTGAGAAATCCTGCCTGCGGCGTTTATTTTTGGCCCAATTTCAAAGACAATATTAGAAATGGTAAAGTTTTTTCGGTGTTCTTCTGGGATTAAATATTTTAATCCCATTTTTTGTGTATTGTGGAGTTTTTTTAATCCTAATTTTGCCAAAGTTCTATTTTCGCCTGTGATTGGAACAATATCCGAAGCGATGCTGATAGCCAGTAAATCAGTCAGGTCATAAATTTTTTCGGATGGAATTTTGTAAATAGAATTTAGGGCTTGACAGAGTTTGAACCCGACTCCACAGCCGCTCAGTTCCTTGTATGGATAGAGACAGTCTTTTTGTTTTGGGTCTAAAACTGCCGTTGCCTTTGGGATTTCATCGCTTGGGAGGTGGTGGTCGCAGATGATAAAATCTATCCCGAGCGAACTGGCGTAATCGATTTCTTTTATCGATTTGATGCCGCAGTCTAAAGCAATGACAAGCGAAATCCCATTTTCTTTAGCAAAATCTATCCCTTGAAAAGATATTCCATACCCCTCTGCGTAGCGGTCTGGAATGTAGAAATCAAGATATTTTTCATCATAAATCTCCGCTAAATACCGATACATCAGGGAAACCGAAGTGGTACCGTCTACATCATAGTCGCCATAGATTAGGATTTTCTCGCCGTTTTCTACAGCAGTGGCTATCCGTTCTACGGCCTTGTGCATGTTTTTCATCAAGAAAGGGTCATGAATGTCTTCTTCTTTTAATCTGAAAAATATCTTGATTTTTTCTAAATCTGTCAGATTTCTCAGGGCAAGGATTAGAGCTTCTAAATCCTCGCAGTTTAGTTTAGATTTTAGCTGATGTAGAATGCTTTCGTTAGGTTTTTCTTTAAAAATCCACTTTGGTTTCATGGAGGACAAAGTTAAGGTTTCGTAGTAAAAATAACAATGGGTATAGGAATAAAAAATTGCCAGAGTCTTTGACTCTGGCAATATAATATATAATTGTAAATTATATTATTGAATAGGCATACCGATGATACTACCTTCCATCCAGCCCAAACCTCCAAAACCGATCAATTTATCGGTATTTTGACAATTACCACCATTTATATCTACTCCCCCTACCTTATAGTAGTAGGTTTTAATATTAGGGTTTGTACTATTATCAAGTATTACCGTTCCTTGTAGCATACTAAACGGAGCACCTTGAGGAAGAAGTCCACTGATTAGAACTTTACCATTTAGACCATGTCCTGTTTGATCTGATGGACTTGGGCTACTTGTAAATATGGATCTAACCCATACATGGCAAGGGCTAACTTTATGTGCAAATGACATTAGCGCAGTTACGGTTACCATATATTTAGTATACGCAGGTACATCAATACGGGAACCTGTATAGAGATAATTATGTGTATTTACAGGAACATCTACTCCAGCCCCAAGATATCCTTGAGTTAATGTAACAGCCATAGGTTTCCAAGTTCCTACACCATTAGCATCACTGGTAAGTACTTTTCCTGCTCCTTGGTTAGTATCCTGTATCTTGATAGCAGGCCCATTAGCTACTATATGTAGTTTAGTATCAGGTTTGTATGTTCCCAACCCTACATTAGGGCTTCTGTTGTGCCCATTTTTGTATCCTAAGATGATGGAGTTATCCTGTCCTGTACTTGCAGTAAGTTCAGCAGCATTGATTCCGTTTCCTATCACTACCACATTATCTAGTTCTGGTGAGTCTATAGGGAAAGTAGAACTTCCTAAATGCACATTGTTATGTCCTTTTACCCATTCTCCTGCTCCGTTACCAATAGCAGTGTTATTGTTTCCTGTAACATTATTTACCAAAGCATTCAGACCTTGAGCGTTGTTATGCTGTCCTGTAGTGTTCTTAGCTAATGCATAAGTTCCCGCAGCGATATTATAACTTCCAGTAAGATTCTCTTCTAAAGCACCATATCCTATTGCAACATTGTGTGTTGCAGTAGTAGCCTTAAATAATGGATGGTGTCCTATAGCAATATTGTAGTTACCTGAAACATTTTCAAATAACGCATTGCTACCTATACCGATATTAGAATTACCATTGATGTTTTTAGAAAGAGTATTTACCCCAAGTCCGATGTTAGCTACCCCCACAGTATTAGAATTAAGAGTAGAAATACCTAGACCAACATTGTAAGAACCTATAGTGTTTCCAGATAAAGTTCCTTCACCAATAGCGATGTTTCTGTCCCCTGTAGTATTTAGACGAAGGGTATTAGTACCAAAACCGATGTTGTTGTTCCCTGTTGTATTAAATCTAAGTCCATTAGTTCCAATAGCAATGTTATTTACCCCTGTGGTATTAGCAAACAGAGCTGTAGAACCTAGAGCGATGTTATCTCTACCAGTAGTATTGGTTCTAAGTGAGTTTGTACCTAAACCAATGTTGTTGGTACCTACAGTATTATTAAGTAAGGCACCAGGCCCCATAGCGATGTTATCTGCCCCAGTAGTATTAGCATAGAGAGCATTTGTACCAAAAGCTAAGTTGTTATTTCCAGTAGTGTTATTTCTAAGGGAATTTGTACCTAAGCTAATATTGTCATTCCCAGTTGTATTTTCATGCAATGTTCCATTACCGAAACCAATGTTGTTTTCTCCTGTAGTGTTTTTGAACATTGCCTCAACTCCTATACCCACATTGTTTTTACCCGTAGTGTTAGCTCTAAGGGCATTTACCCCTAGTCCAAAATTACTTCCACCAGTGGTATTAGAGGAAAGAGCACCATTTCCTAATGCAAGGTTATACACCCCAGTAGTATTTTGGGAAAGTGCATAATTCCCAAATGCTAAATTATCATCACCACTATTAGCTCTAAGAGCATAGTTTCCAAACGCAAGATTATTATTTCCTGTAACATTTCCACTTAATGCCCATTTCCCAAATGCTAAATTTTCTTTTCCTGTAGTATTGGAACTCAGAGCATTAGAACCTAATGCAATATTATAATCAGCTGTATTGTTAGTTAATGCATTCTCCCCTATTGCTATACCATTACCACCAGACATAAGTGCTTTACTACCAATAGCAATTCTTCCACTAATACCATCATTAGAGTTACGAAGAGCCTGATATCCAATTCCAATGTTTTCTATTCCACTTGCATTATATAGAGTTTCTCTACCAATAGCTATATTTCGTATACCAGAACCGCTATGCATGGCATCTTGTCCTATAGCAATATCACTAATACCAGAAACACTGGAATGAAGAGCCTGATATCCAAGAGCAATATTATAAACTCCGCCACTTATAGAAAAAAGAGAATTTTTTCCTATAGCAATGTTATCTCCACCTCCACCAATAGTTCCTGTTCCACCATTACCTGCATCTTGTGTGATGTGGTTATTGTTACCAACTAGTCTAAGGTCTTGTTCTTGTATTGATCCTTCAGCTATTTTTACCCACTTGTTATCAGTAGAACTATAATAATAAAAACCTTTAGAAGTTACATTAGAAGTTACTGGATTTGTAGTTCCCGAGATGTTATCTACATATACTAAAGTAGATTCTTTCAAATTAGCAGTAGCAATGC
>CAUORE010000023.1:0-28209 GCA_963506915.1 uncultured Flavobacteriaceae bacterium
CTAACAGAAAAATTACAATTATAATTCTCATTTTTTACTAAAGATTATAGGTGGCTCATTTCTTTATTTTCTACTTTGCAGAGATACTCATTGATAATCATATTTCTAAAGGCTTTTATGATAATACGCAACATTCAACAACATTTATTTTTATATTAATCCTTGAGACAATCCTCAAAATCATCACACCAAATACAGCCTTTCTCAAATAGCCTAACCAAATTACCTTCTATACATTCTTTCAAGGCTTTTTCTTTGTCAGTGAGTTTTTTCTTTCCGCTATAGCTGTCGTAGCGTTTCAGTTCTTCAAATCTTTTAAAAATCCCTGAATAGAATCTGTCATCTTTATCCAAATCAATTTTGCTGACAAAGGATTCTAACTCGTTTTTTATAGATTTATTTTTATAGTATGATTTTATAAAAAGCCAATCAAAATTATACGATATATAGTCAAACTCCCGGAAATATTCTTCGGATTTTCTTTTTTCCTCTGACGCCCTCTCCTTAGCCAAAACAATGCCTTTATCATATTCTTTTAGGTCATGATAGATTTGTTTGGCTTCTTTAAAAAAATCCCTATATCCAGCAGGTTTCTTTTCATAGTAGGATATAAACTCTTTATAATAAGCTCCTTCGTACAAAAAGCGCATTTTGAGTATTGCAAAAGGTTCTAATTCCCCATATTTGGATATCATTTCATCTATTCTTTTCAGATAATCAGCGTATTCTTCTTTGCTGTGTTTGTTTCTCTCTGAGTAATCAGCATAAAGTTGCTTGAAACTCTCCATCCAAGGTTTAGGTTTATGATTATAAGCATATTCAGGTGCATCAAACATTAGGTCGATAGCCGAGAGCCGTTTATAGGTTTCAGGTGTAACTCCCCAATCCAGATACTTATAAGCTATTTCGTGTAATAAGTAGAATTTATAATACTCTTTTCTGTTGATGCTTATGCCGCCATAAGTGCGTTTCCTCAGTATATAAGGTTTGAACAGTACCAAAGAATCTATTTCTTCTACACGACCAGCGCCATTTGACTCTATAATATACTTAAAATCAACGCGATAAGTTTTATTCTTATAGGTAATAACAAGCCCTTGAGTCTTTGAAAAAAGATTGGAAGGAGGTAAAGCTATCGTTTTTTTTCCATATTTTCTTGTATAAAAATTATCCATAGAGGATATATCACGCTCAGCAATGATATTCCCTACACTACTGTCCAGTTTTAAAAGCTTTATTTTTAATTGTTTGACATCAATAGGCTGTTTGTGTTCATCATATACATTCAGCACACGCAATCCGCCTCCTCCCCCAGGCTGAGCTGCGAACTGAGCGGATAAAAACAACAAAATAAAAACAATAATATTTCTCATAATTTTTAATTTTCTATAAACAAAAGTAAACTTCCTTTATCGTATTTTATGGATATTTCATCGGTATCTGCCCTGTTTCTCGTGCCTATTCTCTCCATCAGTGAAAGGCTCTCTCCCCTCAGCTCCCAGTGAAGCCCTTGGGTAAAGATATTTTCAGCCACTGGAAAAGGAAGCAGCGAAACCATTTTTCCTTTTACTTTCCGAATGGTAAAATCATTTGGAATAAAAAAATAAGTAGAATAATCATCAAAAAAACTAATTTCCAGTTCTTCCCTAAACAAATAAGCCGTATGAATATTCCCCAAAAAGTGGTCTTGCTCACGCCCGCTTGCTCCATAAACATCCACTTTTTTTATTCCTTTTTCTACGATGATTTCCAGCGCTTTATGAAAATCTGTTTTATTTTGGTCTGGTGTATGGACAAATTTACCCTCATAAATAGCCTCATCCGCTCCCGTGTGAGAATCAAAATCCCCTGAAATAAAGGTCAGTTTCTCCAGTGGAAAATTTTTCTCCTTTAAATAATGAAAAGCCCCGTCCGTACACGCTATCAGCTGATAATCAGCCAATGAAGGCAGTGTTTTGGGAGGCTCACCATTGATAAAAAGCAAAGCTCTGGACATTATCTCTCTCTCTTGAAAAAGGAATCCACGAATTCTTCTCCGTTGAACAACTGCAAATCCTCCATTCCTTCGCCCACACCGATGTATTTCACAGGAATTTGGAACTGGTCTGAAATCCCAATAACCACACCGCCTTTCGCTGTTCCATCAAGTTTTGTCACTGCTAGTGCATTTACTTCTGTCGCTGCTGTAAACTGCTTCGCCTGTTCAAAAGCATTCTGCCCCGTAGAGCCATCCAAAACCAAAAGCACCTCGTGCGGAGCATCTGGAACGATTTTCTGCATCACTCGTTTGATTTTAGAAAGCTCATTCATCAGATTGATTTTATTATGAAGCCTTCCTGCTGTATCTATGATGACTACATCTGCATTCTGCGCAACAGCCGACTGCAATGTATCAAACGCCACAGAGGCAGGGTCACTGCCCATTCCCTGTTTTACGATAGGAACGCCTACCCTCTCACTCCAGATTACAAGCTGGTCTACTGCCGCCGCACGGAATGTATCCGCCGCACCCAGCACCACTTTTTTCCCTTGGGTTTTGAACTGATGGGCTAATTTCCCTATCGTTGTTGTCTTCCCTACACCATTCACACCGACTACCATGATGACATATGGTTTCTTGGTTTCATCGATATTTCCTGTCTTAGAATGTGGATTTTCCAGCAGAAGAGCTGAGATTTCTTCCCTAAGGATTTTATCAAGTTCAGCCGTATTTACATATTTGTCTCTAGCAGCCCTTTCCTCTATTCTTTGAATAATTTTGATAGTCGTAGCTGCTCCCACATCCGACGCGATGAGGATTTCCTCCAAATCATCCAAAACCTCATCATCCACCTTGGATTTTCCTATGACAGCTTTGGTAATTTTATCAAAAAATCCTTGTCTGGACTTTTCCAAACCTTTGTCCAAAGTTTCTTTTTCTTCTTTCTTAAAAATATTTTTAAACCAACTCATCTTCTATTTTTTAAATTCAAAATTATTTCTCCAAATGTAAGTATTTTTAGGTTTAATAAAAACAAAAACTACCCAGAAAATTTTGGGTAGTTTTATATTTCCTTTGCAGAAATGATGTTTATTTTTTCAAATAAGCATCTACTTCATCTGCATTCATTACTTTTTCCTCAAAAATGTAAGCTCCAGTTTTAGGAGATTTTACCATTTTTACTACTTTTGTCATCTTTTTAGATGAACCATCTTTTAGGGACGCTACTACTTTTTTTGCCATCGCTAATAATCTTTATAGTTATTTAATCTCCTTATGAACTGTATATTTCTTTAGAACTGGATTGTATTTCTTAAGCTCCAATCTCTCAGTAGTGTTCTTCTTGTTTTTAGTAGTGATATATCTGCTCATTCCAGGCATACCGCTCTCTTTATGTTCTGTGCACTCAAGAATAACTTGAACTCTGTTTCCTTTCTTTGCCATTTTCTTAATTATTTAATAAATCCATTTCTAACAGCTCTTTCTAAAGCTTCTTCGATCCCAATCTTGTTAATAACTCTCAATCCATGAGCAGACACTCTCAATGTGATGTGTCTATCCTGCTCTGGAAGGTAAAACTTCTTCTCAAGAAGGTTGATTTCGAACCTTCTTTTCGTCTTGTTGTTAGCGTGAGATACATGGTTTCCTACCATTGCACGCTTCCCTGTAATTTGACAAATTCTTGACATATCTATATGCTCTAATAATTATTTCTACTTTATAATTTTGCAAAATAACAGCTTTTTTTTCGAACTCGCAAATTTTTATTACTATTATTTTTTAATTTTTCTAAAAATTGATAATATAAACATACTGAACATCATCACAATAGAAATTTTAGACAGCAGGTCGCCTATTTTACTATAAATTGTTTCTTTTTCGTACAACT
The DNA here is from genome assembly GCA_963506915.1 of uncultured Flavobacteriaceae bacterium. Classification (GTDB taxonomy): domain Bacteria; phylum Bacteroidota; class Bacteroidia; order Flavobacteriales; family Weeksellaceae; genus JABCPE02. The sequence continues at coordinate 3,870 of CAUORE010000023.1, forward strand.
GAACATCAGCTGTCAGTGCATTTTTCTCATTGTAAAGCGTATGCGCGAGAATGTCACCACGGGCGTTGATATGCGCAGAAATCCCACCATTAGCCGAACGAGCGACTTCTCTTCGGTTTTCTATGGCACGAAGTCTGGCATACGCCAAAAGCTGCTGATGCCCCTGCGATGCGCCCCACCAAGAGTCATTGGTGATGACACCGAGGAAGTTTGCACCGTTTTTTACATAATCAGTCACGAACTCGCCATAAATACTTTCATAGCAGATGATGGGCGCGATTTTCCCTTTGTTGTAAGGATTAGCAAAAACCTTTCGTTCCTTGTCCGTTCCGAGCGAAGCAATCGTCCCGCCGAAATTCAGCATAGCATCGCCCAAAATAGGTTTAAGGACATTCATATAAGGGAAAATTTCCACACCTGGAACGAGTTTTCCTTTGTGATAAATCTGAATTTCTTCCTCTGGAACAATCTGTAATGCCGAATTAAAACTATCCGCCCAGAAGCCCTGCCTATCATAAAAAGTAGCACTTTCTGGCTTTTCTTCATCGTTATTATAAATCTTATGAGTAGAAACTCCACCCATAAAGACTGACTTCGGATGAGTTTTCAGGAAATTCTCCACCATATGGATAGACTGGCTGTCATGAAGTCCTTTCTCGGAAAGCCCGCCATAACCAGGGAAAGAAGTCTCAGGCGAGAGGTAAAAATCTATTTTAGAAGAGTTTTCAGCCAAAGAAAAAAGTTCCTGCACTATCTGAAGGCTGTCTTTTTGGTATTTTTCGTGATAAGGGTCTAAATTCGGCTGAAGCATCATGACACGGACTTTTCCGATTGGTTTTTCATCAAAGTGATGATATTTAAATAGAGAAATTATCATCGGCATGGCAATCAGCCCCAAAACCGCGACAGAGGTTTTAACCAAAAACCTTTTCTCAGCCCACCATGTTTTAAAAATATAAAAAATCAAGACATTGAGCATTAAAATCCAGAAACTCCCCCCCGTAGCTCCCAAAGTGTCATACCACTGTATCAGCTGAGGATAGTCTGCAAAGGAGTTTCCTAGGTTCAGCCAAGGCCATGTAAATTCCCACGCCATATGGAAATATTCAAAACTCATCCATACAAACACGAAAAAAGCTAGTCCCCATTGGAGTTTTTTGCCTTTTTTATACCAATGAAAAAGCTGAAAAGCTGTGGACATCAACAGGGAATTGACCAAAACAGGGAAAACCACCGCCATAAGGGCAGGGCTGCCATCTGGATTTTGTGAATTATAAAGCCAACCTGTAGTTATGACATTCCAAATGATAAAAGTAAGGTACGAACAGCCAAAAACTGCCCAGCCTTTTCTTTTTATATCCGATTGAGAAATATTTTCCTCCACAAATAACAAAGGGACAAACGCCACAAAAATAAAAAACGGAATGCCATAAGTAGGCCACGAAACCGACAGCAATATGCCCGACAAAACCACACAAAAAAGATTTTTCATACTTTATAATTTCAAGGGCAAAAATACTTATTTTTGCTAAAATCTCGGTTTTTGTATGATTTTTAAGAAAATTTATCGCATTTTCATCCTTCCTTACATTATTTTTCTACTGTATCTGATGTTCCTCGGATTTGGGAGAGAGCAGCACGAAGCGAATATTGTAAGGCTTTTACCATTTGTTTCCACGATTCTTTTTGTTCAAAACACCACTTCTTGGGAAAGCATCATTATCAACCTTTTTGGAAACATTATTATGTTCATCCCTTTTGGTTTTTTGGGCTGGCTAAATGCGAAATATTTTAGTTTTAAAAAACTTATTGTGGATTTTTTATCGGTTTTAATCATCGTGGAAATCCTACAATACCTTACAAGGCTCGGTGTTTTTGACATTGATGATTTGGCGCTTAATTCCCTCGGCGTATGGATAGGATTTCAGATGAGAAAATTCATTGATAATTTTAAATTTTAGATAATTTTCAAGGTTTTATTTCTTACTAAAAAAGATGTAAATTTGTGTCCATTAAAATATAATGAAATGAGATTTAGACTACTACATTTTGTTTTTTTCTTTGTGTTTATGCACTCTTTTGCACAATATAAACCAATAGACACGGCAGACTATGCGCAGAGAAAAGAATTTCTAAACCAGCTGAAAACCAAAAACGAAGCCCTGATAAAATCCCTAAAATCCAGATACACAGGGAAAACGGGAAGAGAATTGGAAAAATTCTATAGAGAGTTTTACAAAGATTTTGAGAAAGAGATTAAAGACAAGAAATTTTCCTTTAATTCTAATTTTAAAATTAAGCTGGAAAAAATCCTATTAAACCTAAAAAAGAAAAATCCACAAATCCCAGACAACCTAAATATTTTAGTTGCCAAAAACAACACTCCGAACGCCTACTGCCTTGCTGATGGGACTTTCGTCGTGAATATGGGACTTTTTAATGTACTGGACAATGAAGCGCAAGTAGCAAGCGTCCTCAGCCACGAACTCGCCCACCACATTTTGGAACATATACTGAAATATTTGGTTAATGAAATCAACGAGGATAAAGACAGCCGATCTATAGTGGAAAATCTGAAAAAAGTATCGGTAAATAAATCCAAAAAAGCCTTTGATATCGTAAAAGATAATCTCTACAAAAAGCGCGGAATCAAACGAAAAAGAGAAGTAGAAGCCGACTCGCTGGGATATGTCCTTTTCCGAAATTCTGACTACGAAAACACCGAATTCTACAACACTCTGAGCAACCTCAGCAAATATGACACGATTTCGCCGCGAGAACTAAAAATAGAAACTTACAAAAAACTCTACAACCTACCCAGCCAACCCTTCAAAGATAGCTGGATGACAAAGGAAGATTTTAGGAATTATAATTACGACCATTACAAAGTAAAATTAAACAAAGATTCTCTCTCCACGCACCCAGAATTAGCCCAAAGGATGGAATTTATCACGAAACAATTTGCTGAACTTAAAAACAAAAAAGAGGCAAAAAAGGGCGATGAAGAATTTGCTAAACTCAAAAATACTGCCCGAATGGAAGTCCTGCCAAACCTATGGCACTCCGAACAATACGGACGAGGAATCTACGCCGCTATGCAGTTTTTACAGGACAAAGGGGATGAAAACTACTATCACGAATGGCTTGGGAAATTATTTGAGCAAATCTACACTGCACGAAAGAATTACAATCTAAACCGCTATCTGGACAGAATAGAACCCAAAAAACAGAGCGAAAGCTATCAGCAGTTTTTGAGTTTTATGTGGAATCTAAATTTAGCAGAAATCAAGAATATCGCAGACTACTATAATAAAAAAGGAGCTTCTTAGAAGCCCCTTTTTTGTTAAAAATTTAATCTCTCCAAACGGATTTTATTGAATTTTTCTTTCTCATTGTATTCACGGAGGAGAATATAGCCCTCTTTCCCGATGTAAGGCACTACAAAATAATTGTCCTTCTCAGAAATTTTCACATTTTCTTGATTGAATTTACCATCGATAAGCGTATTGATGTACAAATTCCAGTTCTTTTCCTTCGTTTCTTTATCTTTTTTAAAGTCTCTGAAGAAAAACGCCACATCTTTGCCGCCATTTAGATATTGAGAGAAAAGATAGTCAGCATTTACATTCCATTTGGTTTTATCCTTTTCAAAAACTCTCACTTCTTTCAGCTTAAAATCTTTATCTGTAAAGGCATACACCATATCTTTTGTCGCTGAAGCAGAATAAGCCCCCTCTGGTCTCCATTTTTCAAATAAAATCCCTACACTGCCGTCTTTTAGGAAGAAGAAATCTCTTTCCAAAAGATGATATCCCATTCCGACATGACCAAATTTATTAATTTCCTGTATAAACGGCTTAAAGTCTATGAAATTGATATTTTTAACATCCACTCCAAAGTTTCGTTTATCTAAAACAAGCCTTGTCAATCCCACAGAATATAAGGCACTTTGTTTTTCATAAAACCTTCCTGAGATGATTATTTTATCATCAAATGTTTTATCATTATCCACCAATCTTCCACTAGAATATAGAGAAGTAATTTCATCCATAGTCAGCCCATTCAAGCCTGTAATCGGTGTTTTGGCTTTTATACTTCCTGTCTTCATATCCAGCACTTGGAAGAAATAAGAATATTCCCTCTTATTTTTTACTTTTAGAATGGTGTAGATGTGTTTATCATCTTTTTCAATGATTCTGATGGATTCATATTTGTTTTTAGTTCCATTCGTATTGTATTTATATTCCCAAAGCAGTTTTTTATCGTCATCATATCTTTTTAAACTATGATTTTTGCCGTAAGTTTCGTAGTCATCATATTCCATAACGATGAAACCGCCTTCTTTTATTTCATAAACACTAGATACATAAAGAAATCCTTTTTCTCTTCGCTCTTTTCTTTCTTCTTTTCTTTGGCTTCGTACATTTTCTGGTTCTGTTACTTCTTTGAAAGCATTATTTTCGTATTCGTAATATACTTTTTGTTTGATAGTGTTATCTTTTAGATTAACCTCCATTGTGCGCGGATAGAAGAAATCCTTTCCTTTTACTGCATCATAATCAGCTCTTGGATAAAGAACCAAATTTCCTCTAAAATCAATCGCTCCGAAATAGTTTGCCGCCGTGATATCTCCTTCAAACTCTTTGTTGGAAACTGGATTTAGGTTTTTGTCCCAAAAGACATATTCAAATTTTTTCGTTTTATCACCAGACTTGCCATAGCCGTAGATCGCCACATATCCATAGAGATTTTCATCTTGGTCAAATAATGCATTGAACCCTAGATAATTTCCTTTGGCTATAGCAAATAAATCTCGTGATTGTGAAAAAGCAGTGAAAACACCGCAGAAAATCAAGAATGTAAATAAAATTTTTCGCATAATTTTTTTCTTGCGAATGTACACAATTTCCATCAGAACAGAAAGATGAATTTTATCAATAAAAAAGGCCATCCCGTGGGACAGCCTCTCTCGTTTTAAAAATGATTGTTATTATTTCTTCGGTGGATAATTTTTCAATATTTCCGCGATAATTTCTGGAATTTGCTTTTGTTTTGACTTCGGTGAATCTACATTGATTCCACTTCCTTTTCCCTGCCAAACGAGCTTCCCTGTCTTTGCATCCATAAAATTAAAAACTAGTCCTCCTTGGTTGTATTCATTAGTATAAGTTCTTCCTATGCCCATTCCCCAGCCGAGCCAACTGCCCCAGCCTCCCAAATACACATTAGGCGTCACATAGGTATCTCTTACCAACTTGTGATTTGCCTTGACCTGAATCACCAAATCTACCGCTTCATTACTTTGGGATAATCCCTTCTCTGCTAGTTGTTTCTGTAATTCATCAGTCACTCTGCTTTGGTCTATGTCATTCAGTTTCAGCTCTTCCAAGTTTACAGAATAAGTCTTGTACTCAGAAAAGTTAGCCTTTGGGTCATAATCTGACACTACTCTAAACGGGCTGCAGGATGCCATCAGAATCCCCATCCCTACTGATAGAAATAAATACTTTATTCTGCTCATATCTTTATTTTTTTATGTTATTCAAAATTTATTTTATTTTTGTTGAATGATAATAGTGTGCCAAACTTTGCTCAAAAATACAAAAATTTTAGGAATTGCTATTTTTCCCTTTATTATTTTAAAAGATAAAAGGCTGAAAAATAACCACACCCTTATCAACCACGAAAAAATACACCTTCGGCAGCAGCTGGAAATGGGCATTATTCTATTTTACCTTTGGTATCTTGTCGAGTTCTTATATTGGTATATCAGACTGAGAAATGGAGAAATGGCGTATGAAAGAATCAGTTTTGAACAAGAGGCCTACCGCAACGAAAATTCTCTCAACTACCTGAAAAACAGAAATTTTTGGGAATTTTTAAAATATTTATCTTAGTGCTAGTTATTCTTACCTTTATTTTTTAGATTTGTGATATAAATAATTAGTATTTTGGAACAGCATATTTTTATCGCATTTTTATTGACTTTATTTGCAGGATTATCCACTGGAATTGGGGGGCTGATTGTCTTTTTCACTCAGCAGACAAACAAAAAATTATTATCTTTTTCCTTGGGACTTTCCGCTGGAGTGATGATTTTGGTATCCTTTGCAGAGTTTTTAGTTCAGTCCAGAGAAATCCTTACCGAAGAGATGGGAAATACAAAAGGGTTGCTAACCATGTGGTTATGTTTCTTTGGCGGAATTTTATTCATTGGCATTATAGACCGTTTAATTCCCTCATTTGAAAATCCTCATGAAATTCAACACTTAGAAAATATGGAAAAACCGATAAAAAAAGGTTCTAAGCTAATGCGGATGGGGATTTTGACATCATTTGCAATCGCTATTCATAACTTTCCTGAGGGGATAGCCACCCTCATTGCAGGAGTTGAAAATCCCACATTAGGTATAGCCATTGCAACTGCTGTAGCCATCCATAACATTCCCGAAGGTATAGCAGTAGTAGCTGTCCCCATCTACCAAGTAACTAAAAACAAGAAAAAAGCATTTCTGATGTCCTTGTTCTCTGGTCTAGCAGAACCTATCGGAGCTATTGCAGCATATCTTGTTTTAATGCCATTTATTACTCCTGTTTTGATGGGGCAGATATTTGCCATAGTAGCTGGAATTATGGTTTTTATATCTCTTGATGAGCTATTGCCTGCTACCCATGCATTTGGAGAACATCATCTTTCCATTTATGGTTTGATTTTTGGTATGGCTATTATGGCCCTAAGCCTTATAATGATGGTTTAAAAAATTTTTAATCCTTTAAAAAATTCCCAAAAATTTTCTTCCCACAAGGTGTCAATACACTTTCTGGATGAAACTGCACCGCATGAACATCATATTTTCTATGCTGTAATGCCATGATGATGCCCTGTTCATCTACAGCCGTGATTTGTAACTCTTCAGGGAAACCATGAGAATCCACCGCCCAAGAGTGGTATCTTCCTGTAATGATTTTAGAAGGCAAACCGCTGAATATCTTTGCATTATCCTCAATAATAGTCGTAGAAATCCCAACTCCATGATAGACATTATTCAAGTTAATCAGCTTTCCACCAAACGCCTCTGCAATCGCCTGTAAACCAAGACAAACGCCTAAAATAGGTTTCTTTGGCGCAAATTCCTTTATCACATCCAGCAAAATCCCTGCTTCATTAGGCACGCCTGGCCCTGGAGAAAGGATGATTTTATCATATTTTTCTACTTCTTCCAGTGAAATTTCATCATTTTTAAAAACATAGACAAACTCCTTCCCTACAATCTGCTCCACCATCTGAACCAAATTGTAAGTGAAACTGTCATAGTTATCAAGCACCAATATTTTCATGCAATTTTTAAATAAAAAGACTTTGGCAAAGATAAGCCAAAGTCTCTTTTAATATGGTTTAAAAAAGTAATTTTTATGGATTTGTAGACCAAAGCGCCGCTGAAGCCAGCATTGCTCTCTTGTTTAGCTTCAATAAATCTACCACCAACTCTGCGAAATCCTCTGGCTGAAGCACCTTTTCAGGGTTTCCATCCGTGATTTTCAGGTCTGTTTTAGCCATATCCGTTGAAATCGTACTTGGTGTAAGAGTTGTCACACGAATGTTCTGCTTACGAAGTTCAAACATCATAGATTCTGACATTCCTATCAATCCAAATTTAGATGCAGAATATGCCGAAGTAAGCGCATTTCCTTTCAGACCTGCCGTTGAAGAAATATTCACCACATCACCTGATTTTTTCTCCACCATCCCTAGCACCACAGCTTTCACTACATAGTAAGGCCCAAAAAGATTGGTCTTTACAATGTCTTCCCACTGCTCATCATCCATTTCTAAAATTCCTCCGAAAGCCGCTATTCCAGCATTATTGATAAGAATATCAAACTTCCCGAAATCATTTTGTAATTTTTCTAACGAAGCAAAAACTTGCTTTTTATCTGTTACATCAAAAACTGAATAAGATGATTTCACGCCTTTGCTCTCTATCTCGGCAACTACGGATTTTAGATTGTTTTCATTTCTACCCGTAATGGCTACATTTACACCTTCTGCCGCCAGAGCCAAAGCTACGGCTTTACCTAATCCTCGCCCTCCACCTGTTACAAGGGCTGTTTTTCCTTTTAAATTTTGCATAATATTAATAATCTGCATCAGGAGTAGTTACCCTGATTAGTTTAGAATTAACGAACTCATATATTCCCTCTATGGACTGCTCTCTACCATATCCAGAGTTTTTGGTTCCTCCGAATGGAAGTTCTGGCGAAATCCCTGTCACATGGTTTATATAGACCATTCCCGTATCTATTCTTCGTGCGATTTTCACTGCTTCCTCTACATCCGTTCCGAAAACCGTTCCACCAAGACCGTATTTAGTATCATTAGCCAAATCTACGGCTTCGTCCATATTTTTCACAGAATAAATCATCAGCACTGGCCCAAATATTTCATCTGAATAAGCGTCCATTCCTTTCTTGATATCTGTCAAAATAGTAGGCTGCATAAATGCTCCTGGATCTTCTATTTTTTTACCTCCCGTCACTAGTTTTGCTCCTTGTGCTACGGCTTTTTCTACTTGAGATAAAACATCTTCTCTTGCCTTCACACTACTTAGAGGTGCCAACTGAGTTTCTGGATCAAGAGGATCTCCCACTTTAGCATTTCCAAATAGCTGTGTAGCTTTTTCAAGGAATGCTGGATAAAGGCTTTCTGGAACGATAACTCTCTTTGGAGAAACGCACACCTGCCCTGCATTCCATAGTCTGCCATTCACAGCAGTTTCTACAGCTTTATCTAAATCAGCATCTGGCATAACGATGAAAGCATCACTTCCACCAAGTTCCAAGATTGATTTTTTCACATTTTTCCCTGCTGCAGATGCGAAACTAGCCCCTGCTGGTTCGCTTCCTGTAAGGGCTGCACCTTTTACTCTTGGATCATCCAATATTTCTGATACTTTAGAACCAGGAACAAAAATATTAGTATAAGCACCCTTAGGCGCACCTGCTTCTAAAAGAATTTTTTCCATCATTTCTCCTGCCTGCGGCACATTAGATGCGTGTTTCAGCACTATTGTATTTCCTACGATAAGGTTAGGCGCAGCAGAACGAGTAGTCTGATAGAATGGGAAATTCCAAGGCTGAACGCTAAGAATCACACCTATCGGCTCATAAGACAAGAACGCCTTTCCGTGTGGTGTTTCCAAAGGCTTATCTGCCAATAGTTTTTCTCCATTTTCTGCATAATATTCAAAAATACCTGCACAAAGTTCCACCTCTGCGATACCTTCTCTGTGAAGTTTTCCCATTTCGATAGAGCATAATTTACCCAACTCTTCTTTGCGCTCACGCATGATTCTTGCAGCGTTATAGAGAACTTTTGCTCTTTCTGAAAAAGATTTTTTACGCCATTCTTTAAAGGTTGCATCAGCCTGTGCGATAATTTCTGAAACCTCGCCAGATGTCATCTCTGGATATTCTTTTAATACCTCGCCTGTGGCAGGATTTATAGTTTTAATGCTTGACATAATTTTAAATTTTTGAATTTGTGTAAATATAAAAATTTTTATTCACACAAAAATTGATCTATGTTATGATTAACCTTTTATTAAAAAATCTTTAACAGAATTGTTAAAATCTTGCGAATTATCTACTTGAAGCCAATGCCCTGCATTTTTAATTTTAACAATCTGGCTGTCAGGGAATTTCTCACGAATTAGGGTTTCATCTTCTGGAAGGATGTAATTAGATTTTTCGCCAGCGAGGAATAAAGTTTTCCCACCGAAAACACCTTTTGCTTCTATATTTCCGACCAAATCAGCATATTTCTCGGAAAGAGTTTTTAGGTTAAATCTCCAGCTCAGTTTATTTTCCTGTTCCCAATAGAGATTTTTGAGAAGGAATAAAAGCATGGCTCTGTCTGTAATGTATTTTTCCAGCTGAAGTTCCACATCTTTACGAGCAGAAACAGTAGAAAAATCCACACTTTGCAAGGCTTCAAAAGCGGTCTGATGATGCGGTCTGTAAGCCCTTGGCGCTATATCTGCCACGATAAGTTTATTCACCCTTTCTGGATAAGAAATCGCAAACTGCATCACTGCCTTACCGCCAAGAGAATGCCCCAGAAGATTGACCTTATCTAATTGATAATGATTGATATAATTTAAAATATCCTCCGCCATTATCTGGTGAGACATTTCATCCGAGTGAAAACTTTTTCCGTGATTACGCAAATCCACCAAATGGCAAGGCATCCACTGACCAAATTCCCTTCCGAAAGTACCCCAATTATCTGATATTCCGAACAATCCATGAAAAACCAACAGAGGAGTTTCCTGAATTTCCTGTCCGTAAATTTTTGAGTTTAAAATCATTTTTTTTCTTTTTCAAAAATTGATTACAAAGCAAAAGCCCTTGTAAATCATTCTTATTCGGCTGGTTCTATTTTATTTTTCTTGGAATAAATCATAATCGCCACTCCTGCCAGCATAAATGGAATACTCAAAATCTGCCCTGTATTGAGCCCTGCAAATGAGATTACCTCATCTCCCTGCGGCTCTTTCAGAAATTCTACAAAGAAACGAATACTCCAAAGTATCACAAAAAACAGCCCAAACAGCCATCCCTGCTGATATTTTTTACGAGTAAATTTGTACAAAACAGCCAATAAAATAAATAAACAAACATACCCAAAAGCCTCAAAAAGCTGAGTAGGATATCTCGGAACTATGGCTCCATATTCCATGCTCTGCTGCGGGAAAAGTATCGCAAACGGCGAAGTTTCGCTCGCTGGTTTTCCGATAATTTCAGAATTGAAAAAATTCCCCATTCGCACAAAAGCCCCTCCTAATGCAATAACAATTCCTAATCTGTCATAAACCCAAAACGGATTTTTCTTAATTATTCTATAACTATAATATAATGTAGTCAAAATCAATGCGATAGTAGCTCCATGGCTCGCCAGCCCAGAAAAACCTGTAAATTCCAGTGTAGGTTTCGTCCTGATAGGCAGGAAAACACTCCAAAAATCATTTACAAACAAACTCGGTTCATAGAAAACCACATGCCCTATTCTTGCCCCAAAAATAGTTCCCAGCAATGTCCATGTAAAGAGCGGATCTATGAATTTATCATCTACATTGTCTATTTTGAAAATTTGTCTCATAATCAAAATCCCAAATCCAAAAGCAAAAACAAACATCAGCCCGTAATATCTCAGTTTAAAACCAAAAATGTCTATGCCTTCATTTGGATTCCAAATGCTAAACTCGGTATTTAGCCATACCATTTTACTCATCTGTGAATCCAGCTTTGTCAGCTGATTGGACTTCAAAATATATTTGTAGCTTTTGAGGGATTCTGCGGACATTCCTTCCTCGCCGACAGGCATAAAATTCTCATTAAGAATAAAATAGCCTTTCTTTTTAAACTCCTCATAATATGGAGCCAAATACTCATATTCTCTCTGACCAGACAGCTCTGTATTATATTTATTAAGAATCACCAAAACATCTGCATTCTCTGAGCCAAGAGCATCATAAACCTGCTTCATATCAGGGCTTACAAATATTTTTACGGGAGTGCTTCCCTTTTTAGTTACTATACTTCCGTTGGAAAAACCATTTTTGTATTCTTGTGAAAAGAACAACTGAAACGGCAATAATGCAAACAGAATAAAAAATCTTATTTTATCTTTCATTTTAAATTTACTTTCTTTTTTTAGGTGGAACTGGGTCATAGCCGCTGCCTCCCCATGGATGACAGCTCAAAATTCTCTTTGTTCCTAAAAATAATCCTTTCAGAAGACCGTGTGTTTTCAGGGCTTCCAGCATATACTGAGAACATGTGGGCTGATAACGGCAGTTGCTCCCCAGCCACGGCGAAATAGCCAGTTGATAAAAGCGAACCAGCATCACAAAAGGAAATATGATTATTTTCTGAAACAAAATTTTATTTTGGACAAAAATAAACTATTATAACAAGCAAAACAAAATTTTAAATAGGCAACGCTTGTTACTTTGGGATTGATTTTAATTTTTTATAACAAGATTTATTCCGTCGTAGAGCGTTTTTAGGTCGCAGGACACTCTGTCTCCCACCTTGTATCTGCTGTCTATTTCTCCTTCTTGAAAGATCATTTTTTGAAAATCTTCTATATCCACCACTTTCAGCTCTCTGAAATCACATTCTGGAATTTCTACTATTTCAAATTCAGTCAAACTAATGGGCATAGTATTAATCTGTCTATACACATTAACTCCTATGGACAAAGGTATTTCCTCGTATATTTCGTAAATCTGCTTTGCATTTTTAATATTGGGCAATGCAAATTCATTGATAAATTTATCTAAAATTTCATCAAGTTTCAGAAAATCTCCCACTCCCCTAAAAACTTCACCATCAGACACCAGCTCTATCCAGTCCTCTTCACTTTTTTTAGAATACTGATATTCAAACCCTTGCAGAAAAGTATCCACTAAATCTATGCTGACAATCCAGCCAGGGTTATCCAGAGTTTCTATTTTCACTCCATATTCATGCTCCCAGTCACCATTACACTGATTTTTATACCATTCCTGTATCAGTTCTATATTAGTCATTTCATTGATTTATAATATTTTACGATTTTCGGTTTTTATAATTTTCCAAATGAAAATCAATACTTTCATTGATAGGAATAAAATTATAATTCAGTTCTTGTTTTATTTTCTCATTAGAAATCGATGTAAAACTCGTAACCGCCTCTATATTACTCTTGGTAACTCTCTTTAAACTTGGAATAAGCCACCCCAAAAGCACATTCAGCCAATACGCAAAATTCAGAATAGGCTTTGGAAGGATTTTCGTTTTGGATTTTCCTAATTTTAGCCTTACCATATCGGATAAATCCTGATATTTTCGGTTTTCAGAAAGGATAATATACCGCTCGCCGAATTTGTTTTTATCCATCAGTTCCACTGCTATTTTTGCCACATCGCGAACATCCACATAGGCCGTTCCTCCTGAAAAAGTAAATGGATTTTTCTCAAAAGTGGTAAAAAGCTCTCCGCTGCTGTTCCCCCAGTTTCCTGTTCCAATGATGACACCGGGGTTGATGATAATGGTATTCATCCCTTCTGCTGAACTGCGCCAGACCTCCATTTCTGCAAGATATTTTGACTGTGCATACCCAGAATGTTCTTCTTTTGGGTTATACTGCGAATTTTCATCGATTATCCCATTTTCATTCGCCTCATCCAAAACCGCAATAGAACTCACAAAGAGAAACTTTTTCACTTGTTTTTCTTCAGCTATATAAAGTATATTTTTAGTACCTTCCACATTGGTTCTGAGCATTTCTTGGGCATCTTTTGGGTGAAAACTCACCTTTGCAGAGGCGTGATAGACCTCCTCCACACCATCCAAAGCCACTCTGAGCGAATCCAAATCCCACAGATCCACATCCACCCACTCTATCTGCTCAAACAGCCGTTCAGCATCTGCCGTATAAAAAAGCCAAGATTTTTTGACTTCTTCTATATTGCTGCTTTTTCGCTTGGCAGCTCTCACTTTTTTGCCTTTTTTGAGGAGTTCTAAAACTAATACTCTTCCTAAAATCCCTGTTGCTCCCGTTACTAAAACCATTCTAAATTCGGTATTTTAAATTAAAAAGTGATAAACACAAAAAGGGTATTTATCACTTCTATTTTTTTATAACATTTTTAGGTTATTCACTTCCATTTCGGTGAGAATTCGCCAGTGTCCTCGCTTGATATTTTTCTTGGTTAGCCCAGCAAAAATCACTCTGTCCAAAGCCTCCACTTCATAGCCCATCTTCTTAAAAATTCTTCTTACCACTCTGTTCCAGCCGATATGGATTTCTATTCCTATCTCATTTTTAGGTTTTCCTTCGATGTATGAAATGCTGTCCACCTCTGCTACACCCTCTTCTAGACGAACTCCATCTGCTATGGTGCGCAGATCCTCCACGCTTAGTTTTCTATCCAAAGTGACATGATAGATTTTTTTCACGCCGAAAGATGGGTGCGTCAGTTTTTTAGTCAAATGCCCATCATTTGTCAAAAGAATAAGCCCTGTGGTCTGTCTATCCAGCCTACCCACTGGGAATAAACGATACGGCGAGGCATTCGCTACCAAATCCATCACGGTCTTTCTCGCTTTCTCATCTTTTGTCGTAGAGATATATCCTTTCGGCTTGTTAAGAAGCACATACACAGGCTTTTCTGGAGTTATACTCTGCCCATCGAAAACCACTCTGTCTGTTTTCTGAACTTGGTATCCCATTTCTGTAACTACCTTCCCATTGACCTCCACTAGTCCTTGTGTAATCAGTTCATCAGCCTCTCTCCTGCTGCATATTCCAGAATTAGCGATGTATTTATTAAGCCTAATTGTATCTTTTTCAATCTGTTTGCTGATTTTGTCCAATTTTCTTTTTAAAATAAAGGATTTAGCCTTATCTTCCTGCTCATCAGGTTTTTTGTAAAACTTTTTAGGAGCAGATGGTCTGTCCCTTTTCTCAAATTTATTTCTATTTTGGCTTCCTCTACCCTCTTCTCTATTTCTGTTATCCCTTCTTCCCGAAAAACTTTTTCTATCTCTATTCATCTTGTTCTTAAATAATTTGTGCAAAGGTAATAAATTCTACCTTTCTTTTTGTCTGAAAATCAAAAATCAATACACCTTTATGACAAGATAAAATTTATCTCTGATTTTTTTGTGGAGATTTTTCATCTAAAATCTGTGTAAATATCGTAGTTTTGTGGTTTGGAAAAATTTACAGCATGATTAATCCCTACTATGCTCTTGCACAGAATTTTTGGTTCGTTTCTCCTACTATTTATAAAAGTCGTTTTTATAAAAAACTCATCCGTCTGGATAAAGAAAATATTTTTGAGAGAAATGCAGAACCAGAGCTGCTTTGGCTGAAAGATTTCCTGCCGCAGAAAGCTGTTTTCATAGACATCGGGGCGGGCTGGGGAGATTATGTCTACTGGCTGGATTACATCCTTTTCCCTGAAAACATTCATGTTTTTGAGCCTAATAAAATCCTTTGTAAAAGACTCAAAAATCTTTTTCCTAAAATCAATTTTTATCAAAAAGCCTTGTCCAATGAAAATAAGAAGGCAGAACTGATGATTCCTATCCTCAACAAAGAAAAAATCCACGAAGAAAGCATCCTGCTGGACAACACAGAAGATGAGGACACAAAAATAGCCACACAAAAAGCAGAATGTATCACCCTTGACAGCTGGTGCCAAAAAAAGGAAGCGGAGAAAAAAGAACTGGAAAGGCTGGATTTCATAAAGATAGACACGGTAGGGCAAGAACTCTCTGTGCTGGAAGGCGCGAAAGAAACCATTGAAAAATTCAAGCCCGTTCTAATGGTAAAAATCGAGCAAAAATACCACTCCGAGCCGATTTGGGAAATCATTTCTAATATAGAGAAATACGGATATTCGGCGCATTATCTGCATCGAGAGAGTTTTTCATTAGAACCTTTGACCGAAGATATTCTAAATTTTCAAAATGCTATCTTTGCCAAAGATTCTAGTAAATTTATCAAAAATATAATTTTCATAAACAACAGATAATGAGCGTAATACTCCGACAAGGGCTAAAATATTCCATTGTAGGATATCTGGGATTTTTGCTGGGAACATTGGCAAATTTCTTTATTTTCCCAAATGATTTGGAATTTTATGGCAAGTTGAGATTTATTTTCCCAACGGCGGAGATGTTCGTTCCCATCGTAGTTTTTGGGATTTCTTTTTCTAATGTCAAATTTTTTGCACAGACTCAAAAAGACGGAAAACACCAGAATATGCTCTCTCTTTCCCTTGTAGGGATTTTTATCAACTTTTTTATTTTTGGGATTCTTTACTTTCTGATTTTCAATATTTTTCCTTCTCTGAAACAAAGTGAAAACTGGCAGGCGAAACATCTGATTTTTCCTTTGATTTTGTTTCTGTCCATTTCCACTGTTTTGAATAAATATATTTCCAACTATAAACGCATCGCCATTCCGAACATTTTTGAAAATCTTTTTCCGAAACTTGCCAATATCGGTACTTTTTGCTTGTTTTTCTTCGCAAAAGTCCCTGAAAATCTGGCGCTTATTTTCTTTATTTCTGTTTTCTTTATGGCAATGCTAGGTTACTTCCTGTATAACAACAGGTTAGAGAAATTTCATTTTGATTTTAATACAGATTACTTCCGACAAAACGGGCTTTGGGTTCAGATTTTATCGTACAGCTTTTTTGGATTTTTAGGAAATATAGGCAGTTTTTTAGCTTTGAAAATTGCCAATGTGATGATTGGGGAATACATCGGTTTTGAGCAAAATGGGCTTTACAGCAATATTTACTCCATTGTTACCCTCATAAACATCCCTCAGATGGGGCTTTACAACATCTCTGCACCGATGATTAACAAGCATCTTACGGAAAATACCTTGCAGGAACTTGACCGCTTTCACAAAAAAACTTCCCTGAGTTTATTCTTTTTAGGATTGGTATTTTTTTCGTGCATTGTGGTAGGATTTCCTTTCCTTACGGATTTTATGAAAAATGGAGAACTTCTTCGGACAGCAGAGCCTATTTTATGGATTATCGGCATTACGATGCTGTTTGATTTGGCTACGGGATTCAACAGCCACATTATTTCCATGTCTAGATTTTACAAGTATAACACCCTGTTTATGCTTATTTTAGCCGTGGTGACCATCGCTCTAAATGCTTTTTTCCTAAAATATACCGATTTAGGGATTTTAGGAATTGCCATTTCCTACGCTGTTTCTTTGACTTCATTTAATTTAATAAAAATCGTGTTCAACTACCGCCATTTCAGGGTTTTCCCATTATCCATCAAAATGATATGGTCAATTATAATCTGTGGCTCTGCGATTATTTTAACTTCAGTTTTTCCTGATTTTCAGTCTAGTTTTGTGAATTTGATTTACAAACCTGCTTTGGTTTTGGTGGTGATATTCATCGGAAATCTTATTTTCAAAATATATCCTTTGAACCAAATCCTGCAAAAATATCTTCTGAAAAAATCAGAAAACAAATAAAAAAACGAAAGTAAGGCGATTTTGCCTTACTTCCGCACTTAGTGATTATGATTAGAAAAAATTGAATTTAATTCCTTTTCTTTCAGCAGTCCCTCATGGGTCAGCATTTTTCCGTTTTCATCAGCAAAAACCCAGAACGGATAGGCAGGAACTCTGCCACCAGCCAGCTCGTAAGCTATTTTATGCAGTCCCGAAGTCCCATTGGACACAAAAGTATATTTCTTCCCAAAAAACTCTATGTCTTTATGGTATTTTTCAGGGTTTATGCTTATAAAATAAACGCTGTCCCATGTGCTCTGAGGAAGTTTTGATAAATTTTTCTTCTGCACTCTGCACACTCCGCACCATTCGGTGGTAAATAAAACAACCACAGGTTTAGGATTTTCTTTTCTTAATTTTTCCACTTCCTCAAAACTACTCAGCACTTGAGCGTGAGAAAAACAGGACAACACAACCGCTAAAAAAGCGAATTTTAGTTTCATATATTTTATTTTATTGTGTATCTTATCCCTAGAAAACCTCTTATTTTCTGCATCGGAGCGTATCCATAGGATGGGTCAAACTCATATCCGTTCGGATTATTGGTTCCTGTATCTTTGTCAAACGGGTCAAAAGGTCTTAGAATAGGGTCTTTCGGAGTGAAATTAAACAAATTTTTCACGCCGCCATAAATTTCCAATCCATTGTCAAACTTAGTTCTCAGCTGAATATTAGCCAAACTATACCATGGCGAGTATTCTGGTCGGAAATCCTTCGGAACGGTGATAAGGCGCATCGGCCCATAAACTTCGCCCGTGAAATCCACTCCGAATTTTCTACTAAACTCATAGCTGAGCGCATAAGTTCCAGACCATTTAGGTGCGAGCTGCTCGTATTTTTTGTGCGTTTCGCCCCCTTCTTCATACTTTTCAAAAACATCCATATAGGTTGCCCCTATATTTAAGCTCAGCGGAATACCAAATTTTATATTCGCTCCCAATGAAATCCCTTGGCTTATCGCATGTCCTTTCAGGTTATCATAAATGATTTTATCGCTATCTGTCTCTGTATCAGCTACTATTTTATTCGTAAAATAGGAATAAAAAGCCGTAGCATCTATATCAATATAGCCGTTTCCTGCGGTTATTTTTTGAGTAAAATTGATATTTCCGTTGATGGATTTTTCTGGTTTAATATCTCTGATGACCGTTTCTCTAGCATTGGTAAGCGATTTATGGTCTTCGGTAAAGACATTTACTACGCGGAAACCAGTCCCAAAACTCGCTCTAATGCTGGTCGCAGGGCTTGGGCTCAGCTTATAAGCCAGCCTCGGAGAATGAATAAATCCATGATTTTTACTGTGGTCTAATCTGTACCCCAGCAAAAGTGAGTGTTTGTCATTAAAAGTCCATTGGTCTTGCACGAAAAGCCCTGGAAGCCAGTCGCTGGTCGGGTTATTCGTTCCGTCTGTATTCTGCGTTCCTATCGTGCTGTCATCGTAGTAGTTATGGCGCAAAGTAGCTCCTGCAATCAGGTCATGCTTTCCGAAATTTTTATTCCAATAAAACTGCCCAAAACTCGTGCGCTGTGTCGCATCAAAAGCCTCTGTTCCATATCTGGAATTTTGATTATGATAATTAAACGAAAGCTGTAAAAACAACTGCTCCACCGTAGGAAGCTGATAAAGCCCTATCGCCTCAAAGCGGTTGGTATAGATACTTTCGCCATAGACTTCATCGCCGCCTCTATGCTGTTTCTGCCACTGGAGCTGCCCTCCCAATCGGTCTTCATAAAGGTATCTTGCCATAAAGGAAGCCATTCTATTGTCTTTTCGCTTAAAATTCCACTTATTAAATACTGAAACTCGGTCTTGAAGCGTGGTATCCATGAAGCCATCATTATTCTTGTCAATTCTATTAGTAAAATTGAAATAATTCACGCTCAAGATAGACGCTGCTTTCTTCCCAGCATTGAATTTCGTAGCCAAATCCATATTCTGCTCGCCCCAAGAAGTCGTGCTAAAATCCGAAGCAAACTTCGGTGCGGTCAAAGCATTTTTAGTGATGATATTGATAGTTCCTCCCATCGCTTCTGTCCCATATACAGAGGATGCAGGACCTTTCACGATTTCTATTCGCTCTATCATAGAATTCGGGATTCCACTCAGACCGTAGACCGTGGAAAGGGAACTCACTATCGGCATTCCATCGATGAGAATCAGCGAGTAAGGCCCTTCCAGCCCATTGATATGGATATCTCCCGTATTACAAACCGAACAGTTAATCTGCGAACGAATCCCATTAACCATAGAAATCGATTCTAAAAGGTTAGAAGTCGGATTTTTTTCAAAAAATTTCTTGGTATAAATCTCCACTGGAACGGGACTTTTAGACTTGCTTATCGGTTTGAGCGTTCCTGTGATAATCACTTCATCTACATTTTTATCCTTGTGAAGGGAGTCTTGTTTTACATCTTGTGCATTCATCAAACCCATAAAAAA
This sequence comes from uncultured Flavobacteriaceae bacterium, assembly GCA_963506915.1. Taxonomy (GTDB): domain Bacteria; phylum Bacteroidota; class Bacteroidia; order Flavobacteriales; family Weeksellaceae; genus JABCPE02. Next base: position 23,414 of record CAUORE010000023.1, read on the forward strand.
CAGGGCTGACAATGGAAAAAGTTTATAATTTTTCATAATATAATTAGATTTAATTAGAAATAAATGTTAGGCAAAGCTAATATTTTTAAACACACAAACCAAATTTTTATTTAAAATAATTCTAAAAAAGAATTTTTCCTCATCAGATAAATATTAAAAAAAATCATAATTTTAGGCTAAAAATTGGATTTCTTTTATCAAAAAATCTTAATTTCGCGACAAATTATTTTTATTAATGAAAAATTGGACATTTAAAAAATGGAATAACATATTAGGCTGGGCAGTTTTTGGGATTGCTTTAGTTACCTATCTATCTACTATAGAGCATAAATTCAGCTTTTGGGACACAGGAGAATATATCTCATCTGCTGTAAAACTGGAAGTTACCCACGCACCAGGAGCTGCACTATTCCAGCTGGTGGGCGCTGTGGCGGCTATTTTGAGTTTTGGGAATGAGGCCTATTACTCACTGATTATCAACGCCATGTCTGCACTATTCAGTGCATTTACTATTTTATTTCTTTTTTGGACCATTACACATTTAGTCCGAAGAATTTTAAATAAAGAAATGGATGAACTCAGCTCAGCGGAAATAATTTCTGTGCTGTTTTCGGGTGTTATAGGCTCGCTGGCATGTACTTTTTCGGATACTTTTTGGTATTCTGCTGTGGAGGGCGAGGTGTATTCTATGGCATCTATGTTCATCGCATTAGTAGTCTGGCTGATTACAAAATGGGAAAACGAATACCATGACAGCGACAGCCAAAGATGGATAATCCTGATTTTCTTTATCGTAGGGCTTTCTGTGGGTGTCCATATGATGGTAATGCTGGCAGTTCCTGCGGTGTGTTTCATCTATTATGCAAGAAATTACAAATTCACTTGGAAAAACTTTATCGTTGCTAATTTCATCACGCTTGGAGTTTTAGCATTTGTTTTTAAAGGAATTTTCCCTATTGTCATGAGACTTTTCGGAAAGAGCGAAATTTTCTTTGTGAATAGTATCGGACTGCCGTTCCATTCGGGGACTATTATTGCGTTTGTTATTTTGGTTGCTTTTTGTTATTACATTATCCGATATACTAGAAAAACGAAAAACAATCTATACCAAACCATCGCATTATCAGTAGTTTATATGATTATTGGGTTTTCATGCTGGATGATGATTCCTATCAGAGCCAATGCCAATCCTCCTATGAACCTGAATAATCCTGATACTGCTATCGGTATGCTGGATTACTACAACCGTGAGCAATATGGCGACTGGCCTACTATATATGGACAAAACTACACCGCTCATCTAGATCCGCACGGAATAGAAAGAAACGAAGATGGCGGCTACAAAACCATAAAAACAGGTGATGTTTACGAGAAAAACGAAAAAACAGGAAAGTATGACAAAGTAGACGAACGCACCAGCTATGTGTACAACAAGGAACATGTCAGCTTCTTACCGAGAATGTACAACTCTGATAGGACTGTAATGAACAATTATGTATCTATGTATGGCGCGCCTGATTTTGAGTTTAATTACTCTAATGAAAATATAGTAGACAATCCTCATGCAAAAAAAGCTTTTGATGAATTAAAAGCTAAGTATGAAGATGGATCCATCACTGCAAAAGACTATCTTGATGTAAAAAGCTATGATTTAATTAAAATCAAAAAACCTACTCTGGCGCAAAACCTGCATTATTTCATTGATTTCCAAAATGGATATTATTTCGCTCGTTATCTGATGTGGAATTTCGTAGGAAGACAAAACGACCTAGAAGGGCACATGGAAAACACAAACGGAAACTGGATTAGTGGAATTTCTGCCATTGACAACATGATGCTGGGCGACCAAGACAACCTTCCATCAAAATTCAAAAACGAAAGCACCGTATATTTCTTCTTCCTTCCTTTCCTTCTTGGAATCATTGGTTTTGCTTACCAATCACTGAAAGATTTTGGAAGATTGTACGCCTTGCTTTCTATATTTATCCTGATGAGTGTGGGAATTATTTTCTATACAGGGGTAAAACCATTTGAACCAAGGGAAAGAGACTACGCTATGGTCGGCTCGTTCTATGTTTTTGCGATATGGATAGGTCTGGGAGTAGCGGGTATTTTCAGTTTTTCTCAAAATAAAATAAAAAAGAATTCTTATAATATCGCTACAGGGAGCATTCTACTAGGAATTCCTCTAATGATGGGCTTCCAAAACTACACTCCACATGACAGAAGCGGTAGATACACAGCATATGATTATGCCTATTCTTCGCTGAAATCCCTCCCTAAAAATGGAATTTTATTTGTCTATGGAGATAATGACACCTACCCTACTTGGGCTATCCAAGAAACAGAAAGATTTAGAGATGATGTGAAAGTAATCAACCACACGCTTTTGGCGACACCTTGGAACATAGACCAAGTGAAAAGAAGAACTTATAATGCGATGCCTGTTCCTTCTTCACTTTCTCATGCTGAATATCGAGATGGAATGAATGACCAAATCTATCTAATGAGTAAAAACAGCTGGGCAAGCATCTTTGAAAACCTTGAAGAACAAGGAGTTCCAGCGACAGAATTGGTTTCTTTAAGAAAATATCTAACCCAAGAAACCATGACATTAAAAGAAGCTATCCAGTTCCTCCGTTCCAAATCAGAGGACAAGGATATGATTCTAAAAATGTTATTTGGGGAAGAGCAATATCATAAGTTTAACTTCCTACCTGTGAGCAAATTCGTGTTGCCTGTAAACAAAGAAAATGCAGTAAAATCAGGAATTATAAAAACTCAGGATGCTTCACTTGCAGAAAACGAAATCATCATTAACTACGAAGGTTCTACTATGTATAAAAATGAACTTATGATGATGGATATTTTAGCAAATTTTGATTGGAAAAGACCTATAAGTTTCTCCTCTGGAGGTATTTACAGCTCTAACAATATATTTTATCTAAATGATTATTTACAATTTGATGGGTTTAATTATCGCCTTGTTCCTATAAAAACACCAGAAAGAGAAGATGGAGATTTAGGGCGTGTAGATGCAGATGAACTCTACAAAGTTGTTAAAAATTTCCGTTGGGGGAACTTCAAAGACCTAAAAGTACACTATGATGAAACGGCAACTTCCAACATCATGAACTACAGAACATCAGCAGGAAGAGCCGCAGAAGCATTAGCTTTAAAAGGACAAAAAGCAAAAGCTTTGGAAGTTTTAGATCTGGCTTCCAGAGAAATTCCTGTGGAGAAATATAATGACCCTCGCTCCGTGAGTGCTATTATTTTCGGATATATTGCAGCTGGAGAAGAGCAAAAGGGTCTTAAATTGGCTGAACAGATGAAAAAGGATATTTTTAGCGAATATGACTATTATCTAAGCCTCAGCAAACGAGAACAAAATCTCCTTAGAAGACAGATGGTTACCCAGCCTATGCTCTACTCTATGGTGGTTCAGGCGGTAGTAAATGGCTACGAAATCGCTGGTAAAAAAGACAAAGGATATCAATATTTAGTTAATTCTATTTCGGTTATTGACAAAAGATTTGATAATTTCATCAAGAAATTAGAGATGATGGGAAAAGAAAAGGCTTTTGAAAAATCTGAGGAAGTGCAGAATATCACGCCATTTTATCAGTTCCTTTTCCCTATTATGAAACCTTTTGATTCTACTTATGAAAAGGAAAAAACTCAAAAAATAACCCAAAAAGTCATAAGTGTAACCGAATAAAACCTACAAAAGCGAGTCTTACAACTCGCTTTTTCTATTGAATATTTATTAAAATTAAACCTATATTTGTGAAAATTTAAATACATATATATGATACAGCATTTATCAAACATCAGCCACAAAGATTCTAAAAATTTCTTCCTAATAGCTGGTCCATGCGCCATAGAAAGCGAAGATATGGCCATGAGAATAGCCGAAACCGTTATCAAAATCACTGATAAATATAACATTCCCTACATTTTCAAAGGGAGTTTTAAAAAAGCCAACCGCTCTCGTGTGGATTCTTTCACAGGAATAGGCGATGAAAAAGCACTTAAAATCCTGAAAAAAGTAGGCGAAACCTTCAACATTCCTACCACCACAGACATCCACGAAAATGCGCACGCCGAGCTGGCAGCTCAGTTTGTAGATGTATTACAAATCCCTGCCTTTCTGGTTAGACAGACTGATCTTTTGGTAGCTGCTGCTAAAACCAACAAGGTCGTAACTCTGAAAAAAGGGCAGTTTCTATCACCAGAAGCCATGAAATTCGCCGTACAGAAAGTAAAAGACTCTGGAAATGAAAAAACAGCCATCATAGAACGAGGAAATTCTTTCGGCTATACTGACTTAATAGTAGATTATCGTGGAATTCCTATTATGAAACAATATTCTCCTGTAATTCTAGATATCACCCACTCATTACAACAACCCAATCAAGAAAGCGGAGTAACTGGCGGCAGACCAGGACTTATAGAAACTATCGCAAAAGCAGGAATTGCTGTAGGAGCTGATGGAATATTCTTAGAAACACATCCTAATCCTTCTGAAGCTAAATCCGATGGAGCAAATATGCTTAAACTAGACAAATTAGATAATCTTTTAGCTAAATTAACCAAAATAAGAGAAGCTATTATATAATTTAAACCAAATAATACTATAAATATATAATATAATACAATTTAATTTTTAAAAAAAGATAGTTTAGATTATCTAAAATAATCTTATAAAATAATAAAGGTATCTTCCCAAATGATTTGGGGAGATATTTTTTTTAAATATCTATATACAAATATAATAAAATAATATCATGATA
>CAUORE010000024.1:0-27737 GCA_963506915.1 uncultured Flavobacteriaceae bacterium
ATGAAAAGAATTTTATTAGCCGTGATGCTTGGTATAGGTGTATTGGGCTTTGCACAAAATAGTGAGGAAAAACTAGAAAAGATGATGAAAAAACAGATTGTAGATAAAATAAAAAATTACAAGCCCACAGATTTAGTTCCATATTCTAAAGACGGCAAGAAATGGGCGCTGATGGATGTGAAATCTAGAAAAATCCTTACAGATTTTGTGATGAGAAGCCCAAGCACTTTTAATCCTGAATTTATAGCTGATATAAATATAGGGAAGTGGGTCTATGGAATGATGATTAATACAAATTATGATATTTTGCCACTTGTAACATATTGCCCTATGCCAGAACGAGAATGGTTTGATGTTGAAAAAACAGATGAGCTTGGTTTTCAAGTAGATGAACAAGGAAGAATGACAGCCTATAATAAGGATTATGAATATATATCAAACCCAATATTGTATAAAGGAGAATATTATATCATAATTATTAAAAAAGATAAAACTAATGTACTTATTAACCAAAAAGGAGAGGAGAAGGAAGGTTTTCATTTTAAAGAAATATTAGATATTTATTATAAAGATAGAGAGACAGGAGAGAATGTTTTCTATGTAGAAGATTTAGAGGGAAAAAGAGGTTTGGTGACTATATCGGGGAAAAAGAAACTTTATGGAGAATTACTACAAGAAGTATATAGTGGAGTTTTAGGATATAGTGCTCAAAAGGATAATGAAAATATCAAAAAAATTAAAAAATCAGGTGTGGTAGATTTGATGACACAAGAATGGCTGATAAAACCACAGGAGAAGTATAAAATATACGATATAATCTACACTTCATCAGAAAAAATAAAAAAATATGATGAAACAGACCGAAACAAAGTCACCGTATATTTCTTAGCAACCGACCAAAGCGGTCAGCACTTTGTTTTGGATATAAAAGGAAATCCTATTTTACCAAGGGAATAAGTATGATTTTTGTTAGAAAAACGAAAAAATATTTTATTCATTTCTGAAAAAACCTTAATTTAGTTGAGTGATTTTTTAAGGAAACAGATTAAAATAAAATATTATGAAAAAACTATTTTTTACATTCGGTTTATTCGTGGTTTCGCTTGCTTTCGGGCAGATGGAAACCGTGAAATTTGATAGAAAACTAGTCTACGAACAGGAAGTGACCAATGGTAAAAAAGCTAGAAGGATTCTCGATGAATTGGGCGCTTTGGAGTATTATCATTCCTCATCATATGGTCTTTTGAGAATCAATCCTAAAGAGGAAAATAGTATCGGTAGTTACTATATGCTTTTTGGTAAAAAATCTCCTTTCTGGGCGATGATAGATGCGGTGGATAGAACCATAGCAATGAGTCCTCTAGGTATGGAAGATGTAAGCATTAAGGCTGATTTTACCAAAACAAATAAAAAAGGAAAAGTAGGAGGAGTTTCTTGTAACTACTACGAGGGAGCTTTGGTAGGAAAAGGGAAAGCTGTCATGGAGGTCTGTGTGGATGAAACCAGTAGTTTTGACAATTTTAGTAAAGTATTCAGCGGAAATACCAAAAAAGGTCTGATACTTTCTGCAGCTATTGAAGAGGGAAATGATAAGATTATCATTAATCTAACCAAAAACGAACCTTTGAATTTATCTATGACTTTGGATACCCAGCAGATAGAAAAAGGTTTTGTTGAAATAGAGAAAAAAGCAGCAGCAATAGCAGAAGCAGGAGGAGAAGAAGAACATAATTGTTCAGGAGTTGATGTATCAGAAGAAGACTATACAGCTGATCCTTTACTGGATGTATATAGTACGAATGCATATAAAAACAATGGTTTAGATAATGTAGCACTATTTTATCAGATTGTAGCTTTCGGTGCCAATGAAGAAGATTATACATCGGGAGAGGGCAGAAAAAAAACTATAGCACTTCTGAAATTAAATTATAAATCAGTCCTGAAAAACTACTTGAAAACCAAACATATAAGCAAGGAAGAGTATAAAAAGCTAATGAAATTCTTCCAAGAATATGTGAAAGAAGTAGAGGCGTTTGATCCTAAAAAAGCACCGAAGATAGAGGAGGCGACTGAGGTGAGAGCTCTTGAACCAGAAGAATATAAACCAGAAGATACAGTATACCCTAAATACAATTCAGCCTACAAGACCATGCATATGGAGAAAAAACCGAATTTGGCTCTTGATGGTGCTTTGAAATCAGAAAACTTAAAACAAGCCATTCCGCAGTTCTGCAGCGATATCTATGGACAGGTTTCTGTTTTCGAAAATGAGGAATTACAGAAACAGCTGCTGCATTTCATGGGTCAGACATGTGATTTATACCTTTATCCAAAGGTGGATAATGTCTACTATGACGGCACACTGGATGCTCTGCGAAGAAGTATCTTGGAGATAGAAAAACTCCGCCCTTCATTATCCAAAAAAGATTTGAAAAATCTGCGCACACTTATAGAAAATTTGGATTAACATATGATGATGAAAAGCCCTTTTTTAGACAAATGTTGTTTGGAAAGGGCTTTTTTCGGTTTTAAATCGTTTGGAATTAAGGGAAATAAAAATTAATTTAGCAACTCAAAAAAATTAATAAAAATGGACTTAAAAAAATCAATGCTCTACGAAGGAAAAGCTAAACAAATATTCGCCACAGAAAAACCTGATGAGGTGGTTGTGAGATTTAAAGATGATGCCACAGCGTTCAATGCCCAAAAAAAAGGACAAGTGGACAAAAAAGGGCAAATGAATAACGCCATCACTACACTTATCTTTGAATACCTGAACGAAAAGGGAATTCCTACTCATTTCATCAAGCAGATAGATGACCGCGAACAGCTCGTTAAAAAGGTGAGTATCATTCCTTTGGAGGTGATTGTGAGAAACTATGTAGCGGGAAGTATGGCTCAGCGTTTGGGCGTGGAAGAAGGCACAAAATCACCGATTACCATTTTTGATATCTGCTATAAAGATGATGCACTGGGAGACCCGCTGATAAACGATTATCATGCGATATTTTTGGGCGCGGCGACGAGAGAGGAACTTGACAAAATGTATGCGCTGACAGCTAAAATTAATGAAATACTGATAGATTTATTTGATAAAATGAACATCATTTTGGTTGATTTCAAAATAGAACTCGGTAAAACACCAAATGGAGAAATTATTTTGGCGGATGAAATTTCACCAGACACCTGCCGTCTTTGGGATAAAGATACCATGAAAAAGCTGGACAAAGACCGTTTCCGAAGAGATTTGGGCGAGGTGACCGAAGCTTACGAAGAAATCTATAATCGCCTGAAAAAGGTGCTGAATAAATAAAGAAATCCCTCTTTTGGAGGGATTTTTAGTTTTTTCTGAAAGTGGTTTGGATAAGAGATTGTGAATAAGTGGATTAGTGGAAATGTAAATTAAATTTTTTCTAAACTCAAAAAATCCTTAAATTTGGGCGATTTTTAGATAATCTTTTTAAATAATGAAAAAAAGTATTTTTAAGGGCATTTTGGCGTTGGTATTATTGGCATCTTGTAGCAAAGACAAGATGATTTTAGATAGCATGAATGAGTATAATCTGGCTATGGAGACCAAAGGATACCACTTCGGAGATATGATTACTTTCCCAAAGGAAGTTACTGATAATGCGGAGAGTATAAGCATAAGTTTTGGAGACAAGGAGACAGCGATATTGAAGATAGACCCAGCGTTTTTTACATTGGGGGATAATGCTGTGACTATCAATGTGAGAACTAAATCAGGGGAAAATCTATCCATAGATGCCGTCATCAATGTGCTTTCAAAAACTCCTGAAAAAGAGTTGACTTATGAAGTGGTGGCAGAATATCCGCACAATGCAGAAAACTTCGTTCAGGGCTTCCAGTTGGAGGGAAATACCATTTATGGAAGTAATGGGCAGACAGGGGAATCCAAAGTAATAAAATATACACTGGGCTCTACGACCAATACAGCAGAAACTAAGCTGGATGATGAATATTTTGGAGAGGGAAGTACCATAGTGGGAGATAAAATATATCAGCTTACTTGGCAGCATAGAAAGGGCTTTGTTTATGATAAAAACACTCTTAAAAAACTATCAGAATTTAATTACCCTAGCAGACTTACCGAGGGCTGGGGGCTGACCTACGATGGGAAAAATCTCATTCTTTCTGATGGGACAAAGAATATCTATTTCATATCTCCAGACAATCTTCAGAAAATAGTGAAAACTATTTCCGTAGCAGGGCCATCAGAGGTTTATGAAAAAATCAATGAGCTTGAATATCACGATGGATTTATCTACGCGAACATCTGGCAGCGACCATATATTCTGAAAATAAACCCAGAAAACGGCGAAGTAGTAGGCAAAATAGATTTGACAGAAATCAACAAAAAACACTCTACCGATGCTGATGATGTGCTGAACGGAATAGCGTTTAAGGGTGATAATATGCTGATTACAGGAAAAAACTGGGATAAGATTTACGAAATAAAAGTAAAATAGCAGCGTGTTTTAGGGTTTATTATAAAATTCATTTTTTAAGAAAGAAAATATGCATATAGCAGTTACAGGAAATATAGGTGCAGGAAAAACTACACTTACGACCATGCTTGCCAAGCATTACGGCTGGAGTGCCCAGTTTGAGGATGTGGATCACAATCCCTATTTGGATGATTTCTATCAAGATATGTCCAAATGGTCTTTTGCCTTACAGATGTATTTTTTGGGAAGTAGATTTAGACAGGTTAAAGAGATTAGAGAGAGCGGAAAAAATATCATTCAGGACAGAACAATTTATGAAGATGCCTACATTTTTGCGGAAAATCTTAACGAGATGAACTTGCTTTCGGAGAGGGATTATCAGAATTATTCATCTCTTTTTGAGTTGATGAAGGGCTTCGTTTCTGCGCCAGATTTATTGATTTATCTAAAAGCAGATATTTCTACTCTTACCAAACAAATAGCGAAACGAGGAAGAGAATACGAGTCGGGAATAAGTATAGATTATCTGATGAGGCTTAATAATAAATACGAAGCGTGGATCAACAGCTACAAAGAAGGAAAACTCTTGATTATAGATGTAAATGATTTGGATTTTGTGGAAAGAGAAGAGGATTTCGGATATATTTTGGATAGAATAGATGCCGAATTAAACGGGCTTTTTTAGCATAAAAAAACTCTCAATTTTGAGAGTTTTTTTGTTTTAAATGATTTTTGCTTCTTTTAAAATCAATTCAATATTTTTAAAAGTATTGGGGAGAACTTCAGAGAGGATTTCATCTTTGGATTTCCATTCTACTTTCGTGATGCCTTCTTCGGTTTGTGGGATAAGTTTTTTGCTGTCAGTGCTTTTCATCAGATACCAAAAAGTGGTTTTTAGAATCTGAGCATTGTTTTCTCTTTCCCGATAGGTGTGATAAGTAGACCCGATGAAGTTCTGGAGTTTCAGATTTTCTATTCCTGTTTCTTCTTCCACCTCCCTTACAGCCGCGTTTTCTAGGGATTCGTTAGGCTCTAGTTTTCCTTTTGGTAAATCCCATTTTCCCAGTCTGTAGATGAAAAGAACTTTGTTTTCATCATTTTTCACGATGCCGCCTGCTGCTTCTATATTGGTGAAAGAACCGTGGAAATCATCCCAGATTTTATCAGGGTCTTCGCCGTAGAGGTTTACGGATTTACACGAAGAGTTTTCTAAGATATCCAGAGCCATTTCTATGGTTGCAAAATCCTCATAAGCGATATTTTTTTCATCATCATTAGGAAGATTATTGATGGATAATTTTTTTTCATTGATAAAAACTTTATACATTTGCTGAATCTTTGAAGTTAATATTGCAAAAATATAAAAAATGAAATTAGAAGGAAGAAAAGTGATGGTAAATAAATCTACAAAAGATTTATTCGAAATGCTGAAAAAACCTGAAGACTATAAACATCTGATGCCAGAGAGTTTAGTTTCTTTTGAAACAACAGAAAATGGCTTTAAATTTGGTCTAAAAGGAATGCCCGAAATAGCCTTGAAAATCTCAGAAATGGTGGAGGACAAGAAGGTGGTGCTTACATCAGGAAATTCTTCCTTGGATTTCGCTCTGACAGGGCAGATGGATCCAGTTTCTGAAAATAAATCCGAAGTCCAAATATTATTCGAAGGGCAGTTTAATCCATTCATTAAAATGATGGTAGAGAAGCCGTTGCAAAATTTTATAGACAACCTTACTGACAAGATTGAAGGATTATAATGGATGAATTCTCAGGAGGGAAGTAAATATATAGCTCAGCATTTACCTGTTTTTCTAAACATGGTAGATAGAAAAATCCTCATCGTTGGCGGTGGGGAATTGGCGTTTGAGCAGGTGCTTTATATCCTTGAAAATGCTCCCAATTCTGAAATTTTGGTGGTTGGGGAACAAATAGATGATAGGATAGAGGAACTCAGAGAGGTCTGTGCTAATCTATCTATTGCCCAAAAAACTTTTGAAAAATCGGATTTAGAAAATCAAGAATTGGTTTTCATAACACTGAAAGATACTTTACAAACCAAACAAATAGCCAAAGAAGCTAAAGATAGAGGAATCCTCACAAATGCGCCTCTTTATCCAGAGTTTAATGATTTTTATATTCAAGTGGATGATGTTCAGTCTACTGATATTCAGGGTTATACAGGTGGTTATTGGAAAAAGATTGCATTTACAAGTATCGCAGCTTTCTTTATTCTGATACTTGGGAATATTTTAAATCTATTTATTTCTTACGATGAATTTTCAACAGGGATAAAATGGCTTGTAGGAGAAATAGATGGGCTGTTTTATTGGATGATTCTCATAGGTTTCGTGGCTCAGCTTATAGATGGGCTTCTAGGAATGGGCTATGGGCTTACTTCTACGGCAGCACTGCTGAGTGCGGGTGTTCCGCTTCCTGCCATTAGTGGTAGTATTCATACGGCAGAGATGTTTTCCAGTGGGGCATCTGGTCTAAGCCATTATAAATTCGGGAATGTGAACAAAAAACTCCTGAAGTTCCTAATTATCCCAGGGGTAATAGGTGCGGTTTCAGGTGCGGTTTTATTGTCCATGTTTAGTTTGGAATACACTCATATTATTAAGCCGATACTTGCATTTTACACCTTTTTATTAGGAGTAAGAATTTTGGTAAGGGTTTTCGGAAAGAAAAAAGAAACCAAAAAACTGAAAAATGTAGGCTGGCTGGCGTTTTTTGGTGGTTTTCTGGATTCTTTCGGAGGTGGAGGCTGGGGGCCTTTGGTGACGACAACACTGATTTCAAAAGGAAAAACACCGAGATTTGTGATCGGAACAGTCAGTTTATCAGAGTTTTTTATTACTTTTGCTAGTGCGCTTACATTTTTTGCTTTTTTAGGGCTGAGCCATTGGCAGGTTATTTTGGGGCTGGTTCTTGGTGGGATGCTGGCGGCGCCTTTGGCAGCAAAACTAGCAGGAAAACTCCCTACAAAAGCTATGTTTGTAGGAGTCGGAGTGTTGGTCATTCTGTGGTCACTTAATATATTAGTTAAATCAATTTTATAAAAAATAAAATAACAATGCCGAATCCTCTTTTTTATGCTAAAATTCTTCTTTTTGGGGAGTATGGGATTATCGAGAATTCTCAGGGATTGACCCTGCCATACAGCTTTTATAAAGGTTGTTTCAAGTTTTCTACTCTCGAATCAGAGTTTGAAAAAAAATCCAATGAATCTCTGAAAAAATATTGGGAATATTTAGCAAAATTAGAACTTCCAGAGCAGTTCAGATTAGATTTATCAGCTTTAAAGAAAGATATTGAAAACGGATTGTTTTTCGATTCTAATATTCCGCAGGGATATGGCGTGGGAAGTTCTGGGGCTTTGGTAGCAGCTATTTTTGACCGATATTCCGTAGTTCAGCATAAACCCGAAGAAATCGGGAAAAACGAATTGAAGGAACTGAAAAAAGTTTTCGGAGAGCTGGAAAGTTTCTTCCATGGCAAAAGTTCTGGAATAGACCCACTAATCTGCTACATGAACCTGCCTATTTTGATAGAAAACAAGGAAAATGTGGGCAGAGTGGAAATTCCACAAGAAAACGAAGGAAAAGGTGCGATTTTCCTTATTGATTCTGGCGTAGTGGGAGAAACAGGATCTATGGTTCAGATTTTCTTTGAAAAATTAAAAAACGAAGGATTTAGAAAAACCCTGAAAGAGGAGTTTATCAAGTATAATAATGCTTGCATTCAGTCCTTTTTGAACAAGGAAATGACGCCGTTTTTTAAGAACATGAAAGCCCTTTCCAAATGGGCGTATGAGCATTTCCGACCGATGATTCCAGATAGTGTTTTCAATGCATGGAAAAAGGGGCTGGATACCAATGCATACTACCTCAAACTCTGTGGTAGTGGCGGTGGAGGTTATATTTTAGGCTTTACTAAGGACTATCAGAAAGCTGAAAAAATGCTGAAAGGTTTTCATAAAGAGGTGATTTACAGATTTTAAACAATTTCTGAATGAAAAACCTTTTTCTTCATAGGGCGATGCAGTTTGTCAGTCTGCTTTTGGGAGTGAGGATTTTCAGGCTGGTTTTTCTTACTTTTTCGCTTTATGTTTTTACTTTTTTTATAATTAAAACCGTTGATTTTACAGATGTTAAAATTCATGGAATTATCTTTTGTTCCTTGATGAGCATCGCGGCTGGCGGGCTGATAAATCAGTTTTATGATGAGGAAAAGGATAAAATCATCAAGCCTTTTCGTGCTAGATTGCAGGCTTTTCTGAAGAAAAAATATTTCCTTTATTTTTATCTTATTTTGAATATTTTATCGCTGGGAATTTCGTTGTATCTCTCTTGGCGAATATTTTTGTATTTTATTGTTTATCAGTTTTTTATTTGGTTTTATAGCCACAAGCTCAGCAAGATTTTGCTGGTGAATAATTTCACCTATGTGCTGCTCTCTGTTTATCCGTTTTTTGGGATATTGGTTTATTATCAGTACTTTACGATAGGGATTTTTCTCTTGTCGGTGTTTTTGTTCTTGTTCCTGCTGAGTATGGATATTATAAAGGATTTGCTCAGTCGGGAAGCGGATGAAGCTCTTGGTTATCAAACTTTTCCGATAGTTTATGGCGTTGAAAAAACATCTAAACTTGTGCAGATGTTGCTTTTATCAGCGGGTTTTCTTGCATTGTTTATATTGACAAATCAGGATTTGGGTCTGCATTCGTATTATTTTGGAGCTACGATTGTTTTTCTTCTTTTTATTTTAATTTTATTAAAAAATAAGATCAAGAAAAACTATTTTGCAGTGTCTATTTTACTGAAAATATGGATTATTGTAGGAGTTGTTTCTATGCTGGTAAGTGCAGTTTTTGTTTAAAACATTTTGAGTTTTCGTAGATTTTTTATCAAATCTTTGATAGCACCTTTTGTTCCTACTTTTATAGAGTTTTCGGCTTTTCCTATGAGTCTGGCGTTGCCTTTGTAGGTGTCGTATTGGTTCTCCATTATCAGATTTCCATCGCTGTCATAGAGTTTTAGGCTTACCAATACTTGGTTAGAAAACACATATTTACCAATACCTACTTTGAAGTATTTGACTTTTGGGACGATTATCACTTCGGCATTATTATTCTTTCCAACTTCTTTAATGTACTCAGTATCAACATTATCATAGTCCATAGAACTATCCATTTGAACAGTTTTTATGTTACCGCTATAAAGGCTCATTTGGTCAGTTACGGCACTAAAAAAAGCTTGGTTTGTTGGAGGTTTTATTTCTTCTATTTCAGGAAAAACAGTGGGCTGGAAGTAGATTATTTTCTTTATTTTACCTAATTTATAATCAGGTTTGTAGCCTAATAATTTACTCCCAAAACTAGAACAGCCAGCTAAAACAAGCCCAGCTGCGATGCCCAATAGTATAAATTTTTTCCGATTCATATTCCGCACAAAGATACTTTAATTTATTTACTAAAAATTAGCATAAAAAATTTTTTATTCTAAAAATAATTTTTACATTTGCAGCCTCATACATAATAATCATTTAAATAATATTGGAATGTATCTAACAAAAGAAGTAAAAGCAGAACTTTTCGCAAAACATGGAAAATCTGCACAGGACACAGGAAGTGCTGAAGGGCAAATCGCTCTTTTCACATTTAGAATTAATCATTTATCTCAACACTTAAAATCTAACCACAAAGATTATGCTACTGAGAGATCACTAGTAAAATTGGTAGGTAAGAGAAAAAGACTTCTGGATTATCTTAAAAAGAAAGATATCAACAGATATAGAGCTATCATTGCAGAGCTTGGAATTAGAAAATAATAATTCAGATAACATAAAAAAAGCAACTCAGTATTTTGGGTTGCTTTTTTTATTTGTTTATTATGGATAAAAGCGATACTTTTGTGAGGAACGAATATTAGGAAAGGCAAGGGTTTATGTCTTTTTTTAATCACTTTAATTCATAATACAAAATGTTTACACAAGATTTAAGATCTAAAATAGACCAAGTATGGCTGGCGTTTCATTCTGGAGGGATTTCTAATCCCTTGTCCGTTATCGAGCAGATTACTTATTTATTATTCATCAAGATGCTGGATGAGCAGCAGACCGCCAAAGAGGAAAATGCTTCTTTACTAGGTGTGGAGGTAGTAAATCCTATCTACACGGAGGAGGAGAGCCATCTCCGTTGGAAAAATTTTAAGAACCTTTCTCCTGCAGAGATGTTTGAGCTTTTCCGTAAGGAGAACGGTGTTTTTGATTTTATGAGAAACTACGGAGGCAAGAGCAGCGCATTTAGTAAGTTTATGAAGAATGCTTCTTTTGTGATTCCTACACCTAGGCTGCTCGCTCAGGTGGTGGATATGCTCAGCGAAGTGGTCATGAAAGATACCGATACCAAGGGCGATGTCTATGAATACATGCTCAGTAAACTCGCTACAGCCAAACAAAACGGCCAGTTCCGTACCCCGCGACACATCACCAAGATGATGGTGGAGCTCATGAAGCCCACGCCCGAAGATGTTATTTGTGACCCTGCGGCTGGGACTTGCGGTTTCCTAGTTTCTAGTATAGAATACCTCAATGAGCACTACGCCAAAGAACTCCTAGACAGCAAAGTCCAAAAACACTATGCCAATGAGATGTTCATGGGGATGGAGTTTGACCCTACTATGATAAGAATCGGGGCGATGAACCTCATCTCTCATGGTATAGAAAACCCACAGCTGATAGATGTAGACAGCCTTTCGCAGAACAATGCCGATTTTACTGAAAAAGCTTCCCTTATCCTTGCCAATCCACCATTCAAAGGAAGTCTGGATAAAGAAAGCGTGGATGACAGCATCCTGCAGATGGTAGAGAGTAAGAAAACCGAACTCCTCTTTCTGGGGCTGATGATACGAGGGCTGAAAGTAGGCGGCAGATGTGCCGTAATCGTACCAGATGGCGTACTCTTTGGCAGTTCTAATGCTCATAAAAAAATCAGAAAAGAAATCATAGAACACCAGTGTCTAGATGCGGTAATCTCCATACCAGCTAATGCATTCAAACCTTATACAGGAGTAAGCACCGCTGTCCTTATCTTTACTAAAACCAATGCAGGAGGTACCGGCAAGGTTTGGTTCTATGATATGAAAGCTGATGGCTTCAGCCTAGATGACAAACGAAACCCTATCGCAGAGAATGATATCCCTGATATCATCCACCGCTTCCACCATAGAGAAGAGGAGGCAGACAGACCCCGCACAGCGCAGAGTTTCCTAGTACCGAAGGAGGAAATCGTAGATAATGCCTATGACCTATCCATCTCACGATATAAGGAAGTAGTCTATCAGCAGAAAGAATACGAGAAACCAGCAGACATCATCAGCCAGATACAGGCCTTAGATACAGAAAGAGCCCAGCTGATGGAAGAGCTCCTAGCTCTGATGAATAAATAAACCCAATAAAAATATTAAACATGATCAAGAAATTTAGTTTAGACAAAAGCCGAGTGATGGAGTTCTTCCAAGCGATGACCAATGTGAAAAACTTCCTCGCAAAAGAAAACCTCCAAACCCTACAGCTGGAAAAAGCAGCTCAGATTTTTAATGAAAAGCTCTCCGCCTATGATGAGGCGCTGGCGCCTGTTAAGAAAAGTGACCTCACCCAGAAGATACAGGAGCTGGATACCCAGCGGGACAATCTGCTCTCGGGGTTCTCTGCCCACCTAAAGGCTTTCCAGTACTTCCCAGAAGAAGCATCCAGAGAGGCCGCAAAGAGGCTGCTCACTTTATTAGAAAAATTTGGGAAAAACATTCAGGACAGACCCCTGCAGGAGGAGACGGCCATCATTACCAATCTCCTCCAAGACATAGCACAGCCGCAGCCAGCACAGGATTTGCAGAAGATAGGCGCTGCCCCATGGATAGATGCCCTGAAAGTGGCAAATACCACACTAGAACAGCATCACAACAGCCGTACCGAGCAGCAGAGCACCATAGAGGCAGGAAGAACCAAAGCCACACGGCAGGAGCTGGCAGAGGCGTTTAGGAATCTGGTGCAGACCATCAATGCCCTTGCCCTTATCAATGGTAAAGAACCCTATACCAACCTAGCCAATGCTATCAATCAGGTAGTGAAAAATACCAACCTCTCCAGCCCCAAAGCGGACAAGGGGAAAGATACCCCCAGCACCCCCGCAGGCACTACGGAGAAAGAATAGGTAGCCCCCGAAAACCTCCCCCAGAGCTAGAGCATGCCGTAGGATACCACCGAAACCCTCATCCGTATGCAGGAGAAGGAATCAGCAGGCACCGAAAGCCCTGCACAGCCCTAGGGGAGTAAATAGGATACCGACAAAAGCAAACAATAAACAAAAAAATAAAAACATTACAACAAATATCATGAACTGGGAGAGAGTAAGATTAGGAGATATTGTAAATATTAGAACAGGAAAACTTGATGCAAATGCAGCAGTAGAAAATGGTGAATTTCCTTTTTTTACATGTGCAAAAGAAATATCAAGAATTGATAATTATGCTTTTGATGGAGAATGTGTTTTGGTAGCAGGAAATGGAGATTTAAATGTAAAATATTATAATGGTAAATTTAATGCCTACCAAAGAACTTATGTAATACAAACATCAAATGAAACTCTTGATATTAAGTATTTATATTATTTTCTTGAAGAATATTTAGAGGAGTTGAGAATTAAATCCATAGGTGGAGTTATTAAGTATATAAAACTTGAAAATTTACAAGAGCCAAAAATCCCCCTCCCTCCTTTGTCTGTACAAAAGGAGATTGTAGAGAAATTAGACAAGGCGGCAGCCATTAGAGAAAAAAGCAAGGCACTGCTCTCCCACTATGATGCCCTCGCGGAGTCCCTCTTTATAGAACTCTTCGGCGATCCCATCTCCAACGAAAAAGGCTGGGAGAAAACAAATATAAAAGATATATGTGATATAAAAGGAGGGAAAAGAGTTCCACTGAAGCATAAGTTGGTAAAGTATGATACAGGTCTCCCATATATAAAGGCTGGAAATATTAAAAATGGGAAAATTACATTAGATGATTTGGAGTACCTTTTACCCGAAACACAAAAAATGATAGCAAGATATATTGTTGATGAAGGAGATGTTTGTATTACAGTAGCGGGAACTATAGGAAATGTAGGGATTGTTCCGAAGGAATTGGATAAAGCTAATCTGACAGAGAATGCAAATAAGTTTGTTATTAAACATGAAGAGAGATTAAGTAACTATTTTTTGTGTTATTTATTTCAAACCGAATTTATTCAAGAACAAATTAGAAAAAGAACAATGGCGGTGGGAGTTCCTAAGTTAGCGATATTTAGAATAGAAGAGTTAGAAATTCCCCTTCCTCCTTTATCCTTACAGGTTAAGTTTGCGGAGATGGTAGAGAATATAGAGAAGCAGAAAGCCAGAGCCAAGGCAGAGATAGAGCAGAGTGAGGCGGTGTTTCAGGCGCTGTTACAGGAGAGTTTCGGTTAATCAGTACATAAAGAGAAAAACAGATGAGTAATTTTAGGAATATCCCCACGGAGTTTAGAGGTGTGATGGCATCTGCTATAGAAGCAGAGCAGTTTGTCTACAGCCACCCTATGCTGGCAGCAGTGAGCATCCGCCGCTGCCTAGAGAGCTGGATCTATTGGATCTATGAGCATGACCATATCCCTATCCCATATGAGAGAACCATCAGTAACCTCATGTACCAGCCGGAGTTTCAGCAGCTCTTTGACCCAGAGATTATTCACAGGATGCACGCCATCCGTAAGGTGGGAAATGCAGGCTCCCACAGCCAGTTCCATGGTACTAACCTAAGAGCCGCCGATGTCCTCCACGCCCTGAAACTCCTGCACGGGGTGTCATACTACCTCATGGGACTCTATGAGAGGGAGTATCTGCCCATTCCTACCTTTGATGAGGAGCTGATACCTCCTGCACATCAGGTTCAGCTAAACATGGTGCGTTCACAGATGCAGGAGAAAGTCCAAAAGGCAGAGGAAGAAACCCGAGCACTGCAAGAAGCCCTAAAAAAACAAGCCGAACAATACCAAAAAGAGATAGAAGCCATCAGGCTGCAAAACCAAACCCATACCGCCATCCCAAAAGACCCAGACGAAGCCCTTACCCGCGCTATCTACATAGATGCCATGCTGGAAGAAGCAGGCTGGGACCTTTCCCTTGCCAATGTCAAGGAGTTCCCCGTGCAGGGAATGCCCAGCACATCAGGTGACGGCTATGTAGACTATGTACTCTGGGGAGAGGATGGTAAACCCCTCGCCGTGGTAGAAGCCAAAAGAACCCACCGCGATGCCAAAATAGGACAGCATCAGGCAGAACTCTATGCCCGTGCCCTAGAGCAGAAATACGGACAGCTCCCGAATATTTTCCTGACCAATGGATACCAAATCTATTTCTACGATTGGGAATATCCCCTTAGGGAAGTTTATGGATTCTATAACCGCGAGGAACTCGCTCTGAACATCCAGCGAAGAACCACCAAACAAAAACCCTCTACGATAGTCATCAATGAAGAAATCACTAATAGAGACTACCAGCAGAAAGCCATAAAAGCCACCGCCGAGAGACTAGAACAGGGATACCGCGGGGCACTGCTGGTGATGGCGACAGGAACAGGAAAAACCAGAACGGCAGCCTCTTTGGTGGAGGTGCTCGCCAAAGCCAACTGGGTGAAAAGAGTATTATTCCTAGCCGACAGGACAGCGCTGGTCTCCCAAGCCCAAGAAAACCTAAACCGATACTTGCCAGATTTTCCTTCGGTGAACTTGGTAAAGGAAAAAGAGAATACCAACAGCCGTATCGTGTTCTCTACCTATCAGACACTCATAAATCTCATTGATGAAGCCAAGACCGAGGAAAAGGGAAGGCTCTACGGTGTGGGGCATTTTGATTTGATAATCTTTGATGAAATCCACCGCTCTGTGTATAATAAATACAAAGCGATTTTTGACTATTTTGATGGAATAAAAGTAGGACTTACTGCCACCCCAAAAGAGACCACAGACAAGAACACCTATGAGCTGTTTGGGCTTTCTTTCGGAAATCCTACATATTACTATGAGCTGGATGAGGCGGTAAGTGATGGCTATCTAGTGCCATATAAGTCGTACAGCGTGCAGACAAAATTCCAGCGAGATGGGATAAAGTATGCAGAACTCTCCGAGGAGGATAAGAAGGAATACGAAGAAAAATTCTGTGATCCTGTCACAGGAGAAATTCCTGATGAGGTGGAGGCATCGGCATTAGACCAGTGGCTGTATAATGGAAATACGGCAGACATCATCCTACAGACCCTCATGGAGAAAGGTATCCGTGTGAATGATGGCGACAGTATAGGGAAGACCATCATCTTCTGTAAAAATAGAAAACATGCGGATTTCATCAGTGAAAGATTCGAGGTCAATTATCCTCAGTACAAAGGGCAGTTCCTAAAAGTGATAGATTACAAGACGGAGTACAAAGATGATGTACTGAATGACTTTAAGCAGAAAGATAAAATGCCTCAAATAGCCTGCTCTGTAGATATGCTGGACACAGGGATAGATGTACCAGAGGTAGTGAATCTAGTGTTCCTAAAACCAGTGAAAAGTTCTATAAAGTTTAACCAAATGATAGGGCGAGGGACTAGGCTCTGCAAAGATCTATTTGGCTATGAACAAGACAAAAAGGAATTCTTGATATTAGATTTCTGCCAAAACTTTGAATTTTTCTCCGAAAACCCCAAAGGTATGGAGGCCGTTCCGCAGCCCTCTTTGAATGAGAAGATATTTAACCTTCGTTTGAGTCTTAGCCAGTTGTTTTTAGCACAGGGAGAGGAAGAAAACCGTGAGCTGGGTAGTGTTTTAGTAGATGTACTGCATCAGCAGAATGTTTTGCTTTATACTTTGGAAAGGGATAGTTTCATCGTTCGCCCTCATCTGAAGGTAGTAGAAAAATACCAAGAAAGAGAGGCGTGGGATACACTAGGTAAAGATGCTCTGAGGGAGCTGCAAGATAGTATAGCGCCAATCATTATAGATACAGATAAGGATACTCCTGCAAAGGTTTTTGACCTGCTGATGTATTTGCTGTTGAGTTATAAAATAGAATGTAATCCTAAAATGAATCTGTGCATCACAAAGGTAAAATCATATGCAGAGAAATTACAAAAACAAACAAGCATTCCACAAGTAAAGGAAAAACTAGGTTTTCTTCAAGAGGTTTGCACAGAGGAATATTGGGAAGCTGCTACGCCTAAAGCTTTAGAAAAGCTGAGACAGGAAATGCGAGAGCTGATAAAATTTTTGGAGAAAAAGGATTTACCTATTATAAAAACAGATATAGAGGATAATATCATAAAAATAGATGAGGTATCACCTCTTTCCAGCTCTTTTGATAGAGAAGCGTATGAAAAGAAAATCAAGCAGTTTATTATAGAAAACAGCAGTGATTTGACCATAGATAAACTCCGTAAAAATATCAAAGTAACAGATGTAGATATCAAACGCTTGGAAGAGATGCTCTTGGCACAAGGGACAGAAGAATCTCGTGAATTGTTTGATAGAATTTTAGAAGGAAGGTCACTAGGTGTGTTTATTCGTTCTGTAGTGGGAATGGATAGAGATGAGCTTAAAAAAGCTTTTGCGAAAGTATCTAATTACTCAGGGTTTAATATCAAACAGATGGAGTTTATAGATGTTATTATAGACTCTGTAGCAAAAAATGGAATTTTGGAACTGAATAACTTGTCAGAAAATCCACAACTACAAAATGTATATAGTGGAAGTATCATAGAACTTTTTGGAATGGAAGCAGCGAAGGATATAGTTTCGGTACTGAAAGAGATAAAAGATAATAGTGTGGCATAAAAATTAGAATATATAGTTTAGCGAACAATCAGATTTGGATGGTTTTAATTTTTAAATAAAATGGTAAATTTTCCCTCAAAAAAACTTACCTTTGCATGCGAAAATTAATAGAGTATTAACAATATGCCTGCCGAAAGAAGTGGCGCAGGTGTCCGAAAGTAGAAATTTCGGAGTAAAAATTAAATTTTATGAGTAATAAACCTCAAGCAATTACAGAAACTATCGTGCTGAAAGACGGTAGAGAAGTTACCATAGAAACTGGTAAATTAGCAAAACAAGCTGATGGTGCAGTAGTGGTAAAAATGGGCGGAACTATGCTTTTAGCAACTGTGGTAGCCGCAAAAGATGCGAACCCAGGAGTGGATTTCCTCCCTTTGACAGTAGATTATAGAGAAAAATTTTCCGCAGCAGGGCGTGTTCCAGGGAACTTTTTCAGAAGAGAGTCTAAGCCTTCTGATGATGAAGTATTGACAATGAGGCTAGTGGACAGAGTAATGCGTCCGCTTTTCCCAGAGGATTTCCATGCAGAAGTACAGGTAATGATTTCATTAATTTCTTACGATGGAAAAGTGATGCCAGATTCTTTGGCAGGGCTAGCAGCTTCAGCAGCGGTGGCTATTACAGATATACCTTTTAATGGGCCTTTCTCAGAGGTTAGAGTGATTAAAAAAGATGGAGTTTTGAGCATTAATCCAAGTTGGGAAACTCTACAAAGTGGAGTGGAACTGGACATTATGGTAGGGGCTTCTAAAGACTCAATCGTAATGGTAGAAGGAGAAATGGACGAAATCACTGAGCAGGAAATGATAGAAGCTATTTCTTTCGCTCATGAAGAAATTAAAATCCAAATAGAAGCTCAGGAAAGATTCGCGGCAAGAATAGAAAAAGCTCAAACGAAGAGAGAATACTGCCACGAAACTCATGATGAAGAACTGAGAAAGGAAATCTGGGATTATGCTTACCAAAGATATTACGATATAGCAAAAGACCCATCTGCAAAGCACGAGAGAAGTGATAAATTCAGTGCAGTAGTGGATGAGTTCTTAGAAAAATATACAGAAGAGGAATTGGAAGAAAAAGAAGTTTTAACAAAAACTTACTTCCATGATGTGCAGAAAGAGGCGGTTCGTCAGTTGATTTTAAATGAAAATATCCGTCTTGATGGTAGAAATAATCAGCAGATAAGACCTATCTGGTGTGAGGTGGATTACCTTCCAGCGGCTCACGGTTCTTCTATCTTTACAAGGGGAGAAACTCAGTCTTTGACTACGGTAACGCTTGGTTCTTTATTGGATGCGAATAGAATAGACTCTGTAATTTCTCAGCATGATGAGAGATTCTTCCTTCACTATAATTTCCCTCCGTTCTCTACAGGGGAAGCGAGACCATTGAGAGGAACTTCCAGAAGAGAGATTGGACATGGGAATTTGGCTCAAAGAGCTTTAAAAGTGATGATTCCAGAGGAAACTCCATATACTATCAGAGTGGTTTCAGATATTTTGGAGTCTAATGGTTCTTCTTCTATGGCAACGGTTTGTGCAGGGACAATGGCCTTGATGGATGCTGGTATTCAGATGAAAAAACCTGTTTCAGGAATAGCTATGGGACTAATTACGGATAAAGAATCTGGAAAATGGACAGTGCTTTCTGATATTTTAGGAGATGAAGACCACCTTGGAGATATGGACTTTAAGGTAACAGGAACTGCTGAGGGAATCACGGCTTGTCAGATGGATATCAAAATCCAAGGACTTACCATGGATATTATGGAAAAAGCCCTAATGCAGGCAAGAGATGGTAGAATGCACATTTTAGGCGAAATGCTGAAAACTATAGATAAACCAAATGCAGATGTGAAACCACACGCTCCAAAACTTGTGATGATGGAAATTCCGAAAGATTTCATTGGTGCGGTAATTGGGCCTGGTGGTAAGATTATTCAGCAAATGCAGAAAGATACAGATACTGTAATCACGATAGAAGAGAGAGGAGAAATAGGACATATAGAGATTTCTGGAACGGATAGAGAAAAAATAAATGCAGCGGTAGCTCAGATTAACGAGATTACTTTCGTGCCTGTGATTGGCGAAGTTTATAAAGGTAAAGTCGTTAAAGTAATGGAGTTTGGAGCATTTATCCAGTTAGCTAAAGGAACAGAAGGTCTTCTTCATATCTCTGAAATAGCATGGGAAAGAACAGAAAAAGTACCATATAAAGAAGGCGATGAGGTAGAAGTGAAATTCATGGGTTATGATGATAGAAAGAAAATGAGACTTTCTAGAAAAGTTCTTCTGCCAAAACCTCCAAAACCAGAAAAAAAAGAGGATAAAACAAACGATAAATAGTTTTAAAACAAAAACAAAAAACTCTCACACTGATGAGAGTTTTTTATTAAATAATACATTTGATTATGGATTTACGAGACCAGTTGAAAAATCTTTTTCCAGACCATGTAGAGCAGGACTTTCAGATGCCTGAGGAACAGCACGAGCAGCGAGAACCGCTTATCTGCAAATACGAAAAAAAAGGACGAAACGGGAAACCTGTTACTTTGATAGAAGGCTTCGAAGGTAGTGAGGAGGAACTGAAAAATATTTCCAAGAAAATAAAAACTGCTCTGGGAATCGGTGGTTCAGAGAAGGATGGTGTGATTATCATCCAAGGAGACAACCGCGATAAAATCATGAAAATTCTCTCTGATATGGGTTACAAAACCAAGAGAGTAGGAGGATAGAACCTCGGAAATGAACATTGTAAGTAAGAAATCAATAAAATTCCTTACCTTTGGGAAGTTTAAATTTAAAATTAAATAAAAAAAGAAAATTATTATGGTAAATAAATTAGCAGCCTCAGAATTGGTTTTAAATCCAGATGGAAGTGTATATCATTTAAACCTTCAGCCAGAAGATATTGCAGAGAAAATTCTTTTGGTGGGTGACCCAGACCGTGTTCCGAAGGTTTCACAATACTTTGATAAAGTAGAAATTAAGAAAAATAAAAGAGAATTTTACACACATACAGGAACGCTCAGAGGAGAGAGAATCACGGTAATGTCTACGGGTATCGGTACGGAAAATATTGATATCGTGATGAATGAGCTGGATGCTTTGGTGAATATTGATTTGAAAAACAAAGAATTTAAATCAGAACACAAGTCTTTGCAGCTGTTCCGTATGGGAACTTGTGGAAGTGTAAATCCTGATGTAGAGGTGGATAATATGCTGGTTACACAGAATGTGGTAGGTCTAGACGGACTTCTTCATTTCTACAAAGATTATCAGTTTGAGAATGAATTTAGCAAAAATTTCTTGGCAAAATTCCCATACGAAAAGATAAAGCCGATGCTTTATTTCTCAGAATGGGCAGAGAGTCAGTATGAATATTTCAAAGATGCAAAATATGTAGGAAATACAGCGACTTTCCCAGGGTTTTATGCACCGCAGGGAAGACAGCTGAGACTGAGAGCTGTGGATGACCAGTTTTTGGAAGTGCTGAATGATTTAGGAGTTACTAACTTTGAAATGGAAACTTCGGCGATCTATGGAATGTCTAAATTATTGGGACACAAGGCGATTACTATTAATAATGTGATTGCAAACAGAAGAAGAGGAGAGTTCGCAGCAGATCACCATAAATCTGAAAAAATGATGATAGAGTGGGTGCTGGAAAGAATAATTAAATAAGAAAAAATAAAAACCAGAAAATCAAAGTATGAAATATGGAATTGAGGCGGCAAGTTTCTATGTGCCGTCGCTCTATTTGAATATCAATGAGTTATCTGAAAATAGAGAAATAGATTCGGCTAAACTGGAAAAAGGTCTTGGGCTTCACAAGATGGCTCTTCCTGATGTGCACGAAGATACGGCAACTTTCGCGGCGGAGGCTCTTCTGAAGCTCATAAAAGACTATAATATCCAGCCCAAAGATATTGCAAGGATTTATTTGGGAACGGAAAGTGCTTTGGATGCCGCAAAGCCTACTGCTACCTATGCGGTGCAAATGGTGGAGCAGGTGTTGGGTGAGAGATGTTTCGGGAATTGTGATGTGGTGGATATGACTTTTGCTTGTATTGGCGGAGTGGATGCATTGCAGACTTGTTTGGATTTTGTGAAAGTTAATCCCGATAAAAAAGCAGTGGTAATCGCCTCCGATTATGCAAAATATGAACTGAAATCAACGGGCGAATATACGCAGGGCGCTGGCGCAGTGGCTTTATTGATTTCGGCGAAACCGAATTTATTGGAAATAGAAGGAAAATGGGGAGTGGCTACGGAGAGTGTTTTTGATTTCTTCAAACCAAGAAGAGAAATTGCAAAATCTGACCTTAAAAATGCACCAGAAACAGCACCAGACAAAATGGAGATTTTCTCTGATGAACCAGTTTTTGACGGGCAGTATTCTAATCAATGCTACCAAAATAGAATTAGGGAAGCGTATGAGCATTACAAAGTTCAAAATTCTTTGGTAAAACCTTATGAAAACTGGCATTATCTGATTTTTCATCTGCCGTATGCATTCCATGGAAAGAGGGTTTTCACAGAGTTGTACAGCATAGAAAACAACCTGCCTTATACGACCGACGAAGAGAAAAAAGCCCTTGCCAAGTCCGAAGAATATTTGGATTTTATAAAGCAAAAAATAGAGCCGTCACAGAGAGCAAGCTCTGAGATAGGAAACCTCTATACAGCCTCTATTTTCATGGCACTGCTGTCTGCACTGCAGGTGTCTTTTGACAGAGAAGAGGAACTTTCAGGGAAGGAATTAGGCTTTTTGGCTTATGGAAGTGGTTCTAAATCCAAGGTTTTTTCAGGGAAAATAAATGAAAACTGGAAGTCCGTTGTGGAAAAATGGCAGCTTTTTGAAACCCTTGGGAATAGAAAAGTGGTGGATTTTTCAACTTATGAAAAACTCCATAGAAAACAGCTGAAAACTTCCGTAAATCCTAATTATAAAGGCTTTGGATTAGTAGAAATTGAGAGAGAAAATCCGCTTTCTTATGGAGCGAGAAAGTACCAATTCAAAGGCTAAATTTAGATGAAATTTTATTGACTGAAAATAGCCAAACAAGATATATTTAAAGCTGAAATTAGATAAATGTAAATAAAACCATATTGTTATGAAATTTATATATTTAATGTTACTTGTTTTTTGTAATTTTCTTTCTGGGCAGAATAAAATTTGTTTAAATTATCCTAAAGAAACAGGAAAAACTGAATTGGTTTTTAATGGTGTAAATTATAGTTATGAGTCTATATATGGGATTAATAGTGATAAGATATCAGAGGTAAGAAGAGAAATAGATAAAGGAAAAGAATACATTATCATCAATACAAATAAAGAATACTTTCCAGATTTTGTTACTTTGGAGGATATAGCAAAAGAGAAAAAAATTAAAAGTAAAAATTACTTAGTGCTTGTTGATGATAGAGTGATAACGGGTGCATATAGGACTATATACATAGATAAAAAAGGAATATTAGATATAAAAGATAGTGAAATCACTTTCAATAAAAAGACACTGAAAATTTTATCAATAAAAACTACATCAGGCGCTAAAACAGAGATAAATGACATTAAATAATTGCCTCAAACAAAAAAAATAATTACTTTTGTCAAATGGAAAATTTCATTGTATCAGCGAGAAAATATCGTCCGCAGGAGTTTGACTCCGTTGTGGGGCAGTCTCATATTACGGATACACTGGAACATGCCATAGAGAATAATCAGCTTGCACAAGCTCTACTTTTCTGTGGGCCTCGTGGGGTGGGGAAAACCACTTGTGCAAGGATTTTAGCAAGAAAAATCAACGAAAAATCAGGAGCAACTGATGAAGAAGGTTTCGCGTTTAATATTTACGAATTAGATGCCGCATCTAATAACTCGGTGGATGATATTCGGCATTTGATAGACCAAGTGCGTTTTGCGCCGCAGGTAGGGCAGTATAAGGTGTACATCATAGATGAGGTGCATATGCTCTCTCAGGCGGCTTTCAATGCTTTTCTGAAAACACTGGAAGAACCACCAGCTCACGCTATTTTTATTTTAGCGACTACGGAAAAACATAAGATTATCCCAACGATTCTTTCTCGTTGCCAAATCTATGATTTCAAGAGAATTACGATAGAGGATATTCAAAATCATTTAAAGAAAATAGCCGAAAAAGAAGGGATAGCTTATGAAGATGATGCCCTGTTTCTTATCGCCCAAAAGGCAGATGGAGCCTTGCGTGATGCATTGTCTATTTTTGACAGGCTGACTACTTTTTCGCAGAAGAATATTACTCTTGCAAACGCTGCCGAAATTCTCAATATATTGGATTATGACCAATATCTGAAAGTGGCTGATTTAGCGAAAGAAAACGATATTCCTGCTATTTTAGCGAAATTTGATGAAATTGTCAAAAAAGGTTTTGACCCGCATATCTTTATCGCTGGGCTCGGCAGTCATTTCAGAGATTTAATGCTGGCGCAGAACCCTTCCACTTTGGCTTTAATAGAAATTGGCGAAAATACCAAAGCAAAATACGCTGAGCAGAGCCAAAAATGGACAGCGCAGCAGCTTATCAATGCGATAGAAATCTGCAATCATGCGGATATCAACTATAAAAATTCAAAAAATCCACGCCTTACGGTGGAGATTGCTCTTATGCAGCTTGCCAGCCTTACCGCTGTGGATATGGATAAAAAAAAAAGTTCTTAATACTGGTTCCGCCGTTTCGTGATGTAGAAAAACTACGAGAAACTACTCCTAAAAAAAACGAAACTCCCGCGCCGAAAACTCTTACAACAGAGGAAATTACAAAACTAGAAGTAAAAAAAGCTGTCCAGCCAATAGGCAGAAATATAAAGGAATCTTCAGAATTTTCCATTAAAAAACATATGGAAAAGAAGGAGAAGGAAGATGAACTAAATCTTTTTTCTGAAACAGAAGAAAACCTTCCTGACCATCATTTCACGGATACTGATTTACAGACTGAATGGCGCAATTTCCTAAAAGACCTCTCAGTGAGTGATGTAGTGGCGTATAATGCGATAAGCTCCTTCCAGCTTCGTAAAGCGGATGAAAACCAGATAGAAGTTTTGTATTCTTCGGACAGCGCAAAGCATGAATTTGAGAGAGTTCAGGCGGATTTTTTCAATCACTTTAAACACAAAGTAAATAATTTCAAAATAGAAATCCTCTACAAAGCGGACACCAGCCTGAAAAGGGAAGTAGTTACAAAGCGAAAAGTTTTTGATAAATTTGCTGGAATCAATCCAATTTTGAGGGATTTGGAGGATTTGATGAAATTTGATTTTTCTTAAAAAAACTAAAAAATATTTTCTTGAAAAAAGGACTAATTATAAAATCAACAGGGAGCTGGTATCAGGTGCAGGAAATTGCAACAAACACCATCTACGAGGCGAGAATACGAGGAAAATTTAAACTCCTGAAAACAAGGCTTACCAATCCGCTCGCGGTGGGAGATTTTGTGGAATTTGAATTGGAAAGTTCTGATGTCGCGTGGATTACAAAGATAGAGGTAAGGAAAAATTATCTCATCCGAAAATCGGTCAATCTTTCCAAGGAAGCCCACATTATCGCTTCTAATATAGACACGGCGTGTTTTATTTTTACATTGAAATTCCCTGAAACTTCGCTTGGCTTTTTGGATCGTTTTTTGGTGTGCTGTGAGGCGTATAACATTCAGCCTTTGATTTTATTTAATAAAATAGATACGCTTAATGCCGAAGAATTGGAACTTTTGGAAGACCTCCAGCAGCTTTATCAAAATATAGGCTACGAAACTTTGAAAATTTCTTCTGTTTCAGGTGAAAATATAGAAACCTTGAACACACTTTTGAAAGATAAAGTTTCGGTGTTTTTTGGTCACTCAGGAAGTGGAAAATCTACTTTGGTCAATACACTAGAACCGACACTTGATTTGAAAACAGGTGAAATATCGGAGGCGCACCTCAAAGGGAAGCATACGACTACTTTTGCGCAGATGCATTTTTGGAGTTTTGGCGGCAGTGTTATTGACACGCCAGGCGTGCGTGAGTTTGCGATGGTGGATATAGAAAAAGAGGAAATTCAGCATTTTTTCCCAGAGATATTTGAGGAAGGGAAGAATTGTAAGTTTCATAACTGTCTGCATATCAATGAACCAAAATGCTCTGTTATAGCCCAATTAGAGGAAGGGAAAATTTTGGAATCAAGATATTTGACTTATTTAAAACTAATGGAAGAAGCGGAAGAAAATAACTAATTATAAATTAAAATTAAAAAAAATGAGATACACAAAAGAGCAATACAAAGCAAAATTTGAAGAGACTGATTCAGTAGGTTGGGATGCTATAGATGAGGCATTGTTGAAGGTATATTCAGAGCAGGAACCTCGCCATTATGGACCTGTTTTAAAATTTATGCTCGGAGGGGAAGATCCGCTTGATGGTATTAGTATTTATGATAATGAGGAGCAGGCTTTTCATCGGCATGTAGTGTCATATGGGATGAGTGACTTGTATTACTCGCCTGAAAGTGCTGAAAATGAATTTAGTGGATGGGGCTTTGAGTTTACTTTTCGTGTGGTTCCTTTTGAGAATGATAAGGATTCGGATGGAGCTAAACACGAGCCTTATTGGGCGATGAATGTGATGCAGAATTTGGCTCGCTATGTATTTGAAAGCAAAAAATGGTTTGAAGCCTATCATTTCATTCCTGCCAATGGGCCTATTCGCTTGGAGTGTGATACTAAATTGGTAGGAATGGTATTTGCGCCAGACCCTCAGCTCGGTACGATAGAAACGCCTCATGGCGAGGTTACCTTTTTGCAGATGGTGGGCATTACTCAAGAGGAATTGGACTGGCTTTGGGAAGACCCGAAAACTAGTAGAGTAGAGGAGCTTGTTAATAAAATGAGAGAAGATAATCCGATGCTCATCACAGATTTAAAAAGGGAAAAATCATATGTTTGATTTAATTTGTCAGACTAATAATTTTTTGCTATCTTGGGGCGTTATCTATAAAGTTTTTTAATTTTGCACGATAAATAAATGTTTATGAAGGTAGAAGAATTATCCAATATATTACTACAATTACCCATAGAAGAGGCTTTGGCTTTGTTGGTTGAAAAATTTCCTAAAAAAGTAGTTTTTTCTACGAGTTTTGGGATGGAAGACCAAATAATCACAGATTATATTTTTAAGAATAATCTTCCGATAGATATTTTCACGATAGACACAGGGCGAATGTTCTACGAGACCTATGATACTTGGGTAAATACCAATGAAAAATACAATGTGCTCATTCCAGCTTATTATGCTGATAATCACAGAATAGAGGAGTATGTAAGAAAACATGGAGTTAATGGATTTTACAAATCTGTAGAGCTGAGAAAAGAGCATGATTACATAAAAAAAGTGGAACCTCTGAAAAGAGCTTTGGAGGGATATGATGTTTGGATTACGGGAATCAGAGCGGAGCAGTCTCCACACAGACAGCAGATGCCGATGGTGGAATGGGATGAAGGGAATAAAATCATCAAGTTTCATCCTCTATTGCACTGGAAAACTGGAGAACTTTTACCATTTTTGAAAGAACACCAAATCCCTTACAATCCACTCCACGAGCAGGGCTATGTAAGTATAGGCGACCAGCCGATGACACGCCCAATAAAAGAAGGCGAAGATATCCGCGCAGGACGCTGGTGGTGGGAGAATGAAGAAAAAAAAGAGTGCGGACTGCACTGGAATGAAGAAAAAAAGTAAATCCTAATGAGCGAAATAGTCATCAAATGTGCAGAATGCGGAATCATTTTAACACCTTGTTTAAAGGAGTTGCCAAAGGATTTTGTTTGCAGTTTGGAAGATGAGACAGACTATTTACCGCGAGGATTTTATAAAAAGAATGATGGTGTGGACTGGAATGTGGACATAGGACAGATCATTATCAATAAGAATGATTTGGTTAACTCCATTTATCATACTAAAAATAGCCTGAGTGGCTGCTGTGGATTGGATGGTTCTAAGGTTAATAGAATGTGTGCGAATGGGCATGAAATAGCCACGGAATATTCAGATTGCTGGATGCCTTGGGCTGTTGTTTTTGAAACTGAAAGAATATAAATAGAATATAAATAAAATCATTATAGAGATTAAAATGAATAAAGATAGGACTTTAGATTATCTCGACCAGTTGGAATCTGAGTCGATTCATATATTTCGTGAAGTGGCAGGGCAGTTTGAGAAACCTGCATTATTATTCAGTGGTGGTAAGGACTCTATAGTCTTGGTACATTTGGCTTTAAAGGCTTTTCGTCCATGCAAATTTCCATTTCCGCTAGTGCATATTGATACAGGGCATAATTTCCCTGAAGCACTAGAATTTCGTGATAATTTAGTAAA
>CAUORE010000025.1:0-25887 GCA_963506915.1 uncultured Flavobacteriaceae bacterium
AATCTAAATTTCCGAAAATAAAAATTCATTACTCAAAAATTTGCCAGAAGCCTCCTCTACACTGTATTCCCCTATTTTAGTCCTTCTGAGCTGGGTAAGATAAGCACCTACGCCCAGCTCCTGCCCTATATCATGAGCCAGAGAGCGAATATAAGTCCCCTTGGAACAGCCCACTAAAAAACGGACATATGGAAATTCTATCTGAATATCTTTGATGTAGTGAATTGTTGTTTTTCTGGATTTCATCTCTACGGAAGCCCCTGCCCTTGCCAAATCATAAGCCCTCTCACCATCTACCTTTATCGCTGAAAAAATGGGCGGTTTCTGAATGATTTCACCCCAAAATTTTTGTAAAACTTCTGTCACAAAATCCTCTGTGATGTGGCTGATATCCGTAGGGAAAATTTCTGGTTTTTCGGTGTCGTAGGATTCTGTCTGCACACCTATTTTTATTTCCGTCCAGTATTCTTTCGGTGCATCTTGGATTTCGGATATTTTTTTGGTTGCCCTTCCTGTGCATATCACGAGAAGCCCCGTAGCTTTAGGGTCAAGGGTTCCTGCATGCCCTACTTTTATTTTCTTAAATTTAAACTCTTTTTTCAGTTTAAATTTCATTTTATTGACCGCTTGAAACGAAGTCCAATCCAAGGGCTTATCAACCAGAAAAACCTGACCTTCAAGAATTTGCTCCGCAGTCATTTATTATTTGTTTAAATAAAAATAAATCAATAAAACTATTCCGACAATGATTCTATACCAGCCCCAAAACTTAAAGCCATATTTCGCAAGAACATTAATAAAAGTCTTCACTGCTATCAGCGCTACAACGAAAGCCACAATGTTTCCGATAATGAAAACCATAATGTTTTCAGTGGAAGCCAAAATCATCTCATATCCCTTCTGAGCATTAGGCGTTCCTTCTCCCCAAGTCTTGATAAATACAGAATAAAGCGTAACCGCCATCATCGTAGGAACAGCTAAAAAGAAAGAAAATTCCGCCGATGCCTTTCTGCTAAGCCCTTGGCTCATTCCTCCAATGATAGAGGCCGCAGAACGAGATGTCCCAGGCATCATAGCCAAACACTGCCAAAAGCCAATGGTCACAGCCTTTTTAATGGATATATCTTTCTCATTATCAATCTTTTCCTTGTTATCAAACCATTTATCAACAAAGAGCAAAACCACTCCTCCCAAAACCAAAACACAAGAGATAACTATCTGATTACCAAGAACTGCTTCTATTTTATCATCAAATAATTTCCCTAAAACCAGGGTTGGAACAACAGCGCAAGCCAGTTTGATATAAAAATTAAAATTAGAAAAGTCAAAAAACTTTTTCCAATACAAAACCACGATAGAGAGAATCGCCCCAAACTGAATGGATACTTGGAACATTTTAAGATATTCCGACTCTTCCATTCCGAGCAGAGCCGCTGTAAATCCCATATGAGCTGTAGAAGAAATCGGAAGATACTCCGTAAGCCCCTCTACGATTGCAACAATAATAGCTTTTACTATATCCATTATTTATTTCTTTTTAGTATAGCGACCACCTGCACCACAAAACCAACTACCACCAGCAAAGGCGCTATTCTGATTCTTACCACAGAAAAAATATCATCATTCCAGTAATTTGGGTCAAAAGAGCCATCTGGTTTGGTATTCGCTCCATAGCCCATCATTAGGATAAATCCAAAAGCAATAAGCCCCAAACCTATCAGCATCAATTTAAAATTACCTTTGCTGAAATAAAATGTGTTTTCTTTAGATGATGTTTCTATATTTTTATTTTTGGTTTTCATTCTGCTATTTCTATTTTAAGAATAATATAAATCGTCTGTTTTTGTTTTCAAGAATCTCCATGTCGCAAATATCGTACTGAAAACCGTAATACCGATTCCCACGACTACCACGCCCAATATCAGCCATATGAATTTATTAGTATCTGGAACAAACTCAGAACCAATCTGATTTGTAAAATAATACCACGCTGACAAAAGGAAAACAAGTCCAATAAACGCTCCTATAGAGCCTAAAATAACAGCTTCTTTTATAAATGGTTTCAAGATAAATCTTCTTCTCGCTCCCACTAGCTGCATTGTCTTGATAATGAATCTTTTAGAGAAAATTTTAAGACGGATAGAACTGTTTATAAGCACAATAGCTATGATCAAGAATAATACGGTAAATCCTATAATCCACAGCAAAATTCTATCCAAATTGTAATAGACCTCCTGTGTCATTTTGGTGTCATTTTTCACCTCTTTTACTCCTTTTATCCCTTGTAAATGCTTCATTACCGCATTAATAGTATCAGGAGCTACATAGGCTGGTTTTAGAGTAACTTCTATCGATGGAGGGAAAATATTTTCCTCGAAAAGTCCCTCTGTATCTATTCCCAGCTGTTTTTTAGCTATTATTTTCGCTTCTTCTTTGGTAATGAATTTTGTCTTTTTTACATATTTCTGCCCAGAAATCAATTTGTATGTTTCCTGCTGATATTCACCAGCTTTTGCAGAATCCTTAGGATCCAGATATTCATCAAAATACACTGCAACGACCAGCTGTTCCTTGATATAGTCAGAATATTTCTGTGCATTTATCAAAATCAACCCGAAAAGTCCAACCAAAAAAAGAACTAATGAGATACTGACAACCACAGTAATATTACTGGAACGAAGCCTTCTTCTATTAAAATCATCTATTGAATGTGCCATTTGATAAATTTTTCGGCTAAAATAGAAAAAATCTCGCTAAATCAAAGTAGGAATACGCAAAAATTGATGTTAATTAAATCATAAATTTTGTTTCAAAAAGCCTTAACTTTGCCGAAAAATTTAGAATTTAATGAGCGTAAAGGCTAAAAAACACCTCGGACAGCATTTCCTAACCGATGAAAATATCGCAAAAAAAATTGCAAACAGCCTCCAATTCAGCGGGTATGATAAAGTCTTGGAAGTAGGCCCAGGGATGGGTGTCCTCACCAAATATCTTTTAGAAAAAGAAACCGAAACCTTCGTAGCAGAGATAGATACAGAGTCTATCACCTACCTAAAAGAGCATTATCCTCAGCTAAAAGAAAACCATTTCATGGGAGATTTTCTGAAAGTAGATTTTTCTAAAATATTTCCAAATGAGCAGGTGGCTGTGATAGGAAATTTCCCTTACAATATTTCTTCGCAGATTTTATTTCACATTATAGAAAACTATCAGCAGATACCAGAAATGGCGGGAATGTTCCAAAAAGAAGTAGCCGAAAGAACAGCAGCCGTTCCCAGAACGAAAGATTATGGGATTTTATCCGTAATGGTTCAGGCTTATTATGATGTCAAATATCTTTTCACGGTTCATGAAAATGTTTTCAATCCACCACCAAAAGTGAAATCTGGCGTGATTTCACTAATGAGAAATCCCAAAGAAGGACTTGCAGGAAATGAAACTTTATTCAAAAATATCGTAAAAGCTGGTTTTAATCAAAGAAGAAAAAAACTCAGCAATGCACTAAAAGTTTTAAACATTCCTGAGGGACTTTCTGGTCATAATTTCTTAAATTTGCGAGCGGAAGAACTTTCAGTACAAGACTTCATCTCATTTACCAATGAGTGGAAAGAATATCTAAAATAGCCCATGCCAAAAGAAGAAAATATCTATCAGCCGCTGCTTTCGTATATTGAAGAGAAAAATGCAAAAGCCATTTCGGAAATCATTTCGGAGATGGAGGCGGTGGATATTGCAAATTTGTTTGGGATTTTAGATGATTCTCAAAAAGTGTTTCTCTACGAACTCATGGACAATGATGTTTCTGCGGAAATGCTTTTGTACATCGATGAAGAAGACAGAAAAGAATTCCTAAAAAACTTCTCCACTAAAGAAATCGCAGAAGAAATCATCGGTGAGATAAATTCCGATGATGCTGCCGACATCATCGCTGAACTTCCTGAACATCAGCAAAATGAAATCATCCAGCATATAGATGATAATGAACTAGCACAGAGCATCGTAGAGCTCCTCCGCTATGATGACCATGTAGCGGGAAGCCTCATGGCTACGGAGCTGGTAAAAGTAGACCACAATCTATCCATCATTGCCGCAGTAAGGGAAATGCGCAAACAAGCCGAAGACATGGATGAAGTCTACTCTATCTATGTGGTGGACGAACAAGACAAGCTCCTCGGCACCCTTAGTTTAAAAAAACTGCTTACCACCAGCACTTCTTCCAAGGTTTCGGATGTGTATAATTCCAAAATAAGATGTGTGCAGGACAATGAACCTGCCGAAGATGTGGCGCGATACATGCAGAAATATGACCTCTTTGAAGTGCCTGTAATAGATGCTTTGGGAAGATTAGTCGGGAGAATTACCATAGATGATGTCATGGACTTCATCAAAGAAGAAACGGATAAAGACTACCAGCTGGCATCAGGGATTGCTACGGATATTGACTCTACGGATACTATTCTAAACATCACCAAAGCTCGCCTTCCATGGCTGTTCATCGGAATGGTGGGCGGTCTGATAGGTTCACGAGTTCTGCAAGGAAACGAAGAAGCAATGAGCCATGTCCCTGCCCTGATGTTCTTCGTTCCGCTGATAGCGGCTACCGCTGGAAACATCGGCGTACAGGCTTCGGCGATTATCGTGCAAGGGCTTGCCAATAATACTTTGGGACAAAACACCCTAAAAACTCTAATGAAAGAAGTGAGCGTAGCTGTGGCTTCAGGAATGATTTTATCACTGATTATTTTAGGATTCAATTTATTTGTAAATCATCACGATATGATGATTTCTATTACGATTTCCGTAGCGCTGCTTTCTGTCATCATCATCGCGGCGATGATAGGCACCATCGTTCCTATCTTCCTCAACAAAAATAAAATAGACCCAGCTATTGCCACAGGCCCATTCATCACCACTTCCAACGATATCCTTGGTGTGATGGTATATTTCACGATTGCAAAATTAATATTAGGACTTTAAAAAATTAAGACTAAATAAAAACAGCCACAAGTTTTAACTTATGGCTGTCATTTTTTATTTGCTTTTTCTTGTTTGGAAAATATATCCAACTCCGAAATTCACTTGCCCAAAAACAAAATCTTGCTGTGCTTTGTCTGGTCTGTCGTTCAGCGTTGTCTTCACATCAAGCATGTTGATATATCCGTATTTCGCTTCTACTCTTGCCATGATATGTTTCCAGAAAACAAAATTCAAACTCGCTCTAGCATCTAGTCCAAATCCTGCCACATGGAAACGGTCGCTTCTCTCATTCCCAAAAAGCTTAACATTAGATTTTGGATATAAAACTCCTAAACCTCCACCATAAGACCAAGCAATATTAAAATTATTCCCTTGGTAGATTTTATTATATTTCTCAGCTCCGATGTTTACATAGTTAAGTCCATCTGTATGCTCAAATGTAAGGAATTCTCCATCTGTCAAATCCACTTTTCCATCTCTAACCATCGCTGCATAGTGAGGGTCAGAAATTTTCCCAGTGAAATCTGTCGTTTGGTCTTGTTTCATCACATATTTCATATGGTCTAACGCCAAAACAAGAGCCAAATTATCCTTAATAAAATATCCTATTCTAGCATTAGTCTGAGGAATTGTAACACGAAGCGGATTAAGATAATCATCAAAACTAAAGTCTGTCGGTCTATCTTTAGCTATCATATTATGAAGCGTAAAATCATAGCCATTCCCTCTGAAATGAATATCTGAATTACTATAAACAGCCCTATTCCAGCCCCAATACAAAAATATTGCTCCTTTTCTGTAAGGATTATTAGGTTATTTTGTATACAATAGAAAGGTCTGCTTGTGTCTCTGACACAGGTTTTTCCTGCACCGAAACAAAATTCATTCCTACGAAAAATGATAATAAAATTCCTGCTTTTTTCATAATCAATTATTATTTTTATCTTTTACTAAGTAATTAAATTTCTTTAAAATTAGAAATCAGTTTAAAGAAATTCGCTTTAAACCGATATTTATATAATTATTAACCCAAATTTATTTTGTCTTTGCTGACTCGTCAGCTTTCACTGGTGTCTTTGCTGCATTACTTGGCGCAGTAGTATGAGGCTTCTCATTTGGTATCACAACTGCAGAAGGCTTTGCTGTAAGTACCACACTTAGAAAAATAAGCCCTACCACGACACCGCCAAGTGTCCATGTAGCTTTCTCCATAAAATCATTAGTTCTCTGTATCCCAAAAGATGCAGAAGATGCTCCTCCAAAAGTTCCTGAAAGCCCTCCTCCTTTAGGATTTTGAGCTAAAATAATAATAGCTAACAAAATACATGCAATGATGATAGCAACCATCAGTAGTATAAATATTGTACTCATTTTATCATCTAAGTTTAGTCGGCAAATATAATAATTTTCTTTAACATGAAAAATAGATTTTACAAAAACTTTTTACATATATTTAGACAATAAAATTGTAAATTTGCTTAAATTGTCAAAAGATGGATTCACAAAAGATAAATGAACTAGAGCAAAGGATAGGCAACCTACTGTATAGACAGTCTGTTGTTTACAATGAAATAAAACAGCTGGAAAATGAATTAGCTGAGTTAAAAAGACAAAGTAATTTTTCTTCTGTGTCTGCTGCAAATACAGTAAAAACACCTGTTGAAAGACCAACTGAAAAAGCAACTGAAAAACCAGTTATAACAGCGCCTACCACTCCTAAGCCACAGATTTCTGCTCCTAAAATAAGTCTTCCTAAACAACCATCTGATTTAGAGAAGATTATAGGAGAAAGCTGGATTAACAAAATTGGGATTCTCATTGTGGTAATTGGTGTTGCCATCGGAGCTAAATATTCCATTGAAAATGAACTCATCAGCCCTCTTACACGGATTATACTCGGATACATGATGGGAATCGGGCTGCTTGGTTTTGGAATCAAACTAAAACCTAAATTTGAGGGATACAGTGCAGTTTTGGTAAGTGGAGCCATTTCTATTTTCTATTTTATCACCTATTTTGCGTATAGTTTTTATGACCTCATTCCGCAGGCTTTAGCTTTTGTGATGATGCTGATATTCACAGCTTTTACCGTATTTACTGCGATAAAATACAACCGTGTGGTGATTGCCCACATTGGGCTTATAGGGGCTTACGCTGTTCCATTCCTTCTATCATCAGGCTCTGGAAGAGTGGATATTTTGTTCAGCTATATGTTCATAATCAACCTTGGGATTTTATTTATTTCTATAAAAAAAGACTGGAAATCATTACATTACAGCGCTTTCTTTTTCACTTGGATGATATATGGCTCTTGGTTTGCAGATAAATCTTTTGACTCAGGTCTGCAAGGATATGAAGCGCTGGGAATAGGCTTTGCTACAGCATTTTTCTTGGTTTTCTATGGAGTTTCTTTATTTAACAATATCATTTCAAAAGAAAAATTGGATAAAGTAAATATTATCCTCATTCTATTGAATTCATTTATTTACTTTGGTTTTGGATTTGGTATTTTTAATGGACATAGTATATTAGATTCCTATTTAGGGTTATTCACTTTGTTTAATGCTGCTATTCATTTTGCTGTTTTATTCTTTATTAAATCGAAAAAACTTGCGAATTCTACCCTGTTCTACTCCACATTAGGGATGGTTTTCACTTTCATTACGATTGCGATACCAATTCAGCTGGACGGAAACTGGGTAACACTTATGTGGACAGCCCAAGGAGCTATTTTGTTTTGGCTTGGAAAAACAAAAAAAATATCCATTTACGAAAAAATATCCCTCCCTATACTTGGACTTGCTTTTCTAAGTTTTCTCGAAGACTGGGAGCGTTATAGTTATGCTGTTGATTTAGATATTCATGCTTTCTGGAATATTAATTTCCTGACAGGTATTTTTGCTGTTTTGGGATATAGTTATGCTATTTATCTTTCGAGAAAATACCCTGACGCAGAAGGCGAAAAATTTAGTCCTTTTAATGCTATAAAATCTTTCTATTTACCAGCTTTATTAGTATTGACAGCATATCTTACTTTTAGAAATGAGATTGCATACTATTTTGATTATTGGTACGAAAGTTCGTCTGTTCTTGTCCGTGAAAAAGGAGATGAATACAATGACTACAACAATGATATCGGCATTTTTAGAAACATATATCTCCTTAACTACTCCCTAGTATTCTTTGGAGGAATGGCTCTACTGAATTTCTATAAATTCAAGAACAAAATTTTAGGAGTTTCATCCATTGTTATCGGGCTTTTAGTATTATTTGCTGCTCAGACTTACGGGCTGGGAGAACTTGGAGATCTTCGCTATTCCTATATCAATGGGCATTATAGCAAGTATTTTGATGTTAGTATCAACTATATTTTGGTGCGATATCTACTCTGGGGGGCTGCTGGCTTTACGCTTTGGGCGATTTTCAAAAATGCTAAAACCCAACTGGAAAATACAAAATTCCATGTTTTCCTAGAAGCGGTGATTCATATTTCTATTCTTAATTTCTTGAGCAATGAACTAGTAACTTGGCTGGATATCGCTGGTTATCAGGACATTTTCAAACTAGGACTAAGCATCCTTTGGAGCGTTTATTCACTTATTTTGGTAAGCCTCGGAATTTACAAGAAGAAGAAACACCTCAGAATTTTCGCCCTCGTGCTGTTCGGTATCACTTTGGCTAAATTATTCCTATACGACATCTCTAATCTCAGCACGATTTCTAAAACTATCGTATTGATTATCTTAGGATTACTACTTCTTATCATTTCATTTTTATACAATAAATTTAAAGACAAAATCGGTGATGAAACTAAAAATTAAATCCATATTTTCACTAATTTTCTTGGGAATTTCTGCTTTGGGATTTGCTCAGAAAAATGATTTTTCATTCAAAAGAGCCATAAAACCTAATCCAGCCACCGAGTGGAACAAAATAGAAATTCCCTTGCCGATGTATGAAAAATTGAACCAAAATTTTTCTGACATTAGGATTTATAAGCTTTCGGGAAAAGACTCGCTGGAGGTTCCGTATTTGCTGTCCAAAACGCAATTTGCTTCCCTTGAAAATGAAACTACTGAATATATAGGTTTTAAAATCCTAAACCAAACCAAAACTGCTGATGGATACTATTTTACGCTGGAAAGTCCCATCACAGCGGACATAGAGGAAATTGACCTGCATTTTTCTAATCAAAATTTTGATTGGAAAATAACCTTGGAAGGCAGCCATGACCAAAAACAATGGTTTTCTATTTTGGAAAATTACCGAATACTTTCCATCCAAAATAGCAAAACTGATTACAATTTCCAACTGCTGGCTTTCGAAAAAACGAATTATAAATTTTACCGAATTTTCATTCCTAGTAAAGAAACTCCCATTTTACAAAGGGCTTCTATGCAGGAGAAATTCACACCGAAAATAGAATTTAACAAACTGTTAATCAATAACATAAAACAAACCAACAGCACAAAAGACAAAAACTCTATCATAACTTTTTCTCTACCCTACAAAATCCCTATTTATTCACTGATTTTGAATATAGAGAAAAACGATGCTTTTTCGCGCCCTATGGAGATTAAATATCTGGTAGACAGCGTAAAAACAGAAAAAGGCTGGGTGAAAAATTATGAAACTTTTTACTACGGAAAAATCATTTACTATGGAGCAAAGGATTTAGATTTTTCATTTTCAAATAACGATGTGATATGGGCAAAGGATTTCCAAATAATCATTGAAAATCAAGACAATGCGCCTATTACTGTAAAATCTATCAATGCTGTTTCGCCTAAATATTTTATCTATTTTAAACCAAAAAATGAAGAAAACTATTTTCTATTTTATGGAAATAAAAATTCTTCGCTTCCAGAATATGATTTAAAACTGATAGAAGACAAGGTTTTCAAACTATCAAAATCTGATGCAAGTCTCTCCGATGAGGAAAAACTCCCTAAAAAGGAAAAACCCACCAAAGAACCTTTATTCAAGAACAAAGGCTGGCTTTGGGGGGTGATGATTCTTATTATCTGTATTTTAGGATTTTTCAGCCACAGAATGCTTTCTACAAAGCAGGAATAGGAGTTTATTTTCTCTCTATCAGCGCCATGTAGAAACCATCATAGCCATCGCTCGGCATGATATTTTCCTCCTTCACGAGGGCAAATTCTGTATTTTCGGCAAGGAATTTTCTGACCTGCTCTCCGTTTTCAGGTGGAAGAATGGAGCATGTGGCATAGACCATTTTGCCTCCTTTTTTCAGGATTTTAGAATAGTTGTGCAGAATATTTTCCTGCTCGGTTTTTATTCTATTGATGAAATCTTCATCTATTTTCCACTTGCTGTCAGGATTTCTTTTCAACACTCCTAGCCCTGAGCATGGTGCATCTATCAGAAGCCTGTCAGCCGTGTTGTGAAGCCTTTTGATGACTTTATTATCTTCTATAAATCTAGTTTCTATGTTGAAAGCTCCCGCCCTTTTCGCTCTTCGTTTCAGCTCGGCAAGTTTCCATTCGTAGATGTCTAGAGCTATTATCTGTCCTTTATTCTTCATCAAAGCAGCGATATGAAGGGTTTTCCCTCCTGCGCCTGCACAGGCATCCACCACTCTCATTCCTTCTTTCACATCCAAGAGTTCGGCTATTTTTTGTGATGAAGCGTCCTGCACCTCGAAAAAGCCTTCCTTAAAAGCCGATGTCAAAAATACATTTTTCTTTTCTTCCAGCTGAACAGCGTCCGGATAACCTCTTAATACAAAAGAATTTACGCTCTCTTCCTTTAAAATTTCTACAAGATTTTCTGCTGAAATTTTGAGTGAATTTGCCCTTAAAATCACAGGAGCCTGCTCATTGAGAGCGGACATTTCTTTCTCCCATTTTGCTCCTAGTTCTTTTTCAAACAAACCTGCCAGCCAGTCTGGCACAGAGTGTTCTATGGCTTTGGTAGGGAATGTTTTTTTGTCTAATTTAGACAAAATTCCGCCTGTTTTTATTCCATCAAATTCATCAAATTTCTTGTATTTCACCTTTTTCCAAAGGAGATAAGCCAAAATCAAATTGTAGATATTGGACGGTTTTGTCCCCTCGCCCATGTAGTATTCTAGGCGTTTTTTCCAGCGGACTATATCATAGAATATCTCCGAAACCACCTGCCTGTCGGCACTTCCCCATTTTTTATGAGCTTTTAGTAATCGCTCCAAAACCTTATCAGCATATTTTTTATCCTGAAAAAAAGTCTCCTCCAATGCATCATGAATTCCTATCAGTAAGTTGCGGTGTATCAATTCCATGTTTGTATAAATTTCGGACAAAAATACATTTTAAAAACCAAAACTCCCAAAATTATTTGAGAATACGGACTTTGTGAATTATTTTTTTTCTTAAATTAGCATCAACAAATTTATTTAATTATGAAAAGACATTCTTTATTTGCGTTTCTATTTTTGCTTTCGGCAAATTTATTTTTCGCACAAAAGCCCATTTACAC
Organism: uncultured Flavobacteriaceae bacterium; assembly: GCA_963506915.1. GTDB lineage: Bacteria > Bacteroidota > Bacteroidia > Flavobacteriales > Weeksellaceae > JABCPE02. The sequence goes on from CAUORE010000025.1 coordinate 11,458, forward strand.
AAAGGCTAAAGTAACTGCCGTGAAAGTGTACAGAAACTCCGCAGAACTGCAGAACACGGTAAGTTTCAGTGTTCCTTCGGGAATTTCCGAAATAGTAATCGGCAATATTTCGGAGGAGATTAACGAAAAAACTATCCAAATCGGCGTAAACAGCAAGAACATTTCTATTCTTTCCTCGCAGTTTACCGATGATTATTCCACAGATTTTAAAATGGATACTACCAATCCACAAATTAAAAAAGTGAATGACAGCATCAAAATCGTGGAAAACCTCATCTCTAAAAACCGAATAGAGCTGGATGCCAACAAGAAAGCTGTAGAACTTTTGGATAAAAACCAAACTGTGCTGGTGGGAAGCAACTCCTCCAATGTTGCACAGCTGACACAGCTGACCGAGTTCTACACCAATAAGAGAATAGAGCTGGAAAACAAACTCGTTTCCCTCAGAACAAAAGGCGATGACCTCAGCAAAAAACTTTCCCGACTGAAAAGCAGCCTAAAAACCAAAGAACAGAAGGAAGCAGAAGAGTTTGCAGATGGCGTAATCGTTCTAAAACTAATGTCTCCTACGGCTGGAAATATCAAACTGAATATCAACTATCTTACAGACAATGTATCTTGGAAGCCTTACTATGAGATAAAGGCTGACAAAATCTCTGCTCCGCTGGATGTAACCTTCAAGGCGATTGTAAAACAAAATACAGGACTGGACTGGAAAGGCGTAAAACTTACCCTTATCAATGGAAACTCTTCCAGAAACAATTATGCTCCTACGGTAAGCCCTTGGTTCATCTATGCACAAAGCCCGAAAGAAAGAGAAATCCTAAGGGAAGAAAAAATTGCCGACAAATCTGCTGCCATAAGAATCAGAGGAATGGGAAGTGTAAATGCAAAAGAATATGATGATGTTCAGTCCAATGCTTTAGAAGAAGTAGTCGTTACGGGCTATGCTGGGTTTAATGTCAATGCAAACGAGCTCAATACCAGCTATGACATAGACATTCCTTACGATATCTTGTCCAATAATGAAGACCACCTCATCAGTCTTTATCAGCAGAAAATCCCTGCCGATTATCAATACTTCACTGCGCCTAATTACAGGAGAGAAGCTTATCTTTTAGCGAAAGTAAAGGATTTCAGCAAGTATCATTTGGTTTCTGCGCCTGCGAGTGTCATCTTTGAGAACATGTATATCGGTGAGACACGCGTCAGCCCAGACCAAACCAACAATGAAATGAACATCACGCTGGGCAACGACCCGAAAATCAGCATCAGAAGAGAAGATATCCAAGATAAATCTGGCGAAAAATTTCTTTCTTCTTACCGCGAAAAGGTGGTTACATATGATTTAATCATCAAAAATAACAAGAAAGAACAAATCAGCATGGAAGTTAAAGACCGTTTCCCGCTGAGCAACAACGAAGCCGTAAAAATAGAAGTGCTTGACAAAAGCGGTGCCACGAAGGACGACGAAAAAGGCTTCCTCACATGGAACATAAAACTCTCTCCTTCCGAAACCAAAAAACTAAGAGTAAGCTACAAAGTTCGCTACCCGAAAGACTACACCGTAAGCGGTCTGTAAGACATTGCAAAACCTCTTCTCCACGAGAAGGGGTTTTTGTTTATCCTCACTTTTAAAATAATTGATGTTGTTTAGTTTTAAAGTCAGCTTTCAAAATCAATTTGTGAGGTCGCAATTCTATTTTGCAAGATTGCAAATTGTTTTTGTGATGTTGCAATTCTATTTTGTGAGATAGCAATTCCTTTTTGCAAGGTTGCAATTTACTTTTGCAAGGTTACAAATTACTTTTGTGAGGTTGCAATTTACTTTTGTGAGGTTGCAATTCTCTTTTGCAAGATAGCAATTCTCTTTTGCAAGGTTACAAATTACTTTTGTGAGGTTGCAATTCTATTTTGTGAGATTGCAATTCTATTTTGCGAGATAACAATTCCCTTTTGCAAGGTATTTTAGATTTAATTAAATATAAAAAAGAACTCCCCCCAGATGGAGAGAGCGTAATTTAGTAATAATTTTTATTAAACTAAACTATGAAAGTTTTTTTGTCATAGAAATACCTAAATGCTGCTAAATACTTTAACCATAAACCATAATGCAATAATTGTAAGCAATATAACATTTAGCTTAAACGACTTATAATCATCTTTAATAAAGAACACTATGCACTCTATCAATAAATACAAAATCGTGAACAAGATAGTTACGAATATGGCAATCATCAATTTAATCCCGTGCCTGTCATTTTCTAACCCGTGAAATATATAAATCGTCGCAAAAAACGGAACAGCGGGAACAAGCAAGATACGAAGAAGTAAATGTATGATGGTTTGTTTGCTCATTAAGCTTTCTAATCATTAAATTCACTAATGAAATGGAGTTTCACATTTGGGAATTTCTCCTGTGTCATCGTGATAGTGAATGCAGAATCTGCTAAAAACACCAGTTGATTATATTTATCTCTCGCTAAAAATCGCTGTTTCAGCCTTGCAAATTCCTTGAACTCTTCGGATTTTTCATCAGCCTCTACCCAGCATGCTTTGTGAATGGAAATCGGTTCGTAGGTGCATTTAGCGCCATACTCGTGCTCCAGTCTGTATTGGATAACTTCGTATTGCAGCGCTCCCACCGTTCCGATAATCTTTCTTCCGTTCATTTCCAGTGTGAAAAGCTGTGCTACACCTTCGTCCATCAGCTGGTCTATACCTTTTACAAGTTGTTTTGCTTTTAGCGGGTCATCATTGTTAATGAAACGGAAATGCTCAGGAGAGAAACTCGGAATTCCTTTAAAGTTCAGCTTTTCCCCAGCCGTGAGCGTGTCCCCGATACGGAAATTACCCGTATCGTGCAGTCCAACAATATCCCCAGGGAAAGACTCATCTATTACTTCCTTTTTATCTGCGAAGAAAGCATTTGGAGAAGAGAATTTCATTTTCTTATTTTCCCTTACGAGCAGGTAGTTTTCATTTCTTTTGAACACACCAGAAACGATTTTCACAAAGGCAAGCCTATCGCGGTGTTTCGGATCCATATTGGCATGAATTTTAAACACAAAACCTGTGAAATTTTGTTCCTCTGGCTTCACGATTCTGCTGTCTGCCTGTTTTGGCTGAGGATTTGGAGCAATGTCAATGAAAGCATCCAGCAGTTCCCTCACCCCAAAATTATTCAGTGCCGAACCAAAGAACACAGGCTGCTGCGTTCCTGCCATATAATCTTCCCTGCTGAATTTAGGATAAACCGATTCTACCAGCTCCAGCTCATCTCTAAGGACACTTGCTGCCTTTTCGCCTACGGCTTCATCTATCGCGGCATCGTTAATATCATTAAAGGTAATGCTCTCCCCTACTTTTTGTTTCTTTTCTTCTAAAAACAGCTGGATATTATTCTCCCAGATGTTATAAATCCCCTGAAAATCAGCCCCCATACCGATAGGCAGCGAAAGCGGAACCACAGAAAGCCCAAGTTTCTGCTCCACTTCATCCAGCAGGTCAAAAGCATCTTTCCCTTCTCTGTCCAGTTTATTGATGAAAACTATCATCGGGATGTTTCTCATACGGCACACCTGCACGAGTTTTTCGGTCTGCTCCTCCACCCCTTTTGCAACATCTATCACCACGATTACAGAGTCCACGGCAGTAAGCGTTCGGTAGGTATCTTCCGCAAAATCCTTATGCCCAGGGGTATCAAGGATATTGATTTTATGACCTTTATAGTTAAAAGCCAAAACGGAAGTCGCTACGGAAATCCCTCTCTGGCGCTCTATTTCCATAAAGTCAGAAGTTGCGCCTTTCTTTATTTTATTAGATTTCACCGCTCCAGCCTCCTGAATAGCCCCTCCAAAGAGAAGGAGTTTCTCGGTAAGAGTGGTTTTCCCAGCATCTGGGTGGGAAATAATCCCAAAAGTTTTTCTTTTCTGTATTTCTTGAATTAAGTCTGACATATCTATTTTTAAAATATCTGCAAAAATGGTGATTTTTAATGAAAATATTTACTTTTGCTGCCAAAAAAATTGATAGTAAATTAAAACCAGCAGATATCTATGATACCCGCTGGTTTCTTGTTTTAGTTTTAGTGGATTATTGTTTGGTATAAGTGTATCTATCTCCATCACCATCCTTAATCTGTACCATTGTATTCCCATTAATCTCTATTTTATATCTAGAACCAGGCGCCCCAGGAGGAAGGAGTGAATTAAAGAAGAATATATCTGTGTTCTTTATTTCATATGTTCCTTCAAGTACAAATGCATTTGGATCACTAGGAGCAGCATTACTATAATGTTTATATTTTTTATCCGATTCATAAACATGATATAGTACATAAAGAGGTGCTGTTTGATAAACTCCATCAGTATCTTTTTGCTCATATTTTGTAAGTTTCCATGTTCCTACGATAGTCCCATAAAGCGGATTAACTACCTCCACTTGCTCATCATCGCTACTTCTACTGCATGAAGTAAGTGAAGTTCCTGCTAAAGCCACCACTCCTACCGCAAGGATAGGAAACATTCCTCTAAATAAATTGCTTTTTTTCATAATTTTTTGAATTTTATGTTTCCTCTGTCTAAACATTGGAAACGGTTAATAAATAGTTAAATCTGTTTGTTGGTTTATCCCTTTTCCACTACAAATTTACGAACCAATGAAAATAAAAACCAAAGCCATACTACTGATATTTATTAGGATTTTGATAAAAATTTCAGCCAAACAAAAAACCAATGCTTTAATTGCATTGGTTTTGCTTTTATGTGTTATGTTCTTTTGGTTAAAAGAAATTTGAACTAAATTTTAGTATTCTTTTACCAATCCTTTCACGATTTTGATAACGCTCGGCATTGCTGTATCAGCAGCTTTCAGCACCTCTTCGTGTGAAACCGCAAAGGCAATCTCTGGCCCACCCAAATCCGTGATGATGGAAATACAGAAACAGTCCATTCCCATATGTTTAGCCACGATAACTTCTGGCACGGTGCTCATTCCTACGGCGTCTCCACCAATGTAACGAACCAATCCATACTCTGCTGGCGTCTCAAAAGTAGGCCCCTGCAATGCTACATACACCCCTTTGTGAACTTTTATGCTGTTTCGCTCCGCCACCTGCTCCGCTACTTCTATCATTTTTCTGTTATACGGCTCAGACATATCCACGAATCTTGGCCCTAGTTCATCCAAATTCTTCCCACGAAGCGGATGCTCTGGCATCATATTGATATGGTCTTTTACTATCATGATATCAGCCACTCGGAAGTTAGGATTTACTCCTCCAGAAGCATTAGAAAGAATTAAATTTTTAATTCCTAAAAGATGGAAAACACGGAAAGGGAAAGTCACCTTGTCCATAGTGTGCCCCTCGTAGTAGTGGAATCTACCGCTCATCATCAGCACTTTTTTGCCTTCCAGCATTCCGTAGATTAGTTTCCCGCCATGCCCTACTACAGTAGTCTGCGGAAAATTAGGAATATCTTTGTATTCAAAAACATGGATAGGCTCCACCTCGTCTTTTAGTTTTCCTAAACCTGAACCCAAAACGATGGCAAAATCTGGCGTGTCCTTAATAACTTCTTTAATGAAACTTGCGGTTTCCTTGATTTTCTCTAACATAATTTAATATTATCTGATTAAACTCTTCTTTATTATTTATCTCTACATTGATAGGCCAGTAGAATAATTTGTCGGTTAATTCCTCAAAATCCATCAGCCTCACATAGTCTTTTTCTGTGGTAAGGATTAGTTTTTTCTTGCCGAGTTTTTTATACTCTTGGAGCATTTTGTCTATATCTTCTTTTTTAAAAGAATAATGATCTCTAAACCTCAAATGTTTGATTTTATCCGTGTATTTAGAAACTTCTTTTATCAGCTGAGAAGGGTTGGCAATGCCTGTTATCAGTAGAACTTCGTATTGATCCAGCATTTTCACGGGCATTTTCACTTTTGAGGAAGTGATTTCTTCATCATAATCAATGGACGAGAAAAATACTTTTTGATGCTTTTTAGGCTTAATTTTAGAAATAAAATAGAATTTTTTCTCCTCGGTAAGGTCTTTGGGACACTTGGTAACCATGATGATATCTGCCCTGTCAGCTCCCGCTCTAGACTCGCGGAGATTTCCCGCAGGAAGCAGATAATCAGAGAAATATGGGTCACTATAATCGGTCAATAAAATATTAAACCCTACCTGAATAGCACGATGCTGATAGCTGTCATCCAAGACCAGCGCTTGCAGACCAACCTCCTCTATCAGCCGCTCCGCTCCCACTACTCTATTTTCGCAGACTCCTATGGCAATTCGGTTTTTAAATCTTTGGAAAAGCTGCATAGCCTCATCACCCACCATACGAAAATTACTGTCATAATTTACCATATAGTAGCCTTGGGTCTTCCTTCCATACCCACGAGAAAGCACACCTGCCTCGTAATCATCCAAAAGAAGTCCCATGAGATACATCACCATGGGAGATTTCCCAGAGCCGCCCACAGACAAATTTCCCACTCCGATGATAGGCGTCTGAAACTTAGTAGACTTAAAAAGTCCCTTGTCATAAAGCCAATTTCTACAAGTGGTTATCAAGTCGTAGATTAGTGAAAAGGGATAAAAGTACCATCTCTTCATAGGGAGCAAAAATAAGGATTTTTTCTATCATTTATTAACTATCGCCAATTTTTCATACTTTTGCACCAAATTATTTTAAATATGAATAGAAGATTAATCCCATTCCTATTGATAGCAGGAGCATTATTAACCAATTGTGGTGGTAGCAGAGATGAAGATGTAATCAACCCTAACACACCTGGAAATACACAACCATCCAACCCTACAACGCCATCTACACCTAGCGATGAGCAAATAGGAAAAAGAACATATGCACAAGAATGGAAAACTGGTGTGGACTATCTAAGTGCTATTGACATTGCAGACCTTTACAACAATCCTGCTAATGTAAGTGCAGCACTAAAAAATTCTGTGAAATTCACAACCCTTACAACTGACCAAAAATACTACACTCTGAAAGATGATGATTTGAGTTATCTAACTATCGAAGATATTACATACGATAAACAATATATCTCTTTCTACACTAAATATAAAGGCATTAAAAGCTCTACAAAAAGTACATTAAAATTTGATGCTAGGGACTTTTACAACAAACAATTTACCACTGACAACAGCTATGTATCCTCTAAATACATGCGTGGGCTCTACGAATCCTTACCGATAGGGATAGGAAGTCTATTTAGCTACGATAGTCAAAGATATCAAATAGATTATGTTGCTGACTCAAAGGATAAAAGCGATAGCAACAACTCCCTAAGTCTAAGCATAAAAATCACTGATAAGAAAATATTGGACAATTCTAAAAACACTTTTGAAATTCATAAAAATGTTGAAGGTTTCAGAACACTGAAAAACCTTGCTGATGATTTGGCAATTGGGCACAATTTTGATTTTAGAAGTAAAGTAAAAGATGTAATAAAATTGCATCCTAATAAAACGGATTTAACTCCATATTTAAAAGGTCCTTTTTATAATTATTGGTATGAATATATTTCTATATCTCTAAAATCAAAACCTAGTGTAATACTATCTATAGATGGTCAAAGCCCTTTATATAGAACTATTTCGGGACAGAGTGTTGGCTATATTGATATTTATTTGACACAGCCTAGATTTGTTCTTACTTCTGCTGTCATAGATGGAAGAAATCTAGTTGCAAAAGTAAAATTACAAGATGCTAACGATGTTGTAATAGATAAAGAATACACCGTTATGGTTCCTAATGTTAAGTAATTCTAATAGTAGTATATAAAAAAGCAATCCAAATTTGGATTGCTTTTCTATTTTTAATAAGAATGATTCATCAGTTCTTTTTTCTCTTCATTATACAATCTGTACTCTAAATATTTATAAGAGTCTCTTGGTATAATGGTCACCCACTTATTGTATCTAAACAACCATTTCATTCTGATGCTTGTAAAAATTCCTTTGGTAAGGTAGGCCTCTACAAAAGGATGAACATGGAGATACAATTTGCTTTTCTCATGTATCAAGTGGTTTTTGATGGCTTCTTCCATCTGCTCTACTATCACTATCGGAGCACTTATTTCGCCTATTTCGTTAGGGTTTTCTTCTTTGGTATCTATTATTTTTTCTGGGCGAACCCTTTGTCTTGTTATTTGTATCAGACCAAATTTACTCGGAGGGAGGATTTTGTGCCTTGCTTTATCTCTCTTCATCTCCTCTTTCAGATGGTCATAAAGTTCTTTACGATGGTCGGTATTGCTCATATCTATGAAATCCACCACTATTATCCCGCCCATATCTCGCAGTCTAAGCTGTCTGGCTATCTCTGTTGCTGCGATTTTATTTACATTTAGAGCATGGCTCTTATTAGCTTGATTTCCTAATGATATATTATTACCCGAATTCACATCTATGACATGGAGAGCCTCCGTGTGCTCTATTACTAGATAAGCTCCTTTGGAACCTGGAATATTCACATGTTTCCCAAAAGACTGTTTCAGCTGTTTTTCTACATTATAATATTCCAAAAGAGGAATATGAGAATCATAATACTGAACTATATTTTTACTTTCAGGAGCGATTACTTCTAGGTAATTTCGCATGTCATTTACCATTTGTTCATCATCACAAATGATACTTACAAAATCTTGGTTAAAATTATCCCTCAAAATAGCAGAAGCCCTATCTTCCTCACTAAGGACTTTACAAGGTGTTTTATTTTTTTGGATATTTCTGAAACAGATATTCCATTTCTCTATCAGCTGGTTCATATCATTATGAAGCTCAGCCACTTTTTTATTTTCTGCTACGGTTCTGATAATCACCCCAAAACCTTCTGGCTTTATACTTTCTATCAAAGTTTTCAGCCTTGTTTTTTCTTGGCTATCCTTTATTTTTTTCGATACCGATATTTTTTGGTCAAAAGGAATTAAAACCAAATACCTCCCTGTCAAGGAGATTTGTGTAGATACCCTTGCCCCTTTTGTGGAAATAGGCTCTTTTGTGATTTGCAGCAGGACTTCATCACCCACAGATAAGACCTTGTCTATCATTCCGTTCTTATCTATCTCTTCCTCTATTGGGAAGGATTTCAGGCTTGGTGATTGGATTTTTTTATTCAAAATCCCTTTTAATAGGTTTTGGTAAGTTCTAAACTCTGGCCCCAAATCCTGATAATGCAAAAAGGCATCCTTATCAGAGCCTATATTGACAAAAGCTGCATTCAGGTTCGGTGCTAGTTTTTTTACTTTACCAACGAATAAATCCCCTACTACATACTCACTATCTTGTTCCTCCGTATGGAGTTCGAAGAGTCTTCCATCTTCTATTAGAGCAATTTTAGAAGCCTCTTCCTCATAAGATATAATTAACTCTTTCTTCATTTTTTTGGCTTTCTAATAATACTTTTCTTTTACTTAAATAAACAAAAATATAGTCGGCTCCATTTTCAAAAATAAAAACACCAACTATATTCTTATGTTTTCCTACTGAAGACTATTTTTTCTTCTTATGTCTGTTTAGTCTTCTTCTCTTTTTTCTCTTGTGGGTAGCCACCTTATGTCTCTTTCTTTTCTTTCCGCTTGGCATAGCTTTAATGTTTTTATTCTGTTATTACTCAGTGAATTATATTTATTTTACTTTTACTTTTGATTTTACCTTTTCTACGAAAGTTTTAGAAGGCTTAAATGCTGGTATATTATGTGCAGGAATCTGGATTGCAGTATTTTTAGAGATATTTCTACCTGTTTTTGCTGCTCTTGTTTTGATAATGAAAGATCCAAAACCTCTAAGATACACATTATCACCATTATACATAGTCGTTCTTATCTCCTGCATGAACGCCTCTATGATTCTCTGAGTTTCATTTTTCTCAGTTCCTAACTTATTTGCAATTGCATTTACTAATTCTGCCTTTGTCATTTCCTTTTTTGTTTTTATTTTTGGTGTGCAAATATATAAAAAATTTTGAAAACAATTAAACAAAATTCTGATTTTCTTTACATTGGTCAAAAATTATTGCTCTGGTACGCCCAAAATGCAAGAGTTTTACCGTGGAGAACCACCCAAAATCCTTATAATGTGTGGATTTCGGAGATTATTCTACAGCAGACCCGCGTGGAACAGGGATTGGAATATTATATAAATTTTACCAACAGATTTAAAGATATAGAATCTCTCGCCGAGGCTGATATAGACGAAGTTCTCCTCTACTGGAAAGGGCTGGGATACTATTCCAGAGCCATCAATCTGCACAAAGCCGCACAGCAAATCATGCAGGATTATCAAGGTGTTTTCCCAAACAACTACCACGAAATTTTAAAACTAAAAGGCATCGGAAAATACACCGCAGCTGCCATTTCCAGCATTTGTTTCAATGAAAAAAGACCTGCCGTAGATGGCAATTTTTACCGTGTTTTATCTAGAATTTTCGCTGATGATTTTGATATTTCAAAGACAAAAGCTCACGATTATTTCTCGGAATTAGCCCTTTTGATAATGCCTGACAGAGATTTTGGCGATTTTAATCAAGCGATAATGGATTTGGGTGCAAATATCTGCAAACCTAAGAATCCTTCCTGTGATATCTGCCCTGTTCATGGAGATTGTTTGGCTTTTCAGCTCGGAAAAACTGCCGATTTCCCTGTAAAAACAAAGAAAATCAAACCCGAAAACATGAACCTCATCTATTATTTCATCCGATACGAAAATTCTTTTCTTATCAAACAGCGAGATGACAGCTCTATTTGGAAAAAACTCTACGATTTCCCTGATAAAATCAATGAATTTTTAGAAAAATTTATCGTAAAAGAAGAGGAAATTTCCCACAAACTAACCCACAAAAACCTTAATATCAAAATTTACAGCATCGCGCTGATTGACAGCACTTTATTCCAAACTTTCAAAAAGGAAAACAATTTAGAAATATTAGATTTAAAAGATTTTGACCAAAAATCCTTCCCAAAACCTTTAGAAAAATTCATCAAATCGCTAAATATCCATCGCCATCACTAATATACTTACCTTGTTTTTCTTATTTTTAAGGAATTCCCAAGCGATGGCGCTCATCGTGTTCCCTGTGGTAAACACATCATCTATCAATAGAATATGTTGATTTTCAATTTCTTTCGTAAGAGAAAAATCATATTTAGTTTCTTCCCTGTGGGATTTGTCTTTTTGAGCTTGGGCTTTGCTGTGGCTATTTCTTTTAAGTAAATCATGGTCAAACGGAATCCCATATTCAGAGGACAAAACCTCCGTAAAAAGATGTAACTGATTGTATCCCCGCTCTTTAAGTTTCTTTGGGTGAAGCGGAACACTAACCAGCAAATCTGGCTTTTCGCCTTTAAGACTAAGATTTTCTACAACCCATTTCGCTAAAATCCTGCCAACTTTCTCCTGATTTCGGTATTTCAGCTGGTGGATGAGTTCCCTAGAAAGTCCCTTTTTATCAAAATACATAAGAGCATAAGCCGCCTCCAAAGGAAACAAGCTTTCTGCCTTTCTTTTCAGAAGATTTTCTCCAAAATCCCAATGCGTGAAATGTATTTTATCCAAACATTTCACGCAGACAATCTCATCTTTGGGAATGATTTCATCACAGTTTAGGCAGCGATTTGGGAACAATACATCCAAAAACATCTGTTCCTAATCTTGATACACTACATATTTAGTTCTTATCTTTTCAAAATCAGAAAGCCCTTTCTGCCATGTTTGTCGGATTTCTGCTTCGGATTTCCCTGCTATTATCTGCTTTCTGAGTTCATCCGTTCCTGCCAAGGTATCAAACCAATATTTACCCTTTGCATCTTTTAGGAAAAATGATTTTTGTGGATTTTTATAGTTTTTATAAGCCTTTATTACCCATTCCAAACTAAGCTCCCGCAGGTCTTTGTCATAATTTCTCAAATCCTCTCCATAGCACAGCTGACCATTTAGAAATGGGTTTTTAGAACCAAAACTTGGCTTCGGAGTGAATTCGTATTTCATATTCTTAATCCAAGGCGAACCGTAGATTTGGAAAGGAACATCTGTCCCACGCCCTACAGAAACTTCCGCACCTTCAAAGAAACACAAACTTGGATAAAAATTTATCGCTTTGTCATTCGGCAGGTTAGGCGACGGCTTTTCTAAAAGCGGATAGCGGTTTTTCTTGTGATATCCTTTCATTTTTATAAGCGTATATTTCGCCTGAACTTTATTTTTAAGCCATTTTTCGCCATTTACCATTTTTCCGTACTCTCCTATGGTAAGTCCGTAGACCACAGGCACTGGATGAAGCCCCACAAAAGAAGTCCATTCTTTTCTCAGCACCGGCCCGTCTGTATAGCCGTCATGTGGATTGGGTCTATCCAAAACGATGATTTCCACGCCATTTTCTGCTCCTGCTTCCATTACATAAGCAAGCGTAGATATATAGGTATAAAACCTAACTCCCACATCCTGAATATCAAACAAAATAACATCCAAATCCTTCATATGAGCAGGCGTAGGTTTTTTGGTATTTGCATAAAGCGAAACTATCGGAATGCCCGTCTTGGTATCCACTCCATTTTTCACCACTTCTCCAGCATCTGCCACTCCACGGAAGCCGTGTTCAGGAGCAAAAACCCTTTTCACGGCTACTCCATTTTCTTTCAAAAAGTCTACGATACTTTGTTTTTTCTTATTAATAGTCACCAGCCCTGTCTGATTGGTCACCACTCCCACGGATTTCCCTTTTAGCAGCGGCAGGTATTTTTCTGGCTGGTCTGCGCCTGTTACAAACTCCTCATTTTCTGAGTTTTTAGATTTTTGTGCATTAAAAAATTGATTATTTACAAAAAGCATTAGTATAATCAATACAAAATTTTTACTTTTGGCTCTTAAATTCATTATTTTGAAGTTTCCTATTTATTTTTCTAAAAAAATTGCGTTCTCCAAAGATAATAAAAATAATCTTTCACGCATAATTATTTTCATCGGAAGGCTGTCTGTTGCCCTAGGGATAGTGGTTTCACTGATTACCATATCCACAGGACTCGGCTCTAAAAAAGCCATCAAAAACAAGATGGGCGATTTCAGCGGACACATTTCTGTAAAATCTACGAAATCAAACGCTTCCTATAACTCTTCGGTTTTAGACCAAGAAAATTTTGATATAAAGGAACTAAAAAAAATACCTGAAGTAGAAACGGCACAATCCTACGCCTCTCTCAGCGGAATCCTCAGAACCAAAGAGAATTTTGCTGGAATTATTCTAAAAGGCGTGGGCAAGGATTTTGACAAAAATCGTTTCCAAAAATTCGTCACCTCGGGCGAAATCCCTGATTATACAGAAAAAGGATACAATAATGACATCATGCTTTCTGAGCAAATTGCCAAAGGCCTGCATCTGAAAGTAAATGACAGCATCACGGCTGTTTTCTCCAAAGAAGACCAAAAACCGATTTATAGAAAATTCGTAGTAAAAGGCATCTACAATACTGATATCAAACTCATCGATGAACTGTTCGTCATTGGTGATATCAACCATGTCCGAAAAATCCAGAATATGGGAAAAACCGACATCGGCGGTGTGGATATTTTCCTAAAAGATTTTGATAAAACAGATGCTGTTTTCCCACAAGTAGAAAAAATCATCGGCTACAAAAACTATACAGAAAAAACTACTGACAAATACCCTCAAATCCTCCAATGGATAGAAATTTTTGACACGAATATCTCTGTAATTTTGGGCATTATGCTGGTAGTAGTGGTTATCAACATCATCATGGTGCTGCTGATTTTGATTATTGAAAGAACCAACTCCATCGGTGTGCTGAAAACCTTAGGCGCGGACAACAACCAAATTCGTGCGATATTCATCAACTACACCCTGCTCATCATCATCCCTGGGCTGATTGTAGGAAATCTTATCGGCATAGGTTTGCTATTGATACAGAAATATTTTGGTATCATTAAACTTAATCCAAAAGAATACTATATCAGCACCGTGCCAGTGGATTTGAATTTAGGCTACATCCTTGCTCTTTCGCTGGGAATATTGGTAGTTTCTGCCATATCGCTAATCGTACCCAGCTACCTCATCAGTAGAATTTCTCCTGCAAAAGTGGTAAAATACAATTAACAATAATATTTAAAATTGCACAGATTTAATACTTTTTGAAACTACAAAAACAACTCACTAACAATCTGAATCAACAATACTACCCTATTTAGTCTACAGATTGATAAAATAGTAATCACCCCATAATCTTATAAGGTTTGACCTATCCATTCTTTGTTTAATTCTGCCAAATCAATACTAATAAGCGGAACAAAATGCGCAGTAAGCCAACATTGTTCTTCTGTGAAGAAGGCATCTAAAGAAGGGTAAACTTCCAAGTGCTTGCCTAAGGTTTGTATATTCTTCT
>CAUORE010000026.1:0-24258 GCA_963506915.1 uncultured Flavobacteriaceae bacterium
TCTTGTTCCAGATTTTTCTGCCATAGCCAAGTGGTTCTCAGCGCTTCTTCCAATGGAGTTTCCGCCTTCCAGCCAAGTTCTTTTTCGGCTTTGGAAGCATCTGCATAGGCGATGGTAATGTCACCTGCTCTTCTGTCGCAGATTTGGTAAGGGATTTCTAGATTATTTGCTTTTTCAAAAGCCTTTACGATTTCAAGGACAGAAGACCCTTTCCCTGTTCCCAGATTGAAAATATCAACCAAAGTTTCTGATTTTTCTGAGGTTAGTTTCTGCAGGGCTTTCACATGAGCTTTGGCTAAATCCATCACATAGATGTAATCACGGATGGCAGTGCCGTCAGGAGTAGGGTAGTCATCTCCCCAGATGTTTAGTTTTTCTCGTATTCCTGCTGCGGTTTGGGTTACATATGGAACGAGATTGTTAGGAATTCCGAGAGGAAGTTCGCCTATTTTAGCTGAAGGATGTGCGCCAATAGGATTAAAATATCTTAATAACGATACTTTCTTTTGGTGGGCAGTAGCAAAATCTTTCAAAATCTCTTCTGCCATCTGTTTGGTTCGTCCATAGGCGGATTCAGCAGGCTTTATAGGTGCTTCTTCGTTTATCGGCATCTGGTCAGCCTGTCCATAAACGGTGCAGGAAGAACTAAAAATAAAATTAGAAATATTTCTTTCTTTGAATTCCTGCAAAAGATTGATAAGAGAAAACATATTGTTTTCGTAGTAGTCAATAGGCTTTACTTGGCTTTCTCCTACAGCCTTGAACGCTGCAAAATGAATGCATCCGTCTATTTTATGAGCATCTAGAACTTGTGCTATTTGGCTTCGGTTTCTTAAATCAATAGGATAGAAAGCAGGAGTTTTTCCTGTGATTTGCTCTATTCCAGCTAGTATTTTTTTGTCCGTGTTAGAGAGGTTGTCTACGATAACCACATCAAAATCATTTTCTAAAAGCTCCACCACGGTGTGCGAACCGATGTAGCCTAGACCGCCCGTAACTAGTATTGTCATACTCTTAATTATGTTTTGAAATTCCTTTTTTGTATAAGTCTATCAAGAATTTTTTCTTTTCATTTATCTTCATTTTAGGATTGATAATGGAGATAAATACCACATTGTTTTCCTTTACGCCAGAAAGTATGA
Organism: uncultured Flavobacteriaceae bacterium; assembly: GCA_963506915.1. Taxonomy (GTDB): domain Bacteria; phylum Bacteroidota; class Bacteroidia; order Flavobacteriales; family Weeksellaceae; genus JABCPE02. The sequence goes on from CAUORE010000026.1 coordinate 1,143, forward strand.
TTTGATTGATTTTTTGAGATTCATAATCAAGTTCGATACTCCACAAAACATAGCCTTCGGATAGTTTTTTGCTGATTTCGGTAACTTTAGCATTGATGGTGTTTCCTTTCCAAAAGTCAAAATCCCATTTATAAAAAGCCTCTAGCAATTCAGTTTGAGAAAGACCTTCCTTGTAGAATTCCATATTTTGGGAAGGGCGAACGGAAACTTGTATGTTTGAATTTTGCTTGTCATGGAATAGAAATGCTCCTGAATTTTCATCCGTTCTTATATATTTTACAGATTCGGGAAACTGAACCAAATAGTCATTATTGATTAAAAACTTATTTCCCTCTTGTGCCCATACAAAAGAATTGAAAAATAGGAGTAAAAGCAAAAATATTCTCATAATTATGGTGTTTAAAAAATTATTTATTCATAAATTCCAAAACACTTTCTGTAATGTATTTCAGCTGCTCTTCATCCAGCTCTGTATGCATCGGCAGGGAAATTACTTGGTCTAGAAGCTTGTCAGTGTTTTTGAAATCAGCATCATTACTCGCTTGGAAGTATGCTTTTTGTTTTCTGAGAGCCACAGGATAATAGATCATCGCAGGGATTTCTTTTGAAGCAAGAAACTCCTGTAGTTCGTTTCTTTTTCCATTTAAAACTCTTAGTGTATATTGATGAAAAACATGAGTAGAATTTTCCTCTCTTTTTGGGATAAGTAAATGTGGATGCCCAGCAAAAGCTTCATCGTAGAAGTTTGCAGCTTTTCTTCTGGCTTCATTGTAGGTTTCTAAATGAGGCAGTTTTCTTCTCAAAATAGCAGCCTGCACGCTGTCCAGTCGAGAGTTTACGCCCACTTCATCGTGATAATATCTCTTGTACATTCCGTGATTTACGATTCCTCTTATTTTGTAGGCCAAATCATCATCATTGGTAAAGATAGCGCCGCCATCTCCATAACAACCTAAATTCTTAGAAGGGAAAAACGATGTAGTTCCTATGGTTCCTATCGTTCCAGCTTTTTTCTGAGTTCCATCAGAGAAAATAAAATCAGCACCGATGGCCTGTGCATTATCCTCGATTACAAAAAGATTATGTTCTTTTGCGATTTTCAAAATAGCCTCCATATTCGCGCACTGCCCGAAAAGATGCACTGGCATGATAGCCTTGGTTTTAGGCGTAATGGCTTTTTTAAGCTGCTCAATATCAATGGTGAAATTGTCATAATCTACATCCACCAAAACAGCTTTTAGTTTTAATAAATGGATAACTTCCACCGTAGCCGCAAAGGTGAAATCTGCCGTAATCACTTCATCGCCTTCCTGTAAATCAAGCGCCATTAGGGCAATTTGCAGAGCGTCCGTGCCGTTTGCACAAGGAATTACATTTTTCACGCCTAAATATTCTTCTAATTCAGCTTGGAAAGACTGAACCTCAGGGCCATTGATAAAGGCCGCTGACTCGAAGACATTCAGCACCGCGTTATCTACTTCGTTTTTTATTTTGAAATATTGACTTTGTAAATCAACCATCTGGATTTTTCTCATAATCAAATTTTTTTGTAAAAATACAATTTCTAAACTATTTATAGAAGGAAATTTGCAAAAGATGTTAAATGTCATTAAAAAAAATTCTTTAGCATAAATATAAAGTCGTACCTTTATCAAAGAAAAAAAGGAAGTTTAATCTTAAATATAAATTATTATGAAACACAGAGTTCCAGTATCTCAGATTATGACAAAGGATGTAGTTAAGCTTACTACAAAAAACACATTGTTTGATGCAGAAAAACTTTTCAAAGAACATAACATCAGACACTTACCTGTTGTGAGCGGAAACCAGCTGATAGGTATTTTGAGTTATTCGGATTTGTTGAGAATTAGTTTTTCAGAATTGTCGGATAATGAGGAAAAAGTAGACACTACAGTGTATAATGCATACACTATAGAGCAGGTGATGGCAAAAAATCCAGTAGGTGTGTCACCAGACCAAACAGTGAGAGATGTAACTGAAATTTTGGCAAAACAAAGTTTCCACTCTCTACCAGTAGTAGAAAATGGTGAACTGAAAGGAGTAATCACTACAACAGATTTATTGAAATACTTCTTAGAACAATACTAAAAAGTCTTTTACAATAAAAAACGAAACATCTTACTTTTTTTGAGTAAGATGTTTTTTTTTGTAATTAAATTTATTTCTAAAATTTAAAACTTGATATTTACGCCTATGGTCTGGTACCCATACAGAGAACCTGCTGACAGTTGCAAGTCATATTTTTTCTTGTTTTCCGCCATAGGAGAGTTATTTACTTTCGTGATTCTCGCTTTGGCAATATTTTTCCCGATAAGGTAACCGAGGAAAATCGCGATAGGATAGTCTGACACCCAGTGAACCTTACTCTGAAGCATTTCAAAAGACATAAGCCCTAAAAGAGTGTATCCCACAGGTTTTAGCCATTTTTTGTCTGGGTAATTTTCTGTAAGCACCGTGAGGGCAGCCATTGCAGTGGTAAGGTGTCCAGAGGGCATGGCATCATATTTAGGAGTATCTCCTTGGTATGCCGCAAAACTCGGTGCGAAAGTCCAGTGGCTGTGCCATCCGTTTCGTTCAGCAGTGATGAACGGGCTTTCTCTTCCTGTGATACGCTTAATAGATTGAGCAAAAACTCCTGACAGCGCAAGGCTTTCTATGAGCTGCATAGAGGTGCTGATTGCCCGATAATCATTTTTAAATAAACCATAGGTTGCAAGTCCTCCACTGATTAAAATCACTGTGGTTCCATTACCGATGAAATACAGAGCAGAGTTCACATCCGCAGGGATTATTTTTAGAAATCCAAGTTTGCGGTAGGTGTGGGCTTCATTCATGCCGAGAGTTTCGGCAAGATTTCGGCTTTCTCTAATGACCCAAGGGTCTGCAGGGATGAGAGCTGCGGTGCTTCCCAAGGCAGCAAGTCCGTAGGGATAGTATTTTTTTGAAACTATATCTGTGGCCGTTCCTGCGATGTTTTTGGGTATTTTATTGACAATGTCCCAAAACTTCGGCTTTTGATAGATAAAAGTTTCGTTTTCAGATATTTTTACTTCCTGAATTTTTGTATTCTGAGTTTGTATGCTGTCCAAAGGAGTTTTCACAGCCAAACTATCATTAGTCTGAGCAACGAAAAAAGAACTTAGAAATAGGCTGACAAAAATTGTAATCTTCATTATTAAACTATTAGTAAACTACGCCCAAGAAAGGGTCTTTTTTTTCTTTTTTAGGTTTGTTCCATTTGTATTTATGTGTCCAGTATGCTAGTTTCATGGAGAGAATCCCCAGTCCAGCACCGAATAGGACATCACTCACATAGTGTCTGTTGTTGGCTATTCTCATGATTCCCACCACACTAGCCGAACCATAGGCAGCATAAGGCACCCAAGGGTGTTCGTCCTTGTATTCCATGGCAAGGATAGTAGCTCCGCTAAAAGCGTATGCAGTATGCCCAGAAGGGAAGGACATTTGGGCTCCGTTGGGTCTTTTATTGTTGATGACTTGTTTCATGAGATGTGCCATCCCTAGAGTAATGATGTGTCCTTTGGCATGTATGGCTAGACGGTTTTTCCAGTCTGTTTTGGGTTTCATTCCCATCAGCTCAAAGCCGTAGACAGCGACATGAGGAGCAAACTGGAGATAATCATCAAATTTATTTCTAAAATGAGGAATCTGTTTGTTTCTCCATTGGTGAACTTCCTGTTTGGTTTTTCCTTCAGAGATTAGCCCAAGAGCCATCAGCCCAGCAGGAATGTAGAGTTCCTTGGGTCTGAATTTAGGTCTTTCAATGAGGTTTATACTATCTTGTTTAGGCTCTATGGTGAGGGTTTCCTGTGTTTCCTTTATTTCCTGCTCTGTCACTTCTTGCCCTTGTTGTTCTTGAGCAAGGCATTTGCCATTTGCAATGAAAAACAAGGGTAAGAAAAATAAAAACTTTAACAACATAAATTCTTAAAATTAATAGTTTTTAAAATTAAAATTTAACTTCAAAAAAAGATTTAATTCTGTAAATTTTTCATTTCGGCTTTTATTCTATCTTGCAGATTTTCAGAAGCTTTTATTAGAGGAAGTCTCAGGTGGTTTTTGATAATGCCCATTTCTGCTAAAACAGTTTTCACACCGCAAGGGTTTCCTTCTGCGAAGATAAGTCTTATGAGTTCAACGAGCTGATTATGAATAGTATATGCTTCTTTCACTTTGCTTTCTTTGGCAAGTTTTATCATATCTGAAAAAAGCTTAGGATAAGCCTGCCCAATTACCGAAATTACACCGTCTCCACCAGCTAGAGTAACAGGAAGCGTGAACTCATCATCACCCGAAACTAGAGAAAAACCTGCAGGCTTCTTTCTTAAAATATCAAAATATTGGCTGATATTCGGCGAAGCTTCTTTTATCATAAAAAGATTTGGGAAATCTTTGGCAAGTCTCAGTGTCGTTGCGGCTTCTATATTTTGACCTGTTCGCCCAGGAACATTGTAAATGATGATGTTTTTCCCTGTGGAAGCCAGCATTTTATAGTGCTGATAAATTCCCTCTTGATTAGGTTTATTATAATATGGTGAAACAGAAAGAATTCCTTCAAAGTTGCTTAAATCCGTAGATTCTATCTGTTCTTTAACAGCCAAAGTGTTATTCCCTCCGATACCTAAAACCAGTGGAAGTCTTTTGTTGTTTACTTTTACGATATGTTCTATGACTTGTGCCTGTTCAGTCTTGGAAAGCGTGGCAGTTTCCGCCGTAGTTCCTAGAACGACTAGGAAATCTGTTCCATTGGCGATGTTATATTCTACTAATTTAGTTAAAGAATCAAAATCTATGGATAAATCCTCATTAAATGGCGTAACCAAAGCTACTCCCAAACCTTTTAAATTACTCATTGTTTAAAATTTTGAAGCCAAATTTAAGGTTTTTATTAAAAAGATAAAAATAAGCAAGGACTTTTTAAGTAAAATTTAGGATTTTGCTGTTTTTTATATTTATTCCATACCTTTGAATATCATATTTGAGTAAAAATCCCGAAATAATCTATATATTTGTGGCTGTATTTAAAGAACAAATGAAAAATAAAAGTATATTATTAGGAGCAGTTTTGATGGCTGTGGTGTCATGTACTACACAGCTGAATGTAAGCCAAGTTTCTCCTCAGAAAAACCAGTTGATCAATGGGGAAATAGCACAGAAAAAAGAGTTGGTTTCCGTTATCACACCATATAAAAAGGAGCTGGAGAATAAAATGAACCAGAAAATTTCCCATACCGAGGTGGAGCTAAATAGAAAGGGAGATAACAGTTCGCTTGGGCAGCTTCTGGTGGATTTTGTGCTGGAAGGAGCCAATGATTGGGGTGTGAAAAACAGTATTCCTAGTGTAGATGCAGCGATTTTAAATGTAGGAGGAATCCGAAATGATATCAGTAAGGGAGATATTTTGCTGAGAAATATTTTTGAAGTGATGCCTTTTGAAAATCAATTGGTTATCGTTAAAATGAAGGGCGAAGACATACAGGGCGTTTTTGACTATTACGAAAAACAAAAAAGAAATAATCCTGTGGCTGGATTTACGATAGTGGTAGAAAATGGAAAACTAAAACAAGGGCTGATAAACGGCGAAAAACCAAAAGCTGGTCAGTACTACTACATTGCGACCTCGGACTACTTAGCCTATGGAGGAGATTATATGAAATTTTTCCTAAAAGGAGAACAGCTTATACCAACGGAAATGACCCTGAGGGATTTATTTATTGAGAAATTTAAACAAAATCCAGAGATAAAAATAAAGCAGGAACAAAGACTGCAATTTATCGGGAATAACCAATAAGAACAAGCAAAAATGAATAGAAAAGAATTTTTGAAAATATTGGGTGGAGGAGCTTTGGCAACGACACTTACGCCAAATGTTTTGTCAGCAAAGACATTTGATGCAAAAGATACGCCTGAAAAAATCACCATTCTTCACACCAATGACCAGCATAGCAGGATAGAGCCTTTCGAGGAAGGGCACAGCAGGTATCCCAATCAGGGAGGATTTGCGAGGAGAGCTACTCTGATAGATCAGATTAGGGGTGTGGAAAAGAATGTGCTTTTGTTCGATAGTGGCGATATTTTCCAAGGAACGCCTTATTTTAATATGTTTGGCGGCGAGCTGGAATTTAAGCTCATGTCCATGATGAAATATGATGCGGCTACTATGGGAAATCATGATTTTGACAATGGTTTGGAAGGATTTTTAAAGGTTTTACCGAATGCTAAATTCCCTTTCATTTGTTCTAATTATGATTTTTCGGACACTATTTTAAAGGGAAAAACACAGCCGTATAAGATTTTTAGAAAAGGAAATATTAAAATAGGCGTGTTTGGTCTGGGAGTGAAATTGGAAGGGCTTGTCGGGAAAAAATATTACGGTGAAACTAAATACCTTGACCCTGTTGCGACGGCGCAGAAATACGCAGATTTCCTTAGAAATACCAAAAAATGTGATTTGGTTGTTTGTCTTTCACATTTGGGATATGATTACGGACAGTCAGAAGATATGGTTTCTGATAGGAAATTGGCGGCTCAGACTCACGGAATAGACATTATTTTAGGAGGACACACGCACACATTTTTGACAGAACCAAATGTTCTTAAAAACAGCAAGGGTGTGAATGTTCTCGTGAACCAAGTGGGATGGGCAGGGATTTTGCTGGGAAGGATAGATTTTTATTTTGATAAAGATAAGAAAATCAGCAAAGTATCTTTCCAAAACCAATTCATAGATAATAAGATAATCGTTTGATAATATGGTAGATAGAGGAATTCTTTTGTCATATATAAAATATGGTGATAATGATGCTATCTTACATTGCTTTACCGAAAATGCTGGTTTTCAAAGTTTTTTCATGAGAGGGATTTACTCGCCTAAAAACAAGAAAAAGGCTTATCTTACACCCATGACAGAGCTGTATTTTACGATTTCTGATTTTCATAAAAAATATAATATACAGACAATCAGTAAAATAGAAAAGGTGAAAACTTTGGAAAATTATGAAGATATTCGGGTGTCATCTATTTTGTTCTTTGTGGCGGAATTCCTTCATCAGGTTTTAAAAACAGAGCTGGTAAATACTCAGATTTATACCAATATAAAGGTTTTCCTGCATCAGTTAGAGAACCAAAATTATCAGGCTCATTATGCTTTTTTGGTCGAATATCTTAGAAGTCAGGGAGTGGCGCCTCTGTGCAGGGAAGAAAAATTTTTAGACCCAGAGTCTGGATTTTTTTCGGAGAGTATTTGTCATCATTTGTTTGATGAGCAGGTTTCTGAATATTGGAAAAAAATGATTTCAAATGAAGAAATCTATGATGTGAAGATAAAAAACAGCATGAAAGAAGATTTTTTGGATTCGGTGCTGGTATATTATAGTTGTCATTTTCCAGAATTTAAAATCCCAAAATCTTTGGATGTTTTGAGGCAAATTTTTTCTGAATAATAAAATAAGTATGCGTGTAGACAAATTTCTGTGGAGCGTTCGTTTTTATAAAACAAGAAGCATCGCAGCAGATGAAATCAAAAAAAATAGAGTTTCCATCGGTGGACAGCCAGTGAAAGCCTCACGGGAAGTCCATGAGGGCGATGTGGTGGAGATTAGGAAAAACCAAATCAATTATAAAATAGAAGTTTTGCAGATTCCTAAAAGCCGCCTCGGTGCCAAGCTTGTTCCGCTTCATATCAAGGATGTTACCGATAAGGAGCAGTATGAAATCTTGAAAATGAGAATGCTATCGCAGGATTATTATCGCCAGAAAGGAGAGGGAAGACCCACTAAAAAAGACCGCAGGGATATGAGTGATTTTTTAGATAATGATAATGAAGAAGAGGACGGCTGGGATGCTTTTTTTCTCGATATAGAGAATGAAGAAGACGAAGAATAAACCTTGTATTTATAAAAAGAAAATCCATAACTTTGCAAAAACTTTATTTTGAATAAAATAGATATCATTATTTACGCATTTGCGGCTGTGTTTATGGGGATTTATCTCTATCAGTATCCTGAGTATTATATATATATTATAGGGATTTTTTTCTCGTTCCTTATTCTTAATATTCTGCTTTTCAAGATTTATAAAGGGTTAAAGAAAATGTCTATGGCTGTGATGGCTTTCATGGCTATGAATTTTGGGAAAGATATTCTTTGGGCGTTTTTGTGGATGTTTGTAATTAAGAAAAATGAGGTCTTAGTGATGTTTTTGGCTCTTGTTTTTCTTCTGTTATCCATACCTCTATACCATTCTGTCCTTAGGGAAATAAAGAATAATCAAAAATCTGATAAAAATCAATTATAATTATTTTTAAAACTTAATTTATTTAAGTATATTTGCAAATCAATAAAAATAAGAAATGAACCAGAGAATTTATTCACTATTTTTTGTTTTGATGTTCATGTTGTTTGGGAATACTGCTCTTGCTAGTGAACATGCAGATGGAGGTGAAAAAGCCTTTAATCCTTCTGAACTTATCAATCATCACATTTATGATACTCATGAATGGCATATTGCTACTTTGAATGAAGGTGAAGAGGGAGAATTTCATATTACTATTCCATTGCCAGTAATTGTAAAAGATGGGAAAGGTTGGCATGTTTTCATGTCAAGTAGTGTGGCTCATGGGGAAGTAATAGATGGGTATACTTTGGAGCATGGTGTTTTAGTGAATAAAGAAGGTTTGGAAAAAGCGCAAATTCCAGATTTATTCAAAGGAACTGAAAAGGTGTTTTACGATCTTTCTATTACTAAGAATGTTTTTGCATTGTTCATTTCTGTTTTGATTATCTTAGGATTATTCATTTCGATGGCAAATTCTTACAAGAAGTCTTTAGTGCCTACTGGAGTAGCGAGATTTTTCGAACCTGTTGTTTTATTGGTAAGAGATGGAATTGCAATTCCGAATATCGGTTCTAAACATTACAAGAAGTTTATGCCATTCTTATTAACTATATTCTTCTTTATTTGGTTGAATAACTTGATAGGACTTGTTCCGTTTTTCCCTGGTGGGGCTAACCTTACAGGTAATATAGCGGTTACATTAGTTCTTTCTTTATTTACATTGTTTACTATTTTGCTTAACGCGAATAAAGATTATTGGAAACATATTTTCTGGCCGCCAGTACCATTTTTGCTAAAGCCGATTATGATTCCATTGGAGATTATAGGGATATTTACTAAACCATTCTCATTGACCATGCGTCTTATGGCGAATATTACAGCTGGGCACATTATGATTTTAAGTATTATTTCATTGATATTTATTTTCAAAAATGCAGCTTTAGGAGCGGTTTCTGTGCCATTGGCGTTGTTCGTTTCTATCTTGGAATTGTTAGTTGCAGCTTTACAAGCGTATATATTTACAATATTATCAGCTTTATATATTGGTATTGCAGTAGCAGAACATAGTCACGATGATGCGCATGGGCATGCAGAAGGACACTAAGAAAAAGAATTTTAATTTTAAACAATAATTTTAACTAAATATTTTTTATTATGGAAGCAGTAAAAGAGACAGTACATGCAATGTCTTACTTGAATTATGCAGCGATTTCACTTGCTGTATTAGGAGTAGCTTACGGTATTTCTAAAATTGGTTCTCATGCGATGGATGCTATCGCTAGACAGCCACCAGAAGCGGCTGATAAGGTACAAGCTGCGATGTTGATCGCTTGTGGTCTTATCGAAGGTGCTGGACTTATCGGATTGATTTTCAGTGCTCCGTTCATGAAAGGATAATCAAAAATCCTAATAATCTTGGTAACACGGTTGGTGCTTACCAAGATTATTTTAAAATTTTGTATTAAAAAATATTTAAAGTAAAATAAAAAAATAAAATAATTTAGAAATGATAACACCGGGATTAGGTTTAGTTTTTTGGATGACTCTTACTTTTGCTGTATTGATGTTTCTTTTGGCAAAATATGCATGGAAACCAATTCTTAATGCACTTAATGAGAGAGAAACAACAATCGTAGATGCTCTTAACCAAGCTAAATTGGCAAGAGAGGAAGTTCAGAATTTAAAAGCTGAAAACGAAAGAATTATCCAAGAAGCTAAAATAGAAAAGGATAATATATTGAGAGAAGCAAGAGAAATCAGAGATAGAATGATTAACGAAGCGAAAGATACAGCTAAAGTAGAAGGAGAGAAAATGATAGAGGCTGCTAGACATTCTATCGCTATGGAAAAGGCTGCTGCTATAGATGATATGAAAAAGCAGATCAGTTCTTTATCTGTAGATATTGCTGAGACTATATTGAAGAAAAAATTGGATAATAAAGATGCCCAAAATGATTTAGTGGCTAATTTATTAAATGATAAAAATTTAAACTAATCCTTATGAGTAACACAACAAAAGTTGCTAAAAGATACGCTCAGGGATTGTTGGATTTTACAACAGAAACTGGCAACACGGAGACTGTATTCAATGAAATGAAAGATGTGGCAGAAACTATTTCTGGTTCTAAAGAATTGAGAAGTTTTTTCGCTACGCCTATTATAGACTACAGAAGAAAGCAGAGTGTTGCAAGTGAGATTTTTTCTAAATTTTCTGTTGTAACTAAAAACATGATTACCCTTGTTATCAAGCAGGGAAGAGAGAAATATTTAGAAGATATTGCTAAAGAATATGTAGAGAAAGTAGAGGAGATGAATGGAGTACAGAAGGTAACCCTTACAACTGCTGAAGAACTTTCTCAACAGAGCCTAGATCAGATTGTAAAAACTTCATCTTTGATAGATGTAAATAAAAAGTATAAGATAAAGTCTATAATAAAACCAGAGCTTATCGGTGGATATATCCTAAGAGTAGGAGACCAGCAGATTGATAACTCAGTGAGAACACACTTAGCTAATCTTAGAAAAGAATTTCAACTTAATTAGAAAAAACAACCAATAAAATGGCAGGAATAAATCCAGCAGAAGTATCTGCAATATTGAAACAACAGTTAGCAAATTTTGATACTCAGTCTAATGTAGAAGAGGTAGGAACCGTATTACAAGTAGGAGATGGTATTGCTCGTATTTATGGTTTGGAAAATGTACAGTACGGAGAATTAGTAAAATTTGAAAGTGGAGTTGAAGGAATTGTATTAAACCTTGAAGAGGATAATGTAGGGGTGGCTCTACTTGGAGAATCTAAGAGAGTAAAAGAAGGTGATACAGTAAATAGAACTAAAAGAATTTCTTCTATCAAAGTAGGAGAAGGGCTTTTGGGAAGAGTAGTAGACACTTTGGGTAATCCTATCGATGGTAAAGGTCCTATTGGAGGGGATTTATACGATATGCCTTTGGAGAGAAAAGCTCCTGGGGTTATCTATCGTCAGCCAGTTAATGAGCCTTTACAAACAGGTATCGTTGCGATAGACTCTATGATTCCTATCGGAAGAGGACAAAGAGAGTTGATTATTGGTGACCGTCAGACAGGTAAAACTACGGTAGCGATAGACACGATCCTGAACCAAAAAGAATTTTATGATGCAGGTCAGCCTGTATTCTGTATATATGTAGCAGTAGGACAAAAAGGTTCTACAGTAGCTCAAATCGTAAGAACGCTAGAAGAAAGAGGCGCAATGGCTTATACGGTAGTAGTAGCAGCTAATGCTTCTGACCCTTCTCCAATGCAGGTGTATGCTCCTATGGCAGGTGCTGCTATCGGGGAGTATTTTAGAGATACAGGACGCCCAGCATTGATAGTTTATGATGATTTATCTAAACAAGCAGTAGCATATAGAGAGTTGTCTCTTCTATTAAGAAGACCACCAGGGCGTGAGGCTTATCCTGGGGATGTATTCTACCTTCACTCAAGATTGTTAGAAAGAGCAGCGAAAATCATCAAAGATGATACTATCGCATCTCAAATGAATGACCTTCCTGAAACATTGAAACCTATGGTAAAAGGTGGTGGTTCATTGACAGCGCTTCCTATCATCGAGACTCAGGCAGGGGATGTATCTGCATATATTCCTACCAATGTGATTTCCATTACAGATGGACAGATTTTCTTGGAGTCTGATCTATTCAACTCAGGGGTAAGACCTGCGATTAATGTGGGTATCTCTGTATCAAGGGTAGGGGGTAATGCTCAGATTAAATCAATGAAGAAAGTTTCAGGAACATTGAAACTTGACCAAGCTCAATATAAAGAATTAGAGGCATTTGCTAAATTTGGTTCTGACCTAGATGCTGCTACTTTGGCGGTAATTTCTAAGGGAGAAAAGAATGTGGAAATTCTAAAACAACCAGTAAACTCACCGCTTCCAGTGGAAGACCAAGTAGCGATGATTTATGCTGGAACAGAAAACTTGTTAAAAGATATTCCTGTAGCAAAAGTGAGAGCATTCCAAAAAGAATATGTAGGATTATTAAAAACTGCACACCCAGAGGTAATGTCTGCACTAAAAGCTGGTAAAATCGATAAAGATTTGACAGAGGTATTGAAACAAGTGGCATTAGATTTAGTAGCGAAATACAATAATTAAAATATAAACCAATTTGTTCTAAATTTTTGGAACATAAAAAAGTAAGTTTATCAGATGGCGAATTTAAAGGAGATTAGAGGCAGAATAACATCTATATCATCTACGATGCAGATTACGAGTGCGATGAAGATGGTTTCGGCAGCGAAACTAAAAAAAGCACAAGATGCCATTACGATGCTTAGACCTTATTCTGAAAAACTTCAGGAACTTATTCAAAAAGTGAGTACAGGTTCTGAAGGAAGTTTGTCAGAGTATGCTCAGAAAAGAGAAGTCAAAAAAATACTTTATATCGCTATTTCTTCTAATAGAGGTTTGGCAGGAGCTTTTAACTCATCAGTGATTAAAGAGCTGAATGCTAATTACAAACAAAAAGAAGATGTAGAAATAGAAGTTCTTACGATAGGGAAAAAAGTTTTCGATGCAGTAAGAAGAGTGAGAACGGTGTATGATAACCAAAGTTCTATTTATGATAGTGTAAGTTTTGAGGCCGTTTCTAAACTGACTAGTGCTGTGATGAAAGACTTCAGCGAAGGAATTTTTGATGAAGTATATTTGGTTTATAATAAATTTATCAATGCAGCAACGCAACAGGTAAGAACTGAACAGTTACTACCGATTACGATGCCAGAACAAGCTGAAGAGGATGCAGAATCAGACTACATCTTCGAACCTGATAAGCAGACTATATTGGAAACTTTGATTCCTAAGTCTATAAAAACGCAGGTTTATAAGGCGTTATTAGATTCTATAGCATCTGAGCATGGAGCAAGGATGACCGCGATGCATAAAGCGACAGACAATGCTAATGCTCTGAAAAATGAACTCGTTATTTTCTATAACAAAGCTCGTCAGGCAGCGATTACTAATGAAATTTTGGAAATCGTTTCTGGTGCAGAAGCATTGAAAAAAGGATAAGATTATATCATAATATAAGGTTTTAAAGTTGAAAATGAGTGTCAGTTTTTCTGATACTCATTTTTTATGCGTAATCATTATTGTTTAATTTTATTTTGTTTATTTGTGGTGTGTTTTTTAGTGTTGTTTAATTGTGAATTAAGGTAAAATGACACTAAATTTTATAACCTGTTTATTTATAGTGTATTAGAATGAGTGTGGAAAACTTTCATAAGAGATGATTTTTATAGAGAGTATTTATTTCTACTTTTGCAAATACTAATCTGAAAAAGTATCATCATGGGAATATTTGATAAAAGAGAAAATTACAAACCGTTTGAATATCCAGAAATCATGCAGTTTGTAGATTCCATGAATAAGTCCTTCTGGGTGCATTCTGAGGTGGAATTTACAGCTGATATTCAGGATTTCAAGGCGAATTTGAGTCCAATAGAAAAAGAAGCTGTAAAGAGAGCCTTGCTGGGAATAGCACAGGTGGAGGTTTCTGTGAAAACTTTTTGGGGAGACCTTTATGACCTTTTCCCGAAGCCAGAGTTTAATGGACTTGGGGCTACTTTTGCAGAATGCGAGTTCCGCCATTCAGAGGCATATTCGAGATTGTTGGAAGTATTAGGGTACAATAATGAGTTTGAAAACTTGCTGGAAGTTCCTATTTTCAAAGAGAGAAATCAGGTTTTGAAAGAGTATCTTTCTAAAAATAAAGAAAACGCTTTGGAGAGAATCTTGTTTTTTACTTTGATTATAGAAAACGCTTCTTTGTTCAGCCAATTTGCGACGATTTTGTCATTCACTCGTTTTAAGGGATATATGAAAAATGTAGCAAACATCATCGCTTGGACATCCGTGGATGAGCAGACACATGCCAATGCTGGGATTTTTATCATCAAAAAGATTTTTGAAGAAAACCCAGACATGAAGGAAAGAGGAATGAAGGAGATAGAAGGCTTTATGAAAAATTATATAGAGCTGGAAGACAAGATGTTAGATTGGATTTTTGAAAATGGAGAACTTGACTTTTTCAGTAAAAAAGACTTGGCTAACTATATGAGATACAGGTTGGATGATTCTTTAGTGCAGCTGGGCTTGGGTAGGCCTTTTGGAATAACAGGAGATGAAATAAAGCCGATGCTTTGGTTTGAAGAAGAAGTTTTCGCGAATGAACTAGATGACTTCTTTGCGAAAAGACCAACAGCATATACTAAGCACGATAAATCCATCACGGAGGACGATTTATTCTAAATTCTAAAAAACAATAATAAACCATGTATAGTAGAATTCAACAAGAGAAAGAATTGAGCCTAAATGATGACTTCCGTTTGGGTGAGTATATCTATATGGGAATGGGATTAGTGGGAGAGCATAGAGTTTGTATTTCAGTGGGTTACAAAATAGAATATTGCATAAAAAAAGCAAAACAATTTGCGGAAGCAGACCCAAATGTGAAATTTACCCATGTCAATAAAGTGAAAGTAGGCGAGCTGGAAGCTTGTGAAAGATTTGAGATTTCTAATGAAATTTAGAAAAGCAGAACAGGCAGATTTTGAGCAGATTTGGGAGATAATTTCTTTTGCAAAGGAAACTCGTAAAAACGAAGGCAGCACTCAATGGCAGGATGGCTATCCAAATGAAGAAACAATACAGAATGATATTCAGAAAGGATATGGTTTTGTTTTTGAAGAAGAGGGCGCTGTGAATCTTTATGCTGCGATTATTTTTGACAAAGAACCTGCTTATGAAGAGCTAAAAAACTGGGAAGGGCAGGGAGATTATCTTACACTCCACAGAATAGCAGTTTCCAAAGAAGCAAAAGGAAAAGGTTTGGGGCAAAAAATCCTGCAGGAAGCCGAAAAATTAGCAAAAGAAAAGGGAATAGAGAGTATCCGTATAGATACGAATTTTGACAATATTCCGATGCTGAAAACTATAGAAAAAGAAGGCTATAAATACCGAGGAGAAGTTTATTTCCGAGGCAGCGCTAGAAAAGCATTTGAGAAAAATTTAAAATAAAACTATATTTATATAACAGAGAAAAAGTGATGGAAGAAAAGACAAACATTTGGTGGTTCAATGAAGAATCAGAACAAATGCTTAACAGAGGATATTTACTAAAAGGCGAAACATTAGAAGGAGCTATAGATAGAATAACTGAAGCCGCAGCAAAGAGGCTGTATAAACCAGAATTAAAGGAGGCTTTTAAGGAAATGATTGTCAAAGGATGGATTTCTTTTTCATCTCCTGTATGGGCAAATATGGGGACACAGAGAGGGCTTCCTATTTCGTGTTTTAATGTCCATGTGCCAGACAGCATAGAGGGAATTACCCACAAAATGGGAGAAGTTATCATGCAGACTAAGATAGGTGGCGGAACTTCGGGATATTTCGGTGAGCTGAGACACAGAGGAACGGCAGTTACGGACAATGGTAAGTCTTCTGGAGCGGTTTCTTTCATGAAATTATTTGATACCTCAATGGATGTGGTATCACAAGGAGGCGTGAGAAGAGGAGCTTTTGCCGCGTATTTAGATATTGACCATGACGATGTAGAGGAGTTTTTGCAAATCCGAGACATCGGAAATCCTATTCAGAATTTGTTCATGGGTGTCTGTGTACCAGACTACTGGATGCATGAAATGATAGAGGGCGACACGGACAAACGAAGAATTTGGGCTAAAGTATTGGAAAGCCGCCAGCAGAAAGGAATGCCATATATTTTCTTTACGGATAATGTAAATAGAAATAAACCGCAAATTTATAAAGATAAAGGATTGACTATCAATGCTTCTAATCTTTGTTCTGAAATCATGCTGCCTTCTACAGAAGACGAAAGTTTCATCTGTTGTTTGTCTTCCATGAATTTGGAGCTTTATGATGAGTGGAAAGATACAAACGCGGTAAAATTAGCCATTTATTTTCTTGATGCAGTTTTATCTGAATTTATTGAGAAAACAGAAGAAAATTATTACCTTTCGGCTGCGAGAAATTTTGCAATTCGCCACCGTGCTTTAGGATTAGGAGTTTTGGGGTATCATTCTTATTTACAGCGAAATATGATTCCTTTTGAAAGTATGGAAGCAAAAATGTTTAATGCAAAAGTATTTAAACAAATCCAAGAGCAGTCCTTAGCAGCTTCTAAGGAATTGGCTAATATCTACGGAGAGCCAGAATTACTGAAAGGTTATGGAGTTAGAAACACAACAACTATGGCGATAGCACCTACGACATCCAGCTCGGCTATTTTAGGGCAGACTTCGCCAGGGATAGAGCCGTTTGCATCCAACTACTACAAGGCAGGTTTAGCGAAAGGAAATTTTATTAGAAAAAATAAATATTTAGCTAAGTTATTGGAAGAGAAAGGATTGGATACGGAAGATGTTTGGAGAGATATTATGCTAAATCATGGTTCGGTTCAGCATATGACCCAGCTTACACAAGAGGAAAAAGATGTGTTCAAGACCTTTAAGGAGATTTCACCTTTGGAAATTGTAACTCAGGCGGCACAGAGACAACAATATATAGACCAAGCGCAGTCATTAAACCTAAATATTCCATCTTCTATGCCGATAAAAGATGTGAATAAAGTGATAATAGACGCTTGGAAATTGGGAGTGAAAACGCTTTATTATCAGCGTTCGCAGTCTGTTTCTAAGGAATTAGTTATTAATTTTATGAATTGTTCAAGTTGTGAAGCGTAATGATAAATAAAAGTGTAAGCTTATTTTAGCTTACATTTTTATTTTAAAATCTATCTTTTTTATTTCTTTTAGTTGTTTTTCAGCATTAATAGGGTAGTCTTTAGTTTTATAGCCTTGTTTTTGGTCTTCTATGATTCGTTCTAGTATTTTTCTTATATATTCTTTTAAAGGGATGAATTTATAATCATAGTTCTTATAAAATATTTCTCCTTTTTTATTGACCCAGAGACTATTGTTTGAGCTATTATATTTCTCTTGACCATAGAAGTTTTTTAGTTCATAATAGGGCAGATATTTATTAGGACGATTTACAATTTCGTAATGGTTTATAATTTTTTTGTCAAAAGGATGATTAATTTCTGTTAGGATTTCTAATTGATTGATTTCATCTACTATTTTTTGTTCAATATTGTTATAAACAAAAGGGTAAGGATAGTATTTCCCTTCATATAAATAGTCTTTTGGATTATTAGATTTTTTCAGAGGCTTCACTTTTATTCCTTTTTTATTGATGAGATAAGAGGTTGATTTTTTGGAAATAGGGGCTATAAACCAATGTTCTCCTCCTTTATCAAATTCCCTTTTCCATCCACCTGTATAGACTATTGCATAGCCGTAGTTAAATTGAGTTGCAAAATCCCATTTTGCAGGTAGAACTTTCTTCCCAAACCAATCTACAAATCCCATTTTATTTTTTTCTACATATCGTCTCAGTCCTTCTTCCCAAATATCATTTCCATTATCAAACCACTGTGGATAGTATAGAAATTTTCCATTTCTATCATAGACTTCTCCTGCCTCTATTCGTGGGTTATCTTTATCATATTTTTTATTTTTAAAGGAAGCCCCCAAAAACTCTATTGTAGGTTCATTTATAGGGTTTTCTGTATCATAGATTCTAAATCCCGAAAATTGAGCAGGGATGATGATTTTCCCCTTTTCATTTTTCACACCTACCAAAGTGCTGTCAGAAGTATAAAAATAATATAATTTCTCTTGTGTAAACGCTAATTTCCCGATTAATAGGATGAGAATAAGGATTATTTTTCTCATATTTTAAAACTTTCTAACAAAGGTAATTAATTTTTGCTACTATAATTTAAAAAATTCCGATATTTGGGATTATTTTTAATTTATGCTTAATCAATTATATACCAATCGGAGAACAGGAAACTCGGATAGCACTAGTGCTTCAAGGACTGATTTTCAGCGGGATTTTGACCGAATAATTTTCTCTACTTCTTTCCGAAGACTACAGAATAAAACGCAGGTTTTCCCTCTCCCAGGGAGCGTTTTTGTGCATAACAGGCTTACCCATTCGCTGGAAGTTGCTTCGGTGGGGAGAAGTCTAGGGAGCTTTGCGGGGGAGTTTATCGTGGAGAAATTTGCTCAAGAATTAAATGAGAATTCAAAGAATTTTTACCTTCATAATTTAAATAATGTGATAGCGGCGGCGTGTCTCTGCCATGATATAGGAAACCCTGCTTTCGGGCATTCTGGGGAAGATGCCATCGCAAGTTATTTTGAAAAAAATGAAGATTTAAAATCTCTGATGACTGAGAAACAATGGGCAGATTTCATCAATTTTGAAGGAAATGCCAATGCCATCCGTGTGCTTACCCACCAGCAGAGAGGCAAGGACAAGGGCGGACTTCAGCTGACCATGGCAACTTTGGCAAGTATCGCTAAATATCCCTGTGAATCCATCGCGAAGGATAAAAAACAGCTTCATAGAAAGAAGTTTGGTTTTTTCCAAAGTGAAAAAGAGACTTTCAGAGAAATAGCCAAAGCTACAGATTTTATCACAGAACAAGAAGAACCGCTGGTCTACAAAAGGCATCCCTTCGTATGGCTGGTAGAGGCGGCAGACGATATCTGCTACAATATCATAGACATAGAAGATGCCCATAGGCTGAAAATCATCCCTTCTTCCGACTGCGAAAACCTCATCCTAGAACTCATCAAAACCACAGATGAAAACATAAAACGAGTAGAGGACAAACTATCCGTGATTTCTGATAAAAATGACAGAATATCTTACCTCCGTGCAAAGGTTATCAATTCTCTAATCAATGTTTCCATAAGGCTTTACAAGGAGAAAATTGATGATATTCTTACAGGAAATCTAGACCAGTCGCTGCTTTCTATTTTTAAAAAAGAAAATAAAACATTGCAGGATATAAAGCAGTTTTCCATTGACGAAATCTACAATCACCGAGCGGTAGTAGAGATAGAAAATGCAGGGTATAATGTGATGTATGAGCTTCTCAATCATTTTATCCCATCGGCGATAAAAGAAAATCCTAAAGATTATGACAAAAAAGCCCTTCAATTACTGCCCGAGCAGTTCAGATATGATGGCGAACCTTATGAAAAGATAATGGGTGTTTTGGACTTTGTTTCAGGGATGACAGATAACTACGCCACAGATCTTTATCGAAAAATAAAAGGAATAGATATCGGAATGACGATGTAATTTTTTTACATTTTTTGTAACATTTCGTTAGATATTAATACTAATAAATTGAAATTAAATTTTATAATTATGGGACTACTTATTTTTAGTTTTTTTGCATTTGTTGCTGTATTGTTTTTTATGGCATCATTATTTACTGTAAAGCAGGAGACTGCGGCAATCATAGAGCGTTTGGGAAAATTCCATTCTGTTCGCCACGCGGGGCTTCACCTCAAAATTCCATTTATTGATAATATTACTAAAAGATTAACTCTAAAAATCCAACAGCTTGATGTATTGATAGATACCAAAACCCTTGATAATGTGTTTATTAAGATGAGAGTTTCGGTTCAGTATCAGGTAATTAGAAATCAGGTAAGTGATGCTTACTATAAACTGGAAGACCCTCATAATCAGATAACTTCATATGTTTTTGATGTGGTGAGAGCCGAAGTTCCAAAGTTGAAACTAGATGATGTTTTCGTGAAAAAAGATGATATCGCTATCGCTGTAAAAGCCGAAATTCAGGAGGCAATGCAGAGTTATGGATATGATATTATAAAGGCTTTGGTGACTGATATAGACCCTGATGAACAGGTAAAACAAGCGATGAACCGAATCAACGCAGCGGAAAGAGAAAAAACTGCAGCTGAGTACGAGTCTGAAGCAGAAAGAATCCGTATCGTGGCTGTAGCGAAAGCAGAAGCCGAGTCTAAAAAGCTACAAGGGCAGGGGATAGCAGACCAAAGAAGGGAAATCGCCAAAGGTCTGGAAGAATCCGTGAAAATGCTTAACAGTGTGAATATCAATGCACAAGAGGCATCGGCGCTGATAGTAGTTACCCAACATTATGACACGCTTCATTCTATAGGGGCTAACAACCGTTCTAATTTGGTTCTTCTTCCAAATTCACCAATGGCAGCAAATTCCATGCTGAATGACCTGATAGTAGCCATGAACACAGCGCACAAAGTGGAGGAAGCAGATAAAGGACACTATCCAAACCCGCCGAAAGACCATAGACACTAATTTTCCAATTTAAACTAAATAAAATCCTCCTCTTTTCATCACGAAAAGAGGAGGACTATTTTTGGGTTTTATCTTTCAAATTTTACATTGGGCAGAAGTCTTGGTCTTTGTGGCTCGTTGGCTACTTTCCAAGAAGTTCTGTACATCCATTCCGTCATTTTGTAAAGTTTTTTGAAATCTATGTTTTCTGATTCGTCCTGTGGCTGGTGGTACTGGTGGTGCAGCACACTTGTGAAAAATACCGCTGGAATTCCAAGCCTTGCATAAGGCAGGTGGTCGCTTCGGAAATAGAAAAACTCTGGATGCTCTGGTAAATCCCAGTCTTTCAAAAACTTAAATTTAGTGCTTTCTTGGTTGGCTTCTTCCGCCATTCTCACCAAATCATCAGAGTTCTTGTGTGGAGCCTGACCGCCGAGAAGAGCAGCTTCGTTGATATCATTTCTTCCAATCATATCGCCGTTCAGCACAGCTACGATGTTTTCTCTCGGAACTACAGGATGGGCAGAATGCCATCTAGAGCCTAGGAGTCCTCTTTCTTCAGCACCGTGAATCACAAACAAGATGCTTCGTTTCGCAGGCTGCTTGCTGTATGCTCTTCCCATCGCAAGTAGAGCCACGCAGGTGCTGGCATTGTCATCGGCACCGTTGTAGATGGTGTCGTTTTTCACAGGGTGTCGGATACCGTCATGGTCCTGATGTCCGCTGAGTAAGACATATTCATTTTTAAGTTTTGGGTCTGTTCCTTCTATCTTTCCGATGATGTTTACAGAAGGATATTTATAAGTCTCTGTTTGTAAGTTTACGGTAATTTGTGGATTTCCTTTCAGCCAGTTTTGGTTTTCTTTTTTTACCCAAAAGACTGGAATATCTTCTTTGATGTTTTCATTCAGTCCTTCCACTCCATAGACACCTCTTTTCATCATTGGTTCTACTTCTATCCAGCTTTTGTCAGAGATTTCATCCGTAATGAAAACGACGCCTTTCGCACCTAATTTTTTAATTGAATCAAGGTATTTAGCTTTGATGAATCTTGGGTATCTTCTCCCGAAAAGTGTCATTTCCTGCTCAATGCCTTTTTTAGAAACATTGATGGCTACTACCTTCCCTGCAATCTGGGAAGTCAGCTGCTCTGGTTCTACTTCGCCTACGCTGATGATAGGCAGAGAGAAATGAGCATTTACCACATCAGAGACTAAAATATCTTTCCAAATTTTAAGGTTTTTCTCACCGATTTTCACCGAACTAAGCGGAGAAATCTGGTGGCGGTACATATCAAAAAACTGGAAATAAGTGCCGTTGTCTCCAGCGGGTTTTATCCCTGCTTCTTTCATTTTGTCTGCGAACCATACGGAAACTTTGAGCTCATCAAGGGTTCCTGCTTCTCTTCCCCAGAACTGGTCTGCCGCCATCTGGTACATGTCTGTACGAAGGTCTTTTTCCTTAATAGCCGAAACCAAAGGCTTCTTGTAGCTCTGTGCACTCAGTGAAGGGCAGAGGATTCCCATGAGGAGAGTAAAAACGATCTTTTTCATAGGTTTATAATTTAATTGATTTTTGCCCAAAAGTATCGTTTTATTAGAAAAAATGCAAGTTCCCGCAAGTTTTTATTTGGTTGAAAATAAATTTAATATTTTTGAAACAGATTTTAATTTAGTAAATGAATGAAAATAACCGAAGGATTATTGCCTGAAGATAAAGAGGCTATTATACGCTGGACAAACAGCAAAGGAGCTGATTTCCTGCAACAATGGGCAGGAGATGCTTTGTCCTATCCTCTTACCATAGAAGCGATCAATGCTTTGCCTCATTGTTTTCGTATTGAGGCAGAGGGGAATTTTATAGGGATGATTCAGCAAATAAGAGTAGAAGGGAGCAACGTACATATCGGTAGATTTCTTATCAATCCTTCGCTTACAGGAAAAGGATTAGGCACCTCAGCAATGCAATTATTTATCGCAATGCTTTTTGAAGATAAAAGAGTTCATTCTATTAGCCTAAATGTATTTGATGACAACCCCATAGCTAGAGGTCTTTATACAAAACTTGGTTTTGAAGTAGCAGCTACTGTTGAAGGAGAAAGGAAAAAATACAAAATGGTGAAAAGTAATTCAGCAATAAGCTAATTAGCAAATTTAATACTATGAACATCAAACGCATTGATTCCCGTTGCTATGCTGCTATTATCACTCAAGATGGTCAGTGGCAAAAAGGCGAAGAATACTCTTCAGAAGACTATACCGAAACCCTCATTTTCAATGAGCAAGGTAAGCTTGTAGAGGCTTGTTATGGCGAGGAATACCACTTCCTCTTTACCTACGACTCCCACGGCAACCGCTTGAGTTCTCACCTCTACGACCCTGAAGATGAAGAACTAACCGACTGTTGGGAGGAAAAACAATACCGCTATAACGACCTACATCAGCAAGTAGAATGTATTACCTACGAAGATGGTAAATGGAAAGAAACTGTTACTTTCGAATACGATGCACACGGTAATAACATAAGTC
>CAUORE010000027.1:0-24142 GCA_963506915.1 uncultured Flavobacteriaceae bacterium
CAAAGTGTAAGGCTCGGAAAAATATTTTTTAAGAACAGTATCAAAACTTTCTTTATTTTTAAAACACATATTTTATTTTTTAAAGGTACAAAGATAAAAAAGCCTTTAAAAAACTTAAAGGCCTTTACTTTTTTCAATATGGAAAATTTATCCCTTTGTATAATATTCAAAGAAAAGTGGGATGCTTTCTATTCCTTTATAGAAGTTATAAAGTCCGAAATGTTCGTTAGGCGAATGGATAGCATCAGTGCTTAGTCCGAATCCCATCAGAACTGATTTCACTCCTAAAATCTGCTCGAAAAGAGCCGTGATAGGAATACTTCCACCGCTACGGAATGGGAGAACTTCTCTTCCAAAAGCCTGTTCCATAGCTTTTTTCGCTGCCAAGAACTCTTTTGTATTGCTTTCTAGAACATAAGGCATACCTCCATGGTGCGGCGTAACGGTTACTTTCACACTGTCTGGAGCGATTTTTTCAAAATGTTTAGTGAATTTTTCAGTGATTTCCTCTGGAGTTTGGTTCGGTACCAATCTCATAGATATTTTTGCAAAAGCTTTAGAAGGAATTACCGTTTTAGCTCCTTCTCCTGTGTAGCCTCCCCAGATTCCGTTCACATCTAGAGTAGGGCGGATAGAGGTTCTTTCTAGTGTCGTATAGCCTTTTTCGCCTTCTACACCTTTCAGGCCGATTTCTTTTTTGAAAGCTTCAGGATCGTCTTTCAGTTTGTTCATTTCGGCTCTTTCCTCTGGCGAAACTATATTTACATTGTCGTAGAATCCTTCCACGGTGATTACTCCGTTTTCGTCAATCAAGCTGCCAATCATTTTTGATAAAACATTGATAGGATTAGGAACAGCTCCTCCGTAAAGTCCTGAGTGCAGGTCTCTGTTTGGTCCTTCGATTTCTACTTCTACATAGCTCAGACCACGAAGCCCAGTCGTAACCGTTGGTTGATCCATAGAATAAAGACTCGTGTCTGAAACTAGAATAACATCACAAGCCAGTTTTTCTTTATTGGATTCCAAGAAATCAGCCAAACTCGCTGAACCTACTTCTTCCTCTCCTTCGATGATGAATTTCACATTACAAGGTAATGAGTTGGTTTTCATCATTGCTTCAAAAGCCTTTAAATGCATGAAAAACTGCCCTTTGTCATCGGCTGCTCCTCTTGCGAAAACAGCTCCTTCTGGGTGGATTTCTGTTTTTTTCACCACAGGCTCGAAAGGACCGCTTTCCCAAAGTTCAATAGGGTCAGCAGGCTGCACATCATAATGCCCATAAACCAAAACAGTTGGCAGGTTTTTATCTAAAATTTTCTCTCCGAAAACCACAGGATATCCCTTTGTTTCGCAGATTTCTACATTGTCTGCACCAGCATTTTTTAGGTGTTTTGCTACAGCATCAGCACATTGCAGCACATCTTGGTTGTAGGCTGGGTCAGCACTGATAGAAGCTATTTTCAGCAAATCGATTAACTCGTCTAAAAATCGTTGCTTATTTTCTTGAATGTAAGATAAAGTAGTACTCATTGGTTAAATTTATAAATGAACCCAAAGTTAAACAATTTGAATGATTAAACAAAAAATAAGGGCGATTTTTACAAAGTTTGTAAAATTACCATTCCTTTTTTGGATTGTGTAAAAATAAGGTAATGCTCTCCGCCGTTTTTCAGTTTGTATTTGGTTTTTATCTGCTCTGGCGAGAGCGGATGGTTTTTAGAAATAATGTTAAACACATCGCCTTTTTTTATTTCTTTAGAGTTGATTTCCTTCACTTTAAAAACTCTTCCGCAGAAATCTACAGCTTTGTCCGAAGTGTAAAGATGCGTGTTTGGATGCAGTTTTTTTAATCCAAATTTTTTAGAAATCAGATTAAAAGCTCCCGATTTTAGAACGGCATTGTTTGGAATGTAGAGATATTCCAAAATGTCTGAAAATTCGGGCGTTACAGCGGATTCCTCCTCTGGCGAAAAACTGAAATTCGGTTCATCTGTGCTGAGGTTTTTTGTGGTGATTTTCAGTTTGTTCTCAGTGTTTGGGATGAGGTGGAGGACAATCTCTTTCACTTCGTTTTTTACAGCGATGATTTCTATCTCATCGATGGATTTTACAGCAGATTGAAGATATTTTAAATCAATAAGCGGCGAGAGTTTTATCATTATTTTTTTTGAAATCGATAAAAGTTTGTCCTGAATTTCCAAAATATTCGGTGAAAGGTCAGAAAGCAGGAACTTTTTTCGGTGGTCTTTGTCCCTTCTTGCTGGGTCTAAATAGATTAAATCAAATTGTTTCTTCTTTTCATTAATCTCTAAAAACTGTTCTAAATTTTCATTGATAAAATTCGCTTCTGTGCCGAGAGTTTTCCAGTTGTGTTGCACGATTTCCAGTAAATCTTTGTTTTGCTCCAAAAGTGTAACTTCACTGAAATTCTGCGAGAGAAAATAGGCATCAATCCCGAAACCACAGGTAAGGTCTAGAAAAGCCATTCCGCTGAGGTTTTTGGCTTTTTCCTTTGCGGTGCTTTCCGAGGAGGCTTGTTCTAAATTAAGATGCGGTGGGAATACTATATTTTCCTTTAATAGGAAAGGGAATTTTTTCGCGGCGATTTGTTTTCCTTTTATCTGCTGGGCGATTTCCTGCATGGAAACCTCTGGAAAAGGCGATTTTTTCAGAAGTAGTTTGGTAAGGTCAGAGTTCAGATTTTCACTGATGTATTTTTGTACTTCAGGAGCTGTTATTTTCTGAAAAAAACGCATGTATTATTTCTTTTGAGGCTTTGGATGGTCTAGTGTGGCACTATCTACCACGAGGATAAAAATTTCTTCGTTTTTCTTTTTCATAAAGTAGTTTTCACGGGCGTATTTCTCTTTTTCGTCCTTATTCTGCATAAGTCTTTTGTAGAAAGCCTCGTTTTTTTCAAATTCTCCTTTATAGAAAGCCAGTTGTTCCTCGTATTTGTTGATTTCTTGGTTCAGATTTCTGACCACGAGCCAAGAAGTATTGTCAATGAAAGTCATCCAAAAAACAAACACCGCACCTGTGAAAAAATATCTGTTCAAAAATATTTTTTTCACAAGTTCCATCTTTTGGTTGGTTTTTGGTTGGTTATTTTCAGTTTGATTCATTATTAGGCGTTTTTAGCGAGTTTCTCACTACGGTCGAAAGAAAATCTATCGCTACAGTGTTTGGTTTCATGTTTGGAATAATGATATCCGCATGAGATTTGGATGGTTCTATGAATTCATCATGCATCGGCTTTAGGGTAGTTTGGTAACGGTGTAAAACCTCTTCCAAATCCCTTCCTCTCTCTTGGGTGTCCCTGCGGATACGGCGGATAAGCCTTTCGTCATTGTCGGCATGGACAAAAACCTTCAAATCGCACTCCTTCAAGAGTTCTTTGCTCGTTAAAACTAAAATTCCCTCTACAATCAATACATCACGAGGTTCTATCACGGTGTAATTTCCTGTTCTGGTATGCGCTACGAATGAATAAATAGGCTGTTCTATGCTTTTGCCCTTTTTCAAAGCGCGAACATGTTTCACCAATAAATCAAAATCAATAGATTTAGGGTGGTCATAGTTCAGGCTTTCCCTTTCCTGAAGCGAAAGATGGGAATTATCATGATAATAGTTGTCCTGCGAGAGAACATTAACTTTCTCAGGATCAAGGCTTTTTAGAATTTTAGAAACTACTGTAGTTTTTCCAGAGCCAGTTCCTCCAGCGATACCGATAACAAGCATAAAAATTTATTTTGGCAAAGATAATAAAAATCTGCTTTTTCTACCGAAGAGGATTTGGTTTTAAAAAAAGTTTTAAGATTTATTTTCTGTTAATATGATTTTGTAGCCAAAGTTTTGTTTTTTGAGAAGATTAATCATCACTTTTATTACAGCTATTTTTGCTAGCTAACCATCCCAAATAGCATCCTAAAATAGTTAATATAGGGTAGATGACCAGAGTAGATGGCGGATAAATTACAGGTAAAACTCCCAAGAAGAAAAACACCACAGCTATAATGAGCAAATATTTAAAAAGTGTTTTCATTTTAAAACCCAATTACATAGCAAAGATAGTAATATTTTGATTAAAATTCCACCATCACAGGGCAGTGGTCAGAGTGTACGGCTTCTTTTAGGATAACAGCTCTTTTTAGTTGGTTTTCCATCGATTGACTTACGAAATTATAATCCAATCTCCAGCCCTTGTTATTCGCTCTGGCATTCGCTCGGTAGCTCCACCATGAGTATTGGTTCGGCTCTTGGTTGAAATATCGGAAACTGTCTATCAGTCCGCATTCATCGATGAATTTGCTGAGCCATTCGCGCTCTATGGGAAGGAATCCAGAGGTGTTGGCAAGTCGGACAGGGTCGTGGATGTCTATCGCCTGATGACAGATATTAAAATCGCCAGAAATGATGAGGTTTGGGATTTTCTTTTTTAATTCTTTGATGTAATCTAGGAAATCATAACAAAACTGCATTTTAAAATCCAATCGGTCAATATTCGTGGCAGACGGCACATAAACCGAAATCACGGAAAAGTCCTCAAAATCAGCTCTGATGATTCTCCCTTCGGCGTCTATATGCTCTAAACCACATCCGTATTCTATATGTTTGGGTTCGTATTTGGTAACGATTCCCACGCCGCTGTATCCTTTCTTTTCTGCTGAATACCAGTAACTTTGGTAGCCAAGTTCCGCAAAACTGATTTGGTCAATCTGCTCGGGCTGGGCTTTGCTTTCTTGGATGCACAAAATATCAGGATTTGCTGATTTTAGCCAAGATAAAAAATCTTTTCCAAAGGCTGCGCGAATGCCGTTTACATTATAACTGATGAGTTTCATTTGTTTAGAATTAAAGTTTAAAAATAAAATATTTTTTATTGTTGATTGAAAATTTATCGTTTTTTCATCATCATTAGGAAAATCACAGGAATTCCGAATAGTGAACTAATGATATTGAGAGGCATTTGCCAAATTTCGGAGACAATGGAGAAAAGTTCCATTATCAGGGCGCCGATGAGGATATTGAGAATCCACTGATGCCATAGCTGGGCAGGATTCCAAATCATTCTACAAAAATGCGGAACAATCACACCGATGAACAAAACAGGCCCTAAAAATGCTGTAACAGAGGCTGATAGCAGAGCTGAAGCGATGATGATGGTGAATTTCAGCTGAGTAAGATTCACTCCGAAAGTTCTCGCGTAGTCCTCTCCAAGGCTCATTCCTATCAGTGGTTTTATGGCTTTGAAAGTGATAATCAGACCTAATGAAACAAGGACTGCTAACACCAAGTTTTGTGAAAAACTAACTTGGTTATTCCCGCCAAAAGACCATAGAATATAGCTTTTCAGGGACTCGTTTTCGGCATAAAATTGTAAAATACCGATGACAGCTCCAGCCAGAGCAGACACCAAAAATCCAAAAATAATGATGTAGGAAGAATCTTTGAAATTTTTAGAAAAAATCAATAGAAAAATCAGCAGGATAATGCTTCCGCAGATAGCAAAAATACTGATTAGACTATGTTGGAGAAATTCAGGAATGATAAAATCTTTTGAGGCTAAAATATAGAAAGCCACGGACAGACTCGCCGCGGAAGAAATTCCCAATACAGAAGGTCCAGCCAATGGATTCTTAAAGTATTCTTGCAGCAGAAATCCGCTCGTAGGAATAGAAATTCCTGCCAGCAGCACGGCCAGAGTTCTATTCGCTCTTATGCTTATAATTTCCTGATGAAAATCTTTTCGATTCCAAAAATCAGAAAAACTCAGGTCGGAAAATCCAGTATTAAGATTGATGACCAGAGAAACCAATATCAAGCATAATAATACAACGCAAAGAATCGAAAAATTTCTAAACATTCTGAAAGAAAAAACTGAAAAATAAGAAATGGCCTCAAGGTAATTTTTACTTTTGAGACCATTGTTTATTAGATTTTTACAATGTTATTTCAAAGAATTGATTTTCTCTGTGAGAGCTTCTTTGGATGGAAAAGCTCCCATTATTTCTTCTCGTTTTTCTCCTTTTGTAATCAGGGTAAAAGGAATGGCATCACCTCTCCATGTTTCGAAGTTTTTGCTGAAAAAATCTTGGGAAAGATTTCCAAAATTGAATAAAATTATATTATTCTTTAATCCAGATCTTTCCGCGAAATCAGCAACTTTAGTCCAGTTCTGTGGCTCGTCCAAATTTATGAAGGTGAATTTTACTTTTTCGTTTTTTAGTTCTGTCATTTTCTCTTGAAAATGAGGCATTTCGTCCATACAAGGTCTGCACCAAGTAGCGAAAAAGTTGGTAACATAGAGAGTGTCATTTTTTTTAGGTGCGAACACTTCTGAAATTTGCTCTTGGCTCATTTCTTTGAGCAGGGTAGAGCTTTTAGGTTCTTGTTTTTCAGTAGTTTCTACGGTTTGGGTTTCTTCTGTTTGGATGTTTGTTTCCTCTTTTTTGTTGCAGCTTACCAAAGCTAAAACTGTTAATGCAGCGATGATTTTTTTCATTCGAAAAATTATTTTATTAAATTATTATTTGTAATAAATCCCAAAAAATCCAAAACTATCAATTTTTAGTATTCTTATTTCATAGATTTAGAAAAGAATTGATTAAATTTGCCTTAGACTTCTTGGGCTAAATTTATAGCTTGGCAAAGTTAAATAAAAAAAGAAGTAGCAGCCAAACACAAAAAATTAAATAAAAGTTAAAAAACGCTATACATTGAGGAGGTTAGGCAATATTTTGAAAATATCTATTGTTATGATAGAAATGATGGTGCTGCTCATGTTCTGGGCGAATGTATGGGTTTTTCATTTGACCAATGGAAGGACATTCAGCCAAGTGAGCAAGGTGCCTCCTCGGACATGTGCTTTGGTTTTGGGAACTTCTCCAAAGATGAAATCTGGTAAGGCAAATCCATATTTCATCTCTAGAATGAAGGCTGCGGCGACTCTGTATCACCATGGGAAAATAAAAAAAATCATCGTAAGTGGAGAGAAAAGCCCTTATTATAACGAGCCAGAGGCGATGAAGAGTTATTTGGTTGGTTATGAAGGAGTTCCAGAAAATGTGATAATGGAGGATTTTGAAGGATTTAGTACGCGGGAGAGTATTCTTCGGTGTAAAAATATTTTTAATGAGTCTAATGTGATTATCGTGTCTCAGGGGTATCACAACCTCAGAGCTTTGTTTTTTGCGAGAAATCATGGGATGAATGCTTTGGGGTTTGATGCGCGGGATGTTACAAAAAATGAGAGTTTTTACCGAAATCATATGCGTGAAGTTTTGGCGAGAGTTCAGGCGGCAGTGTATTATTTCTTAAAAATTTCATAAATTTGCCCATTACCTAAGAATTAAATCCAAAAAGGAGCTGATTCTTAAATGAGAAAAAAATAATGAAACAGATAAAAAATAACCCTAAAATAATGCGTGCATGGGCGGTGTATGACTGGGCAAACTCGGTTTATTCCCTAGTGATTACATCTACCATTTTTCCTATTTATTATTCTATTCTGACTACAGCTTATGAGAAAAATGAATTTGTAGAAGAAACAGGAAAATGGATAAAAGTACCTGTGCGAAATATGATTTCGTTTTTTGGAAAGCAGTATGAACCAGATGCAGTCTATGGATATTCTTTGACATTATCTTTCTTTATAGTGGTTATCCTTACGCCTATTTTGTCTTCTTTGGCGGATATTATCGGGAATAAAAAATCTTTTTTACAGTTTTTCTGTTACCTTGGTGCGACATCTTGTATGGGATTGGCGCTTTTTGTGAATATGAAAACGGTGTATTTAGGTCTGCTTTTTAGCGTTACTGCGAGTATTGGTTTTTGGGGGAGTTTGGTTTTTTATAATTCATTTTTGCCCGATATTGCCACGAAAGATAAACAGGATGCATTGTCCGCGAAGGGCTATGTGTATGGATATATAGGTTCTGTGGTGCTGGTAATTATCTGCTTGATACTCATACAGGTAGTGGCGCAGAATGCTAAGCAGGCGCTGTTTTACACAAGGGTAAGTTTCTTATTGACAGGGGCTTGGTGGTTTGGTTTTTCGCAATATACATTTAAGCATCTACCGAAATTTGGTGAGGTTAAAGACCAGCTACCAAAGGATTTGTTTTTGTTGAATTTTAAAAATATTTTTAAATCTCACGAAGAACATGGAGGGTGGTTTCAGGTAGTAAAAGGTAATATAAAATTCTACATAGAAATAGTAAAAGAGAGTTTTAGAGAACTTTATAAAATAGGGAAAGAACTCTTTAAAACACCGAATCTAAAGTATTTCTTATCAAGTTTCTTTTTCTATAGTGTGGGGATGCAGACGATTTTCCTAATGGCAACTTTATTCGGGAAAAGTGAAATAAACTTAGAAGAAGGAAAATTGATAGCAACTCTGTTAATCATTCAAATAGAAGCAATTATCGGAGCTGTTATATTTTCAAGGTTGTCTAAAAGAATAGGAAATAAAAATGTAATCAGTATCACGGTTTTCCTTTGGATAGTGGTCTGTGTGTGGGCGTATGCGCTTAATAAAGCCAATCCTAATGTAGAGTATCATTTCTATGCCGTTGCTGGTTTGGTGGGACTTGTGATGGGAGGGTTACAGGCGATGTCCCGTTCTACTTATAGTAGGCTTTTGCCAGAGAATAGTATGGATAATACTACATTTTTTAGTTTTTATGATGTATTGGAGAAAATAGCCATAATGATGGGGACACTCATATTTTCATTTATTATTGATAAATATGATGTGATAAAGAACTGTTTTGCTCAAGTAGATA
Source organism: uncultured Flavobacteriaceae bacterium (assembly GCA_963506915.1). Taxonomy (GTDB): domain Bacteria; phylum Bacteroidota; class Bacteroidia; order Flavobacteriales; family Weeksellaceae; genus JABCPE02. The sequence continues at coordinate 8,787 of CAUORE010000027.1, forward strand.
TTGTATTGCCATCGGCAGCAGGAATGCGTTTTGCGGCTTTCTTTATGGGTGTGTTTTTCCTATTAGGTTTGATTTTAATAAGATTCGTTAAAATTAAGGTGATGGGCGATAAGGAAGTGTTGTAGAAGCCTTAAAATAGAGTTTCTACTTTATTTAAAGAATAAGCTAATGAAAAAAACTTTATCCAAAATAATTAATAAAATATATGATGGGGATAATAATATAGATATATCTGAAATGAGATACCTTCCTAGATGGGGCGTTTTATTTATAGATGTTTGTATTTTGTTGTTTTCATTGTTGGTTATAGAACAGATAGGTGTCTATTTTACAGGGACGATGGATTTTTATAAAAAGTGTTCTCTCATTGTAGGAGTGAATGTGTTTTTTATGATTATTTTCCGTACTTATTCAGGCATTGTCAGGCATTCTACTTTTATAGACCTTTCTAAAATATTTCTATCCATAGTATATACCATATTTGTTTTGGTTATTCTTAATGTAGTGGTGTATTGGAGGATGGATTACAAGCTGTTCAAGACTTCATTATTGCTTGTTTATGCGGGAGTTTCCTTTGTGCTGTTGTTTATTTATCGTCTTTTTGTAAAGGAATTCTTTAACATCATAAGAGAATATAGAAAGAATTTCCAGAAGAAAAGAATTTTGGTTTTGGGAATAGATGAAGTTTCTGTTTCTTTGGCAAAAATAATAGCGGACAACCCTTCTGTTCCGTATCATTTGGTAGGTTTTATTACGGAGAGAACGGATTCTAAACAGGCAAGTTTACTCAATAGAAAAATCTATACTAAAAATGATATAGATGAATATCAGAAAACGCTCGATATAGACGGCGTTCTTATCAACCGAAACGGACTGACGAAGGAAGCAATGCAGGAATGGGTGAATTTCTTCTTGGAGAAAGGTATCCAGATGTATAAAGCGCCTGTTTTAGAGGAGATAAAAGAAGGAGGAGACTATTTCAAAATACAAAATATTCAGATAGAAGACCTGCTCAATAGAAAGCCTATCAGCATAGAAAATGAGGAAGTCAAAAGCAGACATTATAACAAAAATGTTCTGATAACGGGAGGCGCAGGCTCTATCGGTAGTGAAATCGTAAGGCAGGTGGCAATGTCAGACCCTGCTCTGGTGGTGGTTTTAGACCAAGCGGAAACGCCGCTGTATGCCATAGAATTGGAATTAAAGGAAAGTTTCCCGAATGTTAATTTTAAATTTGTTTTAGCTGATATTTCTAATATCAATAGGCTCGAAAGTGTATTTGAAGAATATAAATTTTCTGTGGTCTATCATGCCGCAGCCTATAAGCATGTTCCATTGGTAGAGGAAAATCCACATGAAGGAGTTTTGGTGAATATTCAAGGAAGTAAAAATCTGGCTCTTCTGGCAAGTAAATACAAAGTGGATACCTTTGTGATGGTCTCTACGGACAAGGCGGTAAATCCAACCAATGTGATGGGAGCTTCCAAGAGAGCGGCTGAATTGTTCGTACAGGCGCTTCAAAATCAACCAGGAAATACGACTAAGTTTGTGACCACTCGTTTCGGAAATGTTTTGGGGTCTAATGGTTCGGTTATTCCATATTTCAAAAAACAGATAGAAAAAGGCGGGCCGATTACGATTACCCATCCAGATATTGTGAGGTACTTTATGACTATTCCAGAGGCGTGTGAGCTGGTTCTTCAGGCAGGAACTATGGGCGTGGGAGGAGAGATTTTTGTCTTTGATATGGGAGAGCCTGTGAAAATAGTGGACTTGGCTGAAAGAATGATAAGGTTGTCTGGTTTTGAGCCAAATATAGACATTAAAATAGTATATACAGGGCTTCGTCCAGGGGAAAAACTTTATGAAGAACTGCTGAGCGATGGAACGAAAACTCTACCCACACATCACGAGAAAATAATGATTTCCAAGGATGAAACCATGGAATTCGAAAAAATAAACACATTAACCCAGAAAATATACGATCTTGCCAGAGAAAGTAATAAGATAGAAGTGGTTAGAACTTTGAAGGAAATAGTGAAAGAGTTTAAGAGTAATAATTCCGTTTACCAGCAGTTGGATTAGCCTCAGTTCCGAAAAAAAGGATATATTTGCAATAATTATAAATGAACAATGATGAAAATAAAAATATTTTTAATAATAACAGCACTTTTGGCTTTGACCTCTTGTAAAAATCAAAAAGAAATAGCCTATATGCAGAATATAGAGCAGATAGCAAAAGAGGCATCTCAGAAAAATGTGCAGTCTACCATACAGCCTAACGACCAGCTTTTGATATATGTGACTGCAAAGGATATGAGCATCACAGCGCCATTTAACCAAGGTGTGGCGACTGATATCAATAAATCACAAGTTAATTATTCCCAGCCTAATACTAACCTTCCAGCATCTGGACAGACTTCTGTATCAGGTGTTACTTATACCGTTTATTCAGATGGATTTATAGAATTTCCTGTTTTGGGTAGAATAAGCACTACAGGAAAAACAGTGGAGGCTTTGAAAGATGAGCTGACTAAAAAATTGAGAAAATATATCATAGACCCTACAGTAAGTGTTCGTTATGCTAACTATCGTGTAACGGTGCTTGGGGAAGTAAATAAACCAGGGGAATATCTCATTCCAGATGGAAAAACCACCTTGCTTGCAGCTTTGGGGCTTGCAGGGGATTTGACCATTTATGGAAAAAGGGATAATATTTTAGTAGTAAGAGAGCAGGATGGAGTAAGAACACAGGCCTATATCAACCTTACAGATGCTAATTTCATCAATTCTCCTTACTATCACTTGAAACAAAATGATGTGGTCTATGTAACACCTAATAATGCCAAGAAAAATTCTGCTTCTTTTGGGCCTCAGACTACGATTTACATATCGGTGGCGTCTATCATCGTGACAATTTTGGCATTGATTATTAAAAAATAAACATCGAAAATGAATAATAAAAATTCATCAAAATATCCCAATACAGACAAGCACCAAGTGGATGTCTTAGAGCTCATAAAACCATATACACAGAGTTGGAAATGGTTTGTGGCCTCTGCATTACTCGCTTTAGTATTGGCATTGTTATACCTTAGAACCGTAACTCATGTTTATCAGGTACAGTCTTCTGTATTAGTAAAAGAGGCCAAAAATACATCAAGTTCCAGCACAGAAGCAGATTTGCTTATGGATTTATCAAAGCTGGGAGGGATGAGTTCTAATAGTATAGACAATGAGATAGAAATTTTTAAATCCAAAAAACTGATGAATGCCGTTGTAGAAAGTAAAAATCTACAAGTGGCTGTTTATTCTAGCGACAATCTTAAAAGTAAAGAGCTTTATGGAGATACGGCTCCATTTTTTGTAAATGTAGTTAATGAAAAAAAGAATGCGGCATTTCCTCAGGAGAATGTAAGAATAGAGATAAATGGCGATAAGATTACATTGTCTTCCAGTGAGTTGGATAATGAAATTACAGGAAGATTTAACAAGTTGATAAGCCTTCCATATGCCAATATCATCATTACTAAAAATAAGGACTTTGATTCTGTAAAAGCAGGGGCTTTGGGCGAATTGTCCCTTTCTATCTTGTCAAAAGAAGCTCGTGTAGTTCAGCTGCAAAAAATGCTCAATGTAGGGCTGCTTAATAAAGATGCGACAATAGTAGGGTTGTCCATGAACTATCCTAATGTGGATAAAGCCAAAGACATCATTGATAATCTAGTAGTGGCCTACAACCAAGATGCAATCAGTGATAAAAACTCTCAGTCAAAAGAAACGATGAAGTTCATCGAAGGGCGTATTGAGGTGATATCCAGTGAGTTACAAAGTGTTGAGAATGAGAAGGAAAGGTTTAAAGAAAAAAACCAGCTGACAGACATAGGAGTAGAAGCCAAACTTAATTTGGAAACTAGCGCCCAGTCCAGAGCTAAACAGCTTGATATAGATGCTGAGGCGCAGATGGTGGATGGTATGATAGGCTATCTCAATAATAGAGGTGCATATCAGGTGTTGCCGTCAGCAGTAGGACTTACAGACCCTACAGCTTCTGCAGGGATAGAATCTTATAATCGTTTGGTTTTAGAAAGAGACAGATTGTTAGCATCAGCTACGGAAAATCACCCAGCAGTCGTTAATGTATCTCAGCAGCTAAATGAGCTAAAAGGCTCTATCATGCAGAGTTTGCAAAAGACTAAAACCAATCTAAAAATAGCAAGTTCGGAGCTGCAAATGGAACAAAACCGAGCAAATGGGAAAATTTCTAAACTGCCGAATATAGAAAAGCTATTCAGAAATATAGAAAGACAACAGCAGATTAAAGAACAGCTGTATCTACTATTACTACAAAAAAGAGAGGAATCTGCCATTTCACTAGCCATCACAGGCGATAAAGCAAGAGTGATAGATGAGGCGTATTCTTCTGATGTGCCAGTATCTCCTAAAAAGCCTATAATATTGATGGGAGCGCTGCTTTTAGGTTTGATCATTCCGTTTGCTTTTATTTACATCAAAGAACTTTTAAATATCAAGATAAAGACAAAACAAGATGTAGAAAGACTTTCTTCTACGCCTGTTTTAGCGGAGTTGCCGAAAGTGGAAAAAGGCCAGTCCGAGCTTGTGGGAACGAACGATTCGTCTTTGATTGCGGAAGCCTTCCGATTATTGGTTACCAATATGAACTTTATTCTTCCTAAAAAAGATGAAGGAAAGGTGGTTTTTGTGACCTCTACGGTAAATGGAGAAGGGAAAACCTTTACTTCTGTTAATTTAGCTCAGACATTATCCACACCTAGAAAGAGAGTTATTTTGATAGGTTCAGACATTAGAAATCCACAGCTTCAAAGGTATAATAATAAAGCAAGGAAAGGCATAGCAGGGCTTACAGAGTTCCTATATAATGATGAAACTACTATAGAAAGTATCATACATAAATATGCTTCTGGTTCATATTTAGATGTGATTTATTCTGGAAGTATTCCACCAAATCCAGCTGACCTTCTAACGAATGGAAGATACGAACTTCTACTGAGTGAACTGAAAAAGAAATATGACTATATTGTCATAGATACAGCACCATTGATGCTTGTGACGGATACGCTATTACTAGCTAATCTAGCTGATGCTACAATCTATATCATGCGTTCTGAATATTCAGAAAAAGCATTGATAGACTTTGCAAATAAGAACATCAGAGAAGGGAAAATCAAAAATGTAGGATTCGTTCTTAATGATGTGGAAAAGAGCAATTTTGGGTATAGAAACAAGTATGGCTATGGCTATTATACCGAAGGAAAAAATTGGTTTGACAGACTTAAAAATAAAATAAAGCATATCATCAGTAGAAGCAGAAGGTGGTAACAAATGACAACTCATGTATCGGCATGCAATAACGATAATAGATAAGTATAAACAATATTTCCCTGTAATAGTCAAATTATTAGGGTCGGGATTGCTTACTTCATTGGGATTTGTGCTGCTGTCTTCGGGTAAATTTGATTATATATCCAATGAGCTGTCAGTCAAGATATTGCTTTTTATTCAGTTTCAAATAATAGGAATCACGATTTCCAAATATGGACTGGATAGTTTGGTTTTTGCAAAGATGATAGGAGATACCAATAGTGTATATGACCCACTGGAGTACATTAAAAAAAAAGGAATTCTCTTATCTATTCTGTGTGCAGGTGTTTATGCAATAATGTATGATTATACCTATGCATTCGTTATTCTTTGCACGATAGTACTTGATGTTTATAGTGTAGTGGCTATTGTCCAGATGAATGTAATGAAACACTATAACTACGCACTTTTTGCCAATATAGCAGCATATCCTCTTTTTTTTGGAGTTCTTCTTGTTAGTTCGCTTTTCTTTGAATACAGCTATGGGCAAATGATAGCACTATATGTGGCGTGTATTTTTTTGAGGTTTTTGCTTTCATGGATTTTCATCATGAAAAAGAAGAAGACAGAAGACATAGAGCTGATGGAGTTGGAAGTTCCGTTTAGTTTAGGAATTCAGCAGATTTTGAATTTTAGTTTGTTTAAAATAGACCAAATCATCATTTCACTTGGAGCTGTTTTATTGGTGTTTTTTGGGATTGTAGAACAGGATATTCAGCAGATTTTATTTTTATCCAAATTCCCAGAGTTGGTTTCAGGAGTTTTGGTTTCGTTGTCATTTTTGTACGCACCGTATTTGATTATAGAAAGCAAGGAGGGGCTGATAGCGGTTTTGAATAAATACAAATGGATTTTGATATGCTATGGAGTGGGGCTGGCGTTTGCCCTTTGTGTTTATATGCTGATTTGGCATGGCGAAACGGATTTAGATATTGTTTATGCTATTTCTTACCTTATAGTTTCTGTATTGGCTGTTTTTGTGAATATGGTTACATTGGGGTATTTAAAGAAAAACGAAATAAATATATTGGTTAAAAATCTGGTGATTAGCAGTGGTATAGGGGTGTTTTTTTTGCTGACGATTCCTTTTTTAGGGATGGGGAGATATATGGTTTGTAGTGTTCCTATACAGATGCTGTTTTTCTTGGTTTTAAGATTACAAAATAAAAAATGAAAATTCCATCTATACATAATGAATTATATGGTCAGACTAACTTGTTAGATTTAGTGCTGTCATTTATGTATGTTTTATTTATATTGAGACAATTTTCTGTTTATATTAAAAAAAGTAAAGAGTTAGGTTTTTTTTCTCTTTTTATGGGGCTTATACACTTTTTTGTGACATTTGTTTCATATAATTTTGTGGTAAATGGTTCAGCAGATGCTAAATATTATTATTGGGAATCCGCGCATATAACAGATTGGGGGGTGTCTTATCTTTCTAATGGGACATCCTTTATTATTTTTTTTAATTACATGCTGGTTCAGTGGTTTCAGCTGTCATTTTTGGGGTGTTTTTTGGTTTTTTCTTTTATCTCATATTTAGGCTGTTTGAAACTATTAAAAATCATTATCAACATCACTAGTGAGAACTATAATAGGTGGTATTTATTGTTATTACTTTTAGGGATTCACTTTTGGACTGTTTCTTTAGGGAAAGATTCCCTTATGTTCTATGCTATGTGTAGTTTGTGTTACAATATTTATTTTGATAAACCCAAGAGCCACTACATTTTACCATTGTTATTGATAGGATTTATCAGGATACATATTCTTATTTTTGTATTAGTAGGGGGAGGAATTAGTTATGTTTTTACCAATAAAAAGATAAATACCCAGACCAAATTTGTTTTTGCAGGGATTGTTTTGGGAGCGCTATTGTTCCTTGTTCCATTCTTTTTAAAGGAAATGGCGGTAACTAACCTTAGTGATATAGAAGGAAAATTACAAAACTCTATAAATGCCAATGAAGAAGGAGGCGCAGGAGTAGACCTGAAAGATAGTAATCTCATTGTAAAATGGTTCAGCTACATGTTCAGACCTTTTGTTTTTGAAGCTCGTGATCCAATGTTTTTAGTGTCGGCTTTGGAGAATTTGGCTTGGCTGTACATCTTTTTTATTATAATCAAAGGTTTATTTTTTGATAAAATAAAGACAAATTATATCTTGTGGAGTTATATAGGAATCATATTGGCATGTACGCTTCCTTTGGCTTATACGCTTGCTAATTTTGGGATTTCGATGAGACAAAAGATTATGATATTCCCATTTTTCTTAATTTTATTTTTTATTGTAAAAAACTGCAGAAAATCATTCTATGAAAATTCTATTTCTGACCAAATACACGAGTAAAGGCGCCAACTCTCGTTATCGTTCTTATAACTACAAAAAATGGTTTGAGAAAGAGGGCGTAGAGGCTTTCTATTCGCCATTGTTTAATGATTTCTATTTCAGATACCTGCATGGTAATATTCTGATGAAAAACATGGTGGCGCTTTGGTGTATGATAAAGAGAGTTTTTTATCTTTTTTTTCATGTTCAGAAATACGACCATGTTATTATAGAATATGAACTTTTTCCAAAACTCCCACTGGGTTTTGAATTGTTTTTTTTAAAGAAAATAAAATCTTTCAGCCTTGATTTTGATGATAATATCTCTGCAAATTATGCAGGAACGAGCTTACAGAACAAAATTCCAGAGCTGATGAAATTAGCCAAATTTGTCACTGTGGGAAATCACTGGTATATTTCTGAATTTCAGGGGAATTTGATTTATCTTCCAACGGTAATAGATTTAGATAAATATCCTCTCTACAGTCTTCAAAAAGAAAACGATGCTAAGGAAATAGTCTGGATGGGTTCACCTTCTACGACAAAGCATTTCAAACTGGTGGACAAAGCCCTCGGAAGGCTTTCCGAAAAATATGATTTTACCCTAAAAGTTATCGGCGGAAAAGTAGAGCTGGATAAAAGAATTAAAACTAAATTTGAGGATTGGAATGCTCAAACCGAGAATAAAGACTTAGCCGAGAGTACCATAGGCATCATGCCCTTGGAAAACAGCTATTGGGAAATGGGAAAATGCGGTTTCAAGCTTATCCAATACATGGCGAGCGGTATCCCTGTGGTAGCATCTCCACTGCCCGCGAATAGGGATATTGTGACCAGTGATGTAGGTTTCACAGCAGAGAGCGAGGATGAATGGTATGAGAAATTATCCATTTTGCTAGAGAATTTTGAACTTCGCCAAAAAATGGGACAAGCAGGAAGAAAAAGAGCCGAAGGGAGCTATTCATACCAAGTTTGGGGCAAAAAATATGTAGAACTATTAAAAAACAATATATAGATTATGTGCGGTATCAATGGGCTGGTGTATAAAAATGCAGAAAACACAGATGTTCAGAACATTATAGGAAAAATGAACCAAAAAATCATTCATCGTGGGCCTGATGAAGATGGTTTTTTCGTGGAGCAACTCGAAGACAAAACGATAGCTCTCGCTATGAGGAGGCTTTCCATCGTTGATTTATCCACAGGAAAACAACCGATTTTTACCGAAGATAAAAGTAAAGTTATTGTTTTTAATGGTCAGATTTATAATTCCGAAGAACTGAAAAAAACACTCGTTCAGAAAGGTTTCGCTTTTCATACTTCTTCTCCTGCGGAAGTGGTGCTGAAACTTTATGAATGTTTTGGTTTAGAGTCTTTTAAGATGCTTGATGGTGTGTTTGCTTTTTCTATTTATGATAAAATTTTGGGCAAAATTTTCATCGCTCGAGACTTTTTCGGTGACAAACCACTACATTACCAGCATTCTGAAAAAGGCTTAATCTGGGCATCAGAGCTGAAATCCATTATTTCCGTTTTGGATAAAAAATCAGAAATAGACAACACGGGGTTGAATCTCTATTTTCAGCTGACTTATATTCCTGCTCCTTTTACTATATATAAGGGAATCAGTAAGTTAGAGTCCAATAGCTTCATTGAATATGATGTAAATACTAATGCCCTTAAAATTCACGAAATCCATTCGGAAAAGATTGAAAAACAGCAAATTAGTTTTGATGAAGCCAAGAAAAATGTCAGAAAATTAGTTGAAGAAAGCGTAAGCTCTCGCAGTGTTTCGGATGTTTCGCTGGGCGCATTCCTGTCAGGAGGAGTGGACTCTTCTATTATAAGTCTTTGTCTATCAAAACAATCCGATAGTAAAATAGATACTTTTTCCATTGGTTTTGATAAAAAATCTTTTGATGAAACCGATAAATCAAGGCTTGTGGCGAATCTTATCGGCAGTAACCACCATGAATTCGTGATTTCCGAGAAGGATTTGACCTCTCATTTAGATGATATTTTGCTGAATTTTGATGAGCCTTTTGCGGATTCATCAGCTCTTCCGAGTTATATAGTCGCTTCTAAAACAGCTGATTATGTGAAAGTTGCCCTTACAGGAGATGGAGGAGATGAGGTTTTCGGAGGGTATAATAAATATTTAATCGGAGGGATTAACCAAAAATATACGAGTCTGGTTCCCAGATTCTTACACCAAAGTGTGCTGAAAGTAGCAAACGCTTTGACCAAACAAAAAGGAGATGAACGAGGACTGAAATTTAAAGTTAGAAAAGCTTTAAACTCAATAGATTATGATGATTCCTTTTTTTATAACATTATAAAATTAGGTTTCACGGACAAGGAAATGTCCATTTATCTCAATGAAAAAGACAGAGTCAAAAATCCTCTGGCGTATTATCAGCAAAGAATCCCAAATCCTAAAAATCTCACGGATTTTAGGAATGTAGATAAGCTGATAAGCCTAGAAGGGGATATGATTGTAAAAGTGGATAGAACGAGTATGCTGGCATCTATGGAATGCAGGGCTCCGTTTTTGACTAGAGAGATTTGGAATTACACCCTGAGCCTTCCAGATGAGTATCTGCTGAAAGGAAATAACAAGAAAATGATTCTGAAAAAATCTTTTGAAAACGAATTTCCAGAACAGTTTTTAGAAAAGTCTAAAAAAGGCTTCGGAGTTCCTGTTGGAGACTGGCTTAGACAAGGGATGAGAAGTGAGCTTTTGAGCTATATAGATGATAAATTCCTTGAGGAGCAGGATATATTTGATATTCAGAATATTAAGAAAATAGTTCTCAACCACTTGAATTCTGTGGAGGACAATTCCTTTAAAATCTGGACTTTTTATTGTTTCCAAAAGTGGTATAAAAACACATATTTAGCAACCAAATAGAAATAAAATATTTTGAAAAAACTGATTCGTATAACCACTGTGCCAATATCTTTTAAAGTGCTTTTAAAAGGGCAGTTGCGGTTTATGGCTTCTAATGGATTTGATGTGAAAGGGGTTTCTTCCGAAGGGAAGGAACTGCAAGAAGTTGTTGAAAATGAAGGGATTGTGATGAAGGCTGTCAATATGTCCCGCAAGATAACGCCGTTTCAGGATTTGAAATCGCTCTGGGAAATGTGGAATTTTTTGAGAAAAGAAAAACCACAGATAGTCCACACCCATACGCCCAAAGCAGGAATTATAGGAATGCTGGCAGCGAGATTAGCAGGAGTGCCACATCGTCTGCATACCGTAGCGGGACTGCCTTTGATGGAGGCTACAGGAACTAAAAGAAAAATTCTAAATTTTGTGGAAAAGCTCACATACAGCTCTGCTACAAGGGTTTATCCCAATTCCAAAGGCTTGTATGATTTTATTTTGCAAAACAATTTTACTCAAAGTAATAAACTGAAAATCATAGGTAATGGTTCTTCTAATGGAATAAATACTACATTTTTTAGTCCAGAACAAGTAACTGAAACAGAAAGGGTTACGCTTAGGGAGAAATTGAACATTCAGCCAGATGATTTTGTGTTTGTGTTTGTGGGAAGAATAGTCAGCGACAAAGGAATAAACGAACTGATAAAAGCTTTTTCCGAGCTTCAGGCAGCAGAAAATAATGAATTAACAGGCATAAAACTTCTTTTGGTGGGAGGTTTGGAGAGTGATTTAGATCCTTTGAATCCAGAAACTTTGGCTGAAATAAATCAAAATAAAGATATCATTTCTGCGGGCTTTCAGCAGGATGTTCGTCCATTTTTTGCTATTTCTGATGCATTGGCTTTTCCAAGTTATCGTGAGGGATTTCCTAATGTGGTCATGCAGGCAGGAGCCATGGGGCTGCCAAGCATAGTTTCTGATATCAATGGCTGTAATGAAATCATTGTAGAAGGAGAAAACGGGCTTATTATTCCGCCTAAAAATGTAAAAAAATTAAAAGAAAAAATGCTAACTTTGGCAAGAGACAAAAATTTATATATTGAATTGAAAGAAAACAGCCGCAGAATGATAGAAAATAGGTATGAGCAGTCTGTGGTTTGGAAAGCTCTTTTGGAGGAGTATGAAGGTCTGTTACAAAGTGTTTAAAGTCAGTTTTAGATATGTATAAAAATTTTATTAAACCAGCCATAGATTTTTTGCTTGCACTTGTGGGATTTTTATTTTTAAGTCCTGTTTTTGTGCTGGTTACGATAGGTTTGTTTTTTGCCAATGATGGGAAGCCGTTCTTTTTTCAGCTTCGTCCAGGGAAAGATGGGAAGATTTTTAAAATCATCAAATTTAAAACCATGACTGACAAAAAGGACGAAAACGGAAATCTCCTGCCAGATGCAGACAGACTTACCAAGATAGGCAGCTTCGTCCGTAAGACTTCTTTGGATGAAATTCCACAGCTGCTGAATGTCATCAAGGGAGATATGGCTCTTGTCGGGCCAAGACCGCTTTTACCACAGTATTTGGAGCTTTATGATGATTTTCAGCGCCGAAGAAATGAGGTCAAACCTGGCATCACGGGATGGGCTCAGGTCAATGGGCGTAACAGCATAAGCTGGGAAAAGAAATTTGAATACGATGTTTGGTATGTAGATAATGTTAGTTTTTTATTAGATGTTAAAATACTGATAATGACTGTGTTAAAGGTTGTGAAATCAGAAGGGATTAATGAACAGGGACAGGCTACATCAGAGGAATTTAAAGGAAATACGAGATGATATTATTTGGAGCAAGCGGACACGCAAAAGTAATTATAGATATTTTGGAAGGAAATGGCGTGCAGGTGGAGAAAATATATGATGACAATCCCAGAACAGATAATATTTTCGGTATCGGTGTGGAGCACAGCAGTCAGATAGGAGAAAATAAAGCAGCCATCATTTCTGTGGGAAACAATATTAATAGAAAAAAAATTTCCGAGAAATATAAGTTTCAGTATCAAATCGCCGTTCATAAGACAGCTGCCATTTCGGTTCATTCCAAAATAGGAGAAGGGACAGTTGTCATGGCAAATGTAGCGGTCAATCCAAGTGTAGAGATAGGCAAACACTGCATCATCAATACTGGCGCAGTTTTGGAGCATGATTGTAAAATTTCGGATTTTGCACACATCTCGCCCAATGCAGCTTTGGCAGGAAATGTAGAAGTGGGAGAGGGGACGCATGTGGGAATTGGAGCCTCTGTTATTCAGGGCATTAAGATAGGGAAATGGGCTACGATAGGAGCAGGAGCAGTAGTTATAAAGGATGTTCCTGATTTTGCAGTAGTTGTGGGCAGTCCAGCAAGAATAATAAAGTATAATAATTAGTAAAATAGATAGTTATGAAACCTAAAATATGGCTTTCCTCTCCACATATGGGTGGAAACGAACTTAAATACATCAATGAAGCATTTGATCAAAACTGGGTAGCGCCTTTGGGGCCGAATGTGAATAATTTCGAAACGGATTTAGAACAGTACCTTTCTGAAAATGTGAAAGTTGCGGCGGTTTCAGCAGGGACAGCGGCTCTGCATTTGGCGCTTGTTATTTTAGGCGTAAAGGCAGGAGATGAGGTTATTTGCCAAAGTTTTACATTTGCAGCATCGGCAAATCCTATTGTTTATCAGGGAGCTACGCCTGTTTTTGTGGATTCTGAGCCTGAAACTTGGAATATGTGTCCTGTAACTTTGGAAACAGCCATTAAAGATAGAATAGCCAAAGGGAAGAAGCCAAAAGCCGTTATAGTGGTGCATCTGTATGGGATGCCTGCAAAAATGGATAAAATCATAGAGGTGGCCAGCCGATATGAAATCCCAGTGGTAGAAGATGCAGCGGAGGCTCTCGGAAGCTCATACAAAGGGAAAAAGTGTGGGACTTTTGGAGAAATATCTTTTTTAAGTTTTAATGGGAATAAAATAATAACGACTTCTGGAGGAGGTGCGCTCGTATGTAAAACGCAGGAGCACAAGGATAAAGCAGTTTTTTTTTCCACTCAGGCAAGAGACAATGCGCCACATTATCAGCATTCACAGATAGGCTACAACTATAGAATGAGCAATATCTCAGCTGGAATAGGGCGCGGGCAGATGGAAGTTTTGGATTTGAGGATTTCTCAGCGCCGTAAAAATCATGATTTCTATCAAGAAATATTTAAGAATATAGACGGAATAGAGCTATTTACAGAGCCAAATTCAGACTTTTTTTCTAATCACTGGCTTTCTGCTATTACAATAGATGCGCAGAAAACAGGTTTTGATAGAGAGCAACTTCGTCTGAAACTACAAGAAGAAAATATAGAAAGCCGCCCGCTTTGGAAGCCGATGCATTTACAGCCTGTCTTTGCTGATGCTCCATATTATGGAGGAAATGTAGCCGAAAATTTATTTAATAATGGGCTTTGTCTGCCTTCTGGGTCTAATTTGACAACTGAAGATTTGGAGAGAATAAAAAATGTAATTGAGAACATGTTATGAAAGTAAAATCAACGCCACTTAAAAACTGCTATATCATAGAACCTACTGTTTTTGAAGATGACAGGGGATATTTTTATGAGAAATTTAATGAACAAAAATTCGAGCAGCTGACAGGGATGAACGGGCATTTCGTTCAGGATAATGTTTCCAAGTCTTCTTACGGAGTTCTTCGCGGACTTCATTTGCAGAAAGGAGACATGGCTCAGGCGAAACTGGTGTCTTGTCAGGAGGGAAGAGTCTGGGATGTTGCAGTAGATTTGCGCGAAGATTCGCCTACTTTTGGGCAGTGGTTTGGTGTGGAACTTAGTGCTGAAAACAGGATGCAGTTCTACATTCCAAGAGGTTTTGCTCATGGATTTTCGGTGCTGAGCCCGACTGCGGTTTTTACTTATAAATGTGATAATTTCTATAATAAAGAATCCGAAGGCGGTATCATTTGGAATGATGCAGAGCTGAACATAGACTGGAAACTTCCAATGTCTGATATCATTTTATCCGAAAAAGATAAGGTGCAAAAAACCTTTAAAGAAAAGAATTTTTAATCCATAAAATGAACAATATAATAAAACTGAGAGGCTTAATTTTACTCAACTTTTTGATTTTCTTCCTGCCGTTTTTAAAGATGTGTTCTGGCGTGGAGAAGAAATCAGAAGTCGTGGCTGAAACGGCTATTTCGGTGCAGAATAATACAGAAGCCCAATCAGACACTCTTGTATTGGACACTTTGGAAGAAAGCCAAACGCTCTCTAAACCAGAGCTTATTCTGGATAATCAGGGTATATAGTGTGTAACTTCTATGAAGCGGTTTATTTTAGCTTTGAAACGAACAAGATAGAGGATTTTGAGTTTTCTCCTTTTATATGTTATCCGCTGGTATTATTTTTAGTGATATTAATGTTTATAGGTTCAATATTCAATAAAACTATGTTAATAAGGACTTTGTCTATTATTAACATAGTTTTGTTGTTAGGTTCAGTGGTGTGGTTTTATGTTTTGGAATTTATAGAAAATATTAACCAGCTGAGAATCGGTTTTTATTTGATAATATTAAACATGGTGCTGATTTTTGTCCTTTCAAATCAAAAACAAAAAACTTAGTTCACAGCGTTTAAGTCCTGAGCAATCAGCCAGCCTTCGCTCCAGCACGCTTGGAAGTTGAAACCGCCAGTAA
>CAUORE010000028.1:0-21351 GCA_963506915.1 uncultured Flavobacteriaceae bacterium
TTGATACAGGGCATAATTTCCCTGAAGCACTAGAATTTCGTGATAATTTAGTAAAAAAATTAGGTGAAAAACTCATTGTCAGAAAAGTAGAAGATACGATAAAAAGCAAAGGACTTACCGAGCCAAAAGGAAAATTTGCCAGCAGAAATGCATTGCAGAGTTATACGCTTTTGGATACAATAGAGGAATTTGAGTTTGATGCTTGTATCGGTGGAGCGCGCCGTGATGAGGAAAAAGCCCGTGCTAAGGAAAGAATTTTCTCTGTTCGAGATGATTTCGGAGGCTGGGACCCAAAACTTCAGCGCCCAGAATTATGGCATACCTATAACGGAAAAATCCACAAAGGAGAAAATGTTCGTGTTTTCCCTATCAGCAACTGGACAGAGCTGGATGTTTGGAACTACATTCGCCGAGAAAAAATAGAACTTCCTTCAGTTTATTTCTCTCACGAAAGAGAAGTGATAGACCACCAAGGACAGCTGATAGCAGTTTCTCCATACATCCAAATTGATGAAAATGATGTGATTTTGAAGAAGAAAGTTCGCTATCGTACTGTGGGAGATATGACTTGTACTGCGGCAGTGGAGTCTGAGGCTTACATCATAGATGATATCATCAACGAAATTACAGCAACTCGTACCAGCGAGAGAGGAGAAACGCGTATCGATGATAAAATATCAGAAGCGGCAATGGAGGACAGAAAGAAAAACGGGTATTTTTAACTTTTTTGGATTTAATAAAAATGGATATATTAAGATTTTTAACGGCAGGAAGTGTAGATGATGGAAAAAGTACCCTCATCGGAAGACTTCTCTACGACAGCAAAAATATACTAGTAGACCAGCTGGAAGCCATCGAAAGAAGCACCAAAAATCGTGAGGATGGAGAGGTAGATTTAGCTCTTTTGACCGATGGACTTCGCGCAGAAAGAGAGCAGGGAATAACCATAGATGTGGCATATAAATATTTCTCTACGCCGAAGAGAAAATTCATCATCGCTGATGCGCCAGGGCATATCCAGTACACGCGAAACATGGTAACAGGAGCATCCAATGCAGATTTGATTATCATCTTGGTGGATGCTAGAAATGGCGTGATAGAGCAGACGAAAAGACACTCTATCATTGCTTCACTCTTGAACATTCCACATGTAGTGGTGGCGATAAATAAAATGGACTTGGTGGATTATTCCGAAGAGAAGTTCAATGAGATTGTAAAAGAATATGAAAAAGTTGCCAATTCATTAGCTTTAAAGGATGTTAAATTCATTCCTATCAGTGCGAAGGATGGTGACAATGTGGTAGATAAATCCGAAAAAATGCCTTGGTATAAAGGTTCTGCATTGCTAAATCTTTTGGAAACGGTAGAGCTTCAGACTTCTCTAAATCATGTGAATGGAAGATTCCCAGTGCAGCTGGTTCTTCGTCCGCAGGTGGATGAACTTCATGATTACAGAGGTTATGCAGGAAAGGTGGAAAGTGGAGTTTTCGCAGTGAATGATAAGGTGAAAATCTATCCATCAAATATAGAAACTACCATAAAAGCTATAGAAGTCGGTGGGAAAGAAGTTCAGGAATGTTTCGCTCCACAGAGTGCTGTGCTTCATCTGGCAGATGATATAGACATTAGCCGAGGAGATTTGATAGCGAAGGAAGATAGTTTGCTGAAAACTGGTCAAGACATCGAGGCGCTTGTGTGCTGGATGGATGAAAAACCTTTGACTATCGGGACTAAATACCTGCTTCAGCATAATAGCAAAACCGTAATCGCTATGGTGAAGGAAATCCGCTACCGACTGGATGTAAACACCCTTGAAAAGGAGATGAACCCAGCCAATGCAGGGCTGAACGAGGTAGTAGAAGTTCTGCTGAAAACCTCTGCGCTGCTGAGCTACGACAGCTATCAAAGCATCCGTGAAAATGGAAGTGCTATCTTGATAGACCAAACTAGTTTTGTGACGGTGGGAGCAGTTTTGTTTAAATAAAATACTTCAAACCGAATAATAATCCTCTTCGTGTGAAGAGGATTTATTTTTAATTTTTATAAAAAGCCTATTTGTTGGGCATTTTTTTTGGATTGATTTCGCCAGAGTTGTTGTAGAAGGTATATTCTGTAAAATCATCTTTGGCAACCATCCCATTTGCCGCCACGAAAATATTTCCTTCTTTATCAGAAATAAAAACTGAATCTTTGGTGTACATCTGCTTATTTCTCTTGTCCCAGTAGATAGATTTCATCACGAAAGTCTGTCCCTCGCTATTGGTCACTTTCACTCCGCCTTTGGCTTCATAATATTCTTTTTTTTCTATGAATTTGGCATAATTGGCTTTCAGAGTTCCAGGAATATCAGGATTTTTTTTGTCATAAAATTCAAGATAAATCCCTTTTTTTGCTTCTATATATGGTGTGTCTATGAACTCATATTCCTCTAAAATAGGCGCTTTGAATCTGATTTTGACAAAACCAGAATCTTTCTGTAGAATGTTTGAATTATAAATAACTCTGGAAGGGAAATTTTTATTCTTGTCTCTATTGACCTCCGTAAGGTCTTCTTCACAAGAATGCAAAACAAAAAATATAGCTACGGAAAAAACAGCAACTATATTTTTTTTGTATTTATTTATTTGAAATTTCATAAAAAGAAAAAACTAGTCAAAGTATTGTTTTTCAAACCATTTGTTGGCAAAGTTTATACCAATGGTGAAATTTAAGAAATTTTCTCTGATTAAATTATTTTTAACCGTTCCTCTTTGTCCTAATTCTATACCTAAATCCAAAGTGCTAAGTCTGGTAACATTGCTTTTTTGGAAAGGGAAAGATGCTCCGAACGAAAGCCCATATTGGTTGATATTAGTACCATTTACATTTAGATGTCCTTTTTCATAGAAAGCACCATAACGATAGGTAACTCTTGAAAAATAATTTCTAAAATTGTTATAATTTGGAAGATACCAGCCCCCTACAGATACTCTGTAAGCATTGTCATAGCTGTAAGACAGATAGCGTAGAGATTCTGTATTTTTCCCACTTTTGTAGTCAAACTGACCAGAAACAAACCATTTAGCATCGTGTCCAAATCCTACACCGAGAGATAATTTCTGTGGAATAGTATTGTTTGTATTTTTGGATTCTTGTGCTACAATGTCTTCGTTAGACTTAGTAGTTCCGTTTAGATAATAGGTACTGTTTGTGTAAGTAGATTTAAAATCCGAAGTGTTTCCAAAAGTATAAGAAGCCCCAAAAGTCAGCTTTTTATTGTTTTTAAGTTTTTTCTGATAAACAGAACCTAATGTAAAATTAAAACTTGTAACACTTGATTCGTTTTCTATATTGCTTATCAAAGTAGTGTTTTCATAGGCTGTTTCTTGTACATCAGAAATTCTCCCAAAGTATAGATTATTAGACAAACCTACCGAAAAGCTAGGGGTAATGGAATATCCAACTCCAAGCTGAACGAGATTGATACCACCATCGCCATGGAAATTTTGAACACCAGCAGTTCCATCTGGTAAAGATGTACTCTGTGTAATGCTGTAATCTTTTGAACTATATGGCTGATATCCTATCCCTAATTTTACCTTTTTAGAAAGAGGAAAGGCTAAGGAAATTCCTGAAAGATAGGAGGAATGTTTACCATATTTATTTCCATTATATCCAGATTTTAAATATTGGTTTTCGTTAGTCCCATGAAATCTTAGGGAAGTGATTTCCAAATTCTGGTTTGCTGCAGGGTTTTGAAAATTAAATTGATTGTTAAAATCCCAAACATAAGCAGTAGAAATCCCACCCATAGACCGAGTTTCCACAGAGTTATCATATTTGATATCTCCGATTCCGTAAGCTGCATAAGGAGAGTTACCGATATTCTGAGCTGCTGCGTGTGAACCTAATGCTGCCACAAAAATTGAAACGACAATTTTCTTCATTCTTTATTTTTAAAATATTGCAAATATCTTAATTAATAATGAAACTCAAAAATTTATTTAATGTTAAAATATGTTATTTCTGTTAAAATAGAAAAATTTTCTCCAAAAATACTATCTTTGGGCTATGAAATGGACTCAAATAATAGGACAAAAAAAACTGATAGAAATTCTTCAAGATTCCATCAACAAAGACAGAGTAGCTCACGCTCAGTTATTTGTAGGAGAGGAAGGCTATGGCGGGCTTCCTTTGGTTTTAGCCTATGTGCAGGAGCTTTTTAGAAGAGAGAATGAACATTCTGCTCCAAAGGTGGAAACGCTTAACCATGTTGATTTGCACTTTAGTTTCCCTGTTTTTACTAAAAATAATAACTCTCTGAGTAAGAACTTTTTCCATGAATGGAGAGAGATGATTTTGGCCAATCCTTATGCATCTATTCATGATTGGGGAGAGGTTTTAGATGGGAATAAACAGTTACTTATTTCTGTGGATGAGGTGGAGGAATGGGGAAAGATTTTTAGCCTAAAAAGCTATGAAGGAGGAACGAAAATCCTTATTGTATGGGGGATAGATAAGATGAATCCTTCGGCAGCGAATAAATTTTTGAAATTTTTGGAAGAACCACCAGAAAAAACAAAAATCTTCCTATTGACCAATAGTATAGAAAATATTTTACAGACCATTTTGTCTCGTTGTCAGATAATAGAAGTTCCAAGAATAGAGGACGAAGAGATCCAAAATGCGCTGCTCAGCCGTTATGAAATCTCGGAAGAGCAGGCAAGAGAAATAGCCTATCAGTCGCAGGGGAATTTTAATGTTGCTCAAAAAATAGCCGAGAAAGGCAGGCTGGATGATGATTTTGAGGAGTTATTCATCACTTGGGTGAGAAATGCTTTTCAGGCGAAGAAAAAGCCAGTCGTTCTGCGGGAAATAATCCATTGGGCGAGAGGAATATCCGAGTGGAATAGGGATAAGCAGAAGGATTTTTTGAATTATTGTTTGGAAATGTTTCGTCTGGCTCTGATTCAAAATTATGGAGCAGAAGGGCTGGTTTATAAGAAACTGACTAAAAATAATTTTAATTGGGATGCCTTTTCTACATATATCCAAGGCGCAAATATAGAGCTGATTTTAGATGAAATCAACTTGGCAGATTTACATATTCAGAGAAATGCCAATTCTAAAATTGTTTGGACAGATTTAGGAATAAAACTGATAAGATACATACATAAAGGATATTAAAAAAACCTCTTTCTAAAAAGAGGTTTTTTATTTTTATCAAAGTCAGAAATTAAGCTTCTTCAGATTTAGCTTCTTCTTTTTTAGCAGGAGCTGCAGGAGCGTCAGATACTACATCAAATTCGTATTCATGCTCTACATCTCTGTGAAGTCTGATTTTAGCAGAGAATTTTCCTAATCTCTTGATAGAGTTACCAGGGATTCTGATGTATTTTTTATCAACATTCACTCCAGCATTTGCAAGAGCTTCAGCTAGGTTGATATTGTTGATAGAACCGAATAATCTATCTCCAGAACCTACTTTAGCAGCGATAGAAACAGTAGTTTTTTTCAATTGTTCTACGATGCTTTTAGCAGCAGCGATTAGTTTAGCTTCTTCTTCTTTTCTTGCTTCTAGTGTAGCAGCAAGTTCTGCTCTGTTTTTAGGTGTAGCCAAAACTGCTAATCCTTGTGGAATAAGGAAGTTTCTAGCATAACCTGGTTTTACTGATACTGTATCGAATTCAAGTCCTAAATTCTCTACATCTTTTTTTAGAATGATTTCCATTTTGTTGTTGTCCGTTTTGCGTTAGAATTATTTTAATAAATCAGCAACATAAGGCATTAATGCAAGGTGTCTTGCTCTCTTAATAGCTGCAGAAACTTTTCTTTGGTATTTTAAAGAAGTTCCTGTGTATCTTCTTGGTAAAATTTTACCTTGTTCATTTACGAATTGTAGAAGGAAGTTAGTATCCTTGTAATCTACATATTTGATTCCGTATTTTCTAAATCTACAGTATTTTTTATCAGATTTAGTATTGATATCCAGCGGAGTAAGGAATTTTACTTCAGATTCTCCTCCTGCTGCGGCTTGTTGTGCCATTTCATCTATTGCCATTTGAATAAATTTTTAAAGGGTTAATAAATTAAGCTTTTTGAGATTTTAGTTTAGCTCTTCTTGTAACAGCGTATTCTACTGCGTGTTTGTCAAGTTTAGTAGTAAGGTAACGGATTACTCTTTCATCTCTCTTGAAAGCTAATTCTAGGTCAGCTACTACTGCTCCTTCTCCTTTGAACTCTATCAAAGTGTAGAATCCATTTTTCTTTAATTGGATAGGGTAAGCTAATTTTTTAAGTCCCCAGTTTTCTTTTGCTACAATTTCACAATTGTGCTCCTTTAAAAGGTCTTCAAATTTTCTCACTGCTTCCTCCACCTGAGAATCAGATAGAACGGGAGTTAAAATGAAAACAGTTTCATAATGATTCATAATGTTGAAATATTTATTTAATTAGTTTGCAAAAGTATTGCTTTTTTTTGAACTGTGCAAATTCATCACCAAATTTAATGATAAATAATTATGAATAGATGCATTATTAGTTTATAAAAATAAACCAGCCTTCTTTTGAAGGCTGGTTGTTAATTGATGTGGATGATTATTTAAAATCTTTATCCGTTGCTTTATTGATTTCGTAGGATTTTACATCAGAGTTCATTTCTATACCACCCATATTTTGGCTGATTTTGAAAGGTAATTTCACTCCAGAAACCTCCTTGTAATCGGAGTAGTAAGTAGGAACTATGACTTCTTGTCCTTGCATTTTCTGTGTTTGGGATTCACCTATTTTTAGCCCAGTTTTTACGCTGTAGAAGTAAGTTTTATTTCCCTTTTTTAAGGCATAAACTTCTTCTCCATTCACATTTTCAATGCCTCTTAATGTCGTATTTTTAGCATTGAAAGTCAGTTCTGGGAAGATTTCTTTATTTGCAGCCAATTCTTCTTTTAGTTCTGCTGGTAGAGGCTGTTTTTGTCCTTGTGCCATGATGTAGCCGTCCTTTCCATCAAAAACGATTTTTTGCATACTCTGTCCCATCATTTTCATCTCTACGGATGTTTTTCCTCCTTTTGCTGCTAAAGTAACGGTTTCTATGGTCATTCCTTGTACTGTTGCAGAAGAATTCATTAGTAATGAATTGATTTTCTCTACATTTGCTTTTCCTCCGATAGCAGCGATGTATTTTTGCCCAATGGATTCAGCGGTAACACCAGCAGCTATTTTCTTTGTTTCTGGTTTGGAAGCAGGATTCGCAAATTTGTCAAAGTATTTTACTGGATAGCCTAATTTTTCTAAACCATCTGCGATTTCAGAGCCTTTTCCAGCCACGAAAATCCTGCTTTGGTTAGGAAGGATATTAGCTTTTGCAGCAACAGAAACATCAGCAGTAGTCACTTTATCTATGGATTTCAGATAGTTGGTATAGAAATCAGCAGGAAGGCTGTAAAGTCTTTCATTAAGAGCAAACCTTGCGATAGTTTCAGGTTTTTCTAATGACATGATGAACTCTCCTTTTAGCTTCGCTTTTGCATTGGCTAATTCCTCTGGTTTTATTTGAGAAATTCCTTTTAGTTCGTTCATGAATTCTACAACAGCCTTGTCCGTTACTTCGTTTCTTACGCTTGCATTAGCTGTGAAACTAGGGCTGTATTTGCTAGTAGAAAGGCGAGAATAAGCTCCATAAGTAAAGCCGTTTTTCTCACGAAGATTCATGAATAATCTAGCTTCGCCGCCACCACCAAGGATATAGTTGGCAATCACTCCGCTGAAATACTGTGGGTCTTTCATTTGGAGAGTGGTAGGGTTTCCTACACGGATAACAGACTGCACGGCTGTAGGTACATCTACGATATTTATTTCCGTAGCAGGTAGTTTTTTAGCTGGTTCTAATGCAATGAATTTAGTTCCAGATTTCTTCCATTTTCCGAATTCTTTTTCTACTAATTTTTTGATATCGGAAGTTTTCACATCTCCTACAATCACCAAATAAGCATTGTCTGGTGCGTAGTATTTTTTATAAAAATCCTGAACATCTTTCAGTTGGATTTTATTGATGCTTTCCTCAGTTACAAATTCGCCAAGAGCCGTGTTTTTACCATAAGTAAGCGCATTATCAACTCGTATAGCGATTTCACCAGCATCTTTTTCTTTTGTTTTTAATCCCTCGATGGTTCTCTCTTTGGATTTATTTACTTCTTCCGCAGAGAATTTTGGATTGATAATAGCATCCGCCATTAGGCTGATAACCTGCGTAGAGTATTTAGAAAGGGTATTAGCTCCTGCTCCTTCTGAAGAAAAACTAAGATAAGCTCCTAAGAAATCAATTTTCTTGTTGAATTCCTCTTTGCTTAGTTTGGTAGTTCCCATGCCAAGCTGGTCAGCCATGATTTCTCCAACTCCTACAATATTTCCTTCATAAACAGGAGGTCTGTCTATAGTAAGACGGATATTTACTCTTGGAAGTTTGTTGTTTTCTACTACTAAAACAGTAAGTCCGTTTTTAAGTTTAAAAGAGTTAGGTTTTGCAATGTTGATAGCAGGTGTAGGGCCTGGTTTAGGCATTGCATTGATGTCAATATTTTGTGCATAGACCATTCCAGAAAATAGGAAAGCGGCCGCGATATATTTAATGTTCTTCATTGGTCAATTATTTTTTAGGTAAGTAGTTAATGATAGCTCTTTGGTTGCTGTTCAGGTATTTTTTAGCAGCATTTCTCAAATCTTCTCTCGTGATAGAGCGGTAGATGTTGATTTCTTCGTTAATCAAGTTGGTGTTTCCTTTTAGTAAATAGCTGTCTGCTAATGTATTGGCGATACCTTCCACAGAAGAGTTAGCATTTACGAAATCGTTTTCCACTTGGTTTTGAAGTTTTTGATAATCTTCCTCTGAGATTAAATCTGTCTGAAGTTTTTTGATTTCAGCATCGATGTCTTTTTTCAAAACATCTTTTGATGTATTTCCCATAGGAATAGCGAAGAAAGCAAAGATACTATGGTCTACCAATCCAAGGTTGAACGCCTCTACAGCCAGTGCTTTTTTCTCATTATCCACTAGTTTTTTATAAAGAATAGAAGATTTACCTTTGCTTAGGTAGCTTCCCAGCATGCTTAGGATGTAGGCATCTCTCTCGTTTCCAGCAGGTGTTCTGTAAGCGAAGATATAGGCTGGAATCTGGATGTTAGCATCATATATCGTTTCCTCAAACTCTTGCGTAATAGGAGTTTCTTTTGGAAAATTACGAGTAATAGGCGTTCCTTTTGGGATGCTGCCGAAATATTCGTTAATCCATTTTTTAGTCTGCTCTGGTTTGATGTCTCCAGCGACTACCAAAGTGGCATTGTTAGGAATGTAGTATTTCTTAAAGAAAGCATTAAATTCTTCTAATTTTGCTGAATTTAAATCCTCCATAGAACCGATAACAGTTCCTTTGTAAGGGTGTTTTTTGAACAAAGTAGTAAGAATAGCATTGAAAAGCCCACCATAAGGCTGGTTGTCCATTCTTAGCCTTTTTTCTTCTTTTACTACTTCTCTCTGAGTATCTACCCCAATCTGGTTGATAACAGGGTGTCTTAGCCTTTCAGCTTCCATCCACAGTCCTAGCTGTTCGTTATTAGAAGGGAAAGTTTCGTAATAATAAGTACGGTCTGGGCTTGTGTTTGCGTTGTTAGAACCTCCGTTAGAAGATACTAATTTGAACCATTCGCCTCGTTTGATGTTTTTAGTTCCTTCAAATAAAAGGTGCTCAAAAAAGTGTGCGAAACCAGTTCTCTCAGAGGCTTCATCCTTTGCGCCCACATGGTACATTACCGAAGTGGTCACCACAGGAGCAGAATTGTCTTGGTGTAAAATCACATGTAACCCGTTTGGCAAATCATATTCTTCAAACTTGATTTGCTGCGCATTAAACAGCATTGCGAAAGAAGCTGCCATTGCGATTGATAGAAATCTTTTTCTCATAAAAATTTAAATTTTACTCTATTAGTATAAAAAATCACGAAATGTTACAAAATTAACAAAATTTTTTAATGAAAAGTGTTTTTCTTTCATAATCCGAAAAATAATTAGAAGAAAGAAAAGAAAAATAGTTTAAATTTGTGGGCTTAATTTGTTCAAAAATATGGATTACCTAAAAGGATTAAATAATGCTCAATATGAAGCTGTGACCACTCTGCAAGGGCCTCTGATGGTGCTTGCTGGAGCAGGATCAGGGAAAACTCGTGTTCTTACAATGCGTATAGCACATCTGATAACCAATGGAGCGGATCCTTTTAATATTCTGGCACTTACCTTTACCAATAAGGCTGCCCGAGAGATGAAAGAGCGTATCGCAAAGGTGGTAGGAAACAGCGATGCGAAAAGCCTTTGGATGGGGACTTTTCACTCTGTTTTTGCTCGGATTCTGAGGAGTGAGGCTCATTATCTCGGTTTTCCATCGAATTTTACGATTTATGATACACAAGATTCTCTCAATGTGCTGAAAAAAGTCCTTAAAGAGATGAATATAGATTCAGATCTGTACAAGCCAAAGAAAGTGCAGGGCAGAATTTCTCAGTATAAAAATAATCTGATTACAGTAAAAGCCTATTATAATAATCCAGAGCTGATGGAAGCCGATGAACGGGCTAATATGAAACTGATGGGACAGATTTACCAAAAATATGTAGAAACCTGTTTTAAGAATGGAGCGATGGATTTTGATGATTTGTTATTGAGAACCAATGAGTTACTTACGAGATTTCCAGAGGTTTTAGCGAAATATCAGGATAGATTTCGGTATATTTTGGTGGATGAGTATCAGGATACGAACCATTCTCAGTATCTGATAGTGAAGGCTTTAGCATCTAAATTTGAAAATATATGCGTGGTAGGGGATGATGCGCAGTCTATCTACTCCTTCCGTGGGGCTAATATTCAGAATATTTTGAATTTTAAAAAGGATTATCCCGATGCGAAAATCGTTTCATTGGAGCAGAATTACCGCTCTACACAGAATATCGTAAATGCAGCTAACGATTTGATTTCCAAAAATATAAATCAGTTTGAGAAAAATGTATTTAGTGATAATGAAATCGGAGAAAAGATAAAAGTCTACCGCTCTCTATCTGATGCAGATGAGGCGAATTTTGTGGCGGGAAATATCTGGGAACAGCATAATTTTAATCAGAAAAAATTTAATGATTTTGCGATTCTGTATCGTACAAACTCCCAGACCAGAGCCTTTGAAGATGCTTTGAGGAGGAAAAATATTCCTTACCGAGTGTATGGTGGGCTGTCTTTTTATCAAAGAAAAGAAATAAAGGATTTGCTGGCGTATCTCAGGCTTTTGGTTAATGAAAATGATTCGGAAGCTTTGCTTAGAATTATCAATTATCCGATGCGTGGGATAGGAGAAACGACGCAGAATAAACTCATTGTTTATGCCGATTCGATAGGGCAGTCTATTGCTAATGTGCTGGATGCTCTGCCGTTTCATGCACCGAATTTAGGGATAAATAATTCAGCTCTAACCAAACTGAATGATTTCTGGCAGATGATGAAGGCTTTTCAAGTGATGCTGAAAACAGAAAATGTCTATCAAGTAGCGATGGAAGTGGCCAAAAAGAGTGGTTTGATAAAATCTTTGAAAGAAGACCAGACGCCAGAAGGAATCTCACGAGTAGAAAATATTCAGGAATTGATGAACTCCATGCAGGGTTTTATAGATGAACAGCAGCAGCTGGAAGATGGCGACCCGAGTTTGTCTAATTTCCTTGAAAATATAGCCTTATCTGCTGATACACAGGAGAATGATGAGGAAGGCGATAAAGTTTCTCTGATGACGATACACCTTTCCAAAGGGCTGGAATTTCCTATTGTCTACATCGTAGGGCTGGAAGAAGGTCTGTTCCCTAGTTTTATGAGTTCTAACTCTCGTGAGGAGCTGGAAGAGGAGCGTAGATTGTTCTATGTAGCCCTTACAAGAGCCGAAAAACAGGCGTTTTTCTCTTATGCTGTTTCGCGTTTTCAGTGGGGGAAAATCACGGATTCGGAGCCGAGCCGTTTTCTCAGCGAGGTGGACACGGATTATTTGGATTTTATCAATCCAATGGTAGAAAACAGGGGAATCAATCGTTCAGGGCTGTCATCTAGTATTTTTGATGATACGCCGAGCATGCCGAGGGTTTTCCAAAAGAAAGAACCGAAGAAAAAACTTTCTGTCGATGAGCAAAAATTACCAGAACAGCCTATTAAAAGAAATTTGACGCCTGTTTCATCTGCGAAAATAAATACTCCTGACAGCAGCCAGTCCCAAGATATAGAAGTAGGGGACAGAGTAAGGCATAATCGTTTCGGAGTGGGAGAAGTGCTGTTTTTGGATGGAACAGACCCTAATAATGTGAAAGCAAAGATAAAATTTGCCACAGAAGGCGAGAAGAACTTGATTTTGAAATTTGCCAAATTGGAAAAAATAAATTAGAAAAATGCTGAAAAAAGTCAATAAAATAGCAGTTCTGACCTCTGGTGGAGATGCGCCAGGGATGAATGCAGCCATCAGAGCTGTGGTGCGTACATGTTCCTATCATGATGTAGAAGTTTTGGGGATTTATCGTGGTTTCCAAGGGATGATAGAGGATGATTTTGTGGAGCTGAATGCCCGTAGTGTCCGTAATATTATAAACAAAGGCGGAACTTTCTTAAAATCAGCCCGTTCAGAAGGTTTTAGAACGAAAGAGGGCAGAGAAAGTGCTTATAAGAACTTGAGTAATAATGGAGTAGAGGCTTTGGTGGTGATTGGCGGCGATGGAACCTTTACAGGAGCGTTGTCTTTTAGTCAAGAATTTGGTTTTCCTGTGATGGGAATTCCTGGAACGATAGACAACGATATCTATGGGACTACGCATACTATTGGCTACGATACGGCGTTAAATACCGTAGTGGATGCCATTGACAAAATAAGGGATACCGCGAGTTCTCACAATAGAATGTTTTTCGTGGAAGTGATGGGACGAGACTCAGGCTTTATTGCACTAAATTCAGGAATTGGCGGCGGAGCAGAGCGAATTATAATTCCAGAAAAAAATATTCCAGCAGAAGTTTTACTCGAAGATATTGACAGGGGAAAACGAAGAGGAAAAACTTCCAATATTATAGTGGTGGCAGAGGGAAATATAGCAGGAAAGGCGGTATTTGACCTTAAAGAATATGTAGAGCAGAAACGCCCTGAATATGATATTAGAGTTTCTGTGCTGGGACACATGCAGCGAGGCGGGACTCCTACCTGCTATGACCGAGTTCTGGCAACGAGAATGGGCGTAAAAGCAGTGGAATCTCTGTTGGAAGGGAAATCACAGTATATGGTGGGGATTAACAATGATAGAATGGAACTTATCCCACTGGAAAAAGCAGTGAAAGAGAATGATGAGAGCAAAATAGATAAAGACCTTATCAGAATCACGGATATTATGAGTATGTAGAAACTAAGATAAAGAATGAACTGGGAGTTTGGTAATTATCGATATTTTGGGCTGCTGTTGGTTTTACTGATGGCGGCGTATCTGCTTTGGGATTTTTCAAAATGGAGAAAAAAGAAACGAGATTTTTTTGCGGAAAGTAGGTTTCAGAAACATATTTTTGGTGAAAAATCAAGGTTTTCAGGAGTTTTGGTTTTGTGCTATGTTATGTCTTTTTTGCTCTTGATTTTGTCTTTTGTGGATATTGTGAAGAATGAAAAAACAGAAATGAGCATGGAGAAAGCTTCATATGATGTGATATTTTTGGTGGATGTTTCTAACTCTATGAATTCCAATGATATAGAACCTTCGAGGCTGGAACAAGCCAAATTGATTTTAAATAAAACCTTAAACCAGCTCGGCGAAGAGCGAGTGGGAATAGTGGTTTTTGCTGGTGAAGCGCGAACGATGATGCCTCTGACCACGGATTATTCTTCGGTGGATATTTATTTGGAAAACCTTAGTTCGGATTTGATAAGAAGACAGGGAACGGATTTTCTTTTAGCAATGGAAGAAACCGAAAAAAAGCTGAAAAAAGGAGTTTCAGGATTGAAAAAGGTCATTTTAATCAGCGATGGAGAAGATAACGAAGGAAACCACGATGCAGCGGTGAATTTAGCCCAGAAAAATAATATTGCAGTGACCAGCGTGGGAATAGGCACGGAGGAAGGTGGAGCGATACCAGAGCTTCAGTTTGATATTTATCAGGATTATAAAAAAGATGAGGACGGGAATACGGTCATCACAAAAAGAGAAACGCAGGCTCTTAAAACTATTTCCGAGAAAACTGGAGGAGTGTATATAGATGGAAATAGCGTGGAAAGGGCAGCAAACGAGATTATAAAAGACATAAAATCAAGTCAAAAAGATGGCGGTAAAGCCAGTAAAATAAGCATTCTGAATAAGAAACATTACTATCAGTGGTTTTTGGCTGGGACTTTGGTTTTACTTTTTCTGATATATTTTTTGAATCCCAAAAGAGATTTGAATATGTAATGTAAATACCTAATTTTTAGCAATTTTTAACACAAAACGGCTTCTTTTTTAACAAAAGAAAGTTTACTTTTGCCTAATAAATATATGGCAAGAGTTTTATTAGTTCTATATAGTTTGGTTTTTGTGATGCAGATCTCTGCACAGGTGAGCAGTGATGTTCATACACATAGAGGGAACCAGAGTTTTGAGAAAGGAGACTTTGATGATGCGTCGTATCATTATCTGAAAACCCTGCAGGATAAGTCAGAAGACTTCAGGGCGCAGTACAATCTGGGAAATACTCTATACAAGAAAAACCAATATTCTGATGCAGTTTCTACCTATCAAAAAGCATTAAAAAACGCAAAAACTAAAGAGCAAAAAACCGCTACTCTGTATAATTTGGGTAACGCTTATTTCAAAAATAAACAGCAAAAAGAGGCCGTAGATTCTTATAAAAAAGCCCTAAAACTAGACCCAAATAATCAAACCATCTTAAAAAATCTGCAAATCGCTCTGCAGAAAAAGGATTCCAAGCAACAACAGCAGGAACAAGACCAGCAACAATCTCAACAACAGCAACAAAATAACGAGCAAAATAAAGGGGAAAAAGAAAATCCTATGGATATGTATGCTCCAGAAAATGACAAATTTAAAAAAGAGCAGCAAGACCACCAACAGCAAGAGGATAATTCTAACAAAGAAGAACCCAATCAGCCAAAGGAACTGGAAAAAGAACTGTTACGATACATAGAAGAACGGGAACGAAACACAGCTAAAAGGGCTCTGGGAAAGCAGGGATATGCCCAGCCGCAGAGTAATCGTAAAGATTGGTAATGAGACTGAGAGCTTACATATTATTATTTATTCTGCCCATATTTGGATATGGACAAGTAACTCTTTTGTCCGAAACAGATACCAAAGAATACCAAGTAAGAGAACCGTTTAATTTGAGTATTGGACTTGAAATTATCGGGGAAAACTACCAGCAGCAGTCGCCTGTGAGACTTCCTGATTTATCAAAATTTGAAATCCTCGGAAACGCTACAGAATCCGTAGCAGCCATAGATCCAGAAACAGGAAATGTGGTAAGGCAAGTTCTTTATCATCTTATTTTACAGCCTAAACATGCAGGAAAAACTAGAATAGGAAGCGCATTGGTGCAGGTAAACGGAAAGACATACAAGTCTGAGCCGTTTGAAATTTTGGTGAGAGACGGGAAACGAAAACATGATGCATGGGGTAGAAGTGTTTCTATGATTATGGAGGTTTTAGATAAGGATGTTTATCAAAATCAGCCAGTTAATGTGGTTTTAAAACTAAAAGCAAATCCTCATAATTATCAAGATTTTAGAAAAGTAAATCATATAAAACTTCCTCAGAATACAAAAAAAATCCATACTGTAAATCTAAAGAGAGAAGATATAGAGATAGATAAAAGTGATGAAATGGCGATGCAGGTGATAGCCTCATTCGTGGTTGTCCCAGAGAGGGAAGGAAACTTCTTCGTATCTCCTGCAACAGCGCTGTTTAATGAAGAAAAAATATTATCCAATCCGCTTAGAATTCATGTAAAAAAACTTCCTGAAGGCGCGCCGAGTAGTTTTAAAAATGCAGTAGGAAAGTTTGATTTAAAAGTAGAAATTCCTAAGGAAGAAGTGGAAATAAATCAGCCTATGGATGTCTTCGTAAGGCTGAAAGGAAAAGGAAATATAGCAGATATAGAACTTCCAAAAATTGTAGAATCAAATGATTATACAGTCCTTAAGCCAAATCAAAAAATAGACATTAAAGAATCTGAATTCTCTGGTGAGAAAACAGACCACTATGTGATTATCCCTAAAAAAGAAGGGGAAATCACCATTCGCTACGAAAATTTTGCTTATTTCGATATTGATGAAAAACAATATCAAACTATAGATTCAGACAATATAAAAATATTATCATTGTCCAAAGATGCTATGGATTCTCCGAAATCCACTCTAAATAAAGTAATGGATGATACAGGGCATATTCTGAAAAAAGTAAATCTCCTGCCAGTTTCAGAAGAGGAAGATGAAGCAGAAACCTTTGATTTTGGGAAATTAGCAGGAATAGGACTTCTTGTGTTTGGTTCTCTTTTGGCGATTTATTTCTTTACATTTAGAAAAAAGAAGCCTAAACAATGGAATAATGCACAATCAGATAATAAAATAACGACCATCGCTGAAACCGAAGAATTATTAAAAGAAAATATTTCTATCGGGAAAGAATACTATTTCGGAGCAATAAAAAATGCGGTGGAAAAAGGAGATTCTGCAAGTTTCTTTGAAAATTATCAAGAACTCCACGAAGAGACTGAAAATCAAATAAAAAGGCTAAAAAACCAAACCATTTTAGAGTTTTTAGAAAAAACAGAAAGTTCTGATTTTGCGCAGGATTTTGAGAAATTTAGGACTGAAATACAGGAGGCAAAATACGCTCCTGTTCATGGGGATTTATATGAATTCTATAATGACATCGTCAAATTTTACACTAAAATTATGGAATAGTTAAAAAATATTCATATTTTTGAGAAATTTTTAAAAACTAATCTATGCTAGAGTCTATCTCATTTGACGAAATTATTACATGTTTTTTGGTTTTATTTGCCATTATTGATGCTATTGGTTCTATTCCTATTTTCGTGAGTTTAAGGAAAAAATTTGGAAAAATAGAATCCGAAAAAGCGACCATTGTAGCTACAGGGATTATGCTCTCTTTTTTATTTTTGGGGGATAAATTGTTGAAAGTCATAGGATTAGATATCAACTCTTTTGCTATCGCTGGTGCTTTCGTTGTTTTCATCATTGCATTAGAAATGATATTGGGGATAGATATTCATAAAAACGAAGAAATGCAAGCAGCTTCTATCATTCCTATCGCGTTTCCTTTGGTGGCGGGAGCAGGTTCCCTTACAGCAACGCTTTCGCTTCGTGCAAATTATCATGTTATCAATATTGTCATTGCTATTTTGCTCAACATGCTATTTGTTTACATTATTTTAAAATCATCTGACTTTTTGTCCAAAAAAATAAACGAAGGGACACTTATGGTTCTCAAAAAAGCATTTGGTATAATTTTGTTAGCAATTTCCATTAAAATGTTTATGGCTAATTTAGTTCAGCTGATAAACACTTTTTCTAACCAAATAAATTAGAATAAATGG
This sequence comes from uncultured Flavobacteriaceae bacterium, assembly GCA_963506915.1. Lineage (GTDB taxonomy): Bacteria > Bacteroidota > Bacteroidia > Flavobacteriales > Weeksellaceae > JABCPE02. The sequence goes on from CAUORE010000028.1 coordinate 17,630, forward strand.
AACAAACCAATAAAGTAGAAGAATTTTATAAAAAACTGAGAATCAATTTAGAAGAACATCATAATTTCCCAGAAAATTATCTCTATAAATTCATTCTTATCAACGATAGCGAGAGACTTGCCGAGATTTACAGAATATTTGATGGTTTAGAATACAGCATCACAACTAAAGAAAGCAGTAATGGCAAATACATAAGTTGTAGTATTTCCTGCTTCGTTTTGGATGCAGATCATGTAATCCGACTTTACAAAGAAGTGGCCAAAATAGATGGCGTTATCATGCTGTAAATCCTCATAAAAACCCATTGTTTAGTACCAAGTTATTTATTATCTTTGTTTTAAAAATAAAAAATAATGGAAAATCTAAACAATGAAAATCAAGAAAATCAAGAGCAGAAAAACGATGAGATAAAAATCTCTAAAAGGTCTCTGTATATCGCTTTTTCTATCATAGGAGCGCTGATTTTGGGAGTGAGTGGGTATTTTGTTTTCTTTGGTAAAAACAAGGATGCAGAAAAAGTGGTTCCTCAGAATGATTCAGCCCTAGTGCATAAAGATTCAGCAAAAGTAGCCAAAAAAGACTCATTATCAGATGAGTATGATGGGGAATATGACCCATATACTTCGTATAAAGTAATCAGTAATACTCTTACCTTGCCAAATGGTCAAAAACTAAATTTTGGTGATGAGGTGTATCTGGATGAGGAAAAATCCTCTTCTGGAAACAGCATTATCTATCTGAACAATCCGCATAAAGTCCCTAGCACCAAGCAGTATCCTATTTCAGTAGATGATGAGGTTTTGATAGATTCTTATAGTTTTACAGAGTTCAAAAATAGTTTTTCACTTCCTCCATTTTCCTCACTTCCTCCAGGGGTGAAAAAAGTGATTTTGGAGGCTGATGGCTATCATGATGGTAGAACTTATAATGTTACTCAGAATGCAGACCGTGCCAAATCTACGCTTAGCACAGGGGATTTTGATGGGGATGGGGTGAAGGATTATGCTGTAATTTTGGATGATAATGAAGGGCAGGTGAGCAGATTGGTTATCATTAGCATAAATAAAGTCACTAAAAAACCTTATGTAAGTTTTGCAGAAAATTATAATGACAAGCTGAAACTAAAATCCTTTTCTAAAGGAGCATCTATCTATATGAATAGCTCTTCTTTCATAAAAGCTCCTCGTGATGGGGTTCTTATCAGTAATGAAGTAGAAGGTTTGGTTGTAATCTATGATACTAATGCTCAGAAATATAAAACCTATGAGCAGCAGCCAATAGCCACTGCCGATTCAGACTATGTAGAAGAATAATTTTTAAATATTTAATATTAAAATAAAAAACTAACCTCCATTTTTAGAAGGTTAGTTTTTTTATTGCGTTTTTATGTTTTTTAATTAGAATTGTAAGTAAATAGGCATTACTTGTTCCGCAGATTTGAAATATCCATAAAGAATCAAAAACAGGAAGAAAACCAAAATATAGACTATCATAGGAATGGTTTTGGTTCTTGCGATTACTTTATCAGCCAGATTATCAGGAACTAAATGTAAAACCATCGCTGCTAAAATCATCCATACTACGCCTTTATAATTATCATAAAAAGGACCAAATACGCTGATATCAAAGTTGTTAAAGATTTGATAAATCATCGTTTTAGCAATTTCTAAATCTTCAGCTTTAAAGAAAATCCAAGCAAAACAAACAAAATGGAAAGTCAAAATACCAGATATGATTTTGTAAATTCGGCTTTGGTTAAAGGCTGAAAAGCTTTTATCAGTCAGCAGCATCCATATTTTATGAATACCAAGTCCCACGCCGTGGATAGCTCCCCAGATGATGAAATTCCAGCTGGCTCCGTGCCAAAATCCTCCCAAAAGCATGGTAGTCAATAGGTTAAAGTTGGCCGCAATTCCGCTAGTTTTTCTTGTGATTAAGGCTGGAATTATAAAAATTAATAATAAAACTGCAGAAACCACTGCTGCCCAAAGATTGGATAAGTGGAACAGCTCTACTCCCATGATGAAAGAACCCACTAGGAATCCTCCCACAAAAATGAAAGAAGCCACAGAGAAATTTCTGTTTCCTCCTAATGGAATATAGAGATAGTCTTTCAGCCATGTAGATAGAGAAATATGCCATCTTCTCCAGAATTCTGTGATGTTTAAACTCTGATATGGCGACATGAAGTTAGGAGGGATTTTGAAGCCAAGCCAAAGCGCGATACCTATGGCAATCTCACTATAACCACTAAAATCACAATAAATCACCATCGCATAGCCATAGACTGCCATCAGGTTTTCTACACCCGTGTGCAGCGCAGGATTATCAAACATATAATCCACCATATTTAGGGTGATGTAGTCTGATATAACCAATTTTTTAATCAATCCTGAAATAATCAGGAAAAACCCTTTTGCAAAGTCGCGTTCCGAAATCACATACGGCTCGTTAATCTGCGGCACGAAATCATGCGCACGAACGATAGGCCCCATCATCAGTTTTGGGAAAAATGCCAAGAACAAAAGATAATCAGAAAATTTATTTGCAGGCTTAAATTCTCCACGATAAACATCTACCGTATAGCTGAGATTTTCAAAAGTATAGAACGAAATTCCTATCGGAAGAATAAGGTTCAAAGGATTGAAATTGGTATCAAATAGAGAATTAGAAATCTCGATGAAGAAATCTGTATATTTAAAATAGAAAAGCATTCCGAGGTTAAATAAAATACTCAGAACCAGCAGAAATTTTTTCCTGCTTTGGCTTTTTTCTCTATAAATGGCATTGGATAAAAAGAAATCCACCACGGCTGAAACCAGCACCAAACCGACAAACCAGCCACTCGCTTTATAGAAAAAGTAAAGTGAAAAAATGCAGAATACATATCTGCGGGCTTTATGATGATTTCTTAAAGCAAAGAATAATAAAATAAATAGTGTGAAAAAATACACGAAAAAACCATTGTTAAACAGCAACGGGTTTTTACTATCATATAGAAACTGCTGTAGGAAAGCGTTCCAGTCAAATGTTGCAAAAAATTCTTGTAATGGTTTCATTTATTTTCGTTTGTATTTTTTGTAGTCTTGGATGAGTGCATTGTATATTTTTTCGGCTAAAACCTCTGCACCTTTTCCATTAGGATGGATGTAGTCTTTATTTGCCAGTGGCGGACTTTGTGTAGCCCATCTTACGATAGAGTTTTCGCCACCCATGGATTCGAATTGGTTATAAAATGCCATTTTGTTATCAAAAGCAAGTTTTGCTTGGGTTTGTATCAGATTAGGAATACCGATGGCTGTTTTGTATTCTCCACCATATCTAAAAGCCCTGTCAGCGGTACTTACCAGCAAGAAATCAGTTTTAGGAAATGCATTTCGCATTTTGCTCAGTATAGGCTGCATCATTTTTTCATAGTGAGAATAGTTAGTGTCTTTTGGTCTGAATAAAAGGTTTACACCATACTGAAATACAATCAAATCATAAGGATTGGCTTCCTGAATTGATTTCAAGAATTCTTCATTTATTTTGCTAAGTTCCACACCTGTGATTCCTCGGAATGAAAAATTATCCAAAATTATCCCATTTTCAGATTCAAAACCAATTCCGAATATCGGTAATGAAGATGTTTTAGATCTTATTTTTAGAGTGTTATCGGTGTTATCAACTAATATTTTTCTATTAACCAAATGATTTCCCTGTAATGTGTGTTCCATTCCATC
>CAUORE010000029.1:0-21259 GCA_963506915.1 uncultured Flavobacteriaceae bacterium
TGATGAAGCTGTGATGTATCCACAAAGTTAAAGAATTTGAAAGCAACTCACAACTCCTAGTTCTAAAAGTTGTAGCAATTGTAGGCTGTGATGTATCCACAAAGTTAAAGAATTTGAAAGCAACTCACAACGTAACGGCACGATTATATAAATCAAATCCGGCTGTGATGTATCCACAAAGTTAAAGAATTTGAAAGCAACTCACAACAAGTTTGTCAAAGGCTGGTTCTCTGATGAAGCTGTGATGTATCCACAAAGTTAAAGAATTTGAAAGCAACTCACAACTAGGATATATCGAGGGTATAGTGTAGGTAAGCTGTGATGTATCCACAAAGTTAAAGAATTTGAAAGCAACTCACAACTGCTCCGCAGCCTCTCTGCTGTAGATGTTTGCTGTGATGTATCCACAAAGTTAAAGAATTTGAAAGCAACTCACAACAGGTCGGCACAGCATTGATGGCATATAGTAGCTGTGATGTATCCACAAAGTTAAAGAATTTGAAAGCAACTCACAACTGGTAGTCTATTATATTATCATCATTCTGGGCTGTGATGTATCCACAAAGTTAAAGAATTTGAAAGCAACTCACAACATAGTTTAGCTCGGGATTTTCCTAAAGCGAGCTGTGATGTATCCACAAAGTTAAAGAATTTGAAAGCAACTCACAACATGTCTACACGCGAGGGCGAAGCGCTTTATGCTGTGATGTATCCACAAAGTTAAAGAATTTGAAAGCAACTCACAACCTTGCTGGTGAGTTGGACTACTATAAGAATGCTGTGATGTATCCACAAAGTTAAAGAATTTGAAAGCAACTCACAACTGCTCTCTACAGATGTCGTCTGTGGCGTTGGCTGTGATGTATCCACAAAGTTAAAGAATTTGAAAGCAACTCACAACCTTGCTGGTGAGTTGGACTACTATAAGAATGCTGTGATGTATCCACAAAGTTAAAGAATTTGAAAGCAACTCACAACTAGATGGTGAATCTGTAGAGAAACATGAAAGCTGTGATGTATCCACAAAGTTAAAGAATTTGAAAGCAACTCACAACCTTCAACATTATATGGAAGTTCTTACCCAAGCTGTGATGTATCCACAAAGTTAAAGAATTTGAAAGCAACTCACAACAGACCAAGCTGTATATATGTATGAATTAGGGCTGTGATGTATCCACAAAGTTAAAGAATTTGAAAGTAACTCAAAAAGTTGTTTCTACATCTGCAAAAGTTTTTTATTATAAATAGAAAAAGACTACTTTTAAAAGCAGTCTTTTTTTAATCCCTCTATTTCAAGGGCGGCACAATGGGCGGTTCTTTAAAACCTACCCTTTGTATTGCAAAAGTAATACATTTTTTAATAAAAGATAAAATATATAGAACAAAAAACGCCCTGATGAAAATTTTCATCAGGGCGTTTCCATTAAAATTAAATATAATTATGAAAAGATTTATTTCTCTTTATTTTTAATTGCTTCAGTTATTTTTTGGCTAAGTTCTTCGGTAAGCTCTGGATTGTCTTTCAGAAGTTCTTTCACAGCATCTCTACCTTGTCCTAGTTTAGTGTCTCCGTAGCTGAACCAAGAGCCACTTTTCTTAATCACATCATAATCTACACCAAGGTCTAGTATTTCTCCAATTTTAGAAACTCCCTCGCCGTACATAATGTCAAATTCTGCCTGTCTGAAAGGTGGTGCTACTTTATTTTTTACCACTTTTACTTTTACTCGGCTTCCTACAGCTTCGTCGCCTACCTTTATCGGTGTGCTGGCTTTTCTGATGTCTATTCTCACGGAAGCGTAGAATTTAAGGGCATTTCCACCAGTAGTCGTTTCTGGGTTACCAAACATTACACCTATTTTTTCTCTCAGCTGGTTGATGAAAATCACGGTACATTTGGTTTTATTGATGGTTCCTGTGAGTTTTCTCAATGCCTGAGACATCAGTCTAGCGTGTAGTCCCATTTTGGAATCTCCCATATCGCCGTCTATTTCAGCTTTTGGAGTAAGAGCTGCCACAGAGTCTATTACTACGATGTCTATTGCGCCAGAGCGGATGAGGTTGTCCGCGATTTCAAGGGCTTGCTCTCCATTGTCTGGCTGAGAAATAATAAGATTTTCTAAATCAATTCCCAATTTAGCAGCATAACTTCTATCAAAGGCATGCTCTGCATCTATGAAAGCAGCTATTCCTCCTGCTTTTTGGGCTTCAGCAATGGCGTGTAGTGTAAGGGTTGTTTTCCCTGATGATTCAGGCCCAAAAATCTCTATCACTCTTCCTCGTGGATATCCACCTACACCGAGGGCGATATCCAGTCCCAAAGAACCAGACGGAATCACTTCTATTGTATCATCTACTGCGCTGTCTCCCAGCTTCATTACAGTTCCTTTTCCATAGGTCTTGTCCATTTTTTCTAGGACTAGACTCAGTGCTTTTTTCTTATCTTCTAAATTACTCATCTTCGATCAAATATTGCCTCAAAGTTACAAATATTTTAGTAGATATTATCAATTTTATTTTTAAAAAATTTCCATCAAAATAAAATCCCAGAAATCATAATAGAATAAAGAAAAAAAATAAAAAATACTTATCTTTGGCAAAATCTTTTAAATACAAAAAAGTAATGTTAAAAGCAGGTTTAGTAGGTGCTGGGCATCTTGGAAAAATACATTTGAAATTGCTCAACCAATCAGAAAAATATGATTTGGTGGGTTTTCATGATAAAGATATAGAAAATTCCAAAAAACTGGAAGCAGAATTTGGGTATAAATTTTATGAAAACTTGGATGAACTCTTGGATAAAATAGAGGTTCTAGATATCGTGACGCCTACATTTTATCATCATGACTATGCTAAAATAGCCATAGAAAGAGGTTTGGATTTTTTCATAGAAAAGCCTGTAACTCAGACCTTAGAACAGGCAGAAGAGATTATTCAGCTTTGTAACGAAAAGGGAATCAGGGCACAGGTAGGGCATGTAGAGCGCTACAATCCTGCATTTATCGCCACCAAACCATTTATCAGCGAGCCAAAATTCATTGAAATCCATCGTTTAGCTGAGTTTAACCCGAGAGGAACGGATGTTTCTGTGGTTTTGGATTTGATGATACATGATTTGGATATTTTGCTTTCTTTGGTGAAATCTCCTGTGAAAAACATCCACGCAAGCGGCGTCTGTGTAGTCAGTAAATCGCCTGATATCGCTAATGCTAGAATAGAATTTGAGAATGGATGCGTGGCGAACCTTACCACGAGCCGAATTTCAATGAAATCCATGCGAAAGAGTCGATTTTTCCAAAGAGATGCCTATATTTCAGTAGATTTCTTAGAGAAAAAAGCTGAGGTTATCCGTATGAAACCAGCTCCAGAAAATCCATCAGATTTTGATATGATTATCCAAAACGCGGAGGGCGAAAGAAACCAAATCATATTCGAATATCCTAATATCCAGCCAAATAATGCGATTTTGGATGAATTGGAAAGTTTCGCAAACTCCATCACCGAGAATAAACCCGTGGAGGTAAGTCTGGAAGATGGAACAGAAGCGCTGAAAGTGGCTTTGGAAATTATGAAACTGATTGATAAAAAATAATTTATATGAAAACTTTTAAACTTATATTGTTGTTATTTATTACTTCTGCATCGCTTGTTTTTGGTCAGGAGAAAAGATATTTCTTTAAGTATGAATTTCAGCCAAATTCAAAGTATTTAATTAAATATAAAATAGATATGGATGGAGGGTATAAGTTTGTGGGAAGTAAGGAAGTGATAGATAAAATAGGAATGGATGGGGTGAAAATGACTATAAATTCAGATATAGAAAGTACCTTTTCTACACAAAAAAAGCAAGGTGAAAATGTTCCATTCATATTAGAATATACCAAATACTTTTACGAAGCAGAAATTAATGGAGAGACCATAAACAGAAAAATTCCCTTACAAGGAGTTAAATTGATTGGTGATATTGTAAATGGTAAGAAAATGGAGGTTAAGAATGTAGAAGGAAAAATCGATGAAGATACAAAGAAGATATTGGTAGAATCTATTAAACAATTTTCTGCAATAGATACTCATTTCCCTAAAGAAGGTCTAAAAATAGGTGATAGTTTTGATGTTGTTGTACCATATAAACAAAGCACTCCACAAATAGGCGATATAGAAATGATAATGAATGTAAAATATAAACTCTTAAAAGTAGAAAAAGAGGAAGCCTATTTTGATATATTGATAGATTTTGTAATGGGAGATAAGAATGTTAAAAACATGGACTTGTCTGCATCTGGTGATGGAAAAGGTTTTTTATTATTTGATATGAAAAATAATTATTTTACCAGTCAGAATATAGACATGACTATTAATTTAAAATTAAAAACAGAATTACTTACACTTGAAAATACTTCTAAAGCAAAATCTGTCGTTACTCAACAAAAAATAAAATAAAAATATTTTTTAGAAAAACTACATTTATATTTATTAACTTTGCAAAACCTTATAAGATATATATTTTTAGTTAAACAATTTAAAATTAGAAAGTTATGAAATTACCAAAGTTTTTGATGGCAGATAATTCAGAATTTCCAGAGGATTTGTTCGTTGTACATACAGAATATCCAAGATTTATCCTAAATGTAGAGGAGGAAGAAGTAGAATGGCTGGATGATTTGGAAGGAGATGATGAGGAAACCGTTGCAAATGAAGCTACAAAAGTAGTAGAGGAAGCATTCGCATGGTGTGATGAAGAATTAGCGAAATACGACGATTTGGAAGATTAATTATCTTTAAGACAAAATAAAAACCCACTTTTTAGGTGGGTTTTTATTTTATAGACCGAAAGCCTTTTTGATTTCTTCTACTTTATCCAGCTTCTCCCAAGTGAAAAACTCTAAACCTTTGATAGTAAGCTCATTTTTAGCTCCTTTGTTAAAGGTTTTATCCGCTACATAATAATTTCTTCCCATGTGTCCATAGGCTGCTGTTTCGCGGTAAATAGGATTTCTCAGTTTTAGGTTTTGTTCTATCGCATAAGGTCTCAGGTCAAATAATTGTTGGACTTTTTCTGCGATTTCGCCATCAGTAAGATTTACTTTGGAAGTTCCATAAGTGTTGATATACAACCCACAAGGTTTAGCAACTCCGATGGCATAAGAAATCTGAACCAAAATTTCATCCGCAACTCCCGCTGCTACAAGGTTTTTAGCGATGTGTCTCATGGCATAGGCTGCACTTCTATCCACTTTAGAAGGGTCTTTTCCAGAGAATGCTCCTCCTCCGTGAGCGCCTTTCCCTCCGTAAGTATCTACGATAATTTTTCTTCCTGTAAGTCCTGTATCTCCGTGTGGGCCACCGATTACGAATTTCCCAGTAGGGTTGATATGGAATGTAATATTATCATTGAAAAGCGCCTGAATTTCAGGTTTTTGTTTCGCTTTAACTTTTGGAATTAAAATCTCGATGATGTCTTTTCTGATTTTTGCCAGCATGTTTTCTTCTGTGTCAAATTCATCATGCTGAGTAGAAACCACGATGCTGTCTATTCTCACAGGCTTGTGATTATCAGAATATTCTATCGTAACTTGTGATTTCGCATCAGGACGAAGGTAGGTGATTTCCTTATTTTCTCTCCTCAATGCAGAAAGTTCCCTCAAAATAGAATGAGCCAAGTCTAATGCCAGCGGCATGTAGTTTTCGGTTTCGTTTGTTGCATATCCGAACATAATTCCTTGGTCACCAGCACCTTGTGCATTTGCTTTAGTCTCAAAGTCAGAGTTTTGGGTAACTCTGTCCACACCTTGGTTGATGTCTGGCGACTGCTCATGGATAGCAGAAATCACTCCACAAGAATCTCCATTGAACATATATTCGCCTTTGGTATAGCCAATATCATTGATAACCTCCCTAGCGATGGTCTGCACATCAAGGTAAGCCTCAGATTTTACCTCTCCAGCTAAGACAACCTGCCCTGTGGTCACAAGCGTTTCACAAGCTACTTTTGAGTTCTTATCGTAGGCCAAAAAATGGTCTATCAGCGCATCGGATATTTGGTCTGCGATTTTGTCTGGATGTCCTTCAGAAACGGACTCTGATGTAAATAAGTAAGCCATAAATTTCTTTATTTTTGGGTTATAGATTTTAAAATTTATATAAACTGTGAAACCAAAATAAAGAAACTAAAAAAGAGAATTTCTGTTTTAGCATTTTTTATTGAGGTTGCAATCAGCACAAATTTTTCCTCTTAATTTTAAAAAGCAAATTTACATAAAAAAATTAAAATTCAAAATTAAATTTTACTGAGGAGCAATGATGGAGAAATTCTTCGGATTTTTATTGTAATTAAGATGTTTAGCCAAAGCCTCTTTTATAAAAGACCCAAATTCATTGAGCATCTTTTGTTTATAAGTTGGTTTGTAATAAATGAGACTGATTTCTCTAGAAGGGAAAGGTTTTTTAAAATGGAAAACTTTTTTCTTCTGTTCTTCCAAGAGCTGCTGCATGGCAAGTTCTGGGAGCACGGTGATGCCTCCTGTTTTATCCACCATTTTTATAAGAGTGCTGATGCTGGATGCGGAGAACTCCAAGTTTTTGGGTTTCAGTGAGTTTTCCTTTAAATGACAAATGGTTTCCATTTGTTTTCTTAAGCAGTTTCCTTCTTCCAAAAGCCAAAATTTATCTGAATTAAAATCCTCAGAACCTATAAAATATTCATCTTTATTTTCATAAGAGGAATAAATCAGCAGTTCTTCATTAAAAAGAAAATCACTGAAAAATTCTTCTGTTTCATGATATGGAGTGGAAATGATACCTGCATCTATTTCGCCAGATTTTAGGGATTTTATGATGTTTTCGGTATTCATTTCGTGGATGTTCATTTCTATTTTTTGGTTTTGATTTAGAAAATCAAAAATTTCGTTTGGAATAAGAAATCCAGAAACCGTAGGAATAATCCCAAGATTGATTTTCCCAGCCAATACATTATTGAGTGAATGAGCTTTATTTTTCAGTTCTGTAATGCTTTCTAACACCGCTTTAGCAGAGGAAATTATTTCATCTCCAGCATCGGTGGTACGGATGGGATGGGTGGTTCTGTCGAAGATTTTTATACTAAGTTCGTCTTCTAATTTCTGAATCATCGCGCTGAGTGTAGGCTGTGTGACATGACAAGCCAAAGCCGCTTTCCCGAAATGTTTGTATTTATCAACGGCGATGAGGTATTCTAACTGCTGGATGTTCATGATTTCAAAAATATTTTATATAAAACTCATTTTCAATAAAGCAAAGTTACAAAATTACTGTAACCAATCCTGATTGTATGAAAACAGAATTGGTTACAGCGAATTTACAAACTTATGTATAGAACTATTTTACAGTCTCTTTGTAAGAATCTGTAATGCCCTGTCCTGTGTAAGAAGTGAAATTTGTACTCCAGTTCTGAACTCTAGCTCCTGTGTATGTTTTAGTTACTGTCCATTTTACAAATAGATTACCATAAATGTCAGTAGCTTTTACTTCTACAAAAGATTTGAATCCTTTATTTACTTCAAAAGAAATACTTTCTGACATTCCACTTCTCAGATATATTTTTCTCTTGTTTCCATTGGCATCTCTATAGGTTACAGAGCCGTTAGCAGCGCTGTTTCTTGAATTGTTACTATGATGTTGAACCTGCAGTTTAGCCGTGTATATGGCATCATCATCTTTATCCCTAGAACAGGAAGAAACGATAAAACCCAAAACTAATGCAAGTACACCCACTAAAATACTTCTTTTTGATAAAAACTTTTTCATTTTAAAAATTAAATTTTTTGTTTTTAATAATTCTCAAAAATTATACCAATAGAGGATAATAATATCATTAACAGCTTTTTTCTATGCATAAGACTCAGTAGGAGCACAAGTACAGATTAGATTTCTGTCTCCATAGGCGTCATCTACACGAGAAACAGAAGTAAAGAACTTGTTCTCTCTTATCCACTCCAGAGGATATGCTGCTTTTTCTCGGCTGTATGGTTTGTCCCATGCATCAGAGATTACTAGTTGTTCCGTATGAGGTGCATTTTTCAAGACATTGTTTTCCTTGTCAGCTTTGCCGTTTGCTATTTCATCTATTTCATATTTGATGTTTATTAAAGCTTCCGCAAATCTATCAAGTTCTTCTTTGCTTTCGGATTCAGTAGGCTCTATCATGAGAGTTCCTGCCACAGGGAAAGACACCGTAGGAGCGTGGAATCCGTAGTCCATCAGTCTTTTTGCAATATCGCCCACTTCTATTCCATAGGTTTTGAATGGTCGGAAATCTACGATACATTCGTGCGCAACTCTTTCATTTTCATTGCTATACAAAATAGAATAATGCTCTTTTAGCACATCTTTTAGGTAATTTGCGTTTAGAATAGCGTATTCTGTGGCTTTTTTTAGTCCTTGGGTTCCCAGCATTTTGATGTAAGCGTAGGAGATATTCACTACAAGGGCAGAACCATATGGAGCAGAAGAAATAGCATCAATAGAGTGTTCAGTACCGATTTTTACATTTGGATTCGAAGGTAAGAACGGAACCAAATGCTCTGCCACACAAATAGGCCCTACACCAGGTCCGCCGCCGCCATGAGGGATAGCAAAGGTTTTATGTAAGTTTAGGTGGCACACATCCGCACCGATATGCCCTGGGCTGGTAAAGCCAACCTGAGCGTTCATATTAGCGCCATCCATGTACACCTGTCCGCCATTGTCATGAATTAGATTGATAATATCTGTAACATTATTATCAAAGAAACCATAAGTAGACGGATATGTAATCATAAAGGCTGCCAAGTTTTCTTTGTGCTGTTCTACTTTTGCTTTTAAATCATCGAAATCAATCTGTCCGTTTTCTAGATTTTTTACCACAACTACTTTTAGCCCTGCTACGATAGCCGAAGCGGGATTCGTACCGTGTGCAGACTGCGGAATAAGCACGATATCTCTATGACCTTCGCCTTTGTGTTTTAGGTATTCGCGGATTACCATCAGCCCAGCGTATTCGCCCTGTGCACCAGAGTTAGGCTGTAGGGAAGTTCCTGCAAAACCTGTGATTTCGGCCAAATCTTTTTCTAATTCTTTGATTAGTTTTTGGTAGCCTTTTGCCTGTTCCATCGGCACGAAAGGGTGGATATTTCCCCATTCAGGCCAAGATAGAGGAAGCATTTCTGTAGCAGCATTTAGCTTCATCGTACAAGAACCAAGCGAAATCATAGAATGCGTAAGGGAAATGTCTTTTCTCTCCAGTTTTTTGATGTATCGCATCAGCTCTGTTTCTGTGTGGTATTTATGGAAAACCTCTTCTAATAGGACTTTATCAGTTCTTAGAAGACTGCTAGTAAGCGTGATTTGTTCTTTTAAATCAATCTTAACAGTATTTTTACCGACAAACTCAGCAAAAGCATCTGCTAGTTTTTGGAGTTTTTTATTTGTAGTAGCTTCATTGATAGCAACGCTCACAAAACCATATTCGAAATAATTTAGGTTGATTTTGTGGTTTTCCATCAATGTTTTCAAAGACTGTTTTTTGTCTTCGCTAAGTTTAAATCTTACCGTGTCAAAACTTGGATTGTTTTCAACTTCGTAGCCCAGTTCAGCTAAAACATCTCGCAAAGCATTAGCTTTAAAATGTATCTGCCCTGCAATGTGTTTAAGTCCTGCTTCTCCGTGATAGACAGCATACATTCCTGCCATCACTGCTAGAAGAACCTGCGCTGTACAGATGTTGGAAGTTGCTTTTTCACGCTTGATGTGCTGTTCTCTGGTCTGCAAAGCCATTCTGAGCGCTCTCTTTCCGTACATATCCTGTGAAACTCCTATGATACGGCCAGGGATTTCTCTTTTGTATTCGTCTTTACAAGCGTAGAAAGCGGCGTGAGGCCCACCGTATCCCATAGGAATACCGAACCTTTGGGAAGTACCGACAGCACAGTCAGCACCGAGCTGCGCAGGAGATTTTAGCATAACTAAAGCCAATAAATCACACGCTAAAACGACTTGAATATTTTGTTCTTTCAGAGATTTTATAATTTCTGTGTAATCCTCTATAACGCCTGTTTTAGTAGGATATTGAAGTAACGCTCCGAAATAAGAATTGTCTAAATTTCCATTATGTTTTCCTACGGTAATTTCTATTCCCAATCCTTCCGCTCTGGTTTTCAGCACGGCGATTGTTTGTGGAAGAACATCATCAGAAATGAAAAATTTATTTGCTCCTGCGTTTTTTTGTTCCTTTGTTCTGTTGGAGAAGAACATGTGCATAGCTTCGGCAGCTGCTGTTCCTTCATCCAAAAGGGAAGCGTTTGCTAATGGGAAACCTGTAAGGCTCACTATCATAGTCTGATAGTTCAGCAGTGCCTCTAATCTCCCTTGTGAAATCTCCGCTTGGTAAGGCGTGTAAGCTGTATACCAGCTAGGGTTTTCCAAAATATTTCGCTGGATGACAGCTGGAAGAATAGCAGGGTGGTATCCTAGTCCAATGTAAGAGTCAAACTGCTGATTTTCAGAAGCTAGTTCTTTAGAATGAGAAAGCATTTCAAACTCGGACAGAGGTTCTGAAATGCTTAAATCTTTTTGTAATCGGATAGAATGTGGAATAGTCTGAGAGATCAGTTCATCAATGCTGGAAACACCTACTTTTTTCAGCATTTCGTTTTTGTTCGTTTCATTGAGACTGATGTGTCTGTTTACAAATTCTGATGTGTTCATAAGTTATTATTGGGTATAAGGTTGAAACTTAGTTTGTGGTAAAGGTAGACAATTTTTTGTTTTTTGCAAAGATTTTTGTTTTGGAATTTTGTGTAAATAGAAAAGATGGAGTTTAGTAATATTTTTTCCATTTTTTCTTTAATTCTTCCAAAATTTTTTGTTCGGTGGCGTTTTGTTTTGGCTGGTAAAATTTGGTTCCACTTATTTCCTCTGGCAAAAATTCCTGCTCCACGAAACCTTCTTTGTAATCATGTGCGTATTGGTAGTTTTTGCCGTAGTTCATATCTTTCATCAGTTTGGTAGGCGCATTGCGCAGGTGCAGAGGCACGGGCAGATTTCCTGTTTTCTTTACAAAGGACAAAGCCTCATTTATTGCTAAATAAGAAGAATTACTTTTCGGTGAAACTGCCAAATATACAGCGCATTCGCTCAGGATAATTCTGGCTTCAGGATTGCCGATGACATTCACTGCCTGAAAGCACTGAGTGGCCACTGTGAGGGCGTTAGGATTGGCAAGACCTATATCTTCTGAAGCAGAAATGAGCATCCTGCGGGCGATGAATTTGATGTCTTCTCCTCCTGCCAGCATTCTCGCGAGCCAGTAGACCGCGGCGTTTGGGTCTGAACCACGGATAGACTTTATAAAAGCGGAAATGATATCATAGTGCTGTTCTCCATTCTTGTCATAGAGAACCATATTTTCTTGTAAAACAGAGAGAATTTCTTCGCTGGTAATTTCTTTGTTTTTGTCTTTTAAAAACTGATTGAGAACGATTTCCAGCCCGTTGATGAGTTTTCGGGCATCTCCGCCAGAATATTGTATAAAGGCTTCGCTTTCTTTGATTTTAAAATTAGACTGAAATTCAGAATTGTATTGATTTAATGCTGATTTTAGCAGTTCTTCCAGTTTTTCGTAAGAAAGAGATTTCAGCGTATAGACCTGACAGCGAGAGAGCAGCGCCGCAACGACCTCAAAACTAGGGTTTTCCGTAGTGGCGCCGATGAGGACTACCCAGCCTTTTTCTACAGCGTGGAGTAGGCTGTCCTGCTGGGTTTTATTGAACCGATGAATTTCATCAATGAAAAGAATAGGGCTTTTTCCGCTGAATAGATTTTGTTTTTTGGTTTCTTCTATGATTTCGCGGACATCTTTAACCCCAGAGCTTATGGCATTGAGTTTGAAAAATTTTCGTCCTGACTGCTCTGCGATGATTTCTGCCAAGGTGGTTTTCCCTGTCCCAGGCGGCCCCCAGAAAATGAGCGAATTGAGCGTGTCATTTTCCAGCATTTTTCGGATAGTGCCGTTGGTTCCCGTTAGGTGTTCCTGCCCGATGACTTCATCAAGGCTTTTGGGACGCATTTTTTCTGCAAGTGGTGTCATATCTCAATATTAAAAGGCTATAAGCATACGCTTACAGCCCAGTTTTTATTCTTCATTTTTCTTTTTCTTAACAAACTTCATGATGTAGTCCCATCCGAAGAAAATACCCATCAGTATGGCTGCTACCCACCAGTAAGAGGTTTTGTTGGCTTCGCCAGTGTTAGTTGCTTTAAACATTCTATCCCAGCGTATACGCCAGCCATTGGCTTGATAAGAGGAATTGTTGTCTGTAAAAGAACCTTCCAAGCTTAGCCAAGTGAACATAGGCGAACCCATGATGTGAGTTTCTGGAACAAATCCGAAATATCTGGAATCCAGCGATGCATCTCTATTGTCTCCCATCATAAAATAGTAGTTTTGTTTGACTTCGTATTTGTCAGCAGCTACTTTATTGATGAAAATTTGGTTTCCTTTTACTTCTAAGATATTGTTTTCGTATTCTCTTATCAGTTTGCTGTACATCGGTATTGTTTCGAGGTTGATGTCTATCATGTCGCCTTTTTTAGGGATTTTGATAGGTCCATACCAGTCCTTATTCCAGTCTTTGTTCATTGGGAAAATGGTATTGGAAATATCTACTTTGTCGGTATAGATGATTCGCTGTTCCTCTTGGGATTTTTTCAGGTTAAGATGCATAGAAATATCCTGAACTCCCTTTGGTTCAATGGAAGGCTCTACAGAGGTTACGCCAGGGATTTCCTTGATTTCTTCAGCCAAAGTAGGTGTAAGCCCACTGAAAGAGTATGAAAATCCATCAGTTGTTTGGAATTCTCTCACAGGTAGGAAACCTACATTTTGGTATAGATGAGGAATGTCCAGCTGGGTTTTTGCATTGACATTATAGGCCTGCTGAATTTCTGCATCGCCCATTTTTTGCTCTGGTTTTCCGTTTATGAAGAGTTTCCCAGCTTTTATTTCTAAAACATCTCCAGCCACGGCCACAGCTCGTTTTACATATGGGTCTTTTCTGTCAATAGATGTATGAACACTATCACCAGGGTAGTTGAACACCACGATGTCATTTCTCTCAACATCACTAAATGCAGGAAGACGGAAATATGGTAATTTTATGCTTTCTACATAGGATTTTGGGTCGTTTTTAGGGTTGCCATCTTTAGCTCTGTCAAATAGGGTAGATTGTAAAAATGGCACTGCCAAAGGTCTCATAGGTAGCCTAAGCCCATATTTTAGTTTATTAACAAAGAGAAAATCTCCCACTAAAAGCGTTCTCTCCATAGACCCTGTTGGAATACCAAAAGGCTGGAAAGAGAAAGTATGTATTACCGTAGCAAAAACAGTTGCATAAGTGATAGAACTCCAGAAAGAATCCTTTTTTATTTCCTCTTCATCAATGTCTTCTTCATCTACAAGCTCAGTAGAGGAGGAGTAATTGACAACAGCTAAATAAACAAAAGGCAGTGCGATTGTCAAAAATTTTTGTCCAAAGCTGGTCTTTCCAAATCTTTCCATTAGAAATAAATGAAAAACAGAAATCATCACCGTTCCCACGATAGGGAAATAGGTAAGAATAACCCACCATTTTGGTCTTTTGGTTTCTTTAAGAATGATGAAATAGTTATAAAACGGGACAAATGCAAACAGCGGATTGTATCCCATTTTCTTAAATAATTTCCAAGTGGAAATTCCCAATAATGCACTGAGAATGAGAATGTATAGTGAATAAGTCAGTAAGTATTCCATTTTGAATATTTTGTAGATTTAGTTAGGATTGTTTTTCTCTCTTGATTCTATAAGTGAGAAGACTTGGTCCATTGATAGGTTGAACATTGCGTTTTCTTCAGTCACAGGTGAGAAGTAAAATTTTAGTTTTTCCTCTCCAAATTCAGCGATTAGTTTCTCCCAGTCTTCATTTCCTATAACCACAAAACTAAGCGTATCGCCGCCCAAAGAAGGTTTGAACCAGCAGAGTTTGTATTTATCATCGATGAATTTTCCGATAGATTTTAATGTTGTGTCTCTATCCCATTTGTCTTCATCATATGGGATAACTGCTTCTTTTTCATCTTTTTTTAGGATAACGGTATCTAGTGCGCCTTCCTTTTCAGAAGGGATGGTTTCCCATTCTATTTGGTCTGCTTCGCTCAGCTCGTCATTGACATAGCTCACGATATCTTCATCATATTCTCTCCAGTCAACCCAGATAATTTTTTCATTATCAAAAAAAGTTTCAATATTTTCAATAGGATTGTCTGCTAAAAAAGTTCTGATTTCTTCAGTCATAATTTTCTATTTAGTGCAAATATAAAAAAAAGGCTAAATATTTGCCTTTTCTTATTCTTATAATCCTAAAACTTCTTTTACAGTAAAGTTTCCTTTTTTCCCGATAATCCATTCGGAGGCGATTACAGCACCTAATGCAAAGCCGTTTCGGTTGAAAGCGGTGTGTTTTATCTCGATTTCATCCACTTCGGAACGATAAGTTACAATGTGAGTTCCAGGGACTTCCTCCTCTCTCACGGCCTTGATACCTAGTTCTTTACCCAAGGTATCATCTAATTTCCATTTTTCAAAATCAGAATTAGAGATAATGTCCTGCGCAAGAGAAATTGCTGTTCCGCTCGGTTTGTCCAACTTGTGAATGTGGTGGATTTCTTCTAATTGGCAGTGATAGTCATTATTAAATGGTTTCATCAGCTGAGCCAATTTTTCATTCAAAGCGAAGAAAAGATTTACTCCCAGACTAAAATTAGACCCATACAAAAATGCAGAGTTGTTTTCTATGCATATTTTTTCTATTTCAGGTTTTTTCTCAAGCCAGCCTGTAGTTCCACATACTACGGGAATGCCCTGTTCAAGGCAGAATTTGATATTTCCAAATGCAGATTCTGGGCTAGAGAACTCTATTACTACATCAGGGTTATTTAGGTTTTCCAAAGTGGGAGATTCATTGAGCCGAGCCACTATTTCGTGTCCTCGTGTTTGGGCTATTTTATCAATAATCTGCCCCATTTTTCCGTATCCTACTAATGCTATTTTCATTGTTTTTTAAAATTTATATCTTAGAGCAAGACCTGCCTTTGCTGTATGTATTGGGTCTGTGTAATCGTGCAAAATGGTCGGCGAAATTGCTAAATCTGGGTCTTTACGCCCTTCATCAAGGTGGGCATCTACCACAGCATCTATTATGTTTAGCAGATATATCCCCGCAGTGATAGCGATGGCATAGTCGCGGTATCTTCTTCTGGAATCTAGGGTGTTTCCAAGGGCTGTCTTTAAGTCCAGTCCTGTAATTCCAGAAAACTCGTGCGGTTCGCCGTTTAGCTCTGCTTCAAAAGCATTTTTGTATCTTTTGTATTGTTTTTGGTTCCAAATGATGAAGCCTACTCCTGTTCCTATCGCTCCCCAGACAATAGGGATTTTCCAGTATTTACGGTTGTAGTACTGTCCCCAGCCAGGGATGATAGCAGACCGCCAGCCCGCTTTTGTAGGGCTGAGCCCAGAATAAGATGTTTTCTTATGGAGTAGTTCTATATCTGTGACTATTTCGTTTTCTACCCGCCGCACCGAGTCTTTCTTCTCTGCTTCTTGAGCAAAGAAAACACAAGAAATAAACACGAATATAAAACCTAATAATTTTTTCATTTGATTTAGTTAAAATAAGAGAGGATTTTCTCTAATTCTTCTTCATTGTCAAAGTTAAGGACTATTTTCCCTTTGTCTCCCTTTGCAGAAGATTTTATTTCTACTTTTAGTGCTAGAGCATCAGCAAGGGTTTTTTCAGCTCTGCGAAGATTGTTTGGAAGGGTTTTCGGCTCCTTGGAAATAGAAATTTCTTTTGGACTTTTGAAATGTTTTGCAGCTTCTTCCGCCTGTCTTACACTTAGTCTGTTGTTTACAATTTGTTTGAATAAAGCCTGCTGGTCTTCAGGGTTTTCTAAACTTAAAATCGCTCTTCCGTGTCCAGCGGAAATGTTACCATTTCGGATCGCCTGCTGAACATCTGGGTTTAGTTTTAGAAGTCGGATAGAGTTGGTGATTGTACTTCTCTCTTTCCCTACGCGCTGGCTGAGCGCTTCCTGTGTAAGACCGATTTCCTCTAATAATCTCTGATAGGTAAGGGCTACTTCTATGGCGTCTAAGTCTTCTCTTTGGATGTTTTCCACCAAAGCCATTTCCAGTAGTTCTTGGTCATTTACCAGCCTTACATAGGCAGGGATTTCTTTTAGACCAGCCATTTTGGAAGCGCGGTATCTTCTTTCCCCAGAAATAATCTCAAATTTAGCTCCGTCTTTTCTTACGGTTATGGGTTGTATAATCCCCAAAACCTTGATGGATTCGGCAAGTTCCTGTAATGCCTTTTCATCAAAATGAGTTCTCGGCTGGTTGGCATTAGGATAGATATCTTCGATAGGAATTTCTACAATATTCCCTACCAAATCCTTTGCTCCTGCATCTGTCGCAGACTGCACGGCTTTGGACTCAGCACTTAGAATAGCTCCGAGACCACGCCCCATAGCTCTTTTTTTATCTTTCATAGATTTTGTATGTTTACGAACGCTCTTTTTGTCTTAATTATTATCAGAGCGATTTACTTTTTTGATTTCTTACTTTCCTTCTTTTTGCTCGGAATTTTTTGCTCATTTTTCAGCAAAATTTCCTCTGCCAGCTGTATGTACTGCACAGCACCTTTGCTCTCGGCATCGTATTTTAGGATACTTTCACCAAAACTCGGTGCCTCGCTCAGACGGGTGTTTCTGCTGATGATAGTTTCGAAAACGATTTCAGGGAAATGCGAGTTGGTTTCCTCTACCACTTGGTTAGAAAGCCTTAGACGAGAGTCAAACATCGTTAGAAGAAGCCCTTCTATGTCTAAGTTAGGATTGTGGAAACTTTGTATGTTTTTAATGGTGTTTAGAAGTTTTCCAAGCCCTTCTAATGCGAAATATTCACACTGAACAGGGATGATAACCGAATCCGCAGCAGTAAGAGCATTGATGGTGATAAGCCCCAAACTCGGCGCACAGTCTATAATGATATAGTCGTACTCGTTTTTTATCTCCTTCAAAGCTTCTTTCAGCATATATTCGCGGTTTTCCTTGTCCACTAGTTCTATCTCCGCCGCTACTAAATCTATATGAGATGGGATAATATCTACATTTGGTGAAGAAGTAGGGAGGATGCACTCACGAACTTTGGCATGATGTTCCAAAAGGTCATATGTGGAATATGTAACTTCCTCTACACCCAGACCAGAAGTAGCGTTGGCCTGTGGGTCTGCATCTATTAATAAAACTTTTTTCTCTAAAACGCCCAATGCAGAGGCTAGATTTACCGAAGTGGTAGTTTTTCCTACACCTCCTTTTTGATTGGCAACACCTATAATTTTACCCATATTCAAAATATTAGGCTCCAAAAATACAATTATTTTTAATGTTTCACGGCATGCTAAAAATCAATAATTCTGTAAATTGTTATAAATCAAAAGATTATCTATTCGTAAATTTATCCACACATTTCTTATCTTTGTGGATAAAATTTTTTCAATGACCATCAACCAAGTCAAGAATCTTTTTTCCGAGGAGCTCCAAAGCCTTTATACTTCGGCAGAGTGTGAGGAATTATTTTTTATTTTTTGCGAAAAAATATTGAATCTGAATAGGATAGATGTTCGCTCACAGCTCGAAAATTCTATTTCTGCCGAAAACCAAAATGAGTTTCTAAAAATCATATCTATACTAAAAGAAGGGAAACCTTATCAGCAGATTTTGGGAGAAACTTATTTTTATGGAAATAGGTTTTTCGTTGATGAAAATGTCCTCATTCCACGCCCTGAAACTGAGGAATTGATAGAATTGATAGAAAGCAGACTAAGCCATCTGAAACAGGAAAAATTAAAAATTTTGGATGTAGGAACAGGCAGCGGCTGCATCAGTATTTCTTTGGCAAAAATATTCCCAAATGCCGAGGTCAGCAGTATTGATATTTCTGAAAAAGCACTAAATATAGCCCAAAAAAATGCCGATTTTCATAAAGTGAAAATCAATTTTATACAGAAAGATTATTTGACTGAAAAACTAGATGAAATTTATGATATCATAGTGAGCAATCCTCCGTATATAGATGTTTTAGAAAAGGAAGAAATTTCGCATTCTGTGAAAGGTTTTGAACCAAATATAGCACTTTTTGCTCCTGAAAACAGAGTTCTTGCCTTTTATGAAAAAATAGCCCAAGACTCTGAAAACCACTTGAAAAAAGGAGGTTATGTTTTTTTGGAAATCAACCAAAAATTAGGAAAAGAAACCTTGCAGCTGTTTCAGGATGTTCTCACAGAATCAGAACTTATAAAGGATTTATCTGAAAATGACCGATTTGTGATTGGCGAAAAATAAAAATCCCTCTAATTACAAGAGGGATTTTTTCTTATTTGCTGTTGTATTTTTCTAAAATTTCTCTGATGTCGCTGTCGCCTACCATTTGGTCTACTTCTTTCGCGATTTCTGGTTTGTCAGAAAGCAGAGCTTTTAGTTTTTTCTTGTATCTGCCTTTTACAGGGATGTTTATAATTTCATCGCCTTTTACGAAATAGTCTTCGTGCTCGTAGTTGGCGTCCCAAGTGTCAGCTCTGTAGCTGAAATATCTTCTGTACCAAGAAACATCTCCTTGAAGCATGACTTCGAATAGTTTTCCGTTTTTCTTTAGCTCTGGCATTTGTCGGAAAACTCTTTTGTTCATTTTTCTATCAGTAAATTCAAGGTAAAAAATATCCTTGTCCCAAAGTCTTACCGCCTCTCTTCTTTCGCCGACTTTGAAGCCGTTTTCAAAAACCAACGGATTGAATTTGTTTTTGCTCAATACATGAGGATAAAGATTAGCCTTGGTAGAAATAGTATCAGTAGAAATTACAGGAATGTATCTAATGTCAGTCAGCTGAGCCTTTGCTAATGAAATGATGCTCAACAAGATAAATGCAAATGTTTTTTTCATAAATATAATCTAAAAATTTAATTAAAAATCTTAAACGAAAGGCGTTTTTACTACCTTTGCAGGAATATTTTTATTTCTTATTTGGATGAAAATAGCGGATTCTGGTTTAGAAAATTCAGTTTTCACATAAGCCAGCCCAAGTCCTATTTTTTTCATTGGCGAAGATGTCCCAGAAGTCACTTTTCCGATGACATTTCCTTCTGCATCCACCACAGGGTAGTCGTGTCTTGGAACGCCTTTTTCAAGTAATTCAAACCCAACTAACTTGCGGGAAACGCCTTCTTCTTTTTGCTTTTTGAAAAATTCAGCATCCACGAAATCACCTTTTCCAAGTTTTGTAATCCAGCCTAGACCAGCTTCCAACGGAGAAGTAGAGTCATCAATATCATTGCCATAGAGGCAGAATCCTTTTTCTAATCTCAGCGTATCTCTTGCTGCCAGCCCGCATGGCACGAGACCTTCCTCTTTTCCCGCTTCTGTAAGGGTGTTCCAGAGCTGCTCGGCATTTTCATTTTTAAAATAAATCTCAAATCCGCCGCTTCCTGTGTAACCTGTGTTTGAGATGATTACATCCTGTACGCCGTCCACCGTTCCGATAGTGAAATGATAATAAGGGATTTCGGAAAGATTAGTGCTGGTTAGCTTTTGCAAAATCTGTGTTGCCAAAGGCCCTTGGATAGCGATTAGAGAAGTTTCATCGGAAATGTTGGTCATTTTTGCTCCGAATTTTTCATTGAATTTAGAAATATGATTCCAGTCTTTTTCAATGTTAGAAGCATTGACCACCACGAAATATACTTCGTCCGCCATTTTGTAGATGATGAGGTCATCCACTATTCCTCCTTGTCCGTTCGGAAGGCAGGAATACTGGGCTTTTCCATCAGTCAGCGTATTTAGGTCGTTGGTCGTTACATATTGCAGAAGGTCTTTCGCGCCTGCGCCTTCTATGATGAACTGTCCCATGTGTGATACATCAAACATTCCTGCTTTTTCTCTCACAGCGAAATGTTCTTCCGTCACGCCAGCATATTGGACAGGCATATCAAAACCAGCGAAAGGCACCATTTTAGCGCCGAGTTCTACATGTTTGTTATAAAGTGCTGTTTTTTTCATTTTTCTAAATTTAAATGGTTATATAATTGTGAGTATTTTATGTCTATAACTTGTTTTGTAATGTAATCCCAAGTTTTATTGTTTTGAATATTAGTCTTAGAATATTCTTTTTTGTTGGTTTTTATTATGATTTTTGTGGTAGGGAGATCCATTATCAGTTCTTTGCTTGGTTTTCCCTTTTCAAAATCCTCTAAATCAATTTTATCAATGAACGCTTCCCAATCTTTATTATTGTTATTTAATGACAAATTTGCTATGGTTTTTTCATCAGTTACACCTTCTGTAAGATGATAAATAATAGAATCCTTAGTTATCACTAAATGTACATTTTTACCACCAGTATCTCCTCCTGTTTGAGAATAAATTATCCTTTCTATTTTCTCAGCATTTTGTTTTTCAGAAATGCTGGTTTTCTGAGTGTCTGGGCTGGTGGTCATTGCTTTCTCTGTTCCATTACAAGAATGAAGCCAATACAAAACGAAAATAAAGAAAAACTTTTTCATAAAAATAGTTTATTTATTCATAAATACTTTTCTTCCCAAATTCCTTTGCGATGATTTGTAGTAAATCATACCAAACTTTCCTGTCATGGTCGTTGCCGCTGGCGTTCATTTTTCTATAAGTTTTTTTATTAGTTTTGATGATAATGACCTCGTCCTGCCCATCAAAAGCCTGTTGGCTAGGTCCATCTTTCAGTTTTTTGAATTTGTTCAGATTTATTTTTTTAGTGAAAGCTTCCCAGTTCTTGGGCGTGTTTGGTAACGAAATTTCCTTTGGGATATCTTCGTTTTGTCCCATTAGAGGTTTTGTGCTAAATTCTTTTTTTAGAGAATTGAGGTTGTATCGGCTTGAATAAAGTGCTCTTCCTCCAAAACTACTAAATTCCACCTGCTGTATTTTCTCCTGTCCGTGCAGGGAAATAGAAGCGAAAGCCAATGCAAAAAATAGTTTAAACAATAATTTTTTCATATTTTTTCAAATTCCTCTGCGATGATTTGTTGTAAATCGTACCAAGTTTCCCTGTCATGGTCGTTGCCGTAAGCATTCATTTTTCTATAAGTCTTTTTATTAGTTTTGATGATAATGACCTTGTCCTGCCCA
>CAUORE010000030.1:0-20308 GCA_963506915.1 uncultured Flavobacteriaceae bacterium
GAGATGTTATCTACATATACTAAAGTAGATTCTTTCAAATTAGCAGTAGCAATGCTTTTTAGTCTGTCTCTACTTACTCTTGGAATCAAAATCCCTTCATTTGTAGTTGCAGTTGTTGCTGCATTTGCTGCGCTGGGTTTTATGTCTAGAGTAGCCTCTGGGTTACTCGTGTTTACCCCCACTTTTCCTGCTTGGGCAAAAACTAAACTTGTAGTAGCTAAAAGCCCTAATAAAATAATGTGTTTTTTCATATCATAATATGTTAAAGTTAAAAAACTAATTATAAAGTATTGTTAAATAGATACAATATTTCGCAAAAGTATATAATTTTTTTGAATATTTAAAATAATTTTTTACAGAAGAGAGTTTTTTTCTTCACAGAGTCTTATAAATAGGCTTTCTATTTCGGCCATATTTTTTGGTAATTTTGCTGAGCGGTAGAATATCATATTAAGAGAATTTTCTCCAAAAGTCTTTATGAATAAAGGTTTGTTGAGACGGTAAGTTTCTCGCAGAAGGCGTTTTACTCTATTTCTGTCCACCGCTTTTTTGAAAAACTTTTTAGAAACAGAAACTCCCACCTTTCGAGCTGGCAAATCTTCCTTTTGTAAGGAGATGATAGCCAGTTCTTTATACGAAAACCATTTTCCCTGCTCAAAGAGTAAGGAAATATCGGTCTTGTTTTTTAGTTTCTCTTCTTTTGGAAATCCGTTAGGCTTCATTTTGTTCTTTTTTTAGAAGAAATCTGATAACTTCGGCAGCGGCATACAGCCCGAAAATAGCGGGCATATAGCTGATAGTGCCGTAGAATGACTTTTTATAATTGCTGCCATCGGTCATTTTTAGGCTGTTTTCATCTTGAATTTCGGTGGAAAATACGCAGCGAAATCCTTTATGTATTTGTTCTTTTTTGAGTTTTTTTCTGATTTGTTTCGCTAAAAAACAGTTGTTGGTCTTGCTGATATCCCTTACCATTACTTTGCTTGGGTCGGTTTTTCCGCCTGCGCCCATTGCACTTACCAGCTTGATTTTCTTTCTTTTACAAGTGATGATGAGAGCCAGTTTAGGGCTGAGGCTGTCGATGCAGTCTAGAACATAGTCAAATTTCTCTTGAGTCAAAATCTCTTCCATTCGCTCTGGTTCCAGAAACTCATTGATTTTCTTTAAGTTAATTTTAGGATTGATATCCAAAATTCTTTCGGCTACGACATCAGTTTTATTTTTGCCAATGGTAGAGTTTAGAGCGGGTAACTGCCTGTTAATGTTAGTAATATCCACCGTATCTCCATCCACAATGGTCAAATTCCCGATTCCAGAACGCACCAAAAATTCTGCTGCGAAAGACCCTACGCCGCCGAGTCCAACTATCAGAATATTAGCGTTTTGCAGTCTTTCTATTCCTTCTTCTTTTACCAAAAGTTCGGTTCGCTGTAACCACTCACTCTGCATAAATCAATTTTATTTCTTAATCAAATTTCTACTTTATTTCTATT
The DNA here is from genome assembly GCA_963506915.1 of uncultured Flavobacteriaceae bacterium. Lineage (GTDB taxonomy): Bacteria > Bacteroidota > Bacteroidia > Flavobacteriales > Weeksellaceae > JABCPE02. The sequence continues at coordinate 1,494 of CAUORE010000030.1, forward strand.
TTTTCTCCACCAAATTTTGGTTCTTTTCCAATGAAAAAATCCACGAAAACTTTGGTTCTGGCAAGATATTCTCTAATCTTGGTTTTGATTCCAGCATATTTATTTACATCTTTTGCATTAAACCCAAAAGCCTCAATTCCATTTTTTTGAGCCAAATAAACAGCTCTTTCGTTGTGAAATTTCTGAGAAATAATGATGTAGCTGTTTTGTCCAAAAATCTCCTTTGCTCTAACCACCGAATCCAAAGTCCTAAATCCTGCAAAATCTTCATAAATCCTATCTGCAGGAACTCCTCTGTTTATCAGTTCGTTTTTCATGTCTTCAGGTTCGTTGTAGTCCTTTCGGCTGTTGTCTCCGCTTACGATGATGTATTCTATTTTCCCTGATTTATAGAGCTTTTCTGCGGCATCTATTCTGTAATAAAAATAGTAATTTTTATACCCACTTGGCAGCGTTTTGGATGTTCCCAGCAAAAGTCCTACTTTTTGGTTGGGTAGTTTTTCAATGTCATCGGTTACAAAGTCTTTGGTTTTGTTTTCTATCTCAAAATTACTCCAAAAACAAACCAAAACACTCAGCAACAAGCCTCCCAGTCCCCAAAAGGCAATTCTCTTAAATAATTTCATCAAATATTTTAAATTTAAATATTAAAACTCTCCATTAGGAAAGGCTTTTTTTCTGAAAATGAACAAAAGCACACCTCCAACTGTAATCGCTGAGTCTGCAACATTAAATATATATCGGAAAAATTCCACATGCTGTCCTCCCACTAGAGGAACGCCTTCTGGAACAGTGAAGCTAAACAGCGGAAAATGGAGCATATCCACCACACAGCCTCTCATGAAGCCAGAATATCCTTCTCCAAATCCAGAAACACCGTCATAGCCTACCCAGCTGCCAATATCTTCTATGAAAACACTTCCGCTGTCAAAAATCATTCCGTAGAAAAGCCCGTCAATAAGGTTGCCTATCGCTCCAGCAAAAATAAAACTCATTGGGACAAGCAGATAGTTGCTCGCGCCTTCTTTTATCCATTTTTTGAAATAATATACCATTCCTAAAATCAATAAAATACGGAGTGAAATGAGCAGGTATTTTCCGAAAATCCCACCAAACTGCATCCCATACGCCATTCCTGGGTTTTCTACGAAAGTGAGCCGAAACCAGTCCAGCCCGAAAACAGGAATGCTTTCGCCCAGATGAAAATGGGTTTTGATGTAAAGTTTGGATAACTGGTCTATGAGCAGCACCAGCGCTGTGATGAATATAATTTTTTTCATGAAACTAAATGTTTTGTACCATTTTAAATTGTAAAATCATGTTTGATTAGTTTTTATGGGGAATATGTTTTTAAAAGGCGTTCAACGGCTGTCTGCTTAAAATCTTTAAAACTTGTAAGAACATTATTGTCAATTAAGTAAAATGTAGAACTTACACGCGGGAAATATTCCTCGTGTCCATCGGGGTATTCATTGACTCTATGGTAATAATATTGAGAAAATATCATGGTTTTCCCTTCTACATTCCACAGGTAGGCAGAATATCCTGTTACCCTTCCTTCATCATTTTTTGAGGGAGTAGGTAATAGTGTTTTTGGAGTGTTGTATTGTTTTTTTAAATAGCTAAACATTTTATTACCAATCTCTTCTTCCTCTATTTTAATTATAATTCCTGATGTTTTTTGTTCGGAAGCATTATTGAACAATATTTTCACTTTAGATAAAGGAATCTCTTCTTTATTAGTGTTTTGAAACTTAATATCTCCAAAGCTAAAATGTGTCATTTCTTCGGTGAAAGCGCATGGTAATGTGGTGGCAATATCTTCATCTTCCATTTCAAATTTTACACCTTTGAAAATTTCTTTATAACTCGAAGAAAAATCTACTTTTTCAAGATCAATTTTTTTTGTACAAGACAAAAATAAAAGACTCATAAGTGTAATGACAATTGTTCTCATTTTAGTTGGTCAAATTAAGTAAGAGAGCTAAGATATCTTAGCCCTCATATGTGTGATATTTATCGCTGCATGTTTTTCGCTTCTATGCTCAGTGTAGCGTGTGGAACGGCTTTCAGTCGCTCTTTGTCTATCAGTTTCCCTGTTACACGGCAGATTCCGTAAGTTTTGTTTTCTATACGGATAAGTGCGTGTTTCAGGTCGCGGATGAATTTTTCCTGTCTGCCGGCCAGTATCGCATTTTGTTCTTTGCTGAGCGTTTCTGCTCCTTCTTCAAAGGCTTTGAATGTAGGCGAAGTATCATCTGTTCCATTGTTTTGGTCATTGATGAAACTTTCTCTTAACAAGACTAAATCTTTCTCTGCTTTCTCTATTTTCTGCTGGATTATAGCCTTAAATTCCTGCAAATCAGCATCGCTGTACCTTGTTCTTTCTTCCATTTTGTTATCAATTAGTCGTTTTTAGTTGTTTTAAATTTTTATACTCTGTTTATATTTATTTTGAAATACACATCATTGATTTCTATTTCATCAGCCTGAGAAAGTGAATTCACAAACTCTATTTTATTCGCCAATACTTCTGCAGAAATGTAAGAATTATTAGCATTGATTTCTGACTTAAACGGATTATTCTCCTCTAATTGTATAGAAATTCTATCCATCAGGTCAAAATCTTTATCTTTTCTAAGATTTTGGACACGGTTCACGAATTCTCTTGCCACACCTTCTGCTCTGAGTTCATCAGTTACAGTAAGGTCTAAAGCCACAGTTATTCTGCCCTCGCTGGTTACTGTCCATCCTGGGATATCTTTGGTCAAGATTTCCACATCATCGATGGTGATTTCATGCCCTGCGATGCTCATTTTTCCTTCTTTTTCAAGGGTTGCTATCTGCTCAGAACTCATTGCAGAGATTTCAGCTCCCACAGCTTTCATGTCTTTGCCCAGTTTTGCTCCTAAAACCTTAAAGTTAGGTTTGATTTGTTTCACAATCAGTGTAGAAGCCTCTTCAGCATTAATGAGCTGCAGTTCTTTTACATTTACTTCTTGTTTGATTAAATCTGCTACGGCTAAAATCTGGTTTTCAGTTTTCTTATCCAAAACAGGAATCATCACTTTTTGCAATGGCTGACGAACCTTGATATTTTCTTTCTTTCTTAATGAAAATACCATCGAAGTGATAGACTGCGCCAGATGAGTTTTCTCCACCAAATCTGTATCTATTTTGCTTTCATCCGCTACTGGGAAGTCTGACAAATGCACACTTTCTGCCTTGTCTTTTCCTGTTACGGCATTTAGGTCTTGATACAGCCTGTCCATGAAGAACGGCGCTATCGGTGCAGAAAGTTTTGCCACAGTATCTAGACAGGTGTAAAGTGTCTGATAAGCAGAGATTTTGTCCTCTGTGTAGTCGCCTTTCCAGAAACGGCGGCGGCAGAGTCTCACATACCAGTTAGACAAGTTATCATTCACGAAAGTATTGATGGCTCTTGCCACTTTCGTAGGTTCATAGTCTTCGTAGAAAGCTTTTACTTCCTTGATTAAGATATTTAATTCAGACAAAATCCATCGGTCAATCTCTGGTTTGTTCTGTACTTCTGCTTCTTCATATTTAAAGCCGTCTACATTGGCATAAAGCGCGAAGAAAGAGTAAGTATTATAAAGCGTTCCAAAGAATTTTCTACGAACTTCATCGATTCCTTCAATATCAAATTTCAGATTTTCCCACGGATTGGCATTAGAAATCATGTACCAGCGTGTAGCATCTGGGCCATATTTTGCCAAAGTTTCAAATGGGTCTACAGCATTGCCTAGTCTTTTGGACATTTTTTGTCCGTTTTTATCTAAAACTAATCCATTGGAAACCACATTCTTATAAGCTACAGAGTCAAAAACTGCTGTTGCAATCGCATGAAGCGTGTAGAACCAGCCACGCGTTTGGTCTACTCCCTCCGCTATGAAATCCGCAGGGTAAGCCTTGTTTTGGTCGATAAGTTCCTTATTCTCAAAAGGATAGTGCAGCTGAGCGTAAGGCATCGCACCAGAGTCAAACCAAACATCTATTAAGTCGCTTTCTCTCTTCATCGGTTTTCCACTGTCAGACACTAAAATAATCTCATCCACGATGTTCTTGTGAAGGTCTATTTTAGCGTAGTTTTCATTAGACATATTACCGATTTCAAAGCCTTTGAAAGGATTTTCGGACATTAGTCCAGCGGCTACGGATTTTTCTATTTCATTGATAAGTTCTTCTACGGAACCTATGATTTTTTCCTCTTTCAAATCCTCTGTTCTCCAGATAGGAAGTGGAATTCCCCAGTATCTAGAACGGGATAAGTTCCAATCATTTACATTCTCCAGCCAGTTCGCGAAACGCCCTTCACCAGTAGCTTTTGGCTTCCAGTTGATACCTTTGTTTAGTTCTACCAAACGATTTTTCACCTCGGTCATTTTCACAAACCAAGAATCCAGTGGGTAGTATAGGACAGGCTTGTCCGTTCTCCAGCAATGAGGGTAGGAGTGGCTGTATTTTTCTACCTTAAAGGCTTTATTTTCAGTTTTTAAAAGGATGGCAAGTTCCACATCCCAAGATTTTTCAGGAGCGGTTCCGTTATCGTAGTATTCGTTTTTAATATATTTTCCTGCGAAAAGTTCAGGAACATTTTCTCCTTTGATGAATTTTCCTTGTAAATCCACTAATGGGACAAGGTTGTCATTTTCATCTTTCACGAGCATCGGTGGAACACCAGCTTCTTTCGCTACACGGGCATCATCCGCACCGAAAGTCGGCGCTGTATGCACGATTCCTGTTCCATCCTCCGTAGTAACGAAATCTCCTGCGATTACACGGAATGCTTTTTCAGGGTTTTCTGCTGGAAGGAACCACGGAACAAGCTGTTCATAAGTAGTTTCCACCAAATCGGAACCTTTGAATTCGGCTAAGATTTCGTAAGGGATTTTCTTCTTGCTGTCGTTATTGTGATTGTTTTGGAACGAAGAAAATTCGCCTTCATCAGAAGTTTCAAAATATTTATTCCCAAATTGTTTATTTACCAATGCTTTAGCAAGGATAATATTAATTGGCTCAAAAGTATATTGATTGAAAGTTTTAACCAAAACATAATCAATCTCCGCACCCACAGTCAGCGCCGTGTTAGAAGGCAATGTCCAAGGAGTGGTCGTCCAAGCAAGGATGCTCAGATTTTCAGTATTTGAGATTTTAGACTGAAGAGCAGAGCTTAGGTTTTTCACCTTAAACTGAGCCACGATAGTCGTATCGCTAACATCGCGGTAAGTTCCTGGCTGATTGAGCTCGTGCGAAGAAAGCCCTGTTCCTGCCTTTGGTGAATAGGGCTGGATGGTGTAGCCTTTGTAAAGCAATTTTTTATTGTAAAGTTGTTTCAGAAGCCACCAAACAGACTCCATATATTTCGGTTCGTAGGTGATGTATGGATTTTCCAAATCTACCCAATAACCTATTTTTTTTGTAAGGTCATTCCAAATGTCTGTGTAGCGCATCACCGCATTACGACAGGCTTGGTTGTATTCTTCCACAGAGATTTTTTTACCGATATCTTCTTTGGTAATTCCAAGTTCTTTTTCCACGCCCAGTTCCACAGGAAGACCATGCGTGTCCCAGCCTGCTTTACGGAAAACCTGCTTACCATTTTGAGTTTGAAAACGACAGAAAATATCCTTGATAGTCCTTGCCATCACATGGTGGATGCCTGGGAGACCATTGGCAGAAGGCGGCCCTTCGTAGAATACGAATTCTGGGTGTCCTTCGCGAATTTCTACAGACTTGTGAAAAGTATCATTATTATGCCAAAACGCTGCTATGTTTTCGGCAACATTTATCAAATCAAGTTTCTTATATTCGTTGAATTTTTTCATAATTAAAATAAAAAATGATTGGCGAATTTAATAAATTTTTGTGAAATAAATAAAGATAAAGTAAATATAATTAAAAATCCTCCTTTCAATCTTAATTTTTGAAAGGAGGATACTTAGTATATTCTCAATATTTAAGAAAATGTACAAAATTTTAGGATTCTATTCCTACTGCATAAGTAGATTTTGTAACATCCTGTTGGGTGTTTTTATTTATTAATTTAAAAGTTCCTTTTAGTACGAAACTACCATCTGGAAACCTTTCTACGGCTTTTTGGGACACATTGTCACTTGAGAGGTGGAGTTCTAGTCTATAAATTGAATTTTCATAAACTCTATCCTCTATATAAGTGTTTTTCGGTGAAATGTTCTTTAGTTTTTCATAAGGACCATTTACTTTTATAATAGCTGCATCATTTTCTGAAAAATCAATAAAAACATAGTGGTTTCCATAGCCTTTTTCCCACTGACTTTCATCAGTGTATAGGAAAAGTCTTCCCCAAGATTCTAGATTTTTATTGAATTTAGCAGGAAGTTTAGATTCGTAATTGAAGGTTTGAATGTTCAGCTCTTCAATAGGTTTTTCTATTTCTTTCTCTGTTTTTGTTTCTATGGAAATACTATCTTTAGACAAGACCATGGTGTCTTGTGGTTTTTTTTTCGTTTTCCTTTATTTCCTTTGTTTCTTGTTTACAAGATACTAATCCGATAAACAATATTCCAAATAAAATTGAATTTTTCATGATATACTATTTCTCAAGTTTAAAAACACAAGGAATCTGATTGCCATCAAAATCATAACAATCATTATTTACTTTCCCTTTAGAGTTTACCATAGCAGCATACACATTCCCATTTTTCTTATAAACTTTAATACCATCCATGATAGCTTTAAATTTTCCAGAATATGTAAGAGTCCAGTCTACACCACCATATATTTTGCAATTTCCTTTTTTATCAATGTGGATAGCAACATTACAACAAGAACCTCCTCCTGAGAAGTTAAATTCCCTTACACCTATAAAAGGTAGATTAGTTGATTTTTGTTGTCCAAATGCAATACTGCTCATTAGTATTGCTGAAAAAATTAGTGTTCTCATTTTTATTTACTTTTATTAAGATATTCCTACTCTTTTAGCTTTTCGGATTCTGCATTATAATATTTACCCTTCGGATGGTGATTTTTTTGTTTATATATGGTTCTATCTTCTCAACCCTTTTAATAATTCTTTATATACATCGTCGGTAATAGGAAAATAATTCAAATTACCTATTGATGCAGATTTGGCCATAAACTCATCTCCTATATCATAATCATTGAACTCTTTAAACATGTCTCTTAACATTTTCTCTGGAAAATAGTTTCTTAGGGCATCTTTAGTTTCGTTATAATTAAAAAAAGTTATCTTATTCCCTGTGACTTTATTTTTAACTAATATTTGTGTAGTATTTCCCTCTTTATCTGTCCATCTTCCAATTACATGGTATGGCATTTCAGGGAGTTCTCCAGGATTTGATTCATAGTCTATGACTCCTTTTAAGTTTAATTCTTTAATTAGATCTTTTCCTCTAACCTTGAAATACTGTTGGTAATCAATTATTTTATTTACTTCGGCTATAGTATAGTATTGCCCATTTAGTTTTTTGTGTGGAACATTATATTCATCTTTAATTTTTTCGTATTTTATACCAGTTTCAGGGTCGGTTTCGGTAATGGATTTATTGTTACCACAACTTACAAATACAAATACACTTACTAGTGTTAATACTAAATGCCTCATAATACTCTGTTTTATATTTTACTTATTTTTTCTTTATTATTCTTGTTAAATCTATGTCAAATGCTTCTACTCCATAGACTTCGGTTCTATTTGCAGGAATTCGTATGATATCTCCAACTTCAAAATCTTTCAATAGATTTACTAAAAGTTGTCTAGTAAAAAAAGTATTTACAGTTTTATAAACATATCCAGTAATTACATCTTGATATTCTATTCTAACAACTTCTCCTAAATTATCCTTTTTTATACTTCTTGATTTACTAATTATTCTGAATTCTGCATACTCTGTGTTATTTGGAAGTTTAGTGATTTCAGCTAGGCTACCTTCTTTTTTGGGTATGAATTCATCCTTATATTTAAAAGTTTCAATACCTATTTTTTCATTTATAATGTTTTCAAATTTACTTATAGGAGGTTCGTTTTTAAATTGGCTGTTAGCTAAAGTAGATAGTAACACTCCTAATAATACAAATAAATGTTTCATATTGTTCTTATTTTGGTTATAAATCATTTTCATCCCATTCGAATTCTTCTCCATCAGGGTATTTTTGGAAATATTCATAATAGTATTCATCATCTGGAGCAAAATATAAAGTTCCATCTAATCTTTTTTTTGTTTTAGATACAAGATATATATAGTCTCCAAGCATCAGGGTTTTAAATAAATTCCCAAAACTAGAACTGGAAAACATATAGAAAGTGGTACCTGTAGTTACATCATATAATTCTACTTCATTAACATCATTTACTGATTCACTAACTGTTTTAATAGTGTATTTAGCAGTAAGGATAAACATAGCCTCGTATCGATTGTCTTCTGTTTTATAGAGGGTTTCATTTGTTTTAGGGCTCCTTTGTATTAGTTTGTCCTTTAAATTTTCTTCATTTGGGATTGGTCTACTTAAATGACTCCAAGAGGTTACATAAGAAGGCTTGGTAGATTGTATTTGAGCAATTTTTTTATGTTTTTCAAAGGGAATATCTAATTCGTAAAATGTTCCATTATCATACTTGATAATAGCCGAGTTATCTATTTCAAAGGGATGTTTGTCTAAAGGCTTAAATTCTTTTATGGTTTTTTTTGGATGTTTATTTATATCCTGTCCCTGTCCTTTCCCTTTATTAAATAGTGTTACTATAAATAATATTAAAATTAGTCGTTTCATTCATTTTTTATTTATTAAGATATTCCTACTCTTTTTAGCTTTTCGGATTCCGCTTTATAGTATTTTACCCTTCGGATGGTGATTTTTTTAAATTATCTATCATAAAATATCACAGATAAAAGGTGATATCTTCTATCTGTGGAAATAAATATTTTTAATAAAAAGTTTATTGTTTTTCTTGAGTATTTAGACTTTTGAATAAAGAGGAAAAATGTAGTTGTTTCTTCATATTATTTAGTTTTATATGAAATTTTTAGGTTTATGATTTCTCTGCGAATATAACTTTTTTTTCGGAGAAAAAAGGTATAATTTTGCAATAATTTTTTTTGTCTTACCATAAAAAACTTATACTTTTGCAACTATGGTAAAAAAAATACTCATTTCTCTGTTATTCAGCATTTCAGTGATAGGATTTGCTCAGAAAAATCCATTGAAATACAAGATAGATTCCATCAATCAGAAAAAATGGGATTCTACGGCGGTTAATTTGGATAGTCTGAACACTCCCAAGCTGGTAAAACTGGACATAAAAAAGAAGGATACCATTATCCTTAGAAATCAGGAGGATAAGCAGGGAGAACTTCCTGTGACGCCATTTTTACTGATGAATACTTATCGTGAGAGGTCTTGGTTCTTCTATGGACAGAACAACTTGATTTTCAATCAGTCTTCCTATTCCAACTGGAACACGGGGGGAGATAACAGCATCGGTGTCATTGGCAGGATAGATTATTCATTGATTTATAAAAACGGGAAGCATTTTTGGGATACTCATGCGAAGATGGGCTATGGGATGGTTTCTGACAGAAAAGAAGAACTCAGAAAAACAGAAGATTACCTCAATGTTTCTTCTGACTATGGCTATGATTTGGGTAGCCAGTATTACCTTTCTACAGGGTTTCAGTTCTTGTCTCAGTTTTCGCCAGGATACTATTATTCTTCAGGGAAAAAAGTGAAATTTGAGGACAGAATTTCGCGATTTATGGCGCCTGGGTATCTGAATGTCGGTCTTGGGGTTTTGTATAATCCGAAGGAAAATTTTCAAGTGATACTCAGACCTATCAATGCTAAACTCACTTTCGTGCTAGACAAACACCTTCAGAAAAAAGGAAAATACGGACTAGAACATGATGGGCAGAGCATAAAAAGCGAAATGGGAGCAATGCTCAATGTGATTCATCGTTGGAAGATTTATAAAGATATTTATTTTACCAATCAGCTGAATTTATTTAGCAGCTACACTTCTCACCCTGAAAGAGTGGATGTCGCATACACAGGGACATTGAGCTTGAAATTTAACAAATTCATAACCACTACATTCAATATTGATTTGGTCTACGATCACGACCAAGTGCAGAAAATCCAAATGAAGCAGGTTTTGGGTGTGGGTGTTTACTATAAATTAGGAGTGGAAAACAAAGAAAAAAACATCAGAAAAGATAAAATAAATAAAGTAAAACCTTTCTAAAAATATGTCAGATATTATTCAGCTTTTGCCAGACTATGTTGCCAACCAGATTGCAGCGGGAGAAGTGGTGCAGAGACCAGCTTCCGTAGTAAAAGAACTGCTGGAAAATGCCATAGATGCGAAGGCTAGTAAGGTGGAACTTATCATAAGGGACGCTGGAAAAAATCTGATACAGGTAGTAGATGATGGCATAGGAATGTCCGAAACTGATGCAAGAATGGCCTTTGAAAGGCATGCAACTTCTAAAATCCGTACTACAGAAGATATTTTTAAAATATCGAGCAAAGGATTTAGGGGAGAGGCTTTGGCATCCATAGCGGCGGTGGCGCAGGTAGAACTGAGGACTAAAAAACAAAATGCTGAAATAGGGACAAACATCTACATAGAAGGAGGGGAGCTAGAATTTCAAGAGCCTATTCAGACTGCTGAGGGCTCTAATTTTTTGGTGAAAAACTTGTTCTACAATGTGCCTGCAAGAAGAAAATTCTTGAAGAAGGACAATGTAGAGTTTAGACATATTATAGATGAATTTCATCGTGTAGCTCTGGCGCATGAGCAGATAGAATTTTCGCTTTATCATAATGATGAAGAGATATTTAAACTCAGAAAGGCGAATTTGTCCCAGAGAATAGTAGATATTTTTGGGCGAAAACTCCAGCCGCTGCTGGTTCCTGTGAAGGAAGATTTGGGCTGGGTGAAATTGGACGGATTTGTCGCAAAACCAGAAGGCGCGAAGAAAACCAGAGGCGAGCAGTTTTTCTTTGTCAATGGAAGGTTTTTCAGAAGTGCTTATTTTAATCGAGCTGTTCAGGAGGCTTTTGAGGGGCTGCTGGCGCCGGCTTATATTCCGACATTTTTCCTTTATCTGGAGCTTGACCCAGAAAAAATAGATGTCAATATCCATCCGCAGAAAACGGAAGTGAAATTCGAGGATGAGCACCTTATATACGCCTTGATTCGTTCTACGATTAAGCGTTCTTTGGGGATTTATAACATTGCGCCTTCATTGGATTTTGACCGAGACCCACAGAAAGATATTTTTGCAGGAATTTCTTCCAAAGCGAATACTTCATCGCAGTTTACTGATATCAAAGTAGATAGAAACTATAATCCTTTTCAGTCTGAAAAAATGACAGATGTGAAAATGGTGAATTTAGGGGAAATGTATCAGTCTAATATTCAGGCGGAACCCTCTAAACTCAATGCTCTTTTTGAGGATGATGACTTTGATGAAGAACTGATGAGGCTACCTAATGGATATTGGCTTTATAACCGTGGAGACAAGACTCTGATGCTGAACATGGAGCGTATTTATACTTTGGTTTTAGCGGATAAGAAGAAACAAGTTCCCAAAGAAAAAGCAGGGCAAACGCTCCTTTTTTCGCTGGAATACCACCTCAATGAGATGGAAAAAATAAAATATACTTCCATCAAAAAATACCTTCCAGAGCTGGGATTTGATATTGTTTTAGATAGAGATAATATTTTGAAAATCAGTGCGATTCCAGTTGGGCTGAATGAAACCAAAGTAATGGAGTTTTTGGAACGAATTTTTGAAATATTGGATTACAAAACGGAGGAGGATTTTATGAACCACTATGAGGAACAATGGATAAAGGTGCAGACAAGATTTAGCTGTAATTTCCTTTACAAGACCGATGTAGAAGAACTTATCAAGGAATATATACAGATAGGTTTTTCGCAGTATCTTCCAGATGGGCGAAGATGTTATCTGGAGCTGCCTTTGGAGGAACTGAAAAATAAATTTTAGTAAAAACAATCATAAAACTGACAAATGAACCCAATAAACGCAATACCAGTTACTAGAAATATCATTATCATAAATGTTCTTCTATATGCCATTACGGAGTTATTGTATCCTGATTTGAAATACCAGTTGGCGGCCTATATACCTACATCGCCGCTATTTCATTCGTGGCAAATATTTACCCATATGTTTATGCACGGCACTCTGATGCATTTGCTTTTTAATATGCTTACTTTATGGAGTTTTGGGAGTATTTTGGAGCAGGCGCTGGGGAGAAGACATTTTACAATTCTTTATTTCTTATCGGGGCTGGGGTCATTTATTTTATTTAATTTTTGGAATTATTACCAAGTTTATGACTTGACTCAGGCTTTATTACAACAGGGAGTGGATGTTCGGGAAATTTATCTAAATGCAGGGAAACCTTTCGTTGAGAAGTCTTTGATAGAATCTAAGGAGGCACATTCGTTACTGGATTATCTTTCAATGCCTATGCTGGGGGCTTCTGGAGCTGTTTTTGGAGCAGTGGCAGGCTTTGGGACATTGTTTCCTGATGCGAAGATAAGTCTGATGTTCATCCCATATCCTATAAAAGCTAAATATCTGCTGCCCATAGTGATACTTATTTCGGCTTATCTTGGGATAAGACAGTTTGAATGGGATAATGTGGCGCACTTTGCTCATATTGGCGGCGCTTTGGTGGGCTGGCTTATGATTAGAAACTGGAAAGCAAACCGAAACATCAGGTAAAATGGGAGGTTTTAGGAAACTTTTATTTATAGGACATTCATTGGTCTTGCTTCTTCTTTTAGGGGCAAGTCTTAATGCCTATATTCCTCCGAGTAAATTAGTGTTTCTCAATTTGTTGTCGCTTATTTTTCCTATTTTGCTGATTGTACATGCTGTTTTTACTTTGTTTTGGTTGATAAGCAGACGGAATAGGGCTTTTGTCTTTTTGATTGGTTCTATTTTCTTGATTTCTCCTGTGCAAAGGTGGTTGAACTATACTTCTTCATCAAGTGAAAATGCAGATGTAAAAGTGATGACCTACAACACCAAAACCATAGAGCCAGAGAAAACAGAATTCCTAAATCAGCAGCAGGTAGATGTTTTGCTACTGCAGGAAAGTGGCTGGGGAGAGAGTAAAAGGTATGAACTTTCTAATTTTAAACATCGTGCAAATTCGGAAATAGTCAGTATTTATTCTAAATTTCCTATTCTCAGCCAAAAGCATGTTTCTACAAGCAGCATAGGGCATGCACTCTGTGCAGATATAGCAGTGAGGGATAAAGTTATCCGCTTCATTACGGTGTATTTAGAGCCTTTCCAGCTGACCAAAGACATGATAAAGCCGACCTACGAACTCGCTGAAAATGAGAATAAATTCAGTGCTTTGCTTAGAAAATTTCTTCCTGTTTTTAAAATCCATCAAAACCAAATTCAGGAGATAAAAAAACTCATCACAGAGTCTCCTTATCCAGTTGTTTTAGGAGGAGATTTTAATGCCATGCCCAGTTCTTATGAATATTATCAAATTTCCGAAAGTCTTACGGATGCCTTCGTAGAGGCGGGAAATGGAAGTGCAACGAGTTTTCACGATTATAAATTCCCTATAAGAATAGATTATATTTTTTCTTCAAAATCTCTGAAAGCGGTGAATTATTTCGTGAATCGGGAAATAGGCTATTCTGACCATTTTCCTGTTTTTGCAGATTTTCATTTTGAGAAATAAGGGATGATTTATAAACATTGTTTTTTTACTTTAAATCAAGTTTTAAAATTTTTCTTTCATGAAATTTTTTATTATACTTGTAATTTTACTTTTGGGTATCAGCAAAAACTTTTTTAATAATTATAAGTGAATGAAAGACAGCTTTGTACATAGAGGGAAAAGGAAACTGATGGTGGAATATCTTCGGGATTCGATGAAAATTCAGGATACAAGGACTTTGGAGGCTATGAATTCCGTGCCTCGTCATCTCTTTTTAGAAAGTGTTTTTGTGGATTTTGCCTATGAAGACAGGGCTTTTCCTATCGCTGCCAATCAGACTATTTCCCATCCTTCCACGGTCGCGAAACAGACGGAATTACTCCAAGTAAAACCAGGTGAAAAAATTCTAGAAATAGGGACAGGAAGCGGCTATCAGACGGCTGTTTTGGTAAATATGGGAGCAGAAGTGTACACCATAGAGCGGCAGAAAGATTTGTATGATTTTTCTACAAAAATTTTAGCTAAAATTCATCATCAGCCTGTATATCAGGTTTTTGGTGATGGATTTGCAGGGCTTCCTGAGTTCGCTCCGTTTGATAAAATCTTGGTTACCTGTGGCGCGGAGGAATTGCCTTTGGAGCTTTTGAGACAATTAAAAGTCGGTGGATTCATGATTATTCCGCTCGGAAAGTTAGAAGAACAGATTCTTACCAAATTCACAAAAGCCTCTGAAAATCACATAGAAAAAGAAGAGTTCGGAGCGTATAAATTTGTCCCAATGCTGGGCAGTACCAATCAATAAAAAAGTCCTTTCTAATATCAAAAAGGACTTTTTATTTGTATTTAAATTATTTCGTAAAACCTTTATCTTTTAGCAATGCTTTCAGGCTTGGTTTTCTTCCCGCGAAATCAGAATAAGCCTTGTCATAAGGGAGTGTGTTCCCCACAGAAAGGATGTATTTACGGAAGTGGTCGCCATTGGCTCTGGTCATTCCGCCGTGCTGAGTAATCCAGTCCCAAGCATCAGAAGTCAGCATATCACTCCATGTGTAAGCATAGTAGCCAGAAGCGTAGCCTCCGCCCCAGATGTGCGCAAAGTAAGGAGAGTGGTATCTCGGTGGCACCTGTGGCAGGTATAGACCGTATTTTTTCAGGGCTTCTGTTTCAAACTCTGTGGCAGGTTTCAGTTGGTTTTCGTTGGTAATGCTGTGCCATGCCATATCCACCGCTGCTGAGGCAAGGATTTCCGTAGAAGCAAATCCATTGTTAAAAGTAGCTGCTTTTTTCATCTTTTCTACCAATGCCTGTGGGATAGGCTCTTTTGTTTGGTAGTGGATAGCGTAGTTTTTCAAGATTTCAGGCTCAAGGGCGAAAAATTCGTTGATTTGAGAAGGAAACTCCACAAAGTCCCTTGCTACGCTCGTTCCTGAAAGGGTAGCATACTGCTGATTAGCAAACAATCCGTGCAAGGTATGCCCAAACTCGTGGAACATCGTAGAAGCCTCATCAAAGCTGACAAGCGCTGGTTTTCCATCGGCTGGTTTTGGGTTGTTCAGTACATTTACGATTACAGGTTTTTGCCCAAATAGTTTAGATTGTTTCACAAAGCTGTTCATCCATGCGCCGCCTCTTTTGCTGTCTCTGGAGAAGAAATCTACATAGTAAAGCGCCATAGATTTACCATCCTTGTCAAAGATTTCATAAACCAATACATCTGGGTGATATACAGGCAGGTCGGTTCTTCTTTTAGCTGTGATTCCGTAGAATTTTTCAGCCGCGAAGAAAATCCCTTTCTCCAAAACAGTTTTCACTTCAAAATAAGGCTTGATTTCGTTTTCGTCTAGGTCATATTTAGCCTTACGCACTTGCTCTGCATAGTATGCCCAGTCCCATGGTTCTAGGGTAAATCCACCTTTTTGCTCATCGATGAGTTTTTGGATTTCTTTGGCTTCTTCTTTGGCTTTTTCTACGGCTGGTCTTCCTAAATCAGCAAGGATTTTCTGAGCTGCTTCAGGTGTTTTTGCCATTTGGTCTTGAAGTTTCCATTCCGCAAATGATTTTTTACCTAAAAGCTGAGCTTTTTTCAGATTAAGAGCCGCCATTTTTTCTATGATGCTTCTCGTGTCAGCAGAGTCATTTTTCTCTGCTCTTGTCCATGAAGCTTTGAAGAGTTTTTCTCTCGTAGCGCGGTTGTGAAGGCTCGGCAGAAGTGGATGCTGAGTGGTGTTATGCAGGACGATGAGGTATTTCCCATCTTTTCCGATGCTTTTGGCAGCATCAGCGGCAGCTTTTATTTGGTCAGTTGTCAGCCCGTCCAGTTCCTTTACATTTTCTACAAGAAGTCCATTGTTTTTTCTAGCTTCCAAAAGTTTAGCTGAAAACTCTGTGGAAAGTCCTGCCAATTGGGAATTGATGGATTTTAGCTCTTCTTTTTTTGCTTCAGAAAGATTTGCTCCAGAAAGCTCAAATACTTGTCTGTAATATTCCACCAAACGGCGACTTTCCGCATCTAAATTGGCAACGGGAACTTTTTTGATTCTTTCGTATAATTTAGAATTAAGATGAATTTTATCAGTGTGTGCAGAGAAAATAGGCGCAAATTCTTTTTGAATTTTTTGCATCTCTGGATTAGACATAGAGCCCATAAGGTTGTAGAAAATAGTCTGAGCTCTTTTAAGAACTTCTCCGCTTTTTTCTAATGCCAGAACTGTGTTTTCAAAAGTCGGCTGTTTCTTATTATTGGCAATTTTTTCGATTTCTGCTTCATGAACTTTTAATCCGTATTCAAAGGCAGGTTTGAAATGCTCCGTCTTTATTTTATCAAACTGCGGTGCCTGATATTGCAGCGGACTTTTCGTAAGGAAAGGATTTCCCTTTAAATCTGGCGTTACTTTTAAAGTTTTGTCTTGTGCATTCATTGTTGAAATAGTTCCTGCTCCCAAAGAGGAAAGCAGCATAATAGATGTAATATTTTTCATAAATGATAAATTTTTGTTATAAATGTGTGTAAATATACAAAAAAAATGAATAAAAAATATTAAAATGAAAAAAAACTACCCAAAAGGGCAGTTTTTGTTTAATGATGAGTTTTGTTATCTTGAATCAAATCTTTTGAAGCTTCATCTAGTTCCGATTTTAGTGGGATGAAGAATCGCAGAGGATTTTTGATAAAATATTTTAAAATAGATTTGTAAATTATCGTTAATTCTCCAAAATTTACTTTTCTGGAACGGAAAGCCAATAACATGGACAGTCCGAAACTTACGATGAAGTTGAAAGCACCAATCAGGAAAATGGTAACCAATGAAATCACAAAAGTGTAAGTATCAATATCAAACCCTTTTCCGTAAAGAGCCAGCGCAAAATTCCCTGCCGAGAAAGTGATGTGGCGGATATCCAAATCCAAACCAAGGAAAACACCCAAAGGCGCGATAACGCCTAGGAAAATCCCAAACCAAAAATTGGAAATAATTCCAGCCCAGTGTTTTGTGTAGAAATCGGAGAGTTTCTTGGAATTTTTTGCTCCGATGACTTGGTTTAGGAAAGGGCTTTGGGATATTCTCTCAGGAACTTGGTTGAAAATAGAGCTGTTGCTGATATTTCCAGAAATAATCCCAGAAATAAACAAGAAAAATCCAGCGATACAAGCGTGAAGAATCGCCTTGGATTCGATAGGGTTGAGATCTTTCAGAAGTTTATCAGCCTTTGCAACAGCAAAATTTTTATCTAAAAACCAGTCCATTCCGTAGATGATAGCCAGCGCCACAGGGAAAGACCAAAGGACATTTCCCACGAAAGCGATAAACTGCGTTCGCGAAAGTTTAGCAACGAGGTTAGCAAATTCCTTGTAGTTTTTATCAGAACTGCTTTCATCAGAGAGGACTTTTGCCATCGTGGCAGCGGTCATCGCTGGTTGTTTCGTAGCCAAAGTAAATCCAAGCAGATAAATGATGATAAATCCAAAAGCGTAGTTCAGTGAATACAGCACCGCGTGGGAAAATTCGCTTCCGTGGCTGTAGCTCATCATCATTTTGAAAATACATAGAAAACCTACAATAATCCCGCCGCCACTCGCTTTCCAGAACATTTTTAGGTATTCTTTCGATGAGGTAGCGATGTAATGAGTTCCCGTTTCTGCCGTGTGGGAGGTGATGAGGTGAGAGATGAGTCTCGTGCTGTCATCGATGAGTTCACGGACATTGTTTCGGTGTGAATTGTATTTTAATGTATTGGAAACCAGATTTTTAGAGTTAGTTAATACATCTTCCTCATTATCAACTACAAGAATAGGAATAATATCCTGAATTCTCCTTAATTGCTGGCGAATTTTGAGCAGGGATTGGTTGATTTTACTAGAAATTCCGAATTTAGAGGCGTTTTTAAAAGCCTTATCCACGAAATCTAAACACTGCTGAAGATAGATTTTAATTTGCTTATAATCAACATCTTTAGAGTTTATCTGTAGATTTTCATCTTCTTTGAAACGCCCGATGAGAGAGTCCAATTCGCTCTGAAGGGCTACAAATGGGTTGTCAAAGTTCTTATACTCAGGAACCATCTTTGCAATTCCAGCTTCTAGTGCGTTTCCTACACTTCTCAGCGCCAGTATGTTAGCGGAAATAAGCAGCTCTTTTTTTACTTTCGGAAGAGTGCTGATTTTTTCTATTTCCATCAGTTTGAAAAACTCGCTTCCGTCCTCTGGGTTGATGTTTTTTATGTAGTTAGAATCAGATTTAGGATTAAATAAAACCTTGGAAATAATGTACGAAATAGTGTTTTCGTCCTCTACAGGCGGAAGAAATTTGTATGAAATTCTTTTCTTCAGCTCTGGGAAGAAGGCATTTTCGGATAAAATATTAGCATCTGTAAGAGCTTTCGCAAAGGATTTATTTGAGAAAAGAATAAATAAATAATCTCGGAAGTTGTTCTTTATCTCTTCATTGTTTTTTAGATAAGCCAAAAACACTTCGAAATTGGTTCGTTTTAGACTTTGGAAAAGCTCGCGCATAGGCTGTACAGACCCCAAAGTGTAAGGCTCGGAAAAATATTTTTTAAGAACAGTATCAAAACTTTCTTTA
>CAUORE010000031.1:0-18641 GCA_963506915.1 uncultured Flavobacteriaceae bacterium
ATTGGCATCTTTTTAGAGATTTGGCTGTGTCCCATTGTTTGATTATTGGATTCATAAATCAGATTAATTAGCCTGCTAATTTACTGATTTACTTTTTTAAAACCTGAACTCCCCATTTCGGAATGAAATAAACACCCATAAGGCAGGTTACCATTACAGGAGAATAGGAATGAGTAAAATAACTTATCAAAATGTGCCATACCAAGAAGAAACTCAGTCCTGCAAGATATAAAATGAGTGCAATTCTCGTGGCTTTTTCGCTCTTTCTAAATAAAAAAGCAATGACCGCTGCCAAAGTAAGTTGCCCTATAGAAGCCCACACAAAATATTCAGGGTCGGCATTTACTAAATGAGCATTTTCGGAAATTCTCGGAAGTTGAAGCCAAGAAGGTATTTTATCTACAAAATCAATATACCATTGCCAGAAGGAAATACTCTCTTCTACTTGATGAAGAGCGTGTAGTCCCATTATAGGCAACCACAAATGCAAGTATTTATTGGTTTTCATAGATTTCCTTTTTTAATGCTGTGATATACTTCTGCTGTATGCGTTTCAAATTCCAAAATAGAGGTGCCACAAGCCTTAAAAAGAAGTTTTTGATATGTATTTTCTCTTGAAAACAAATTTTAGTTCCTCCGTTATATGATTCAAATTTTCCTTCCTATTCTGCATAGAATAGTTTGTGCTGCATTGTAAAGGCATAATACTCATTTTCTTTCTTTTGAATATTACTAAAAATAGTGTGTCCGCCACCTTTATAGTATTCAATAAAACCATCTTCCAATAGCTCAATGTTTTCTATTTCCTCTCGCCACTGAAAGTTCTTGTTATCAGTAACAATTTTATATACCAATGCTACAGGTGCATCAATCACATCAGTTGTCTTTGAAATGAGAAATCGTTTCATGTTACATCGCATCTATGCTAAAAGTAAGGGATTCCAGCACTTTTAGAATGGCTTCTACGGTATCCATAGAGGTAAGGCATGGAACACCGTTTTCTACCGACATACGGCGGATTTGGAAACCGTCCCGTTCAGATTGTTTCCCTTTGGTGGTGGTATTTACCACATACTGCACTTTTCCTTTGTGGATGAGGTCTATCAGGTTTACATCTTCTTCGCCTATTTTGTAGCCTATTTTGGTTTTTACGCCATGTTGTTCAAAGAATTTCGCAGTTCCTTCCGTAGCCCATATTCTGAAGCCTATATCGCTAAATCTTTTCGCAAGTCCCACGGCTTCGGCTTTGTCTTTGTCAGAAACCGTGAAGAGAATCGCTCCATGGGTAGGGACTTTTCTTCCTGCGCCGATAAGTCCTTTGTATAGGGCTTTTTCTAGGGTTTGGTCTTTGCCCATCACTTCTCCTGTGGATTTCATTTCAGGGCCGAGGGAAATATCCACTTTGGACAATTTACTAAAACTAAAAACAGGAACTTTCACATAAACGCCCTCTTTATTAGGAATAAGTCCATTTTGATAGCCCAAATCTTTTAATTTCGCTCCAAGAATGGTTTTTGTGGCTAATTTTGCCATCGGAACGCCAGTGATTTTGGACAAAAAAGGAACGGTTCTAGACGAGCGAGGATTGACCTCTATAACAAATACCTCTCCATCAGAAATTACATATTGAATGTTCATTAAGCCAATGATATTCAGTCCTTTGGCAAGTCTCTGCGTGTAGTCAGAGAGCGTGTCCATCTGTTTTTGTGTCAGATTTTGAGGAGGATACACCGCGATAGAGTCTCCCGAATGCACACCAGCCCGCTCGATATGTTCCATAATTCCAGGGATTATGGTGGTTTCGCCATCAGAAATGGCATCTACTTCCACCTCTTTCCCTGTTAGATATCGGTCAATCAGCACAGGATGTTCAGGGCTTGCTTCCACTGCATTTTCCATGTAATGAGCGAGTTCTTCCTCTGTATAAACGATTTCCATAGCTCTTCCTCCCAAAACATAGCTTGGGCGGACAAGCACAGGATAGCCGATTTCATTGGCAATTTTTATGGCCTCTTCTTTTGAAGTGGAAGTTTTTCCTTTCGGCTGAGGTATGCCCAAATCTTGCAGGGCTTTCTCGAATTTGTCTCGGTTTTCGGCTCTGTCCAGATCTTCTAATGAAGTTCCTAAAATCTTCACTCCATGCGAAGCCAGCTTGTCAGCCAAATTGATAGCCGTCTGTCCGCCGAACTGCACTACCACGCCTTTTGGTTTTTCAAGCTCAATGATGTTCATCACATCTTCCTCGGTCAGCGGCTCGAAATATAATTTATCCGAAATGGAGAAATCCGTAGAAACGGTCTCAGGATTATTATTGATGATAATTGCCTCACAGCCCATTTCCTTAATCGCCCATACAGAATGCACCGTTGCGTAGTCAAACTCCACGCCCTGCCCGATACGGATAGGTCCTGAACCCAGCACGATGATTTTTTCCTTGTCGCTGGCGATGGACTCGTTTTCTTCTTCGTAAGTTCCGTAGAAATAAGGCGTTTCGGACTCAAATTCAGCCGCGCAGGTATCCACCATTTTATAGACTGGCATGATGCTGTTTTCTTTTCTAAAATTAAAAATTTCCCTCTGTGTGCAGTTCCAAAGATGAGCCAAATTAAGGTCAGAAAAACCTAATTTTTTAGCCTTGACTAAAACATCTTTGTTAAATGGATTATTCTTTATTTCAGCTTCAAAATCAATGAGTTTCTTGATTTTCCAAATGAAGAATTTATCTATTTTGCTCCATTCTACTATTTTCTCCCAGTCGTAGCCTCTGCGCAGTGCTTCTCCAATGATGAAAAGCCTCTCGTCATCGCAGATTTTTATTCTTCTTTCTATTTCTTCATCGGTTAGGGCAAGGGCTTGTTTTTCCTTTAATCCCAAATGCTGAATGCCCGTTTCCAGTGAACGGATGGCTTTTTGGAGAGATTCTTCAAAGTTTCTTCCGATGGCCATGATTTCGCCTGTGGCTTTCATCTGTGTGGATAATCTTCTGTCCGCCGTTTCGAATTTATCAAACGGGAAACGAGGGAATTTGGTAACTACATAGTCCAAAGCAGGTTCGAAACAAGCGTAAGTTTTGCCCGTTACAGGATTTATGATTTCATCTAAAGTCAGTCCCACAGCGATTTTAGCAGCGATTTTAGCAATAGGGTAGCCCGTAGCTTTACTCGCCAAAGCCGATGAACGGGACACTCTCGGATTAACTTCGATTACATAATAATTAAACGAATGCGGGTCTAGAGCCAGCTGAACATTACATCCACCTTCAATTCCCAAAGCACGGATGATTTTTAGTGAAGTGTTTCGCAGCATCTGATATTCCCTGTCAGAGAGGGTCTGCGAAGGCGCAACTACTATAGAATCGCCAGTGTGAACGCCCACAGGGTCTATGTTTTCCATGTTGCAGACCACTATGGCATTGTCGTTAGAATCCCGCATTACTTCGTATTCTATCTCTTTGAATCCTGCGATGGATTTTTCTATAAGGCACTGATTTACAGGGCTGTGTTTTAGTCCAAGTTCTACGATTTCGGTAAGTTCCTGTTCATTAGAAGCAATACCGCCGCCTGTTCCTCCAAGGGTGAAGGCAGGACGGACAATCACAGGATAACCGATTCTGTCAGCGAAATTCAGAGCGCTTTCTAATGTATTCACAATGTCCGATTCTGGGACAGGCTCGCCCAGCTCGTTCATCAATTCTCGGAATAAATCTCGGTCTTCAGCGCGATTGATAGCAGAAAGTTTAGTTCCCAAAACTTCTACTTTACACTCATCTAAAATCCCTGATTTTTTTAGTTCTATCGCCATATTCAGCCCTGTCTGCCCTCCCAAAGTAGGCAAAAGAGCATCTGGGCGTTCCTTTCGGATAATCTGGCTCACGAATTCTAAGGAAATAGGTTCTATATAGACCTTATCGGCGATTTCTGCATCGGTCATGATGGTGGCAGGATTTGAGTTAATGAGGATGACTCTGTATCCTTCCTCTTTTAGGGATAGACAGGCCTGTGTCCCTGCGTAGTCAAATTCCGCTGCCTGCCCTATGATGATAGGGCCAGAGCCTATGACCAATATAGTTTTGATGTCTGTTCGTTTCATATTTGTTATTAGTTAAAAATTAGCGTATTCTTCTTTTTAAATTTTTAGATTCTCCTTCGCATTCGGCGTGAAAGAGTGTTGTTTTTAAAGGTTTGAAATCTTGTAGAGGAGAGCGTTTAAGAGGGATTTTTTTGTATTTACCATTCTTCTTCTCATCGAGTTGGCGCTCGTTTTGTGAGTAAGAGAATTCTTTTGGGAATAGTATTTCATCGATGAGCTCTATTCTAAAGTTTTCATTTAAATAGAAATTTCGTGTGGGGGCTTGTTCTAGAAATTCAAGGTCATCTTTGGAGAATGTCTCTTGTTTTCTTAATACCTCTCCTTCAATATTTTCAATACCTTTTGCTCCAATTGGAAATCGGAAAATCCCAGAGTTTTTATCATCTGCCGGCATATAGTCTATTATAAAATCATTATAACCATCCGTTTGAAATGAAAACAGGTCAGTGTATTTTACCTTGCTTTGTTCAGAGCGTCTTAATTCGTGAGTATTTAAGTCAGCCAAGATGAATTCTTTCGGAAGCTTTTTGCCTTTATAAATATCAACACCGCTAAAACAATTGGGAGAAGGATTGAAAAACGCTTGCATCTTGTCTAAAGAACCGCCAATATAAACACTATCTGAAATATCCTCTTTGTCGGTAGTACTGTATTTAATTTGATAGCCTGTTTTTATGCTGGGATTTTTTCGTCCAAAAACAGAAAATGGAAGTTCTGGGCGATAAGGGGTAAGCTCTACAAATTTATTATATTTTTTTTCATTATAGGTGAATATTTCACCTTCCATAAGCTCCCAAGTACCAGTAATGAAAGTCCCAAAGCCTATGATTAAAAAAGTTTTATCTTCTTTGAGACAAAAATTAGCTCCATTATCATGCCTATAACATCCTATAAAATCTGGTATCTTTTTCTGTGAAAATGCTTTACCGAATAGTAAAATTAATATTAATAATATATTTTTCATGGTATTTTAGATTTTTATTCCCCTGAATAGATTTTTCTTTTGCTGTTTTTATATCCATCTTTACATTCTGCATGGAATAGGCTGGTTTTCAAAGGCTTGAATTTCTTAAAAGGTAAAATTTTAAGTGGAATTTTTTTGTATTTATTCTTCATCATTTTTTCTGCATCTTCATCGTAAAGTTCGTAATAATCTTTACTATCATTTTTGTTTTTATAGTATTTTTTGCATTCTATTTCTATGATTTCAAACTCTGTATCTGGAATTATATCTCCATTTTTTGTTTTCAGCCGATAATTATCATTTAAATAAGGGTTTTTAGTGGAGATTTCATTAAAAAATTTAATGTCTTCTTCTACAAAATCTTCTTCTTTGGATTTTTCTATTGGGTTGCCATCTTCATCTTCAATCCCATTTGCTCCAAGTAGGAAATGATAAACCATTGAATTATTCTGGTCAGCTGGTGTGTGTGCTATCAGAAAATCATTGTATTCTTCTGTAAGGAAAGAAAATAGATTGGTATATTTTCCCTTTTCTAAATAGACATTTTCGTTTAAATCGGCTAAAATAAACTCTTTGGGTAAATCATTGTTTTTATAAATATATTCGGATTTGAAACAATTGGGTGAAGGATTGAAAAACGCCTGCATTTTGTCCAAAGAACCCCCAATATAAACTTCATCCGAAATCATCCACTCCGCACCATATTCGATTTGATAGCCTATTTTTATTTCTGGATTTTTTCTTCCAAAAATAGAAAATGGAAACTCTGGACGATAGGGTGTAAGTACCACAAATTTTTGTGATTTTTTCCCTTTATCAGTGTCAATTTTAATTTCTTTAACATTCCAAGTCCCTGTGATGAGGGTGGCATAAGCTACAATTAAAAAAGTTTTGTCTTCCTTAATGTAGAAAATACCACCTCTTTCTCTATAAAATCCTACAAAATCTGGTTTTTTTGTCTGTGCAAAAGTTTTACTAAACAATAAAATACATAATACTAAAAATAATTTTTTCATATAATTTTAGTTTTTTGATTATTTAAAAATAAAATATAAGTAAAAAGTAGTTTGTATAATTTATATTAGCACTCTTTTTTAAAATCTTCCATCATTTGGATGAAGTCATCAAAAAGATAATTGGCATCTTCTGGGCCTGGGCTTGCCTCTGGGTGGTATTGGACAGAGAAACAAGGGTATTTCTTGTGGCGGACTCCTTCATTCGTGTGGTC
This sequence comes from uncultured Flavobacteriaceae bacterium, assembly GCA_963506915.1. Lineage (GTDB taxonomy): Bacteria > Bacteroidota > Bacteroidia > Flavobacteriales > Weeksellaceae > JABCPE02. The sequence goes on from CAUORE010000031.1 coordinate 6,282, forward strand.
ATTCAGCGCGATGTGGGTTTCCTCTAAATCAGTGTCTTTCAGGCTGTTTTGGTCAATAGCATAGCCGTGGTTTTGGGAAGTGATAGAGACTTTATTGGTTCTTAAATCCAAAACAGGATGATTGCCTCCTCTGTGCCCGAATTTTAGTTTAAAAGTCTTCGCGCCGCACGCCAGCCCTATCACCTGATGTCCCATGCAAATCCCAAAAATAGGGACTTTACCAAGGAGTTTTCTCACGGTTTCGTGTGCGTGTGGGATGTCCTGCGGGTCGCCAGGGCCGTTGGAGAGCATGACACCATCTGGAGCCATTAGAAGGATTTCTTCGGCTGAGGTATCGTGAGAAACCACCGTGATATCGCAGTTTCTTTGGGATAATTCACGGATGATGCCGAGTTTTGCACCAAAGTCCATCAGCACTACTTTAAAGCCTCTGCCAGGGTTGGCATAGGGCGTTTTGGTGGAAACCTGTGCTATTTGATTATTAGGTAAAATCGTGGCTTTCAGTTCATTGATGATGCTTTGTTCATCTACATCAGCATTCACGATTTTCCCTTTCGTTACACCTTTATTTCGGAGAATTCGGGTTAGTTTTCGGGTGTCAATTCCAGAAATTCCTGAAAGATTTTTCTTCTTAAAGAGTTCATCCAGAGTAAGCTGGGAACGAAAGTTAGAAGGCATATCGCAGAGTTCTTTGATAATCAGTCCTTTGATGGCTGGTTCTATGCTTTCGTAATCATCACGATTGATTCCATAATTCCCAATGAGCGGGTAGGTCATGCAGACGATTTGCCCACAAAAGGAAGGGTCAGAGATAAGTTCTTGATAGCCAGTCATTCCTGTGCTGAAAACCACCTCGCCGCTAGTCTCTGTATCTGCTCCGAAGCCTTCTCCGTAGAAAACTTCTCCTGATTCTAATATGAGTTTTTTGTTCATTTTTATTAGTTGGTGTTTGGTTAATAAACTTTTTCTCCATTTACAAAAGTCGCTACTGGCCAGCCTGTGCATTCCCAGCCGTCAAAAGGCGTGTTTCTTCCTTTGGAAACGAAGGTGTTTTTGTCTACTTTTTGAGTTTTTTCAAGGTCAATGAAAGTCAGGTCGGCATAGTAGCCAACTTCTATTTTTCCTACTTTATCAAGGTTAAAAACCTCGGCTGGTTTTATGGTCATCCAGTTGATGAGTTGTTTCAGAGACCATTTTCCAGTTTTTACAAATTTGGTGTGTAGGACAGGAAAAGCGGTCTCAAATCCCACAATTCCAAAAGGCGAATCATACATTCCTCGGCTTTTTTCGTCCTCGGTGTGAGGAGCGTGGTCGGTCGCAATGCAGTCAATGATGCCTTCTTCCAGCCCTTTGATTAGAGCCAATTGGTCTTCTTTAGCGCGGAGTGGTGGATTCATTTTGTAATTGGTATCTGCATTAGGAATATCATCTTCGGTTAAAACCAAATGATGCGGCGAAACTTCGGCGGTTACGCGTATTCCAGCTTTTTTCCCATCGGCGATGACTCTCACAGATTCTTTTGTGGAAACATGGCAGACATGATAATGTGCACCAGCAGCTTCGGCTAATAAAATATCACGAGCGATATGTACTGATTCACAAACGCTTGGGATGCCCTTTAATCCTAATTCTTTGGCTTTTTTTCCATCATGAATACAGCCTCCTAAAATAAGCGAATTGTCTTCGCAGTGGGCTACGATGGGTAGATTTACTTTGGTGGATTCCTGCATGGCTTCATACATTACGCCTGCTTCCTGAATTCCTACGCCGTCATCAGTAAACCCTACGGCTCCTTTTTCTTTTAAAACCTGAAAGTCAGTTAGTTTTGCGCCTTTGGAATCTTCCGTAATAGCTCCATAAGGTCTTATTTTTATGACAGCGGATTTTTGGATTCGTTTTAATAAATCATCGAAACGCTCAGCTCTATCGGGAACGGGATTGGTGTTTGGCATCGGGCATATAGTGGTATATCCGCCTTTTGCAGCTCCCATGGAGCCTGTAGCGATGGTCTCTTTGTGCTCGCCACCAGGCTCACGGAGATGGACATGCACATCGATAAACCCAGGGCTGATGAATTTCCCTTCAGCATCTATGATTGCGGCGTTTGGATTCTCTATGTTTTCAGAAATTTTGGTGATAAAACCATTTTCTATCTGAATGTCTTTTTGGACTAAATTCCCTTGTTGGTCAAGGATTTTTCCGTTTTTAATGATTTTCATATTATTTATTTTATTTCTTTGAATGTAAAGCCTTTTTGTTCCAAAGTATTTTTTAAAATAGCCATTCGTGCAAAAACTCCATTCTCCATTTGTTTGAAAATTCGGGAGCGGGAGCATTCCACCAAATCGGAGTCTATTTCCACATTTCTATTTACTGGTGCGGGATGCATAATGATGGCGCTGGGCTTCATTTTCTGCTCTCGCTCTTTGGTAAGCCCATATTTTCTGAGGTATTCTTCTGGAGAATATTTTGTTTTTTGGTGATGTCTTTCGTGCTGTATTCTTAGGAGCATGAGGACATCTATTTCTGGAATTAGTCCATCTATTTCTCGGTAAGTTCCGTTCATCAGACTGCCTTCGTCAAACCATTCTCTAGGGCCAGAAAAATAGACTTTTGCGCCTAATTTTCTCAAAATATCACAAGCAGAATTGGCAACGCGGCTGTGTTTCACATCTCCTGCAATGGCGATTTTTAGGTCTTTGAAAGAACCAAACTCTTGTTTTATGGTCATCAAATCCAGCATGGTCTGGCTCGGATGGTTTCCTGTGCCGTCTCCAGCGTTGATAATAGGGATTTTGATGTTTTTTAGTTCATCGTAATATTGGTTTTGTCCGTGGCGAATTACCAAGAGATTTAGCCTGATGCTTTCTAGTGTTTTCGCAGTGTCGTAGAGGCTTTCGCCTTTGTTTACGGAGCTTTGCGAAGTGTCAAAAGGAATAACAGAAAGCCCAAGTTTTCTTTCCGCCATTTCGAAGCTTATTTTGGTGCGGGTGCTGTCTTCGAAAAAAAGATTGGAAACGAAAATTTCATCCTGAGCCGTGAATTTTTTACCATTTGCCATTTCCAAAGCTTGGTCTAAAATCAGCTCAATTTTCTTTGGGCTAAAATGAGATATTGCCAGCATAGTTCATTAGTTTTTTAGTTTTAAACATAAAAAAAACGAAGCCAACCGAGCCTCGTTTTAATAAATAAAATATCTTTTTGAGCAGAAATCCGCTCTCAACAAACTTTCTAAAAATTCTTGCTTTTTCATTCTTACAAAGGTATGAAAAAAAATAGAACCAAAGCGAAATAAAAAATATATTTTGCTTTTTTCTGAGAAAAGTGGTGTCTTTTAGAGGTGAAAAGGCTGATAATTAGAAGAATATCAGTTTAATCAGCCATTCAGAAAATCAAATTCTGCTGGAAGAAATGTTCAAAAAAAAATAGGTGATTTTCAATCATATTCCATTAAATTTTCTTAAATTGCCGGCTTAAAATTTGAATAATATAGAATTAACTTTTATTTAATATTCTCCTACATAAATGAGTAAGTACTTAATAGACAATCTTCCAGACTATTTTAAGCAATACGAAAAGTCAGTACATGATCCTGAAAAATTTTGGGAACAGATAGCAGATAAAAATTTTATCTGGAACAAAAAATGGGATAGTGTGCTGGAATATGATGTACATAATGCTAAAATAGAATGGTTTAAGAATGCAAAACTCAATATTACAGAGAACTGTATCGACCGCCATTTAGCTGAAAATCCTGATAAAATAGCAATCATCTGGGAGCCAAACAGTCCTGATGAGGAAGCAATTAAGCTTTCTTATAAAGAACTCCATGAAAGAGTAGGGAAGATGGCGGCTGTTCTTCGTAGCCAAGGAGTGAAAAAGGGCGACAGAGTCTGCATTTATCTTCCGATGGTGATAGAATTACCGATAGCCATGCTGGCTTGTGCGAGGGTTGGTGCTGTCCATGTGGTGGTTTTTGCTGGGTTTTCTTCAGCGGCGCTTGCTTCTAGAATTAATGACTGCGAATGTAAACTAGTCATCTGCTCTGATGGAAGCTACAGAGGGAGTAAAAAAATAGAGCTGAAAGAAATCGTAGATGAAGCATTAGAAAACTGCCCAAGCGTAGAAAAAGTGCTGACTGTAAAACGAACAGGATGCCAAGTTACCATGAAAGAAGGAAGAGATTTTTGGCTTCAAGAGCTTTTGGATAAAGCTGAAATAGATAATACTTTTGAGGTAATGGATGCGGAAGATCCTTTGTTTATCCTTTATACATCAGGTTCTACAGGAAAACCAAAAGGAATGCTTCACACTTGTGGCGGCTACATGGTCTATACAGGTTATACTTTTAAAAATGTATTTAATTATAGAGAAAATGATGTGTTCTGGTGTACTGCTGATATAGGCTGGATTACAGGACATTCTTATGCGGTGTATGGAGCGCTGGTAAATGGCGCTACGACTGTGATTTTTGAAGGGATTCCTACTTATCCGAATCCTGATAGATTCTGGCAGACCATTGCGAAACATAAGATTACCCACTTCTATACAGCACCTACTGCTATTCGTTCCTTAGAAAAGGAAAGCGCAGAATGGGTGGAAAAACATGATTTGAGTTCGCTCAGAGTAATCGGAACGGTGGGAGAGCCTATTAATGATGAGGCTTGGCGTTGGTATAATGACAATGTTGGTAAAAAAAGATGTCCGATAGTGGACACTTGGTGGCAGACTGAAACAGGAGGGATTTTAATTTCTCCATTGGCATTCATTACTCCTACGAAGCCTATGTATGCCACGCTTCCGCTGCCAGGAGTTCAGCCTGTGCTGATGGATGAGCAGAAAAACGAAATTTCTGGTAATCAGGTGGAAGGAAATCTTTGCATCAAATTACCTTGGCCGTCTATCGCAAGGACGATATGGGGCGATCACGAAAGATATCGCGAAACTTATTTCTCGGCTTTCCCAGGAAAATTCTTCACAGGAGATGCAGCTCTGAGAGATGAGGTAGGGTATTACAGAATCACAGGGCGAGTGGATGATGTCATCATCGTATCAGGGCATAATCTGGGTACTGCGCCGATAGAAGATGCTGTGAATGAGCACCAGTCCGTAGCAGAAAGTGCAATAGTAGGCTATCCGCACGAGATAAAAGGAAATGCCCTCTATGGATATGTGATTTTAAAGGAGGTCAGCGAAGATAGAAATAGAGATAGAGTTCGCAGGGAGATTAACCAATTGATTTCTGACCAAGTGGGGCCTATCGCGAAGCTGGATAAAATTCAGTTTGTTTCTGCACTGCCGAAAACCCGATCAGGTAAGATTGTAAGGCGTATCCTAAGAAAAATAGCCGAAGGCAAGGATAATGATTTCGGGGACACTTCTACGCTTATCAATCCTGAAATTATAGATGAAATCATAAAAGAAAGAATATAAATAGCGAAGAGTCGTGCCAAAAGGCAGGGCTCTTTTATTTTTGTAAATTTGTGTAGATAAAAAGATTATTAAATCATGGAAGATATGATATTTACCTACTTGGTGTCAATAATTTGCCTTGCATTAATACTCATATCATATAGATTTAGCAAGGGATTTTTTACAAAAATATAGTTGTTTATTTTCTATATAATGGTGTTTTGTATTACAAATTGTTTTTTTATTCTAAATGGGGAGCAAGTTTATTATGGCTATTTTATCTATTGGTTTTTAGCGTGGTTCACATATTGATACTGGGGTTTTATTTAATAAAAAGAGGAAAAGGATAAAAAAATAGGAGGTTTCTTAAGATTAAATCAAACTTGATAAATAACAACCTTGATAAAGGTGTTTCAATCTCTATAAAACAGCTTTTAATAGGATAAATGCCGACTTTATTAGCTTTTTCAATACTTTTTTATTACTTTTGCCAATGTGGTTTTTATCCCAAAAAATATGAAAAAGGATTTTCCTGTTTTAACTACTGAAAGGCTCATTCTCAGCCGTCCTGTGGAGGGCGATATGCAGCACATTATTCATTATCTTGATTCTGATAAGGTTTATTCAGAAAACACCGCAAACATGCCCTATCCCTACAAGGAGGCGGATGCCGAGTTTTTAATCCACGAGGTGGTGGACAAAGGTTTTGAGAACGAAACGGACTTTGTTTTTGCTATCCGAAATAAAGAAAACGGCTTGATAATGGGGCTTATAGGGATTCATCACTGGGATAAAGCCAATCAAAAGGCGGAAATCGGTTACTGGCTGGGGAAAGAATTTTGGAACAAAGGTTATGTGACGGAAGCCATGGCGGAGGTGCTGGCTTTTGGTTTTAAAGTTCTAAATCTAAATAAAATGTTCGCTAATTTCTTTCCGCACAATCCTGCTTCAGGCCGAGTGATGGAGAAAAGCGGAATGAAACAGGAGGCTGTCCTCAGACAGGAAATCTATAAAAACGGAAAATTCTTGGATTTTGTTCGGTATTCCATTTTAAAGGAAGATTTTAAAAAGTAAAATATAATTTGAAATAAAATAAATATGCTTTCGCCATTATTACTTTTGTATATTGTTATAGGATATTTTGGGCTTTTGATGCTGATATCTTGGATTACCAGTGAGGGGAGTGACAATGATAGTTTCTTCATAGGAAACCGCTCTGGAAACTGGAAATTGGTGGCTTTCGGGATGATAGGTTCTACACTTTCTGGGGTTACTTTCGTGAGTGTACCAGGGACGGTAGGAACGGATGGTTTTCAATATCTGCAGATTACTTTCGGCTATATCATTGGTTATATCGTGGTGGCGTATATTCTACTGCCGATTTATTACAAAATGCACCTTACTTCTATTTATACTTACCTCCAAGAGCGAATGGGCGAAAGTACCTATAAATCAGGGGCGATTATCTTCATCGTTTCTAAGCTGGTGGGCGCTACTGCGAGGGTTTATTTAGCGGTAAATATATTGCAGGTGATGATTTTGGATAGTTTTGGTGTTCCGTTTTGGCTTACAACTTTGCTTACTCTTTTGATGATTATCCTTTACACTTACAAAGGCGGCGTGAAAACTATCATTTGGACAGATACTATCCAAACTACAGCCATGCTTTTGGGATTGGTGGCAACGGTGATTTATATCCTTCATCATATGAATATCAGCTTCTCTGAAAGTCTCTCGATGATGAGCGAAAGGGGCTACCTTTGTGTTTTTGATACGAATGTGATGAATGGCAGTTTCTTCGTGAAGCAGATTTTGGCGGGGGCGTTCATTACCATTGCGATGACAGGGATAGACCAAGATATGATGCAGAAAAACATCTCCGTTTCTAACCTGAAAGACAGCCAGAAGAATATGCTGGTGCTTACTTTCATCCTGTTGGGGATGATTACTCTGTTCCTTTATATGGGCGGAATGCTTCATTTGTTTGCAGAGCAGAAAAACATTACCGCGGTGAAGGACAGGCTGTTCCCTACGGCAGCTCTGGAATATATGTCTCCGCTGATAGGGGTGGCTTTTATTATTGGGCTTATTTCGGCCTTTTGTTCCAGTGCCGATGGGGCGATGACAGCGCTTACTTCTTCTATTTGTATCGATATTTTTGGGATTAAAAATAAGGACTGGGCTCACGCCAAAAAAGAAACTTTCAGAAAGAAAGTGCATATTTTGGTGACGATTTCTTTCCTCATTATGGTGATGGTTTTCAAGTGGATAGATGATGCCTCTATGATTGGACTTATCCTGAAATTGGCAGGTTTCACTTATGGGCCGCTGCTTGGTTTGTTTGCTTTTGGGATTTTTACCAAATATAAAGTGAAAGACCATTTGGTGCCGTATATCTGCATCATCGCACCTACGCTTTCTTTCTTAATAGATAAATATCAATCGGATATTTTCGGTGAATTTAAAATTGGTTTAGAGTTATTGATTATCAATGGTTTGCTTACCTTCATCGGGCTGTGGCTCATTCGAAAGAAATAAAAAAATAAAAGTTCTACTTTTTGGGTAGAACTTTTTTATTTTAAATAAAATTTAATCAAAAAACTATTTATGCTTTGCCATAAATTCTTCTGCTTTTTCCACCATTTCTACACTTCCACAGAAAAAAGGAACTCTCTGGTGTAGTGAAGTAGGCTCTATTTCTAGGATTCTTTGGAAGCCGTTTGTAGCCTTTGCTCCAGCTTGTTCAGCCAAGAAAGCCATAGGATTGCACTCGTAAAGCAGTCTAAGTTTTCCATTTGGTGCATGGGCATAGGAAGGGTAGATATAGATACCGCCTTTTATCATATTTCTATGAAAATCAGCTACTAACGAGCCTATGTATCTGGATGTATAAGGCCTGTTGCCTTCCTCTTCCTGACAATATTTGATGTACTCCTTTACTCCTTGTGGGAATTTAGCGTAGTTTCCTTCATTGACAGAGTAGATTTTACCTGTTTTAGGGTAAGTCATATTAGGATGAGATAGGAAATAAGTCCCTACTGATGGGTCTAGCGTAAAGCCATTTACTCCGTTTCCTGTTGTATAAACCAGCATGGTGGATGAACCATAAATAACATATCCTGCTGCTACCTGATTTACACCTTTTTGTAGGAAATCTTCTATTTTTACAGGAGTTCCTGCTGGAGTTACCCTTCTGTATATAGAGAAAATAGTTCCCACAGATACATTGACATCTACATTAGATGAGCCGTCTAGAGGGTCTATCAGCACCACATAGTTGTTCATATGGGCGTTGTTCTCGTTTCCTTTTATCTCTATAAAATCTTCATTTTCTTCTGATGCGATACCACACACGATTTCTCTGTGAGAAAGGGCATCTATGAAAATATCATTGGCAAAAACATCCAACTTCATCTGCTCCTCGCCTTGTACATTTTCGTTGCCAGCTTTACCAAGGATATCTGCGATTCCAGCCTTGTTTACTTCTCTGTTTACGATTTTAGAGGCTATTTTTATGGAGCTTAATAATCTGGAAAGTTCTCCACTTGAAAACTTGAAATCATCCTGTTTATCAATGATAAATTCTCCCAAAGATTGTAGAGTTTGGTCTGTCATAACTTGTTTAATTTAAAAGATTTACAAAAATCGTAAATTTATACCGAAAAATATACTTTTTTATATCAATCTTATTTAATACTTTTGTAGGTTTGAGTGGAAGACTATAAATTAAAAAAATCTCGATGAAGATATTCAAATTTGGAGGAGCTTCTGTGAAAGATGCTGATAGTGTGAAAAATGTGCTCAGAGTGCTTAGTATACAAGGCTTTGAGAGGTGTCTGATAGTCGTTTCGGCTATGGGAAAGACTACTAATGCACTGGAAAGAGTGGTGGAATTTTATTTCAATAAGAGTGACTATCAGCAGGAAATAGCTAAAATAAAGGAAGAACATATCCAAATTGCAAAAGGACTTTTTGATGAAAACCACCATGTTTTCAGCGAAATCAAATTGTTTTTTGATGATATAGAATCTTTCCTTAGAAGGAATAAATCTCCTAATTACAATTTTGTTTATGACCAAGTTGTAACCTGTGGAGAGATGATTTCATCAAAAATATTAAGTGTGTATCTTTCTGATAATGAGATGGGTAACCAGTGGCTGGATGCTCGGGATTTTATAAAAACTGATACCAACTACCGCGAAGGGCTTGTTAATTGGGAAGAAACAGAGAAAAATATTTCCCAATTGGATAAGACTAAAACCTATGTTACTCAAGGGTTTATAGGTTCGGATGAAAATAATTTCACGGTTTCTCTGGGGCGTGAGGGGTCTGATTATTCCGCGGCGATTTTCGCTTATTGTTTGGATGCCAAGGATATGACAATCTGGAAAGATGTCCCTGGTGTGATGACTGGCGATCCAAGGAAGTTTGAAAATGTGGAGCTTCTTTCCAATATTTCCTACGAAGAAGCCATAGAAATGGCGTATTATGGGGCATCGGTAATTCACCCAAAAACCCTGCAACCACTGAAACAGAAGAGTATTCCGTTTTTTGTGAAGTCATTCATCAACCCAGAAAAAGCGGGAACGAAAATAGGAATATCAACTGAAAATCAGCTTTTGGAAAGTTATATTCTAAAAGAAAATCAGGTTCTTATGCGTATCGCGACGCGAGATTTTTCGTTCATAGCGGAAGACCACATTAGTTTTATTTTCAGGGAATTAGCAAAAAGAAATATTAAGGTTTCTCTGATGCAGAATTCGGCGATATCTCTGGCACTTTGTTTGGAGGATAAATTTAATAATATAGATGAATTGGAGGCTGAACTGGAGCAGGATTTTAATACAGAGATAGTTAAAAATGTGTCTCTTTTCACGATAAGAAATGCAAGGTTAGAAAATTTGGATAAGCTGTACGAAGGTAAAAATGTTCTTTTGGAGCAGATTACCAAGACTACGGTACAAATGATAATAAATGGATAAAAGATATGAGTCTTATTTCTAAAAAAGATTTGATGACAGCCTCTGGACTGGATAAATTTGGGATTTTCGCAAGTCCTGCGGTTTCGGCTGTTATGAAATTTGCAAAAATAAATAAAGTGAATGCTCTTTATGATAAAGTTAAAAATTATGAAGGGCAGGATTTTTTTAATAAACTGTTAGAGGAACTGAATGTCAAATACTTGGCTTTTCAAGAAGATTTGGCTAAAATTCCCAAAACAGGACCTTTTATATTGGTGGCAAATCATCCGCTGGGGGCGTTGGATGGCGTGATAATGTGTAAAATTTTATCAGAAATTCGCCCTGATTTTAAGGTGATGGGAAATTTCCTTTTGACAAAGATAGAACCGATGGCTCCGTATGTGATTTCTGTAAATCCATTTGAGGGAAGAAAAGAAGCATACAACAGTATGTCTGGGATGAGAGAAGCGTTGCGACATCTGAGCGAGGGGCACTGTCTTGGGATTTTTCCTGCGGGAGAGGTTTCTAATAAGAATAATGAGTTTCATGAAATTTTGGATAAAGAATGGGAAAATCCAGCTTTAAAACTGATAAAAAAAGCGAATGTTCCTGTGGTTCCGATGTATTTTCATGCGAAGAACAGTAAGTTTTTTTATTCAGCTTCCAAAATTCACCCAGATTTGCAGACACTTTTGCTTCCTTCCGAAATGGTGAATAAAAGGGAGAAACCTATAAAAATAAGAATAGGAAGACCTGTAAGTCCTAAAGTATTATCAGATTATGAAACTACAAAGGAGCTGGAAAACTTTCTAAGAAGGAAAGTCTACATGATGAAGTCTTATTTTGAAGACCGAAAATCTGTAGCAGAATTCTTAAAAGTGAAAAATCTAAATGTCACTCCTAAAAAAGAAGAAGTAGTAGAAAATATCATCGATGAAACGCCTTTGGAGGATATTTTACAAGATATAGAAAACCTCAAGAAAAAGGAAGGAAAAGTGTTGTTTTCGAATAATAATTATGATGTGTTTTTCACAACATTTGACGAAATTCCTTCCATGATGCGCGAAATTGGTCGTCAGAGAGAATTGACCTTTAGAGCCGTAGGAGAGGGGACAAATCTTCCTTTTGACTTGGATGAGTATGATAAACACTATCACCATCTTATTCTTTGGGATAATGCTGACCAAAAAATCGTAGGGGCTTATAGAATGGCGCTGGGAGCAGAGGTGATGAAAAAACATGGAATTAAAGGGTTTTATACCAATTCATTATTTGATTTTGATCAGGAATTACATCCGTTTTTCAATAAAGTTATAGAAATGGGAAGGGCGTATATTTCTATGGAATATCAGCAGAAGCCTTTGCCGCTGTTCCTTTTGTGGAGAGGAATTGTCCATGTTTGTCTGAGAAATCCAAACCATAAATTCTTGATGGGAGGAGTGAGTATCAGTAGCAGATTTTCGGATTTTTCTAAATCATTGATGATAGAATTCATGCGATCTAATTATTTCGATCCAGCAGTAGCGCAGCATGTTCATCCTAAAAATGACTACAAAGTACATCTCAGCGAGCGAGATAAAAATCTTTTCTTTGAGGATTTGGACAATGATTTGAACAAATTTGATAAGTTGATAGATGATTTCGAGCCAGAAATGCGTATGCCTGTGCTGATAAAAAAATATATTAAGCAAAATGCGAAGGTTGTAGCATTCAATGTAGATCCTAATTTTAATGATGCTATAGATGGTCTTATGTATATCAGAATCAGGGATTTACCTGAGGATACCATTAAGCCTGTTTTGGAAGAAATAAGTGATCAGTTGAAAGAATTTGAAGAAAAAAATAAAAATAATTAAAATAAAATTTGTTTTTATAAAAAAAAGGTGTATCTTTGCATCGCTTTAATCAATAACAGAGAAGCAAAATAAGAATGGTTTCTTAGCTCAGTTGGTAGAGCAACGGACTGAAAATCCGTGTGTCCCTGGTT
>CAUORE010000032.1:0-18005 GCA_963506915.1 uncultured Flavobacteriaceae bacterium
CATTTTTCTATAAGTCTTTTTATTAGTTTTGATGATAATGACCTTGTCCTGCCCATCAACAGCCTGTTCGCTGGGACCATCTTTCAGTTCTTTGAATTTGTTCAGATTTATTTTTTTAGTGAAAGCTTCCCAGTTTTTGGGCGTGTTTGGTAGCGAAATTTCCTTTGGGAGATCTTCGTTTTGTCCCATTAGAGGTTTTGTATTAAATTCTTTTTTTAGAGAATTGAGGGTGTATTGGCTTGAATAAAGAGCCATTCCCCCAAATATATGGACTTCCACCTGCTGTATTTTCTCCTGTCCGTGCAGGGAAATAGAAGTGAAAGCCAATGCAAAAAATAGTTTAAATAATAATTTTTTCATAAAATAGTTTATTCGTAAATACTTTTCTTTCCAAATTCCTTTGTGATGATTTGTAGTAAATCGTACCAAACTTCCCTGTCATGGTCGTTGCCGTAAGCATTCATTTTTCTATAAGTCTTCTTATCAGTTTTGATGATAATGACCTTGTCCTGCCCATCAGCAGCCTGTTCGCTAGGTCCATCTTTCAGTTTTTTGAATTTATCTAGATTTATTTTTTTAGTGAAAGCTTCCCAGTTTTCAGTTGTGTTTGGTAGTGAAATTTCCTCTGGAAGATCTTTGTTTTGTCTCATTAGAAGTTTTTTGCTAAATTCTTTTTTTAAAGAATTGAGGGTGTATTGTCTTGAATAAAGAGCTCTTCCTCCAAAACTACTAAATTCCACTTGTTGTATTTTCTCCTGTCCGTGCAGGGAAATAGAAGTGAAAGCCAATGCAAAAAATAGTTTAAACAATAATTTTTTCATGATAAATGCTGTTTGTATTCGTTGAGTATTATTTTAAACCATTCTGTGAAGTTTTCTGGTTTTTCTTTCATTTCTCTGTCCAAATCCTCTGTGGAAATGTAGCGTACTTCCGAAACTTCCTCCGAATTTAGGCTAAAATCACCTTCAAAAAATCCAGTGAAAACATAGTCCAGCTCATGCTCCCAAAGCCCTTGCCCTACATCAGCTTTATAGATGAAATGAAATTTTTCCTCTATGTCAGCCGAAATCCCAAGTTCTTCCTGCATGCGCCTTAGAGCGGCCTCTTTATAGGATTCTCCCTCGCGTGGATGGGAGCAGACTGCATTAGTCCATAGATTGGGCGAATGGTATTTAGAACCAGCCCTTCTTTGCAGGAGCATTTCTCCCTTTGCATTAAACAAAAAAACAGAAAAAGCACGATGCAGAACTCCCTTTTCGTGGGCTTCCTGCTTGTTCATTACGCCTAAAACTTCATCATTCGGAGTGATTAAAACTACTTTTTCTTCCATTTGTTCAATAAGGGACAAATTTAGCAATTTATTTTAGTCTTGAAATATCAAATATTTAAAATCAAATTTATATCTTTGTGGGATAACTATTATTAGAATTTATTAAAACTATTATTATGAAAGTATTAGCAAATGACGGCTTAGACCAGTCTGGAATTGATGGTTTGCAAAAAGCAGGTTTTGAGGTGATTACTGCCAAAGTTCCACAGGAAGAATTGATAAACTATATCAATGAAAACCAAGTGAGAACGCTTCTAGTGCGTAGTGCAACCAAAGTAAGAAAGGATATCATAGATGCTTGTCCATCTCTGAAAATCATCGGTAGAGGAGGAGTAGGAATGGATAATATAGATGTGGAATATGCACGAGAAAAAGGTATCAATGTAATTAATACACCTGCGGCTTCGTCAGCATCTGTGGCAGAATTGGTTTTTGCTCATTTGTTTTCAGGATGTAGATTTTTAACAGATTCTAACCGAAAAATGCCAGTAGAAGGTGATACTAAATTTGCAGAACTTAAAAAAGCTTATACAAAAGGCGTAGAGCTGAGAGGTAAAACTATCGGTATTATTGGTTTTGGTAGAATTGGTCAGGAAGTAGCTAAAATGGCTTTAGGTCTAGGAATGAGAGTTTTAGCGGTGGATAATTTTGCTGAAAAAGTAAATTTAAAAGTAGAGTTTTTCAATGGACAGTCAGTAGATTTTGAAATCAAAACACAGTCTAAAGAAGAAGTTCTAAAAGAAGCAGATTTCGTTACGCTTCATGTTCCAGCTCAAAAAGAATTTGTTATTGGTCAGAAAGAATTTGATTTAATGAAAAATGGAGCGGCGCTAGTGAACTGTGCCAGAGGTGGAGTAGTAGATGAAGAAGCGCTTTTAAAAGCTTTAGATAGCGGTAAATTGGCTTTTGCAGGATTGGATGTATTCATCAATGAGCCTACACCAGCTAAGAGTATTCTATCTCACCCGAAAATTTCATTAACTCCTCATACAGGAGCTTCTACTAATGAGGCGCAGGATAGAATCGGTATTTCATTAGCAGAACAGATTATATCAATTTTAAAATAAAAATATAACTGCAATACTATCAGGGTCTTATCATTTTTGATAAGACTTTTGTTGTTTATAAATGAATTTAATTTTGTAACTTTGCAGAACGAATTGACTTATGTCAATAGAATTAAGCAGTATGTCAAATCAAAAAATTCTATATGTCACTACCGAGATGTTTCCTTATCAGGAGGGAACAAACATGTCTTCGGAGGTGAATAAGATGGCTCTGAAAATGCATCAGGAAGGAAATGATGTGAGGGTTTTTATGCCGAGATTTGGGCTGATTAGCGAAAGAAAATATCAGCTGCATGAGGTGATCCGTCTTTCAGGGATGAATATTATTATAAATGATTTGGACCAGCCTTTGATAGTGAAGGTGGCGTCTTTGCCAGGGGAAAGGTTGCAGGTGTATTTTATAGATAATGATGAGTATTTCAAGAGAAAGTCTTACTATGTAGATGAAGAAGGAAAACCTTTCGAGGACAATGATGAGAGAGCAATTTTCTTTACAAGAGGAGTGATAGAAACTATCAAAAAACTGAACTGGGTGCCAGATGTGATACACCTTAATGGATGGATGTCTTCTTTTGTAGCGATATATTTGAAGAATTTTTACAAAACAGATTCTTATTTCCAAGATACTAAACTTGTTTTGTCTGTTTATAACGAGAAAAATTTTAGTTTAGGAAAGGAGATAGAAGAGAAGTTGAAATTCGATGGAATAAGTGGTCTGAAAGCTGTTGAAAATCCTACGATACAAGATTTTGTTGTGGAAGGAATGGGCTTGGTAGATTTGGTCGTGAAAGGAGATAAAAAGCTGAATAAAACATTAGAAGAAGGCTTTAAAAACACAGAAACGCCTAAGATGGATGGTGGTAATGAGGAGGAAATATCACAAATTTATAAATAAAACGAAAAAAAACAGATGAATAAAATAAAGTCAATACTATCAGTTTTTCTTTTTGGAGGTTTGATGGTCAGCTGTAATTCTGATGCTGATGACCTAGGGAAAAATCTTTTTGATGGTAATTCAGTTACTGGAAATCAGGTTTCTTATGATTTGGTAGCTTACAATATAAATAATGGAGATGTTGTGAGAGCTGATTCTTATGCGTTGCAAAGAGCTACATTAGGTGCTTTCACTGAGGGGCAGTTTGGTATGCAGAAGTCAGCATATGTTACTCAAGTGAGATTGTCTAAATATGCTCCTGACTTTGGAACTAATCCAATAGTAGATTCTGTGGTTTTAGAAATTAAACCTCAATATGATGCTACAACCAAAGCGGTTACAACAACAAATGTAACCCATGAAGGACAGGCTGCAAAACAGACATTAACGAAATATGAAGCTGTTAAATATGGAAATCCAGCAGCAACAATGAATATTGATGTTCATGAAATTGCTACTGATTTGGGGGCTGTTGGGACGGAAAAATTGTCAAATAGCCCAGTTGCTACAAGTGGAGTTCCGTTAGGAACTAAGGCATTTTCAGGGAATGTTTATGCAGTCGGTATAAATAAAACTTCTGATAATACAGCCCTTTTGACAAGAGAAGCAGGAGTAAGAATCCAATTAGATAAAAATTATTTTAGAGATAAAATAGCTAATAAAAGTGGAGCTACAGAGTTGAGCAACGAGAGTAATTTTATCAATTATTTTAAAGGACTTAAAATTTCAGTTCGAGAAAATGATGGTTACTTGATAAACTTTGCTCCTAATGAAGTGACAATGACTATGTACTATACATCTGGAGGAAAATCAAATACTTTTAGTTTTGATTTAGGATCTTCTAATGTTCATTTTAGCAAGATATCATATACTAGAAGTTCTACATTTAATACTGTAATGGCTAATATAAATAGTACTAATGGAGATCCTCTACTATATATGCAAGGGATGGGAGGTCCTGGAGCTGGAATAAAATTGAATGAAGCTGGTATTAGCGATTTGAAAAGACTTTACAAAGAGCGTGGAGCAGCGATACTTTCAGCAAAAGTAAGATTGTATACAGACACTAATACATGGAATAATTCTTATACTAAACCAGTTGGTTTCTTAGTAAGAAAACAAGGAGAAACAGATTTTATTACAGACCTAAAAACCATGTTGGGCAATAGTAATTATAGTTTAGTAAAAGCTTATTCTACTAATAGTAATCCTTCTTACTATGATATTGATATTACAAAAACCATCAAAGATATTGTAGAAAAAGAAGCAGAGGCTAAAGACTTGATTGTCAATATTGGAGAGTATCTTACTTCAAATGGGAATTTGGTAAGTGAAAATTATAATAATAATGTTAGCTCACCTTACAGAGCTGTGTTTGTAGGGACAAATACTACGAATAATAATAGACCAAAACTAATGGTAACATATGTTACTAAATAAATTTAGACAAAGTTATGTGCGGAATAGTAGGATATACAGGGCATAGATGTGCTTATGATATAGTAATCAATGGGCTAAAAAGATTAGAGTATCGAGGTTATGATAGTGCAGGGGTAATAGTAGAGGGACAAAATAATGACTTTGAACTTAAGAAAACAAAAGGAAAAGTAGCCGATTTGGTTAGTATTTCTAAAGACTTAGAAGGTTCTGCTCATGTGGGTATGGGACATACTCGATGGGCTACTCATGGGGTTCCTAGTGATAGAAACTCTCATCCGCATTTGTCTAATAATGGGAAAATAGCAATTATTCATAATGGAATTATAGAAAACTATGATACCATTAAGACTATGTTGATAGAGAAAGGATTTACTTTTGCTTCTGACACAGATACTGAAGTTTTAGTTAATCTGATTCAATATATAATGGACACGCAGGGGGTGGATTTCCCTACTGCTGTGAGATATGCATTGAACGAAGTGTACGGAGCTTACGCTATCACTGTCATGCATAAAGACCATCCTGGACTATTGGTTGTAGGGCGTTTAGGTTCGCCATTGGCTATAGGAATAGGAGAAAATGAATATTTTGTAGCTTCTGATGCTTCACCTTTCGTTGAGTTTACTAAAGAAGCTATCTATCTTGAAGATGGACACATGGCAACGATTTCTTTAGAAAAAGGAGTAGAAATCAGAGCTATTGTTGATAATTCAGTTGTTATACCTGAAGTTCAAGAATTAAAATTAAGTCTAGAACAGATAGAGAAAGGTGGATATGAGCATTTTATGCTTAAAGAGATTTTTGAACAGCCAAAATCTATCCATGATACTATGAGAGGTCGTCTTTTAGTAGATGAAGGAATCATAAAGATGGCTGGAATTTGGGATTATTTGGATAAATTCACCAAAGCAGAAAGAATTATTATTGTAGCTTGTGGAACTTCTTGGCATGCGGGATTGATAGGGGAATATCTTATAGAAGAATTTGCTAGAATTCCAGTAGAAGTGGAGTATGCTTCAGAATTTAGATACAGAAATCCCATTATTACTAATAAGGATATAGTTATTGCAATTTCTCAGTCAGGTGAGACAGCAGATACTATGGCAGCTATTAAATTAGCAAAAGAAAGAGGAGCGTTTATTTTTGGAATTTGTAATGTTGTAGATTCTTCTATTTCTAGATTTTCAGATGCAGGAGCATATACACATGCAGGACCAGAGATAGGAGTAGCGTCTACAAAGGCTTTTACAGCTCAACTATCAATATTATCTTTGCTAGCGCTTAAGTTAGGAAAACATAATGGAAATCTTAGTAATGTAGATTTCATGAGTCTGATAACAGAACTAGATGCTATCCCTAAAAAGATAGAGGATGTACTAGAATCTACTCATGAATATGTTAAAAAAATGGCGAAAGATTTTGTAAGTGCTTCAAATTTCTTATATTTGGGGCGTGGTTATAATTTCCCTGCTGCATTAGAAGGAGCATTGAAGTTGAAAGAGATTTCTTATATCCATGCAGAAGGCTATCCAGCAGCAGAAATGAAGCATGGACCTATTGCTTTGATTGATGAAAATATGCCAATAGTAATTATCGCTCCAAGAAAAGGACATTATGATAAAATTGTAAGTAATGTACAGGAGATTAAAGCGCGAAAAGGAAAAGTGATTTCTATTGTTAATAAAGGGGATGAGCAGGTTTCAGCAATCTCTGATTATGTGATAGAAATACCAGAAACATCAGAATGTTTTTCTCCAATAGTAGCATCTATACCTTTACAAATATTAGCTTATTATATAGCTGTTTATAGAGGAGTGAATGTAGATCAACCAAGAAATTTGGCGAAATCTGTAACAGTAGAATAAAAAATATGTAGAAAGGAAAATAATTTAAGAAAAAAATCGTTATCCTTTTTGAAAAATAAATAAATTATAAAAAATAGATTTAATATAATGAAAAGAATCGTTCTTTTAGTTTCCGCAGCTTTACTAACTGCGGCATGTTCCTCAGGAGGAAAAAAAGGGAATTCTGGAAGACCAGATACCAAGGGAGAATTGGTGTCTAGAGAAAGTTCAAAATCTTTTGTTGCAGCAAGACCGCATGGAATGGTAGCAATACCAGGAGGGTCTTTCGTTATGGGGCAGGCAGATCAGGACTTCACAATGACTCCAGAAAAAACTCCATTAAAGACAGTTACTGTTTCTTCATTTTTCATGGATGAAGCAGAGGTTACTAATGCTCAGTATAGATTGTTTATCAACTATGTAAGAGACTCTATTGCTAGAACTCTTTTAGCAGAGGCTGCAGGAGGAGGACAATCTTCTGGAGATGGTAAAGGAGAAGGGCGTAATTATGCGTATTTGTCTCAAAAAGGAGATAAAGAGAATAAGTCTGGATACCAGCAGTTCTTGGAATCTCAAGGAGGGAGAAATGGTTATAATGAGGCGAAAAGATTGGATTGGTCAGTTCCATTAGATTGGAATGTTAATCAATATCCAGATGCTAAATATGCAGAGATTTTAGAGTCTATGTATGTAGCGCCAGATAAGAGAGAAAATAACAAGAGAATTCTAGATGTTACTAAACTT
This sequence comes from uncultured Flavobacteriaceae bacterium, assembly GCA_963506915.1. Lineage (GTDB taxonomy): Bacteria > Bacteroidota > Bacteroidia > Flavobacteriales > Weeksellaceae > JABCPE02. Next base: position 7,360 of record CAUORE010000032.1, read on the forward strand.
CAGTATCGTTATGAGTGGGAAGACATCAAAGATGGATCTAAAGGACTTCGTTCAGAAAAGAAAACGAGTATAGCTGTTTATCCAGATACAACAGTATGGTTGAGAGATTTCAATTATGCTTATAATGAACCGCTATTTGACCAATATTTTTGGCATATTGCATATAAAGATTATCCTGTAGTAGGGGTTACTTGGGATCAAGCAAGAGCATTTACTGACTATAAAACAAAAGCAAAAGCAGATTCTAATGCAAGATCTAAAAAAAGAAGACATTCTCCTATGAAATTCAGGCTTCCAACTGAAGCAGAATGGGAATATGCAGCTCGTGGTGGCCTAGAAAATGCAGCTTATCCTTGGGGAGGTCCTTATTTGATGGATGATAGAGCATGCTACTTAGCAAACTTCAAACCTAAGAGAGGTAACTATATAGAGGATGAGAAAAAAGGTACATATATGTATACAGCTCCTGTTAAAAAGTTCCCTAAAAACGGATATGGACTTTATGACATGGCAGGGAATGTAGCTGAATGGACAGAATCTCCTTATAACAACTCTACTTATCAGTTCTCTTCTACATTGAATCCTTACATCTCTAACAGAGCCTATGTAGATGTTAAGAAAACTGTAAGAGGTGGTTCTTGGAAAGACATAGGATACCTATTGATGGTTGGTTCTAGAGACTGGGAGCGTAAAGACTCTGCTAGAAGTTACATAGGATTTAGAACTGTTCAAGACATACCAGAAGGAGCGTCTAAAATAAGAAGATAAAAAAAAACAAGAAAAAATTAAATAAAGTATAATCATTAAAAATTAAAAGTTATGTTTAAATCAAAAGATGCTGTGTTAAACTTCATTTATTCAATGGGTGCAGCGGTAGTAATTTTCGGAGCGTTAGTAAAAATGACACACCTTCCTATTCCAGGTGTAAGTGGTAACTTTATCTTAGGTTTGGGACTTGCTGTGGAATGTTTCATCTTCATCGTGTTTGCATTCAACCCACCTGCAGAAGAAACTAAATACGCATGGGAAAATGTATATCCAGAATTAATGGATGCTAATGCTACTCCAAAGCCAAGAAAGGCTGTAGAATCTAAAGTTACATCTAACATTTCTGAATTAGAAGTTTCTTTATCTGAAAAATTGGATAAAATGTTAGCAGATGCTAAATTGGATGTTGCTATGTTCGAAAGATTGAGAACAGGAATTGATAAATTCTCTCACTCTGTAGACCAAATTAACCAAACTGTAGATGTTTCTGCTTCTACTCACAAATATAATGAGCAAATGGCTTTGGCTGCTAATCACTTAGAAAGCATCAATGCACTATACGCTCTACAATTAGAACACGGAAGACAACAGTCTGAGTACAGCAAAAAATATGTAGCTGACATCCAAAAATCAGCTGAACAGTCAGAGAAGTTTAATGAAGAATTGAAAGGATTGACTACAAACCTTAATAGCTTGAACAGAGTTTATGGAGGTATGTTAACAGCGATGAAAGCTTAATTTCTCATTGTGATTTTTAAATAATTTTAAACCAAAAAAAATTAAAAAATGGCAAAAGAGAAATTATCACCTCGTCAGAAGATGATTAACCTAATGTACTTGGTTTTCATCTGTATGTTGGCGATGCAAATTGACCAAGAGATTATTAGATCTTATTTTGACACTAATTCATCTCTACAAGAGTCAAGAGAGTTGACTGAAAATAAAACTGATAAAATTTTTGAGCAAACCTTAAAGGCTAAATCTGAAACTAATGAAGCAGCAGCTCAAAACTATGAGATTTATCAGGGATTGAAAGGAAAAATCAATACTTTAGTAGAATCAATAGAAGGCATCAAAACTCAATTGAAGAAAGAGGCTGGATATGATGAAAAATCTGGAGTAGAAGATAATTTCAATGCTTTGAATGGTACGGAATATTCTACAACTAAGTTCTTTGATGGAGGTGATGAAAATACTCCTTCTAAGGTTGCTAAGGATTTGACTAAACAAATAAATGATCTTAGAACATTTATTTCTCAGTCTTTCGGAAATGTTCCAGAAATGAAAAACCTAGTGGAAAGAGCTAACCAAACAATGGTTACTGAATTTCCAAAAGGAGAAACAAGAAATGGTAAAGGATGGTTACAATATAAATTCCACAACCAACCATTGATTGCGGCATTATCTAACTTGGAAGTTATCCAATCAGAAGCGAGAAACTTGCAGTCAGATGCTTTGGCATTGATGCTTCAAGAAAAAGTGGATGCTGATATCAAATTCAATGCATACGAAGCTATCGTTGCTGGTCCTACAGTAATTATCCAAGGTCAGCCTGTAGAAGCTAAAGTATTCATCGGAACATATTCTGATGATCCAAATCTTCAGTTCACAGGAGTTGATAGAACAACTAGAGGTATGGGATACAAAACTCTAGGAGGAGGAGTAGGAGAACATACAATGAGTGGTACAGTTTCTTATAGAAACTCTAAAGGAGAAATGGTAGCATTGCCTTTCAAACACAACTATAGAGTAATCGCTGGTGCAGAGGAAGTTAAACTTCAAAGTGGAGCTTTGATTTCTGCTGATAAGATGAATGTACTATATAGAGGTGTAGAAAACCCTGTGTCTGCATCTATGTTAGGTGTTGATAACTCTACAGTAACTCTTTCTGCACCAGGTGCAAGTGTATCAGGTGGTAGAGGTAAATGGGTTATCAGACCAGGAGCTGGAAATACTGTAAATATTACAGTGTCAGGAAAACAACCTAATGGAAAAGTGGTTTCTCAATCATTCCCATTCCGTATTAAGAGTGTTCCAGCACCACAAGGACAGATCAGATCTCAGAATGTAGTTTCTATGCCTGCAAGTTCTATTTCAAAACAAGTGATTTCGGCAGCTATACCTGATTTCGACTTCCCTGTAAGTTTCCAAGTAACAGGATTTAGATTCAAAGCGCCTGGAAAAGCAGCAATGTATGTGAGCGGAAACTCTCTAAGTGCAGCTGCTGGTCTTACAGCTGGATTGAGAGCTGGTGATGTATGTTATGTGTTTGATATCCAAGCTACTGCTACAGGATTGGGTGGACAAATGCTTAAAAATATCAGCCCAGTTGTCATAAATGTTCAGTAGTAAATAAATATAATTAATATTAAAATAAAATGAGAAGAATATTATTGTTCTTTCTTGTATTTACCTTCTTCTTTGCAGATGCTCAGAAGGGAAAAGGCAAAAAGAAAGCTGGAGCTAAAAAGACAGCAGTAGCCCCAAAAGGTAAAAAAGGTAAAAAAGGAAAGACTAAAACTGTTCAAGAAGAGCCAGAACAACCAGCAGAGCCTGTTGTAGAGGTTAAAAAAGAGGAAGAGATTCCATTGAATCCAGTGAACTCTTTGAGTATCCTTAACTCAGATTCACCAGCTGCGTTGAGACACTACAGAAACTTGAATACAGTTAAGAAAGGGGATTCTCTTATTTCCGTAAAAAACAATCCAGTAAAATACGGATATGTAGAGGATAAGGATATTGTTAGAAGTATGGTGGTATGGGAAATTATTGATATGAACGAAAAAATCAATAGACCATTCTATTATAACTCTGATGGTTTAGTAGCTTCTACAAAATCTTTGTACCAACTTCTTTTAGATGGAGTAAATGATGGCTCTATTAAAGAAGTGTATAAAGATGAGATGTTTAAAGATAGAATGACTAAACAAGAAATAGAAAATGCTACGAAATTCGTGCGTATCTCTGATGCATATATCGAAAGAGTCAATGCTGGGGAGAAAATTTCAGAAGAAGAGAAACAACAATACATAGATGTTTATGAAACTAAATCTGAAAATGTAAAGATGCTGAAGATCAAAGGTATGTGGTACATTGATCGTAGAGATGCACAGCTGAAATACAGATTATTAGGTATTTCTGCTATGGGTAAAGACCCATCATCAAATGCCTTGACAGGACCTAATGGAGAACCTCTTGGTAACGCAGATGAGCTTATTGATTTGTTCTGGGTATTCTACCCAAGTGCAAGGGAAGTATTGGCAAATGCAGTAGTATTTAACAATAAGAACTTGTCTTCTGACCTTACTTTTGATGATTTATTGAATGCAAGAAGATTCTCTTCTATCATCTATAGATCTGAAAATGGGTATGGTACAGGGAATATCAAAGACTACATCCCGAATGATGCTAACGCTCAACTAGAAGAGAGCGAAAGAATCAAAAATCAAATTCTCGAGATGGAGAATGATATGTGGAATTATTAATTTTATTATAATTTTAACATAATAGCCTAGGCAAATTTTGCCTAGGTTTTTTTATTTTTGTGGTTATGAGAGATACAGAATACATCATTGTAGGAGATGGATATGCGGCTTTATTTTTTGCACATCAGCTGTTAAAAGAAAATAAAGATTTCGTTATTTTTTCAGAAGGGAAGAAGAGCGCATCGCAGATTTCGGCTGGGATGATCAATCCTGTGGTTTTGAAGCGTTTTACTTCTTTTTGGCTGGCAAAGGAACAGATAGATTTTTTGCATAAAACTCTGTCTGAAATACAGCAGTATACAGGCAAAAATTATTTGATAAATAAGCCTATTCAAAGAATTTTTCATAATGAAGAGGAAAGAGAATTATGGCAGAAAAAGATGAAAGAAGAAAGCCTTAGACCTTTTTTGCATCCTGTTTTTGAGGAATTGGATGTGGTGAAAAATCCATTTAGTTCAGGTAGGGTAAATCATTCTGCGAGGCTCGATGTAGAGGCATTCTTTGGAGATATTTTACAATATTTGCAAAAAAACGAATATTTGGTGAAAGAAAGATTTGATTACGATGCTCTTGATGTAGAAAACTCTCAGTATAAGGATATTAAGTTTAAAAATATTGTTTTTGCGGAAGGAATAGCCGTGAAGCAGAATCCATATTTCAAAGAAATTCCTATTCATATTAACAAAGGACATCATTTGGTGGTAAATCTCTCTGTGCCGCTGGAAGGAGATTTTACGATTAAGAAAAAGCATTTTATTTTTCCATTGGAAAACGGAAAATATTATTATGGGGGAACTTACGATAGGGAAAGAACTGATGAAAATGTAGATGAAGAGGCGAAAGAGCAGCTGATGAACGGGCTGTCTCAGTTTTATCCAGAAAAATTCGAAGTGGAGGAAATCAATGTAGGATTTCGTCCTACCGTGGCGGATAGAAGACCTATTTTAGGAAGACATGAAAAACACAAAAACCTTTATGTTTTCAATGGGCTGGGAGCAAGAGGAATTCTGAATGGATGCTATTTTTCAAAGGAGCTTTTTGATTTTATTGAAGGTAAAAAAGATTTGCTTCCAGAAGTGAATTTAACCAGATTTACAGAACAGAAATAAATAAAAATCCCACCATTTGGCGGGATTTATTTTTTTGAAATTAGTCAAGATGGATATTATCAATCAATCGAACTCCATCGACCAAAACAACGATGAACGCTCGGTAATTCTTTCCGTTTTCGATTTTATCTGCTTCTTTCAAGGTTTCTTCATCTGCGATGATGAAATATTCCAGCTCAAAGTCAGAGTCCTCAAAGGTTTTTTCTACAAATGTTTTGACATCAGAGAGGCTGGATTTTCTGAACATTTCGTTGGCTTTTACCAAAGTAGCATAGATAAGTTTGGCTTTGTCTCTTTGTTCAGGACTTAGCCTCATATTTCGCGAACTCATCGCCAGTCCGCTCTCTTCCCTAAAAATGGGCATTCCTACGATGTTGATAGGCAATTGCAGTTTTTGAACTAATTTTTTGATAATTGCCAGTTGCTGAAAATCTTTGTCGCCGAAATAGGCATTATCAGGCTGAACTTGTCTGAAAAATTCTTCCACCACAGTTCCTACACCGTCAAAATGTCCAGGTCTAGATTTTCCTTCCATTTCGTTTTCTAACCCGTCAAAATCATAGCTTTTTCGCTCTAAACCATTAGGGTAAAGGTCTTCCACGGATGGAGTATAGACTGCATCTACATTTTTTGTTTTTTCTAAAAGGTCAATGTCTGCTTCTATAGTTCGTGGATATTTTTCTAAATCCTCAGGGTTGTTGAACTGAGTAGGATTCACGAAAATAGAAGAAACTACGATATCATTTTCCTTTCTTGCTCTCTCGTAGAGTGAAAGGTGTCCGCCATGCAGCGCGCCCATTGTAGGAGCGAAACCTATTTTTAGCCCTTTGTTTTTGGCATTAGCGATATAAATTTGTAAATCTTTAGCGTTTCTGATAATTTCCATAATGATAAAATAATATTCGGTAAAATTAGAAAAAATTAAAGTAAAAATTATGCCAAATGAAATATTAAATTTAACTCGTTTTATTGGACTTTATTTTGTAAATTTGTGCAGGTTAAGTTTCATACCTTAGATAATGAGAAGAAAACTTTAAATTTAATTATAACATCATGTCAAAAATCAAAGTAGGAATCAACGGATTCGGTAGAATTGGGAGTTTAGTTTTCAACGCAATGGTTGAAAGAGATAACATCGAGGTTGTAGGAATTAACGACCTTGTGAATGCTGAATACATGGCATACATGCTAAAATATGATTCGGTTCACGGGAAATTCGCAGGAGAGGTTTCTGTAGAAGGGAACGACCTTATCGTAAACGGAAAGAGAATAAGAGTAACTTCTGAAAGAGATCCTAACAACTTGAAATGGAATGAAGTAGGTGCGGAATACATCGTGGAATCTACAGGGCTTTTCTTAACAAAAGAAACTGCTACTGCCCACCTGAATGCAGGTGCGAAAAAAGTGGTTCTTTCTGCTCCATCAAAAGATGATACGCCAATGTTCGTAATGGGAGTAAACCACAAAGAACTAAAAGCTGACCAAAATATTTTCTCTAACGCTTCTTGTACTACCAACTGTCTTGCGCCATTAGCAAAAGTGGTTCATGATAACTTCGGGATTGTAGAAGGGTTGATGACTACTGTACACGCTACTACGGCTACACAGAGAACTGTGGATGGTCCATCTATAAAAGACTGGAGAGGTGGTCGTTCAGCATTGTTGAATATCATTCCTTCTTCTACAGGTGCTGCTAAAGCGGTAGGAAAAGTGATCCCTTCACTTAACGGAAAATTGACAGGTATGGCGTTCAGAGTGCCTACTGCTGATGTTTCTGTGGTGGATTTAACGGTAAGATTAGAAAAAGCAACTTCTTACGATGAAATTTCTCAAGCTATCAAATATGCTTCAGAAAACGAATTAAAAGGAATTTTAGGCTATACAGAAGATCCTGTGGTATCTCAGGACTTTATAGGAGACAAGAGAACTTCTATCTTCGATAAAGGAGCAGGAATTATGCTTTCTCCTAACTTCGTGAAGTTGGTATCTTGGTATGACAATGAGACAGGATATTCTAATAAGCTGACAGACTTGCTGGCTCATTCAGCGACATTATAATAAACAAAGAGCCTCTTTTTAGAGGCTTTTATTTTTTTTATGAGAAATTTTCCAAAATTACCTTTTCAGATGAGGCGAAATCAGTTTATAGGTTTAGGGATTTTAGGAATCCTTATTTTGGTTTTTCAGTTGGTTTTTTATTGGATTAAAAACACTGAGAAGCACGAGCCTGTCGTTGTAGAATTTGTAAATGAAAATGCAGGAAATGAGCTGGTTTTATCGGAATTTAATCCAAATGAACTCACCGCAGAGCAGTGGAAAAATCTGGGTTTTACAGAACGGCAGGTCAAAACCATTCTGAATTATAAAGAGCTGGTCGGCGGAGAATTTCTCTCAAAGGAGCAGCTGGCAAAATGCTACGCCATTTCTCCTGAAAAATTTGCGGAAATAGAGGCGTATATTCTGCTTCCAGAGAAAACCAGTAAGAAAAATAATTTTGAAAATTCTTTTACCAAGAAAGAACTAAAAATATCAGGGAAATTTAATCCTGATTCCTATTCAGCGAAAGATTGGGAGAATATGGGTTTTTCCCAAAAACAAGCCGAAGCGATTATTAAATACAAAAACTATCTCGGCGGGAGTTTCCGAAGCAAAGAGAAATTTAGGGAATGTTTCATCATCAGCCCAGAAAACTACCAGCGGCTTGCGCCTTACCTGCTTTTGCCAGAAACTATGCCTGATTTCGCTCCAAAACCGAAAGAAAATAAACCTAAAATAGAATACACTTATTTTGACCCAAATGCTTTGGATGTGCAAGGCTGGCAAAGATTAGGTTTTTCTGAAAAACAAGCCCAAGTAATCGTAAATTACAGAGATAAAAATCTGAAAGGAAGTTTCAAAAATCTGGAAGATATTGAAAAATGCTTTGTGATTTCGGCGGAAAAATTCCAAGAGCTGAAACCTTGGATAAAACTACAAATCCGAGAGAAAGAAGAATCTCCCAAAGCTGTGGCACCAGCCAAAACAGATTTCTCTAAAATAGAGCTGAACAGCATTACTTTCAAGCAGTTGGTAGAATTTGGGTTTAATGAAAAGGCGGCGGCAAGCTATTTAGGCTACCGAAAGAAATTAGGTGGATTTGCCGATAAACAGCAGATTTTGGAGACTTATAATGTGGATAAAGACTTGGCAAGGGATTTAATTTCCACCAGTCCAATGGATGTTTCTAAAATCCAAAAATACGCTATCACAGATGCGCCAGAGGATTTCCTGAAAACGCATCCATATTTCCGAAAATACGGCGAAAAAATTATTTTCTATAGAGTAAGTTTTCCATCAGAAAAAGAGATTTTTAAGAAGATAAAAGCCACACCTGAGGAAATCACAAAAATGAAAATGTATTTGAAATAATTGTAATAAAAAAAGTATGAGTTTTCGCTCATACTTTTTTGTTTATTGTAGCTTGTTAGAATCAGCGATGAACTGTTTCAATCCATTATCAGTCAAAGGATGATTCAAAAGATTCAGAATAGAAGCAAGAGGAGAAGTTACCACATCTGCACCTATTTTAGCACAATTTATGATATGCATAGGGTTTCGGATAGAAGCTGCAAGTATCTTAGTTTCAAATAGATAGTTGTCATAGATTACTCGGATGTCCTCTATCAGCTGGATGCTGTCAGTAGAAATATCATCTAATCTTCCTAAAAATGGCGAAACATAGGTAGCGCCTGCTTTCGCTGCCAAAAGAGCCTGTCCAGCAGAAAATACCAAAGTACAGTTGGTTTTTATCCCATTATCCGCGAAATATTTTATTGCTTTTATTCCATCTTTGGTCATTGGGATTTTTACTACTATTCGCTCGTGTAGGGCTGCCAGTTCTTTCCCTTCTTTTATCATACCTTCGTAGTCAGTAGAGAGCACCTCGGCGCTTACATCTCCATCTGAAATTTCGCAGATATCTCTATAATGCTGTAGAATAGCTTCTTTTCCTTTGATTCCTTCTTTTGCCATAAGCGAAGGATTGGTTGTAACTCCATCCAAAATACCAAGATTTTGGGCTTCTCTGATTTGTTCTAAATTTGCTGTGTCAATAAAAAATTTCATCTTTCTTGATTTTAAAAAGGGTACGAATTTAGCGTTTTATTCTCAAATGAGCAAAATTAGTCTTCTATATAGATGATTTGACCATCTTCCAGCTGATAGGCTGTTCCTACTTTTTTTCCTTTGGTTTTGTTTTGGGAGTTGTTTTGGTTAGCGGAAGGAGTGTATTTTTCTATTTTGTTTCCTTTTTTGGAGATGATTTCCATGTTGTCTTTCCCAGGGTTTTTCACGACGGTAAAGTCTTCTTTGCTGAAAACTTCGGTCATGTTCATGTTCATTACCATGGCAACCATTAGAGCAACGGCAAAAACCATTGCTACATCAAACAGATTGACAACCACACTTAGCGGATCAGTGTCTTCTTCTCGTTTGAAAATAGGAACTCTTCGGCTTTTGTTTCTCATATCTTGTCTTTGTTTTGGGTTAGAATTTGTGCTACATAGTCCAAATTGTTGGTGTCTTTGGCGTACCATCTCTGTTTGAATTGCAGGGTAATCATCCCAATTAAACTGATGACCAAGCCCACTACCGTAGTAGCGAAAACCACCTGTATGTTGTAAGCCATTCCAGAGATGTCGCCCGAAGAAAGTCCCGTGAGGGCAGGGCTCATCGCGATAAGCGTCCCGATAAGACCTAATACTGGCCCTACTTTTGCGAGTAGTTTAGAAGTTGCGATATCTTTTTCGGCTTCGTTTTCAAAATTAGAAATCATAAAATCTGCATAGGCATCGCTCGGCGGATGTGCGAGCAGGTCGCGGAGATAGCGGATGTAGAGCGAGTTGTCTTTCTTTGGGAGAAGGTTTCTCAGCTTGTCTATATTTTCGGATGATAGGTTTTTTATTGCATTGTCCAGAGCTTTATCGTTCTTGAATTTGGTTACAAATTGATTGTAAAAACTCCCTGTGAGAAGAAGAGTGCGAACGAAAAGTATTAGAAGAATAATAACATCTGGAATAAGAAGACTATTTGCTACCCAGAATAAAACCTTTGATATTGTTTCCATTTTTATAACTGATTGTTTCTATTTTTTATTTGATTATGATTAAATTTTACTTTGTTGATTAGATAAACTATATATTTTTACTTTAAATTTTAAATAAAATCTGAAAAGTTATCTTACTTTGTTATTTTATTAGACAGTAATTTAAATTTTGTATCTTATTTTTTAATATTTTCATCTTGC
>CAUORE010000033.1:0-17691 GCA_963506915.1 uncultured Flavobacteriaceae bacterium
GGAAAATCATAAAAAGGAATGCAAGATGAGAAAGATAGTATTCGTAATTATATTTTGTTTTATAATATCTTATTGTAAAGCACAAATTGACACAATAAATAAAAATATTATAGAGTATTTTGATAAAAATAAATATAAAAATTGGGAACTTGTAGAGAAAGTTTCTAGTGCAACAGATAAATACTATAAGAAAGAAACTTATTGGGTTAGAGTTCTTTTTTATAAGGGAGAATATACAGAGGAAATACAGACAATAGGTTCTTCTTTTAAGTTATATAAATATTATCATAAAAATGAGCTACTACATCGTTCTGTAAAAACCTTTTATAACTTCCCAATAGGAGAATCTATTGAATATGATGAAAATGGGAATTTAATAGAAAAAGTAAATTATGATAAAAATTATTCTTTTTCAGTAGATAGTCTTTGTGAATTAATTAAAATGGAATATGGTGTCAATTTAAGAATTTTATCCACTGATAATTTTCTTAATTATAGAGTTGAAAGAAGATATGATGATAATATTAAAAAATATCTCTATATAGTTATTTTTGCAGTAAATGATAATGGTGAAGGTGTTATGGGATTCCCTATAAAATGTATCTATATAGATAGTAATACAGGAGAGATTTTATATGAAAAAGCTGAACATTTAGATCGTCCATATAGTGATAGAATTCCAAAATCAAAAACTTTTTTTCCTCAGAAAGATGATAAAAAAAAGAATTCTACTTCCCTCTTCATAGAAGAAACTACCCCTCCTAAAGAGTTAGGCGTGCCTTATAAACAAGGCGGCTATTACCCTCCTGGCACTTACCAACTCTACAACGGCAGAGCCTACAACAAAGAAGAATGGGCACCATATGTAAAATCACGTCCTTGGTGGGAAAGGTTATTCCTGAGTTAATTAAAAACTTAATCATTATGCCACAAATCATCACTAATACCGCAGAACTCAGTTACAATCAAGGTACAGCAACGAGTAAACTCAATGTTACAAGTCAAAATTTTGTAACTATCTGTTATAGTGTTCATTACACTTTTCTGCACTGAGATGTTTTTTTAGTTCATCTGTGGGAAAGAAAAAAACAACTATAAAATGAAAAATAGAGTATTTGTATTTTTTGTATTGCTATTTTTGTTTTCTTGCAAGGAAGAAAAGGTAGAGTTTGTGCAATCTAATGTTTTTAATGGATTATACTTAATAAAGAACCCTTCTAAGAGTGATTCTTTATTAAAAACTCAACTAAAAGAAGGAATAGATTTTTACAGATATACCTCAGACACAAAATATTTTATAGAAAATGAAGGTGATAATACAGGTGGTTTTTCACAAAATAGTATAATTGACTATTCTGATGAAGAGATAGCCTCCTTTGTAATTTCTAAATGTGAAAAAGATACAACAAAACTGGTAGGAAAGTTATTTTTTTATAATATGAAAGGCAAAAATCCATATAAACCAGATACGCTTATTTATCATTGTAAATAGGAGAGGTTTTTAAAGGAGAATTTAAGCATTGGTGAAATTATCCGATAGACCATTTGTATAAAATATTTATACTTAATTCAAAAACAAATTATGCTTTATATTGCATTTTTGGGTGTGATAATTAGAAAATTATTATTTATATTTGCATAAATGAATTATATGGCATTTTTTGAACTGATAGAACAAATCAAAGAACGGCGTAAAGTACTGGGAATCACACAGGAGCAGCTTTCGGATATTTGTGGAGTGGGACTCCGTACTCTGAGAGAATTTGAGAGAGGAAAAGGAAATCCTACTTTACAGACCATCGAAAAAATATGCACTGCTTTGGGATTTGAAATTAAAATAGAGATAAAAAATGAGAAAAGCTAAGGTTTTATATAAGAATAAAGAAGCTGGCGAACTGACTCAGCTTGATGATGCTTCCTTTGTTTTTGAATATAATAAGGAATGGCTTTCTGATGAAAGTCGCCCTCCCATCAGCCTCAGTTTTCCTAAAAAAGAAAGCGTTTATTCTGCGGAAAGTTTATTCCCGTTTTTTTATCATCTGCTTCCTGAAGGAAAAGCCAAAAAGGAAATCTGCCAAAAATATAAGATTGACGAAGAGGATGCTTTCGGCATTCTGCTGCACTCTGCCCAGTATGACACCATCGGGGCTATTAAAATCATAAAAATATAAATCGATGAGTCCTTTAGAAATCAAAGTCTGTCCAAGTCTTTTGAAAGAGGGCTATTCTTCCTACAGCCCGTCTGCTCTGAAAAAACTATTTGGCGGGAGGAAAGTTTCTCACTTTCTTACATATAATTTGGAAAAACAAAAGACTGATTTTCAGCAGAATAGGTTGTTTATTTCTATTTCTGGTTTTCAGGACAAATATTCTCTTGTCTTGGACAAAGATATTTTGCGTCTTGCAGAAGAAGGAGAACAGGGGCAGTATATCCTAAAACCCATTTCTGACCTTCCTAAAAACAAAGAGTATGCCCCTGCTAATGAGCATCTTACCATGCAGATTGCCAAGCAGGTTTTTAGTATAGAAACGGCAGAAAATGGATTGATATTTTTTGATGATGGAACGCCAGCTTATCTCACCAAACGCTTTGATTTAGATAAAAATGGAGAGAAATTAGCCGTTGAAGATTTTACTTCTATTTTGGGAAAAACCCCTCAAACCCATGGGGAACAGTATAAGTACACAGGAAGTTATATGGAGCTGTTTTCAGCCATAAAACAGCATCTTCCTGCATGGCAGGTGGAACAGCATAAATTATACCAGCTGATATTATTTAACTATCTATTTTCTAATGGAGATGCTCATCTGAAGAATTTTTCTATCATCGAAACTTCTCAGGGAGATTTCAAACTTGCCCCTGCTTATGATTTGATGAACACGAGGATTCATATTGAAGATGCTGATTTTGCTTTGTCAGAGAAAATTTATCCGAAATCCAAAGGAAAGATAGCTTCCCAGTTTTTCACTCTTGCCGAAGAAGTGGGAATAAGCCAAGCTCTCGCTCAAAAACACATGAAAAAAATGATGTCTTTCTCTGATAAAGTGATAGATTTGGTTAATAAATCTTTTTTAAGTGAAAGTCTGAAAAGAAACTATATCCAATCTTACCAAACAAGACTGAATAAATTAAAAAGAGATTTATAAAATACCCTTCAAGCTATTTTAGAAAAATAAAGATAGAATTTAATAATTTAAATTTAGAATTTTAATAATCCACTTTTGTACACCTTTTGTACACCTTTAGTTGGTTAAATATCTGTAAATCAGAGTTGTTTTAGATATTGTATTGTGGAAATAAAGTATAAAAAATCATTGATAAATGCTCTGATTCGAATGGCTGGATTGTTAAGAAGGAAGATGAAATTTACTTTGTATAAACTTCTCTTAGACTCTTAGTTTTACTAAAAAGTTACTAAAAACAAAAAAGCTGTAGCAAATCTTATTTTGCGACAGCTTTTTTACTTTTTGTTAATGGCAAAAAGCCACCATATCTAATCTGTTTTCAAGACAAAAAGCGATGTTCTCTTTTAGTCCCATAATATGTTCATAGCTATAGCCTTTGTCTTCTTCTTCCTCGGTTTCGCCATCGATTAAGTCTTCTATTTCCTCAGGTGTTTTATGCACTTTTGATAATAAATCCGAAAGGGCTTGCAGGTGTTTTTTATCAAGCAGACTTATCATAGGGAAATCGTCTATCTCAGGGATAGAAAATGGGTGAAAATGGTCAGCAGGGAAGAGTTCAGTATCTATTTCAGTCTTTATATTCCAGTCTTCTAAAAGTATACGACTGATGAGTTCAGTTTCATACCAAAACTTAATTTCCTGATTATAAGGTAATTCTACACCCAAAGTTGCGCAAATACCGATAAAGGCATAGCCATAAATATACCCTTCCTGATCATACTGATTGCCCATAATAATATCAGTAAGCGCCTTTATGGTCTCATTGTCATCGTCTCCATCTGCATAGTTTTTAAAGGTATCATTCGCTTTTACCTTTTGTAAAAGGGCTTCATCTTTAGAGCCAAAAACAGCTTTGATTTCAGGAGTTTTTATTCCGTAAGCAAACATATAGTATCCCATAAGTAAAATGTTTTTTTATTAAAAGGATAAAGATAGTTTTTTTATTTAAAAGACAACCTATGATGTATTAAGATTATGTTTTTTTTCTCTTATGATGAGACAGTATATTATAATGATGAGTCAAAAATATTTATAAGTGAAAATGATACTAAAAAAGGGAAAATAATGGAAAATAAAGTAATAATCGACATGTGAAAGAGAAAGGTAAACAGAAAGATTTGTTTTTTTGTTACATAAAATAAAAAAACATGTTGGAAAATATTTTATATCTTTGTTGGTTAGAGTAATCATATAATATTGATTTTCATAATGGAACAGCTAAATAATAGATTATACATATCTTGCAAAGAAACTTCAAAGAACAAGAGTGTCATTGATAAGTTTAAAACCTATTTATCAGAAGAAGATAAAGCAACTCAAATATATATAATTACAGCACCTTTAGGAGGTAAATATACTTATGACTATGAAGAAAATGTTTTGGTAATTCTAATACCAAAACATAAAATAATTTTCCTAAATCTTTCAGAAGAAAAAAATACTGATTTTGAAAATTACTATGAAGATTTTATAGAAGATTTGGCTTCTATTTCTGATAAATATGAATATAAAGGATACATAGGAAGACCTCGTGACTGGAAAGAGAATAATACAGCAAAAGCTAATTTAGAAGACTTCAATAAAGGCTCATTAAAAGACTTTTTGAGCAATTGTAAGATTAACGATTTAAAAGACCAAAGAATAGGAGAGTTTTTAATATCTTTGCTTATAGGGAGTGTCAATGATATTAAACAAAAAGGGATAGAAGTTCCTGAGACCTTATTAGAAAAAGTAAAAAAGAATATTATTTTGTTTGATGGAGAACAAACAAGATTCATATATGAAAATTTTACTGATAAAAAAGCTGTTACTATTCAAGGACTATCAGGAACAGGAAAAACAGAATTACTTCTTCATAAGTTAAAAGATATTTACTTAAAAGAGAAGAATAGTAAGATTTTTTTTACCTGCCATAATCGTGCTTTAGCTAATACCCTAAAAGAAAGAGTCCCTTCTTTTTTTAACTTTATGAAGGTTGATGAACAGATAGAATGGGAAAAAAGACTATGGGTTAGTAGAGCTTGGGGAGCTGAAAAGAATATAAATTCAGGGCTATATAGTTATATTTGTAATTTCTATAATATTCCTTTTTTAGGATTTGGGTATAATGTCGACTACAATAAAATATTCTCAGAAGCATTAGATTTTTTAAATAATATCCCTTCTGAGGATTTTGAATATGCTTTTGACTACATATTAGTAGACGAAAGGCAAGATTTTCCAGAAGTATTTTTTAAAGTATGTGAGAAAGTAGCTAAGGAAAAAGTCTTTATAGCAGGGGATGTATTTCAAGATATTTTTGAGAATTTAGATAAAAAGCAATTAGAGGTAGATATAATACTAAACAAATGCTATAGAACAGACCCTCGTACATTAATGTTTGCGCATTCTGTTGGGTTAGGTTTGTTTGAAAAGAACAAATTTAATTGGTTTACCGATGATGAATGGAAAGCCTTTGGTTATATATTAGCAAGAGAAAATAATGAATTACATCTAACAAGAGAACCTATAAGACGGTTTGAAGATGTAGATACTGATAATTTTGAAAGTGTGGAAATTGTAAAATCTACTCACCTAAATGAGGTTATTAGTATAATAAAAAAAATTATTAATAAAGATAAGAATACCAAACCTGATGATATTTCTATTATTTTGTTAGATGATAATAAAAAGATATATCAATATATAGACACTCTTTCCAATAATATAAATACAACTTTTAATTGGACAGTGAATAGAGGATATGAAACTAAACATAAAATAGAGAATACACTGTATATATCCAATCCTAATAATATAAAAGGATTAGAGTTTCCCTATGTAATTTGTGTTACAGGGGCAATACAGAACAGATATAAATATAGAAATATATTATATACGATGTTAACTCGTTCTTTTATACAATCGTATCTTTTATTAAATCCTACTGAAAATTTGGAAGAAATAGAAAAAGGGTTGTCTATTATAAATAAGAAAAAATATATAAGAACTGTTGAACCTACAAAAGAAGAAAAAGAAAAAATTCAAAGTAATTTGATTCAATTTAAAAATAAACCAAGTCTATCATATGAAGACTTTTTAAATGGTATTTTTAATGATTTGAATATACCAGAAGAAAGTAGAGAACCCATAAAAAATATTTTAAAAGATTCAAAAATAGAAAGATTTGACAGGGAAAAAACAATATCATTCGTCGAAAAGATTAAAGATTTTTACTAAAATGAAATGTTTTTTATACAACTTGAATAAAACAGATGTTGATATTTTTTTTCCAAATGAACTAATCAAAAGCAAAATACAAATAATAAAAATTTTATTAGAATTTGTAAGGGGAAGTTTATTATATAGGGAAACTATAGAAGAAAGAGATATTAAAAGTCCTTATGTAAAACTTATAATTGATAAAAAGAGTAGGATTTTCTTTTTTAGTGAAAAAAAATATTATACGATTCATTTCCCTTTTAGTTGTTCAAAACAAGATGATGGTTCATTAGAAATTACTTATCAAGGTTATAGAAATATTATTCCTATAAAATCAGAAATAATATCAAAAGTAATGGAAATATTGAATGATGAGCAATTTAATAGTGTAAGTGCACTTGATTTTATTGAGCCTATAGACAAAATAGAATCTGAAATAGATTATATATGGGAATTATTAAAAGGATTATTAATGTTTGAAGATGGATATGTGCGTTTTGATAATGACCCTGAAGAATACAATAGGGCTAAAAATGAAGGTAGAGAACATACACATCCTGAGAATCATATAGACATATTTTATAATAATGGAAACACCCTTAAATTAGGGCTAAAAGGAAAATCAACTCCTGATGAATTTATAGATTATTTTGACTCTAAAAAAGATTGTAAATATTTGGAGGATTATTGAAAAAATAAAACTGTTTTGGATAGATGTTCAAAGCAGTTTTGTTTTTTGAAATGTGATGCTTTGGTAGTTCAGATTACAAAATGGGAAACGCCTACTAAGATAGAGCAGAAAAAACTTAAAAAATGATTGATAATTATTCCTTTTTGTAGTAGTTATTTTAGCGGATAAAATGTAAATTTGCAGAACTCCCTATAATAACTAAAAATGAAAAAGAGAATCTTTGTAGAGAAAAAAGGGATTTTCGATGTAGAAAGTCCTAAAATTTTAACTGAAATCAAGAGTATTCTTCCCAAAGTAGAGAATGTAAAAGTTTATAATATTTATGATGTTTTTGGGCTGTCCGAAAGCGATTTTTTCAAAACAGTAGGCAGCGTTTTCGCAGACCCGGTTACAGATATCATTCACACAGAAAATCCAGCAACAGAGCAGTATTTTGCTACAGAATTTCTCCCTGGGCAGTATGACCAAAGGGCAGATTCGGCGGAGCAGTGCATTTCGCTGCTTACAGGAACGGACAACGCTGCCGTGCGAAGTGGAAAACTTATTGAGATAAAGGGCATTTCTTCCGCGGATTTGGGTAAGGTTAAAGACTTGCTTATCAACAAGGTAGAGAGTAGAGAAAAGGATTTGTCCAAACTAGAAATCCCAGCGCAGGAAAAGCCAACTCCTGTGATTGTTCACGAAGGTTTTATCAGTTTTAATGAGGCTGAACTGGAACAATTCTACAAGCAACATGGCTTTGCTTTTGGGTTTGATGATTTGCTGTTTATTCAAAATTATTTCCAATCAGAAAACCGAAATCCTACCGAGACCGAGCTCAAAGTTTTGGACACTTACTGGAGTGACCACTGCCGACATACCACTTTTGAAACCGAGCTGAAAGACATTCAGTTCAAAGGCGAGTTTAAAGAAACTTTGGATAAAATTTTCGCTGATTATTTAGAGAAAAGAAAGTTTTTAGGAAGAGAAGCAAAACCGATTTCGCTGATGGATTTGGCTACGGTTTGTGCCAGATATTTCCATAAAACTGGTAAATTAGAAAACCTTGTAGTTTCTGATGAAATCAATGCCTGCACGATAGAAATAGAGGCTGAATTTGATGGGAAAAAAGAGCCTTGGTATCTTCTTTTCAAAAACGAAACTCATAACCACCCTACTGAAATAGAGCCTTTTGGTGGCGCATCTACTTGTCTTGGCGGTGCCATCCGTGACCCGCTTTCTGGGCGTGCTTTCGTGTATCAGGCGATGCGTCTGAGCGGTGCGGCGGATGTTCTGGAGCCTGTTTCTGCGACTTTGCAGGGAAAACTTCCACAGAGAACCATCACAAAGCAGGCAGCGAATGGCTATTCTTCATACGGAAATCAGATAGGCCTTGCCACTACGATGGTCAATGAAATCTATCACGAAGGCTACAGAGCGAAGAGAATGGAGGTAGGTTTCGTGGTCGGAGCAGTTCCGAAAACTTGGGTAAAACGCGAAAAACCGCAGAATGGCGACATCGTGATTTTGCTTGGCGGTGCTACAGGGCGAGATGGCGTGGGTGGTGCTACAGGTTCTTCCAAGGAGCAGGACGAAACCTCTATACATACGCTTTCTACCGAAGTCCAAAAAGGGAATGCCGTGGAGGAGAGAAAAATCCAAAGGCTTTTCCGTAATCCAGAAGTTACCACTTTGATAAAGAAATCTAATGATTTCGGGGCAGGTGGAGTTTCTGTGGCTATCGGTGAAATTGCCGATTCTTTGGAGATAGATTTGGATATTTTACCTTTAAAATACGAAGGGCTGAATGGAACAGAGCTTGCCATTTCCGAATCGCAGGAGCGTATCGCTGTGGTGGTGGATGCCAAGGATAAAGACCAATTTATCCATTTCTGTGAAAGAGAAAATATAAAAGCCGTGGAGGTAGCGAAAGTTACCGATTCGGGCAGAATGCAGATGTTCTGGAAAGGTACGAAAATAGTAGATTTGAGCCGAGAATTTCTAAATTCCAACGGCTGTGCAAAATCTCAAAATGCCGAAATTTCTCATCTTCAAAAACTTGAAAATCAGACCGAAATATTTAACGAAGAAAACCTCATCAGAATACTTTCGGATAAAAATACAGCCTCTCAAAAAGGCTTGTTGGAGATGTTTGACTCTTCAGTCGGTGCGACTACGGTGGCTATGCCTTTGGGCGGAAAACACCAGATTACCGAGATGGAGGGAAGCGTACAGACACTGCCTGTTTTGAACGCGAAAAATGTGGAAACGGTATCTCTGGCAGCGTGGGGCTTTGATGCTGAAATATCTTCACAAAACTCTCTGATAGGGGCAGCAGATGCTGTGGTGGAGTCCGTGGCGAAAATCGTAGCTATGGGCGGCGATTATAGAAAAATCCGATTGAGCTTTCAGGAATATTTTGAAAAATTAGGTCAAAACCCAGAGAAATGGGGAAAACCGCTGGCATCACTCCTTGGAGCTTATGATGCGCAGATGAATTTTGGGCTGGCGGCTATCGGAGGGAAAGACTCTATGAGTGGAACTTACCAAAATCTGAATGTACCGCCGACATTGATATCTTTCGCTTGTGCAGATGGGCAGAAAAAGCATATTATTTCGCCAGAATTTAAGGAAGTTGGAAATAATATTTACCATTTTTATCATCAAAATAAAGAAAATGGACTGCTAGATTATGAAACTTTGAAAGAGGTTTTTGATTTCGTTCATCAGCAGATAAAAGCAGGAAACATCGTTTCTGTAAAGACCATAAAAGAGGGTGGAGCGGCAATTTCATTGGCAAAAATGTGTTTTGGAAATCATCTCGGTGCAGAGGTGGAACTTGCAGAAAACCAGATTTTAGAGAAAAACATCGGTGGTTTTATCATTGAAAGTAAAACAGAACTGGCTCATTCCCAGCTTCATAAAATAGGAAAAGTGACCGAAGGAAAAACTTTGGTTATCAATAAAAAAGCATTTGACCTTGGTAAATTGCTTTCGGTTTATACGCAGACTTTTGAAAATCTTTTCCCAACAGCCGAGCCGGACAGAATAGAAATCAACATCGATGAAAAGCTGAATTCTACGAGTCCTAAAAACATCATTATCAAGAAACATAACATCGCAAAACCAAGGGTTTTCGCGCCGATTTTCCCAGGAACGAACTGCGAATACGAAACCCAAAATGCTTTCCGAAAAGAGGGAGCCGAAGTGACCTCGTTGCCGCTCATTAACCTTACCAAAAGCCTTTTGGAGGAGAGTATAGAGGCATGGACGAAGGAAATAGACCAGTCTCAAATCCTTGTTTTTTCAGGAGGATTCTCCGCAGGGGATGAGCCTGATGGTTCTGCGAAATTCATCGTCAATGTTCTTAAAAATGAACAAATGAAATCAGCTGTTCATCGTCTTTTGGAGCGTGACGGGATGATTTTGGGGATTTGTAACGGCTTCCAATCCTTGGTAAAATCTGGACTTCTGCCGTATGGGGAGATAAGAGATTTGGATGAAAACTCGCCTACGCTCGCTCACAATGCGATAGGGCGCCATATTTCCCAAATGGTGGATGTGAAGGTGGTAAATGATGATTCGCCGTGGCTGAAAGGCATGAAAAACGAGGTCTATACCATTCCGATTTCCCACGGAGAAGGGCGTTTCATGGCGAGTGAGGAGGTGCTGACAGAGCTTTATAAAAATGGTCAGATAGCTACCCAATACATTGATTTCGAGGGGAAAATAGCTCATGGAATGCCATATAACCCGAATAATTCGCTTTTTGGGATAGAGGGAATTACCAGCCGAAGCGGAAAAATCTTCGGAAGAATGGGGCATCCAGAGCGCTTCGCGGAAGGACTGCTGAAAAATATCCCAACGGCCAACTACCACAATATTTTTAGGAATGGCATGGAGTATTTTAAGTAGGGAAATCGTTTAATAAATAAAAAACACCTCTGAAAAGAGGTGTTTTTTTGTTTTCTGATGTTAGAACAAATCGTCTAATTTAGATTTTGCGGAATCCCAAAATTTGCCGAGGTCAGATTTTAAATCATCTAATTTATCTTCTGCAAGGTCTTTTATTTTGTCCCATTTGTCTTCTGCTTCTTCTAGTTTTGCTTCTAAAAGTTTGCTTTTTTCTTCTAGTTCTGCTTTGGCATCACCAGATAATTCTTCTGCTTTTCCTTTTAGGATTTCTAGTTCTTTTTTAGCGTTTTCTATTTGTTCTTGGAATTTTTGTTTTAGTTCATTAGTGTCCATTTTCTTTAATTTTAAATGTTAAGTAAGACAAAGATAAACAAAAAACGATACAAAAGCGCATTAAAACCAAATTAAAATTTCTGTAAATTGCACAGGGGTTGTTTTCGGAATTTGAGGAGGGGCAAAAAGTAATGAAGTAAAACACCAACAATGAAAAAATATAGAAAATAATTATGGATATAAGAATTAAACTTGGAATAAGTGGGATTATATTGGCTTATGCAGCATATAAAATGATCATAAAAGATAAAAGAGAAAATAGGTCTGGTTTTGTTTTAATCCGAGCATGGGGTGTGGTCATTATAGGAATAATGATAGCTATTATATGTTTTATACTAGTATTATTCGGGTTAGATTAGTGAGAGTTATAAATATCCCAAATGTGTATTACCCAAAGGAATAAAAAAGAATAAACTAAAGATAATCATAATGAAAAAAATAATTATAGTATTTGTTCTATTACTGATGAGTTGTGAAAAAAATCCTAATAATATAGAGATAAAAAAAGAAGAATTTAAATCTATTATTAGAGCGTTTTATGAGCGGGAAGGCGCCAGTATAGG
Organism: uncultured Flavobacteriaceae bacterium; assembly: GCA_963506915.1. Taxonomy (GTDB): domain Bacteria; phylum Bacteroidota; class Bacteroidia; order Flavobacteriales; family Weeksellaceae; genus JABCPE02. The sequence goes on from CAUORE010000033.1 coordinate 11,869, forward strand.
CACTAGTAAAAATGATACTCTGTCTGTGGCTTTTGTGCAGGAAAAGAATCGCATAAAAGTAGAGCTGTATTCTTTTGAAAAATTGGATGGTTTTGAGGAGCATTGTATAGGACAAACGGAAATGGATGGGTTTAAAATTTTTTTCTATGCTTTTCCTAAAAAAATAGACCAAATAAAGGATATAATAAAAATCAAATACAATAAAGAATACAAGTCTTCTCCTAAAAGGGTAGAAAATGATGATGAAGAAATTGATGAAGATGTTGATGAAGATGTTGATGAAGATGTTGATGAAACATACGACTATTTCTATATTTTAAAAAACGGAAAGATAGAAAACGAAGTATATCAGGATTTTAGATATAGATGATAATCAGTGTATTAAAAGTAATTTAGTATGATTTTAAAGGATAACCAAGGAAAAGACAGAATAAAATTTTCGGATATAGTAAGGCTGAATAAAGAAGAGCCTGTTTTCGTCAAAATGAAGGTGCGTATTTCTACGGAAACTATGGTTTCTGAAGAGAATTTGGATATTGAAAGGTCTGATTTAGAGGAATTAACGAGGAATTTAAAGGATTTATGCGAATGTAAAATAAGAAAATTTTTCTTTCAAAATATAGATGAAACGATAGAGATAGTTTTTAGTATTAACGATATAGGAACCATCGCCGTAGAGGGAAAAATGTATGATGAAAATTATATGAATTCGGTTAATTTTTCTTTTCAGACAGATTTAAATGGGATAGTAACATTTTTCAAAGAAATTTCGCAGGAAATAAAAAAATATGAATAATAAATAAAATGAAGGGAATGACTAAATATTTTTTAACACTATTACTGATGCTGAGCTGTAATAGTAATATAGTGAGAATTACACAAATTCCGAAAGAGCCTCCTATTTCGGAAAATAAAAATGTAAAAATATTATTACATCTATATGACGAGCCTGATGCTGTAAAGGAAATAGAAATAAAGTCAGCAAAGGGAGAGCTATTATATACCAGCCAAAAGGATTTGGGGTTTAATAAAACTACTTTTGTGGAAATTAATGTTCCGTATAATACTAAATATTTAATTATCCGCTATAATAAGGGGAAAAATAAAATTTTGGTTCATCCTAATTATAAATATTTGTACATAGAATTTAGAGGAGAAAATTTATTGGAAGTTGTGTATTCAGTTTCTAAACCTGCATATACATAAATTGGCTCACATAGCACAAGAATTAGAAAAATATAAATAATAAAAAGAAACAATATGCCAGATACTAATTTTTATTTAACTGACCATTCGAGAGAACTTTTATTTGATTTTATACAATCACAAGGAGGTGAATTAGTTCCTGATTTACTCTATGACAAGCCAGAATATGAGATTGTAAAAGATGTAAATCAGTTTATGGAATATATAGAAACTAAAACAGTTAGATTTTATATCATTTCTAAAAAATTTGATGATGAGGATCTGGTGATTACTAAAAACAGATTTTCAGAAAAGCCTATTTATCATGTAGTTCAGAGAGTAGGTGGACAATATATTGATTTGGCTTTGTATCGTGGATGGGCAGACGATGCTGCAGTAAAAATGAAAAGTACATATGTAGGACATTATGCTCGGTTTTTGGACAAAGATGATTTCTCCATAGAATACAAAGCGAGTGAAGAATTAAAAGATTTCTACAAGGGAATGCTGAAATTCCTGCGGTCTTTATGCAAAAAAGTAAACATAAACGGAAAAAACTACTACATAGACAAAAATAGTGATGGATATTAGAGAGGTTATTATCAATAAGTTATAATTTTCAAAAATAGTAGAAAATGAAAATAAAATGTGTCGTGCAAGATGATGATTCTATTATTTTTTATAAAAATGATAAGGTTTTTATTTATATGACTAGAAAAACCAAGTGGGGCGGAAGAGTTTATGGCGAAATATATGATGCAAATGATAAACTTTTGCTTAAAGTAAAATCGTTTCTTTGGCTGGGAATAAAAATTACATATCAGAATTTAGGACTTTTCATTTCTAATGTGAGTTTTTATTTCTACGATAGATTTATACTTGGAAAAAAAGACAAAATAGAATTTTTTTATTTTCTGATTTATTATAGATTGTATTGGAATAATGTGTTCATAGCAGATGTAAAACCCATAAATTTATTAAAATACAATACCCATTTAGAAATCAATTTCAATACTAAAGATGAATTAAAAATATACTATTCTACTATACTTTTCTGCACAACTATTTTATATGCGGATTTATATTAAACAATGCCAATGATATACTTATCAAAACAATAATTAAAAATATCAATGAACAGAAAAAAGTAAAAAAATGAAACTGCATTATTTATTAACAATATTATTATTAGTAGCATGTAAAGACAAATGTAAAAATATAAAGATTTTGGATTTTCCTAAGGACATAAAAATAATGAGTTCTAATAAACAAATCTGTGATAATGAGCACTATAACTTTGGAGAACCTTTTGTGATGGAATATAATGATGAGAATTATAGCTTGTTTCATTATAATGAAAAAATAAAAATTTTAGTGGATAAAAGAGTAAATATCATACTCTGCATAAAAACTAATGAAGCCAATAATTTTGATATTATATTTAACTCTAAAGACCAATTTACCTATGGAATAGAAGAACTAATATTTTTAGATAAAAACTTAATTCCTCTCTATGCTATACGAGAATTAGGGATATATCAGTACACCCATGATGTTAGAAATAAAAAAATAAAATTTGCTTTGATAGATGATAATAAAATAGACTTTAATAAAATCAAATATAAAGATATTCTTAATATTTATAGAAATCTGAAACCAAAGAAAATTTCAGATAAAGAATATAATGAAAATCCATACTATACATATCCCTTTGCTTGGGAATGGTAGGTAATGTTTCAGATGTCTTTTAGGTCATTAAAACAAAAACAATGAAAACAAATTATAAAATATTATTTGCAGTATTGTTTGTATTTATAGCTTTTTTGGGAATGTATTTATTCTCATTTTACAAATCTGTTACGGATACAGAAGATGTGAAATTAAGCGGTTATATTTATGATGAAAAAAGCAAACAGCCTATCCCAAATACTCTCATAATGATAATAAATGAGCGATATGAAGATGATAACGGCAATACGAATTACGATGAATATTTAGGAAAAGATACCATAAAACTCTATTCCGATAGTAAAGGATATTATTCAACAATTATAGAGAAAACTGCTTTTATATCGTTATATTTCAAAAAAGAAGGCTATGTCCAGAAGAAAATAGAAGGAGAATATCCAGTGAAACAAATGAATTATAAAGTGTATTTAAAGAAAGAGTGATTTTATGTAATATTCATATTTTCAATCACTTATAAAAATAAAGCTATTAAAAACTAAATATCATCCAAAAAAATAATAGGGACTTTGTGAAAAGTCCCTATTTTAGTTCTTTCCCTCTGTAATGTTTTGATTTACAGGTGTTATTGTGGAGCTGGAGGTATTATCACTATAAGGAAGACTTGACCAAACTAAAAATACATATTGATGACACTCCATCAATATCTATTCAAGATTTAAAAGTCAAGGCTAAAATGATGAAATTGAAATATAATATAAAAGCCTTATTTGTTGATTATTTACAATTAGCAACTTATGAAAAATCACAAAATAGAGAACAAGAAATCGCCAAAATTTCATCAGGATTAAAGGCTATTGCAAAAGAATTAGATATACCAGTAATCGCTCTCTCTCAACTTTCAAGAGCTGTAGAGAGCCGACCTAATAAACGCCCTCAATTATCCGATTTAAGAGAGTCTGGTTCAATAGAACAGGATGCTGATGAAGTCATTTTCCTCTATCGTCCAGAATATTACAATATTGATGAATGGGATGATTACAATAATGCTCCTACAAAAAATGAGGTGGAAATTATGATAGCTAAAAATAGAAATGGAGGATTATTAGATGAGAGATATAAAGTAAATATGGCGATTTCTGAATTTAGAAATATAGAATATTAACCCAAAATAAAAAATATGAAAAATATAAATAAACAAAATCTTTCCAAAGACATTCAGCGACAAAAAATAATGTTTGGAATAAGCCTTTTTGCAGTGATATATCTTATCTATTTTGGAGCTCAAAATGAAGAATGGAGCTATTATTGTGCAATAGCTTCAGCTTATATTCTTACAAAGACTATAAATTTTTTAATAAAAATTTACAAAAATCATAAGCTTCTAAAATGAGAATCTTAAGTCCTTTTTATTTCAAAATAATTGCTCTGTTGTCAATGAATTTAGATCTGTTTAGAATAATAAAACAAGAAGCTATGAAAAAAACTAAACCTAAATTGATAGTAATTTTCCTAATATTAACGCTGTTAATACTCTTTTTTCTGAAAAAGTTAGAGTTTATATTTATGATACCTCCAAGTCCATTTTTTATTTAAAATCAATATCATGAATGAATTAGAACTATTTACAGAAGAATTATTTCCACCCACAAAGGAGGAATCAGAAGAAATCTTGGAAACTATACAAAAGCAACTGGAAGACCCAAAATTTGAAGAACATTGGGCGTTTTTACATCAGCAGTATTTACTTAAAAAACAACTATTAAAAGATTTAGAAGATGAAAACTTTTGAAAATTACACTATTGTTAAAGAAACAGAATGGGCTACACTCATCAAAGTCTTTGTTTCTGAATTAGAAAAAGAAGTAGAATTTTGGTTACCCAAATCCAAAACAGAAAAAAAAGATGAGGGTTTAGAAATTGACACCGAAACTTGGGAAACCAAAATAGAAGAATTGAAAACTCCACAAGAGGAAGAGTGCGTATTTGTCTATGTAGATAAATACGAAGAATTAGAAAAATCCTACAAACTAATCCTTACTGCTACTCTCAAAAAAATAAATACTAATCCTTGGGCTTTTGTTCCCAAAACTTTGGTCAAAGACCTCGGAGAAATTGAAGAGAATGAAAGAGGAAAGTTTTATTTTAAAATACCCCTTTGGTTTTGGGAAAAGAATTTAGAGAAAATCATTTCTGATACCTTGGAATTTTTCAATAAAGATAAAGATAAAGAAGAAGAGGAAAAATTCAAGAAGAATGATTTTAAATTATGGAGTTTGGAATAATAGTAACTATATAGTTAAGTAGCTTTTTATTTAAAAAAAGAAAATCATGATAAAAATCATATTGCATAGGAATATAAAAGCTTATACATTTGCGAATGTTAAAATTTTGTTAAATAAATATTCAAATAGAAGATGAAGAAACTGGGTTTAATGCTATTGCTAATTTCTGGACTATCCAAAGGTCAGTATTTAGATAATTTAACCTATGGTCTGAAACTTGGTGCTCTGCATTCTCGTGTTACCAATCTTCCAGAGATGCTTATTGGCAGGGAAAACAATCGACAATTGTTTGATATTACAAGTAAGGGCGTTTTCGGAGTTGAAGGCGGTCTTTTTTTAAATTATAAACTTCCTGCTTCCAGAGTTGCTATTCAGCCGGAGCTATTATTTCGTTATTCAGGAGCAGAAGTAAATTACAACAATGAAACCACAGGTAGTAGTTATAAACTAGGGCTTAGGTATTCATATTTGATGCTTGGCGGAATTTATAAGGTATATCCTTTCTTAGGGTTAAATATAGGCATAGGAGCTTTCTATTCTAAAAATCTTACTCCACATGCAATAAGTTATAACTCCAATGAGCGTAATGGTCTCTATGATACCAATTTTCGCCAGTTCTATAGAGAAGGAATTGTGGGGAAGGATGATTTTAATTTGAGCTTTTCCT
>CAUORE010000034.1:0-17420 GCA_963506915.1 uncultured Flavobacteriaceae bacterium
GATTATGAGGTGGTTGTAGAGTAAGAATTTAAAACAAAATGAAATATTATAAAATTCAAATAAAAAGTTTTTACGGAGATAGAATAGCAAGTGATGCAAAAGGAGAAAATATAGCTAATGCTGATGAATATTTTTGGGCAATGGATAAAGGTGAGATACTCTATAATGCTCCTATTTTTGATTATTTTGTTTTAGAAAGCTTTGATAAAGAAAAATACTGGGAATGGGCTTTATTTGATGTCCACAATTTTATAGGAACTGGAAGTCAAATACCTGGTTGGTTTATTTCTAAAAAATTAAAGAAATTATTAGAAAAATTTAAAATATCAGAACCTCATTTTTACTATTTGAGTAAATTATTATATAAAGGTGAAAAAAAAGATTATTATATTTTTCAATTTACAGGCGAAAAGTTTTTAAATCCTTTATTTGGTCATATAAACTTTAAGGACAGTCTATTTTTTGACCCAAATCAAAAAATAGCTCTTAAAATAATAAATAAAGAGGATTTATATTTTCAAACAAGTAGAATACTTAAAGAATCAGGGTTTGATATAATAAATGTACCGATAAAAAAGCTCGTTCTCAATAAAAATATTGATTTCTTCCCTATGCAGAGTTTTTTGGGGGACAATATTGTCTCAGAGCGTCTAAAACAAGCCATAGAAGAAAACGGTATCACGGGTTTTGAGTTCTTTGATATTGATTATGAGGTGGTTGTAGAGTAAGAATTTAAAACAAAATGAAATATTATAAAATAAAAAGAAAAACACGATTTCCAGAATTAGGGAGAATAGCAAGTAGCGCTGAAGGTAAAAATGTGCCTGAAAAAGAGTATTTTTATAGAATAGGAAAAGGGGAAATTATTGAAAATACTCCCATTTTTGATTATTTTGTTTTAAAAAGTTTTGATAAAGAAAAATACTGGGAATGGGCTTTATTTGATATTCATGGTTTCATAGGAGTGGGAAGTATAATGTGTGGCTGGTATATCTCGGATAAATTAAAATCGGTTTTAGAAAAATTTAGAATCGCTCCAAAATATCATTTCTACGAAACACGGCTCCTCTACAAAGGAGAAAAATTTAAATACTGGATTTTTCAGTTTATAGCAAGTTACCGAAGGTTAAACAAAATGCAATTTGTTAATTTTTCTCAAAGTATTTTTCATGCAAATAATGAAAATTATGTTTTTAATTCTTATGAAGATTGGTCAGATAAAAACGATGAAATTTATGATGAATGTAAAGAAAAATTAATTTTAAAAAAAGTTGTACTAACCGAATCTTTTGATTTTTTTCCTTTAATACCCATAAGTTCAGACATTATCGTTTCTGAAAACTTAAAACAAGCCATAGAAGAAAACGGCATCACAGGTTTTGAATTCTTTGATATTGATTATGAGGTGGTTGTAGAGTGAAATATAGAATATTGTATTCTGTGACTTAAATTAAAACTATTTCTTCCTATAATTTATATTATGTTAAATTCTAAAATAGAAAAATAAAATCCTTATCTTTGGATTCTCTTTTTTTTGACTTTATATAAATTTTAATAATATGCACGAAAAACAATTTGATATATTGGGAATGAGCTGTGGCAGCTGCCAAAAGAAAATTTCCGACAAGCTGAATTCCCTTCCAGATATTTCTGCTGTGGTAGATTTAAAAACCAACAGCGTTAAAATCTCTTCCAAAAACGAAATCAATCTCCAGCAGCTGAATGATGCCGTTGGTTCCATTGGTCATTATTTCCTAAAAGACCCTGATAACCATGATTATACATTTATCAAACCAGAAGACAAAATCTCGCCCAGCAGTGTGTATTTCTGTCCAATGGAATGCGAAGGCGAAAAACTCTACTTCAAACAAGGAAAATGCCCTGTTTGTGGGATGTATTTAGCGCCTATCGAAGAGCGTGAGGAAATCAGAGAAAAAGCAAAATCAACTGAAAATCAAAAGGTTAATTTAGATAAAATCGGTGAATTTTATTGTCCGATGTTTTGCGAAGGTGATAAAACCTACCCGAAAAATACGGGCTGCCCAGTATGTGGAATGGATTTAGTCCAAATCGTGGCCGAAGGACAGGAAGACAACTCCACCTATATAGATTTACGAAAGAAATTCTATATCGCTCTCGCCTTTACCATTCCTGTATTTATCTTAGCAATGGGCGGAATGATGGGACTTCCGATAGATAAAATCCCACACCACACGCAGCTGTATTTGCAGGCGGCTTTCACTATTCCTGTGGTCTATGCTGGATTTATGTTTTTTCAGAGGGCTTATGTTTCCTTTAAAACTTGGAATCTTAATATGTTCAGCCTCATTGGTTTAGGTGCTGGCGCGGCTTTGGTTTTGAGCTGTATTACTTTATTTTTCCCAAATATTTTCCCTAATCATGTTCATCCGCCTATCTATTTTGAAAGTGTCTGCATGATTATCACTTTGGTGTTATTAGGGCAGTTATTAGAAGCCAAAGCGCATCAAAAAACAGGAAACGCCATCCGAAAACTTATGAACCTCTCCCCTTCTGAGGCTCATTTGTGGGAAAATGGCGAGGAAAAAACTGTTAAAATCGATGAAATAAAGGCTGGTAACATCCTGAGAGTCAAACCTGGAGAAAAAATCCCCGTGGATGGAGTCATCATAGAGGGATATTCTACCATAGACGAAAGTATGATTACAGGCGAACCTATTCCTGTGGAAAAAAGCATTGATAATCAGGTGATTTCAGGGACTATCAATGGAAATGGAACTTTCCTGATGAAATCCCAGCGCGTAGGAAGCGAAACTCTTTTGGCTCAAATCATTAAAATGGTAAATGATGCCAGCAGAAGCAAAGCACCAATACAAAAACTAACCGACAAAGTCTCCAAAGTATTTGTCCCTGTGGTGGTTTTCATCTCCGTTCTTACCTTTGTTTTATGGTGGATTTTTGGCGCCGAACCGAAGTTTTTCAATGCCTTTGTGAATGCTCTGGCCGTGCTGGTCATCGCCTGTCCATGCGCCTTGGGACTTGCTACGCCTATGTCTGTGGTAGTGGGCATCGGTAAAGGTGCTCAAAATGGTATTTTGATTAAAAGCGCCGAAGCTCTGGAACAAATGGAAAAAATAAATGTCCTGATAACAGACAAAACAGGAACACTCACAGAAGGAAAACCATCGTTAGAGTATGTTTTCCCAGCGAAAAATTATACAGAAACCCAAATTATCAATATTTCTGCATCATTAAATAAAAACAGCGAGCATCCCCTATCCAAAGCTATTTTGTCTAAATCTGATGCCTCGCAGATAGAGGCTGTTTCAGACTTCCAAAACTTGGTTGGAAAAGGAATTGAAGGGATAATTGGTGGTAAAAAATATTTCTTGGGAAATGAAAAATACATCACAGAAAACGCTGTCCATGTAGCAGATGAAATCAAAGAAAAAATCTTAAGTCTTAGCGATAAGGCCTTTACTATCTCGTATCTTATTGAAAATAATGTCGTTATAGGATTTTTATGTTTTACCGACAAACTAAAACCAACAGCGAAGAAAGCCGTAGAATTTTTGCAGAGCAAAAACATAGAAGTCATCATGCTTACAGGAGATAACGAGGCAACTGCTCATGCTGTAGCAAATGAATTAGGAATAAAAAATTATCAAGCTAACTGCCTTCCAGAAGATAAAATCAACAAAATCAAGAAATTACAAAAAAAAGGAAAAATAGTAGCAATGACCGGTGACGGTATCAATGACGCCCCTGCCCTTGCACAGGCTGATATAGGAATAGCAATGGGAACAGGGACAGATGTAGCCATAGACAGCGCAGAAATCTCCCTGCTGAAGGGCGATATTTATGGAATAGTAAAAGCCAAAATCCTTTCCGAAAAGATGATGAGAAACATCAAAGAAAATCTGTTCTTTGCATTTATTTATAACACGCTGGGAATACCTGTGGCTGCTGGGTTGTTCTACCCTATTTTTGGTATTCTGCTTTCTCCTATGCTTGCAGCAGCCGCGATGAGTTTTAGTTCTGTTTCAGTGATAGCCAATTCACTAAGGCTAAATTCTATTAAACTATAAAAAACTCCCTAAAATTGGGAGTTTTTTTTATTTATTTCAACTTGTTATAAGGGAAATTTATCAGCAAAATTAAATGAAAAAATATAGCAGTGAATCCCCATACAGGCTGATTCTGGAAACATAATCTATCTATGTAAATAAGAACTCCATTTCCTACGATGAATAGTAAAATGTAAAGTATTTTGTGTTTCATTATTGTAGTATTACAGGTGTTTTACCATCAGTGATGATTACTTTATTATTGGTATTTCTTATAGCTTCTATCCATTTTTCTTGTAAAATCTTGTTGTCAAGTCCTTCGGCTCTTACGCGGTTGGCTTCGGCATCTATCTTGGCTTTTTCAAGGTTCATTTTAGAAACTTGGAGCTCATTTTTTACTTGTTCTGCTTGTTGTATTGCATTGTTTCTCAGTTCGATAGCTTTTGCCATAGAAGCAGGAGGTTTAAGCCCTGAAGTCAAATTGTTTAACTGAAAAAATTTATTTTCAAAATCTTTTTTAAGCCTAGTTTCTACTTGTCTTTCAAATGTATTGAGGTTATTCATCAGGCTGTCTGTGGTATAATTTCTGGCCTCTTCTCGGTAGGCGTTGGTCACCAGTTTATTCAGAATAGAATTTTCTACATTATCCATCATTACCTCTGGCTGGTTTATCCCTAAATGCTTGTAATTGAACACGATATCTACTCCTTTGCCTCTAATAGGCTGATACTGGTAGGAAGGGTCTACTGTGAAAACTCCCGCATCCTTCGCAGAAACCTGCACCGCTTGCGGGTCGCCACTGGTCTCAAACATTGGAACTTGGTAAAGTTCTACCCCAGGGAAGAATGTCCATTGTCGCCCAGAAACGGTTGAAAAATCTTCTTTTCCGTTTCTACCATAATTTTCCATTAGAACACCTTCATAGTTGGGTTCTACACGGGAGCAGCCGTTCATCATCAAAAATATAGCCGCCACAGCTGAACACCCTACGATAATGCCTATAAATGTATTTTTTTTGTTTTGCATAGTCTAAATATGTTTAGCACAAATATAATAAAAATCCCCCAAATTTGGAGGATTTTATTGTTATTCTGTTTTAGCACTTCTTTCTGCTCTTTTTCTATCTTCTTCAGATAAAAGTTTTTTACGCATTCTGATGAAATTAGGAGTCACCTCTATACATTCATCGTGCTGGATGTATTCCATACATTCTTCTAGTGAGAAAAGGATTTTCGGCGCGATGCTTCCATCTTTATCTTTACCAGCTGCACGCATGTTGTTCAGCTGTTTTCCTTCTACAATATTTACTACTAAATCCCCAGGTTTGTTCTGCTCCCCTACAATCATACCTGCATATACTTCTTCCCCTGGATCTATGAAGAACTTACCTCTATCTTGTAGTTTTTCAATGGAATACGCTGTAGTTTGACCTTGGTTTTTAGAGATTAAAACTCCATTGTTTCTACCAGCTATTGCACCTTTGAAAGGCTTATAATCCACAAATCTATGCGCCATAATAGCCTCTCCTGCCGTTGCCGTAAGCATTTGGGAACGAAGTCCTATAAGCCCTCTGGAAGGAATTTCAAACTCTAAATGCTGCATTTCTCCTTTGGTTTCCATAATGTGCAAATCTCCTTTTCTCTGAGTTGCTAGGTCGATAACCTTGGATGCAAACTCCTCTGGAACATCCACCACCAAAGATTCATACGGCTCACATTTCTCTCCATCAATATCTTTTAAGATAACCTGTGGTTGCCCGATGGTCATTTCATATCCCTCTCTTCTCATCGTTTCTATCAAAACTGAAAGGTGAAGAATCCCACGACCGAACACCAAGAAAGTATTCGCATCATCAGTTCCTTGAACACGAAGTGCCAAGTTTTTCTCTAATTCTTTTTCTAATCTCTCTTTCAAGTGGTTAGAAGTCACATATTTACCATCTTTCCCAAAGAATGGTGAGTTATTGATAGAAAAAGTCATATTCAAAGTAGGCTCATCAATAGCGATTCTCGGCAGCGGCTCTGGATTCTCTAAATCTACGAAAGTATCACCAATCTGGAACGCATCAAAACCTACAATCGCACAGATATCACCCGCAAAAACTTCCTCTACCTTTTTCTTTCCTAACCCCTCAAAAACATATAGTTCCTTTACTTTTCCTTTTACTATTTTGTCGCCTTCTTGTGAAAGTCCTATCCACTGCCCTTCTTTTACAGAACCTCTGGTAACTTTACCAATGGCAATTCTTCCCAAGAAAGATGAATAGTCCAGCGATGTTATTTGCATTTGTAGTGCTCCTTCTTCTACTTTTGGTGCTGGAACATGTTTTAAAATCCCATCTAATAAAGGTAAAATACTATCAGCAGGAGTCAAACTTGTATTAAACCATCCTTGTTTAGATGAACCATAGTATGTAGGGAAATCCAGCTGTTCTTCCGTAGCATTGAGATTGAAAAACAGGTCAAATACTTTGTCATGAACTTCATCTGGTCGGCAGTTATCTTTATCCACTTTATTGATAACTACTATTGGTTTCAGCCCTAGTTCTAGAGCTTTTTGAAGCACGAATCTCGTCTGTGGCATTGGTCCCTCGAACGCATCTACCAAGAGAACAACTCCATCAGCCATTTTCAAAACTCTTTCCACTTCTCCACCAAAATCGGCGTGTCCTGGGGTATCTATCACATTGATTTTCGTGTCTTTGTAAGTTACAGAGATATTTTTAGATAAAATGGTAATCCCTCTTTCTCTCTCCAGGTCATTATTATCCATAATCAAATCCCCTGATTCATCACTTTTTCTAAAAATATTGGTAGCATGAATGATTTTATCTACCAAAGTAGTTTTCCCATGGTCTACATGGGCAATAATTGCGATATTTCTAATGTTTTGCATATATATATTTTACGGGGGCAAAAGTAATGATTTTTTTTCAAACCATTTTTATGAACTTGGCGTATCTTAATTTTTATTATAAATAAGGAATTATTTCATTGATTTTTTTGTATTTTCATAATATTTTTTTTATACATTTGCGAAATAATTATGAAAGAGAAAGAAAGAGTAAAACTTCATTTTAGTTTTTGCCATAGAAAACCTGAAAGGTCTTTCTTTTGGAAAGGAAAACAGTTTCCTGTATGTGCAAGATGTACAGGAATACATTTGGGATATCTTTCTTTTCCATTCTTCTTATTTGGTGTAATATCCCTTAATTTTTGGATGACTATTTTACTGATAGTTCCTACTTACTTAGATGGCTTTATTCAGGCTTATTATAATAAGGAAAGCACCAATGTGAGAAGACTAATTACAGGACTAATGGCAGGCATAGGAACTATGTCTTTGGTCTCCATTACTGGAATATATATAGCTGAATTAATTTTAAAATTTGTTTAATTATGAGTGATTTAAATCAAAATCCTAATGTAAATCAACCACAAGATCAAGAAGATTTGGAGATGTGGATGAAAGTTCTTTCATTTTGTATTCCTATCGCGGGAGCTGTTATCTATTTTATGAACAAAGATAAAGCACCTGTAAAAGCAAAATCTGCATGTACTATGGCATTGATAGGTTTTGGTGTAGGACTTGTTTTACAAATCATCCAAAGAGTATTGATGAACTAGGAAAAACAATTATTAAAATGCATTTGAAAATTTTCAAATGCATTTTTTTATTAAAAAATTTGGTAGTGAAAAAAAAAGTTGTATATTTGCAAAACAATATCGCGGGATGGAGCAGTAGGTAGCTCGTCGGGCTCATAACCCGAAGGTCGTAGGTTCGAGTCCTGCTCCCGCTACTAAGTAAAAAGAGATTTAATTATTAAATCTCTTTTTTTGTTTTTGTCTATTTTCTTGATTAAAGCAAAGAAACAAGTATCAAGGCTTATAAACATGCTTTCAATTCCTGATATGCTTTTAGATATTTATTAAGCCTTTCTTGATCCTTTTCTGTAATATGAGCTAAACGAGTAATATCCATATTATCCCTTAAATCATTAAGTTTTACTTTTATCGCTAATGGGTTTATCTTAACACGGTTTATAAAAGCATCATAATCTTCATTTTCTTGTTTTGTTACGCATTTTAGTGCAGAAATGATTTTTTCCGAAAACCCCTCATTTTCTAGTTTTTCAAAAGTCCAGTCTGTATCTTCTACAAGGTCATGAAGCACACCACATATCTTTTCCTGCTCTGTTTCTCCTGCATCCATTACCCTAATAAGATGCAGAATATAAGGCTGTCCTGATTTATCCATTTGCTCCTTATGAGTACTAACCGCTATTTGTATTGCTTTTACTAACATAAATAAATTAAAATTAATGACATAAATTTATTAAATATTTTCTAATCATCGTTCATCTTCTGCTCCCACTTTCCATTACATTTAATTTTGGAGAGTGTGAAACTATCTTAAGAAAAAAATGAATCTTTTTGATATTTTAGAAGAAAAACAAAAAAAATAAAATTTATAGCGAAGAAACTGATTAAGCAAAAAAGCGTGCTAAAATCATAGGAAAGCCTTCTCTCATCAAAAACTCTTTTTCTTCTGGTTGAGAAAAGTCTATTTCTTTATTGCAAGTATAGGAAATCTCAGTTACCTCGTAACCATGTTGATTTTTGAAGTCTTGAAGTTCCTCTTGAGTAAAGAATCGTGCCGATATAAATATTTTTTCAGCCATAGTAAAACTGATTTATTTGATAGAGTTACAAATAAATTTTAAAATAAATTTTAAAACACCTTTTAAAATAGCTCTAAAAGATTTTTAAAAACAAACTCTTACTAATGTACTTTGATGAGAAAATGAAAAAATGTTATTGTAATGGAAGAAATTTAGTTGTAAGGAGATTGCATTTTTTTCTGAAATCTTCTAACATCTTCTAACACTTTTTCTAAATCTTTTTGGGAAAGTTGAGAACGCAATTTTTCTATTTCTTGGAAATAAAACTTGTCTTCATCCTCCCAAGATAGCCCTTCAGGTATCTTTATATTTTCTTTGGCTTTATAATATTCTTCAAGTGTCATTTGGTTAAAAATTTTTATAAAGTTATAAATAAATTTCAAAACACCTTTAATAATGGTTTCATAGAGCAGGTCTTTTACAGAAAATCGGTCTAATATTTCTAAAAGCAGCATATATTTCTGTTTTTCAATATCTAATAAATATCCCAGCGAAAGCATCCAAAATATCAAATCATAGTCTGAGCCATATTTAGTAAAGAGTGTGGTCATTCTTTACTTATTCTTTCTCTTTAACATATTTGCTAAACCGCTCTATCCAACCATTTTCCTCCAATGGTTCAGCCTTTAGCATTTCGCTAATTTCTACTAAATTAATCTGCTTCCCATTTTCTTCATAAATCAATTTAAAACATTCATGTTCTTCAAATAGTTCTAAAAAATTAAATAAGATACTTTCAGAATACTCTTTTATTATTTCATTAATATTTTCTTTAGTTATTTCAAGTGGAAAATCACAAACATTGGTTATTAGGATTTTCCCAAATTCATCTAAAATTTCTTGATTTGTTTTCATTTTATAATATTTCATTTTGTTTGTATTTAAAAAATTTACATCTAAAAAAACTCATATTCTTGAAAAAACGCTCCTAAAAAATATTTTTAGGAGCGTTTAGATTGGTTATTGTGACCGCAGAAGGATTCGAACCCTCACCGACGGAGCCGAAATCCGTAGTTCTATCCATTAAACTATGCAGCCAATGATGTAAAGCGCAAATTTAATGTTTTTTATGATTAAGTTCTATATTTTTCAAAGATTTTTTCTGTAATTTTGCTCCCATTTTCAACAAATTTTTGCTAATGAAACAGCTTTTTAAAAAGAAAAATTATTCCGATAACCAAAACTCTAATCACCTTGTAAGAGTCCTAACGACGAGGGATATCGTGTTTTTTGGGATAGCAGCCATCATCGGTGCTGGGAGTTTCAGCAGTCTGGGGGAAGCCATTTATAAAGGTGGCCCTGGAGTCATTTTATTGTATATCATTTGTGGTGTTTCGTGCTGTTTTACGGCTCTCTGCTATGCGGAGTTTGCCAGTAGAATTCCTACGGCAGGGAGTGCATACACCTATGCATACGCTACTTTTGGGGAGCTGGCAGCATGGATTATTGGCTGGATGCTCATTATGGAATATAGCTTTGGGAATATTTATGTGGCTTTTTCGTGGTCGGATTATTTCACTTCATTGCTTGATAATTTGGGACTGCACATACCCGAATACCTCTCATGCAGCTATACCGAAGCCGAAAAAGCAGTGAAAAACAGCTCTCAAAATTCAGAGCTGATTTCCGCTTGGGAGAATGCTCCTCGCTTGGGTTCTTTGAGGGTGATTTTTGACCTCCCTGCCCTATTGATCAATGCCCTTATCACTTGGATTTGCTACATCGGCGTGAAAGAAAGTAAGAATTTTAATAATCTTTTGGTTTTAATCAAACTACTTGCGATAGTGCTGATTATCGCCATTGGTGTTTTCTATATCAATGCTGATAACTGGATACCCATAGACACGGCAACAGGCGAAAAATCATTCCTTCCCAATGGTTTCACAGGGATAATGTCTGCCATCAGTGGAGTTTTCTTTGCTTATATCGGTTTTGATGCGCTGAGTGTGCTTTCCGAAGAGACCAAAGACCCACAGAGAGACCTACCCAAAGGGATGATTATTTCTATATTTCTCTGCACGGCTATTTACATCGCACTTACTTTGACCCTTACAGGGCTGGTGGATTATAGAAAATTTGAAGGCATAGGAGATCCGCTTTCTTTTGTCTTTAAGGCTGAAAATATCAATCTTCCACTGATGGAATTTATCATAGAAGTGGTTGCCATGGTGTCCATTACTACTGTTTTATTGGTTTTCCAAATGGGACAGCCTAGAATATGGTATGCCATGAGCCGTGATGGACTGATTCCGAAGAAATTCCAGCAAATTCACAAGAAGAACAGAACGCCGTCATTTGCTACGATAGTTACAGGGTTTGTCGTAGGTGTCCCTATCCTATTTACAGACAAATCTTTCATACTAGATTTTACGAGTATAGGGACTATTTTTGCCTTCGTTTTGGTGTGTGGCGGAGTTTTACTACTCCCACCAAAAGAGAAAGTAAAAGGGCATTTTCACCTTCCTTATATCAATGGGCAATGGATTTTTCCGCTACTGTTCATTGGAGGTGTTTCTTTCATTTATCTTTTGTATCCTTCGTTTTTTGAAAACTTGATGGATTTCAGCGATGAGAAAGAGGGAGAATTCAGATTTGCTATTTTCGTTTATATTTTACTAAATATAGGGCTTTCCGTTTTAGCCTTTGTCAAAAAATTATCCTTGATTCCTCTGCTTGGGCTGAGTTCCTGCCTTTACCTTATGACAGGAATGAGTATGGAAAACTGGTTTTGGTTTGGGGTTTGGTCTGTTGTGGGCGTTTGTATTTATTTCGCCTATGGCTACCGACACAGCAACCTTCATGATAAACAAAAAACTCACTAAAAAGTGAGTTTTTTTATTTATGAAATGATATCAAATTTCGTGTATTCTGCTAATTTCTTAGGGATTTTTATTCCGTCAGCGGTTTGGTTGTTTTCCAATAGAGCCGCCATGATTCTCGGTAAAGCCATTGCAGAGCCGTTCAGCGTATGCACCAGCTGAGTTTTTCCATCGGCTTTGTATCGGCATTTTAGTCTATTGGCTTGGAAAGTCTCAAAATTAGACACTGAAGAAACCTCTAGCCATTTTTCCTGAGCCGCACTCCACACCTCAAAATCGTAAGTCAGCGCAGAAGTAAAGCCCATATCTCCACCGCACAATCTCAAAATTCTAAACGGAAGTTCTAAATCTGTCAAAAGTCCTTTCACATGCTCCACCATTTCTTCAAGGGCTTGGTAAGAATTTTCTGGTTTTTCTATTCTTACAATTTCCACTTTTTCAAACTGGTGCAGTCTGTTCAGCCCTCTTACATGCGCTCCGTAAGACCCTGCCTCTCTTCTATAACATTGAGAAAAAGCTGTGTTTTTAATAGGCAGTTCTTTTTCCTCTAAAATCACATCTCGGTAAATATTTGTCACAGGAACTTCCGCCGTAGGAATCAGATACAGATTATCCTCATTCACGAAATACATTTGTCCCTCTTTATCAGGTAGTTGCCCTGTTCCGTATCCGCTGGCTTCGTTCACCACATGTGGCGGATTTACTTCCATATACCCTGCTTCCGTATTTCTGTCCAAGAAAAACTGAACCAAACTTCTCTGTAATTTAGCTCCCTTGCCCAAATAAACAGGGAAACCAGCTCCCGCGATTTTCACACCAAGCTCGAAGTTGATAAGATTATATTTAGAAGCCAATTCCCAGTGTGGAATAGCGCCCTCTCCAAGGCCTTTCACATCATAAGACTGGTAAATATTTTCATTATCATCCGCAGAAACACCTGCTTTCACAGATTCATGCGGAATATTTGGGATAAGATACAGAATTTCTGTAAGTTTCTCTTCTATTTCGTTTAGTTTCTGTTGAAGTTCCTTGCTCGCTTCTTTATACTGAGCAGTTTTTTGCTTTGCATTTTCAGCCTCTTCTTTTTTTCCTTCTTTCATCAAAAGCCCTATTTCCTTAGAAATTTTGTTGATTTCAGCCAACTGGGAGTCCATATCAAACTGAACTTTTTTTCTTTCGTCATCCAGCGAAATGGCATTATCCACCAGCTCCAAATCTTTGAAATTTCTCTTTTTAAGCCCTTCTAAAACTCTATCTCTATGTTCTTTTAAAAAATTAACTTGTAACATTTTTAAGAAAATTTAAATTTTTCACAAATGTAAGCATTATTGATTAAAAATCCGCCTAATTAGAATATTTTTCAGATTTTGAATTTTTATCAAAAATATCTTTCTCTTCCAACCATATAGACTCATCATTAGTAGTTATTTCTCCTGTATTAGCATTTATCCAAATACCAAAAACGGCTACCTTTTGCATAACTAAATTCTGAAAAGAATATACATAATGATCATCAATAATTAGGGTTGGAGAAAGAAAAGTTTTATCATAATCTAAATCCTTAATTTTTTTCCTGTCATATAAATATTTGACATATAGATCATTAGCTTTTTCAATGCTAATTTTATATTTCTTTTCTTGAACAATTTCTGGAGAACATGGAAAAACTTCATGATTTTTTAAATAACTATCACTTGGATTACAACTCAATAACAATGTAATAAGTGGTATTTTAATAATTATTCTTTGCATTTTTTATATTCTTTACTTTCTCCAAAATCTATTTTTTGTATTCAGAAACAGTAATAATTTCTCCAGAAACAGGCTCTAAAATACGAACATCCTCTTTGTTTTCTTTATTCACATAAAAAATGTGATAAGTTTCAAAATGAACATCCGAGTTGTAGCCCACCGTTATCTGATAAAACGGCTTTTTCTCGATAAGATATTCTTCTGTAATAAACGAAATTCCATGCTTTCCATTAGTTATTTTATCGATATGTTTAGATGCCTCCTGCACCATTGGCAGGGCTAAAACTTGGGCTTCAGCCTCTTCCTGTGTATATTTTTTGGCTGGCTGATGACATGAGAAAACAAGAAATGCAAGGACTAAAAAAATACTTTTTTTCATTTTTATTTTTGATTAATATTCATTAAAATACTTTTGAATCTGCTTCCAGTCTTTGGTTTTGGTAAGCGCCAGCATGAGCAGAACTCTGGATTTCTGCGGATTGAGCGATTGCGAAGCCACAAAATGATATTTCGCATCCTCCACTTCTGCATCTGGTGTCGTAGCGCCTGTGGGAACCCGCGAAGAACGGACAATCTGAATGTCCTGTTTTTGGGCTTTTACAGCCAAATCAAAATTAGTATGATACAAATTCCCATTGCCCACACCAGCGTAAATAATTCCGTCATATTTCGCATCAATAAAGGCTTTCATCGGAAGTTCCGAAGCATTGGCATAGCCATAGACTATCCCTACTTTCGGCAGGGAATTCAGCAAAGTCACATCAAAAACTGATTTTGTAGTATGCAGATTTTGAGGCGTTTTACTAAAATAAGCTTTCCCATTATGGATATAACCTATTTTCCCAGAATTCGCTCCTGTAAAGGTTTCCACAGCCGTCGTATGGTGTTTTATCACATCTTTCGCATCTAGGATATTTTCATTCATCACCACGACTACGCCTTTATTTCCTGTGTTTTTATCAGATGCAGCGACCACGGCATTATATAAATTAAGCGGGCCATCTGCACTGATTCCCGTGGAAGGGCGCATAGCACCGACCATCACGATGGGTTTAGAACTATGAACCGTAAGATTCAGGAAATAAGCCGTTTCCTCCATCGTGTCTGTTCCGTGGGTAACCACTACTCCATCATAACCCTCTTTGTTTAGGATTTCGTTTATTCTTTTAGCTAATTTGAGCCAAATCTCATCATTCATATCCTGAGAGCCTATTTTCACTAACTGCTCGCCACTTACTTGGGCTACTTGGTGAATTTCTGGAACAGCCTGTAACAGCTCATCAATGCCCTTTGCTCCTGCTTTGTAGCTGCTTTCGGTAGAGGATTTGCTCACTCCAGCGATGGTTCCACCTGTGGCTATGATTCTGATTTTCGGTTTTTGTGCAAAAAGCAAAGCCGAAATTTGAAGAATAAAAATTAAAATTAATTTAGTATTTAGTTTCATGAAAAGTTTGATTTATTTGGTAAATCTAATCAATATTTTTAATTCTAAAAATAGATTTTAGCCTTTTCAAATATTTTTTTAATACTTTTGCCTCTTAATCATTTTTTTAAAATGCTGAATTCTAAAAAATTATTGCTTACAGGAGCTCTATTTATGGGGCTATCCTCTTATGCACAAGAAGATGAAGACAATACAGATGGTTCTAAAAAAATAGAAGCCGTGGTCATCTCTAAAAAAAAGAAGAAAAAGTATAAAAATCCAGCCCATGAGATTTTAGCAAAACTGGTTGCAAAAAAACACATCAACAATCCTGACAACCTAAAATCATACTTCTCTGAAAATCAGTCTCGTATGGAGATAGCATTTAGCAGCCTTGGGGATAAGTTTCAGAATACGAAGGTCTACAAGGATTTGAAGCAGGTGATGGAATCTTCCAAAGATAGTCTGGGGAATGATATGGCGCTTCCTATTTTTATTACAGAAAATATTTCGGATTTTTATTATCAAAAAAGTCCTGAAAAGCGCGCCGAAATCATCAAAAAAACTAAAGTAGACGGAGTCGGAATAGAGGACAATGCGATGTTTTCCCAGCTGATGAGTTCTACTTTTATCAAATATAATTTCTACAATAATTATATTCATATTTTAGACAAAAACTTCATTTCTCCACTGAATGATAATTTTACTTCAAACTATGATTTTGAGCTGGTAGATAGAGATTTTCAGGTGAATGAAAATGGATATTATAAAATCAATTTTAAGCCTAAAAGAGCCTCTGATTTGGCTTTTGAAGGGACTTTGCTGATTTCGCACAGCAACTATTCACTTTTCAGAATTACAGCGAAAATAGGTTCTGCGGCGAACCTGAACTTCATCAATAACATTGTAGTAGACCAAGAGCTTGAAGAAGTGGGCGATTCTGAAATACACATGCCTGTAAAGTCCCTCGTTACGCTGGAAACTGCAAAACTGGGCAAAAACGGAATGGCTGGGATTTTAAAATATCATGTTTCGAGCAAAAAAATAAAAATCAACCAAGATTTTGACCAAAAAATATTCAGCAAACCTATTACTGTCCTGCCTAATGCAAATGACAAAGATGAGCAGTATTGGGAAAAGAATAGACACGAACCGATAACGGAAAGAGAGCAGAAAGTCTATGCAATGATAGACGAAGTCAAAAATCTCCCTTCGGTGAAGTCTTACATAGATGTTTTGGAAATTATCCTAAGAGGTTATTATGAGGCAGGAAAAGTTGATTTAGGTCCGATACTCTACACGGCTGGATATAACGATGTGGAAGGATTCAGGCTGAGAGCAGGATTTAGAACCAATCATAAATTCAGTAAAAAATGGATTTTTAGCGGATATTTGTCTTATGGCTTTAAAGACAGAGAGTTCAAATACGGCGGTGGTATAGATTATATTATTTCACGAGACCCATGGACACAGGTAGGAATTGCTGCCCTGCATGATTTAGACCAAGTGGCGCTACAATATGGTAACTTTTTACTTAAGAAAAATGCAATTTTTGATGCATTTTCTAAAAATGGTGATATGCTAATAAGAAAACCTTTCTGGAAGAATAATTATGAAATCTATTTTCAGAGGGATTTTGTAAACTCTATCACTCAGAGGTTTACCCTTAGACATTCTACCTTTGACCCATTGTTTGATTCGTCTTATATCAATTACACAGATGAGCATGGGAATGTTTTTAATAATTTCAAAACCACTGAAATGATTTCTGAAACTCAATGGAAAATGGGAAGAAAAGCCCTGCAATCCGATAAAAACAAGCAGGTAATAATGAATAACAACTTTACTCCTACGGTTACTTTCAGGTTTACACATGCCTTTAAAGGAATTATGGGAAGTAATTTTGAATACAATAAAATTTATCTAAATGTCCAGCAAAAAATCCCTATGGGTATTTTAGGACAGGGGAACTATTCCCTGACAGCGGGGATTATCCCAGACCGAGTTCCTTTTCCTCTTTTGGAAAACCATTTAGGAAATGAGTTTGTATTTTACAACAGAAATTCATTTAACATGATGCGTTTCTTTGAATTTACAAGTAATAGATTTGTTTCCCTGCAATATACTCAATATTTGGAAGGTTTGATTACCAACAGGTTACCTTTAATTAAAAAATTAAATTGGAGAAATCACCTGACTTTCAATTATTTGATAGGAGATTTGGAGGAAAGATTCAACACAAATGGAGCATTAAACAGCCTAAACGGAAAACCATACATAGAAATCGGCTATGGTTTTTCTAATATTTTTAGATTTTTACGAGTAGATTTTGTGCATAGACTTACTCATTTGCACAATACCAGTTCCGTTTTCGAAACCAATCCGCCTAAATTCAGCATAAAAGTTTCGGCTCAAATAAGATTATAATTTAGAAAAATGCAAAAATATCTTGAACTTAATATAAAAATAGAACCGCTCCAGCCATGGAATGAAATCCTAATGGCGGAGCTGATAAACATAGGTTTTGACAGCTTTACGGAAGAAAATGATGGTATTCTGGCGTATGTTCCAGAGGATTCTTTCAGTGAAGAAGAACTAAAAAATCTCTGGCTGCTGAGCCATGATGAGGTTAAGATTTCCTACACCATTCAGGAAATGCCGAATATCAACTGGAATGAGGAATGGGAAAAGAATTTTTC
>CAUORE010000035.1:0-16859 GCA_963506915.1 uncultured Flavobacteriaceae bacterium
TGAGCAATCAGCCAGCCTTCGCTCCAGCACGCTTGGAAGTTGAAACCGCCAGTAACCGCATCGATGTTGAGAACCTCGCCAGAGATGTAGAAATTGGGCAGTTTTTTGCTTTTCATGGTTTTAAAATCCATCTCCTTCAGATCCACGCCGCCTGCCGTGACGAATTCCTCTTTGAATGTGCTTTTTCCTGTCACATTCATTCGGCAGCAGCACAGATTTTCTATGATTTTCTGCATTTCTTTGTTGTTGATATTGGCTAATTGTTTGGCTGTATCAATTCCAGAAACGAATAAAATTCTTTGCCAAAAACGATTGGTAATATCAAAAATTTTGGCCTGACCGATGGATTTTTTCGGTTCATTTTCTTTGAAATTTTTAAATATTTCCAAAGCATCTTCTGAAGCTGTTCCGATAAAATTAACGATGATTTCAAACTGGTATTTTAGTGCTGCAAGTTCTCTCGCTCCCCATCCCGATAGTTTTAGGATTGCAGGGCCGCTCAGTCCCCAGTGAGTGATGAGTAGAGAACCAGACTCTTCTAAATTCAGCTTTGGAATTTCGATATTTACATACTGAAAGTTCGTTCCCATGAGGTCTTTCAGGATTTCATTTTTAATGTTAAATGTAAATAAAGAGGGAACGGGCGCGATAATCTGATGGCCTAGTTTTTCTAGTATTTTAAATGCTTTCGGTGAACTTCCTGTGCTGAATACCACATAATCCGCGAAATAATTTTGGTCTGTGGTATGGATTTTATATCCGTTTTCCTGTGGTAAAATCTCCGTAACGGTTTGTTTGGTAAGTATTTTTACATTTTTCTTTCTGCATTCATTCACGAGGCAGTCTATGATGCTTTGCGATGAGTTGCTTTCAGGAAAAATTCGGTTGTCATCTTCTATTTTGAGGGCTACGCCGTGTTCTTCGTACCAGTTCATGGTGTCCCCAGGCTGGAATTTTGTAAACACGCTGAGGAGTTCTTTGTGACCGCGAGGGTAGAATTGCACAAGTTCTTTCGGATCAAAACAGGCGTGGGAAACATTGCATCTGCCGCCGCCTGAGATTTTTACTTTTTGCAGGACATCAGAATTTTGTTCCAAAATAGTGACATCGTATAGTTTAGTATCAATATTTGCAGCGGTAAAAAATCCAGAAGCGCCTCCTCCGATGATGATTACTTTTTTCATAATTCAAAAGAAAAACCTTCAACATTTTCTTTTTTTAGAGTAATGCTGAAGGTTGATTTATAAATAATTAAAATTATTTTTTGTTGTTTTTCTGTTGTTTTTGTTGCTCTTTCTGCTGTTCTTTCTTCTGTTCTTGTGCTTGTTCCATCAGTTCGCGCATTTTTCTTTGGAAACGCCCTTCTTTAGCAGGTTTAGCTTTATTTTCCTGAATTTGAGCGTGAATTTTCTTTTCATCGATGATAAAGTTTTTGATGACAAGTACAATCACAATGTTCAGAGCATTTGACACAAAATAGTACCAAGAAAGCCCAGATGCAGCAGAGTTCAGGAAGAACATGAATGTAATTGGGAAAATGTACATCAGAGGTCTCATGTCTGGCATTCCTTCTTGTCTTGGTGCCTGCATGTTTCCAGAAGTCATGATAGTGTAGATTAAAATAACCACCGTACAAGCCACCGCAAAAATACTCAAATGGTCTATTCCAAGGAAGTTAGATGGAATCTTGATGATGTCATCATATGAAGATAAATCCTCTACGAACCAGAAGCTCTTGCCTCGGAAGTCTATATAATTCGGGAAGAAACGGAATAGCGCATAGAAAATAGGCACCTGCATAAGGGCTGGGATACATCCCGCCAGCTGATTGACTCCCGCATTTCTATACACCGCCAATACTTCCTGTTGTTTTTTCAGTGGGTCAGCATCTTTGTATTTTTCGTTTACAGCATCTACTTCAGGTCGGATTACTCTCATCATAGCGCTCAGCTTGTGCTGTTTGAACATGATAGGCGAGAGGATAAGTTTAACCATGATAGTCAGAACTAAAATAGCCCAACCAGCCGTAAGTCCTAAATGGTTTTGAATAAATTCATAAATAGGGATAAAGAACCAAACATTGATAGTTCTGATGAATGACCAGCCGAGCGGCAAGATTCTATCAAAGTTTTTATCATAGCTTTCAAGTAAATCTAAATCTAGCGGCATGAAATACCAAGAGAAGCTTTCGTTAAACTCCTTATTTCCAGAAAGATTTACTTCAGATTTATAGTTGAAAGTTTTTAGATAATCGCCTTTGTCTACTGGTTCTTGGCTTCCTGTAGACTGCGTAAGTCCATTTTTAGCCTCGAAAACAGCCGTGAAGAACTGGCTTTTCACGCCGATCCAGTCTAGTGTTTCTTCGGTTTCCTCCATTTCTCCTCTTCCATCATAATCATAGCTGGAATAGTTGTCAAATGAATAAACAAACTCTGTGTAGCCCTGCTGCTGTGTTCTTCCTTTTTCTGTAGCCAAAGCCTGATAATCCCAAGAAAACTGAGCTTTGTTGTCATTAGTTACTTTAGAAAGTCCTTCTGTTTTTACTTGGAAATCAACTTTGTAGTTTTTTTGTAAAGTATAGATAAATTGAATGGTAGCAGACTCCAGCTGTGCGTGTAGAGTTACTACACTGCCATTTACTGTCGGAGTAAAGTTTAAATCTTTGGTACTTACTAATTTACCAGCTTTGTCTTTAAAAGCAAATCCGTAGTTTGAGTTCTCGTTATTGAATAAATACAGAGGTTTATTTTTGTCTGTTTTGTCATAAGAGTTGTATTGGTTCATTCTTACCGAAGAAATCTGCCCGCCAAGGTTAGAAATTTCCAAAGTAAGTTCATCATTTTTGAGAACGGATTTTTCTCCGTTATGAGAAGCAACTGCTTTTACAATTTTTTCAGTTTGTTCGGTTTTTACCTGTTGTTCAGCCTGTTTTTTCTTGTCTTCTTTATTAAAATACTGGAAGAAAAGCAATACCGCCAAAATAAATCCAGCAAAGACAACCATATTGATAAACTGGCTTCTTTCAAATCCTCTGTTACTATTCTGCATTTTTTTAGTTTAAAAAATTATTGCCGACAAAGATAAACAAAAATTAGTGAAAAGATTTATTTCATTAGAAAATAAGTTGTGATTTTTATTAGAAATAAAATGATAAATAAACCCTTTTAACTCGTAAGTTAAAAGGGCTATTGACAAATAAAATTACTTTTTATGGTTTGTAGATGCTTTTATGAAAGCAATGAACAGCGGATGTGGAGATGCCACCGTACTTTTGTACTCTGGATGGTACTGCACGCCCACATAGAAAGGATGGTCTTTGAGTTCTACTACTTCTACGAGGTGGGTTTCAGGGTTGAAACCAGAAGGGATAAGTCCATTTTTCTCATAATCCTCTATGTAGTCATTGTTAAATTCATATCTGTGTCTATGTCTTTCCGAAATCAGTTCTGCATTGTAGATTTCAGCAATTTTGGTGTTTGGTTTTAGTTCGCATTTCCAAGCGCCCAGACGCATAGTTCCGCCTTTGTCTATTACATCTTTTTGCTCTTCCATCAGGCTGATAACAGGGTAAGGTGAGTTGTCATCAAACTCCATACTATTCGCCTTTTCAAATCCTAATACATTTCTCGCAAATTCTATCGTGACAATCTGCATTCCGAGACAAATTCCTAATAATGGAATTTTGTTTTCTCGAGCGTATTTTGCAGCGGTTATTTTCCCTTCTATTCCTCTGTCGCCAAAACCAGGAGCGATGAGAATACCATCTAAATCTTTTAGATAATCTTCTGCATTTCCGTTTTCTAGGTCACCGCTGTAGATCCATTTTAGCTTCACATCTATTTCCTCTGATGCTCCTGCGTGGATGAAAGCCTCGGCTATGGATTTGTATGAATCCTGCAAAGAAACATATTTACCGACAAGTCCTATTTCTACGGTTTTCTTAGGATTTTTATATTTTTTAAGAAAATTTTGCCAGTTTTTTAGGTTGGGTTCTTTGTCGTAAGGAAGCCCCAATCCTTTAAGAACCACTTGGTCAAAATTCTGCTCGTGCAGTTCTATAGGAACGCGGTATATGGTGTCCACATCCTTACATTCCACTACATTTTCTATGGCTACATTACAGAACTGAGCAAGTTTAGACTTGATGTCTTTGGTGATGGTGTGTTCTGTTCTGCACACTAAAACATCCGCCTGAACGCCGCTTTCCATCAGTGCTTTTACAGAGTGCTGAGAAGGTTTTGTTTTTAATTCACCACTTGACGCCAGATAAGGCAGTAAAGTAAGGTGAATCACCATAGAGTTTTTTTCTCCCAACTCCCATTTCAGCTGACGAACAGACTCTATGTAGGGTAAAGACTCTATGTCTCCTACAGTTCCGCCTATTTCAGTGATGATGATATCATAGCCTTCATTAGAAAGGATTTTTATTCTTCTCTTTATCTCATTGGTAATGTGCGGAATTACCTGCACGGTTTTCCCTAAGAAGTCACCTTTTCGCTCTTTTTCGATTACGGTTTGGTAGATTTTTCCTGTGGTTACATTATTATTTTGGCTGGTATTGGTATCCAAAAATCTCTCATAGTGTCCCAAGTCAAGGTCTGTTTCTGCGCCGTCTTCTGTCACATAGCATTCGCCGTGTTCGTATGGGTTCAGTGTCCCTGGGTCGATGTTGATATAAGGGTCAAGTTTCTGTATCGTGACTTTAAATCCTCTGGCTTTCAGTAGCATACCGAGGGAAGCGGAAACGATTCCTTTTCCTAATGATGATGTTACACCTCCTGTTACAAAGATGTATTTGGTATTGTTTTTAGACATTTGTTTAGGTTTGTGCAAAGTTAAAATAAAACGCCATATTATGCAAGAAACAAAATATTAAAGAGGATTTAGCTCCAATAGAATTTTTGGATAATTTGTTGTTTCTTACGATCGATGGAGAGTTTTATTTCATCTTCACCATATGTTAAATAGTTGTATCCACAGACTTTTCCGACCAATTCATCGCTTCGGTTAGTTATGCCAGTTTTACTAAGGCTGATTACAGGCTTATTCACTTGGTCATTGAGTCCATAGTATCCATAATCACGGATGAAAAGACCGGTTTCCAGATATTTATCACGGGTGATCCAGTAGCTCAGTAGCATATCAGCATACATATAGAGGTCATGGGAGATTTTTCTTCGTTTTATTCTCATTTTTTCCAAATGGCTATCCCTTGCTTCTTCCCATGAGTGGTTCTTTAGATACTCGGATTTATGCTTGTTGTAGTCTTCTTCTATGGAGGCGTACCATTCTAAAAGTGGAGCTGTTTCTTCCATATTGATTACGGAATTATCAAATTGATAATGAGTACCATCCCAGTCAAATCTAATGAAATCCCATTCGAATCTCTCGCCATCTTTGATGAGATAAGGATAAGCATCACCCAAAACTGAAATAAAATGCACCTTACCTTCTTTTTTGTCCATGTCTTCTCCCAAATCTATGGTAACCAGTGGGAAAAATATAGTTTTGTAAATGGGCAATGGATTGCTAAAAACTTCTTCTATTGTGGGAAATAATTTCATGACTTTTTATGTTAAAATTTTGGTATTAATGTTACAAATATAAAGCTTTTAGCCAAAAAAATAGAAAAAACAAATGGCATCATAGAAAATATTTTTATTCTCAAAATGAGTAAAATCCATATCTTTGAGGCCTATTTTTAAAATTAAATGAAGAAAAGACTTTTTTCGGTGGTAGGACCTACGGGAATTGGTAAAACGAAATTGGCAATCGCAATAGCGAAATACTTCGGTACCGAGATTGTATCCTGTGATGCACGCCAGTTTTTTGCGGAAATGCCCATTGGCACGGCTGCACCGACAGAAGATGAACTTGCCCAAGTGAAACACCATTTCATAGGAAACCTCAGTGTGGTGGACGAATACTCCATCGGGCAGTATGAAAAAGATGCCTTGGAAAAACTAGAACAGCTGTTCCAAAAGTATGATAATGTAGTGCTGGTTGGCGG
Organism: uncultured Flavobacteriaceae bacterium; assembly: GCA_963506915.1. Taxonomy (GTDB): domain Bacteria; phylum Bacteroidota; class Bacteroidia; order Flavobacteriales; family Weeksellaceae; genus JABCPE02. The sequence goes on from CAUORE010000035.1 coordinate 6,011, forward strand.
TTCGGGAATGTATGAAAAGGCAGTTGCAGAGGGATTGAACAATCTTCCAGAATCAAACCCAGAGAATCAGAAACGATTAGAACAGCTCTTCAGCGAGGGCGGAATAGAAGCCTTGCAAAAACTTTTGAAAGAATCGGATAGTGCTTATTATCAGATAGTTGATAAAGAAAATCCGCGCAGGCTGATGAGGGCTTTGGATATTATCTGGCAGACAGGGAAAACTTACACGGAAAATATTGAAAATGCGTTGGTTAAAAGAGATTTTGATGTTGTCAGAATTGGGATTTCTGCGGACAGAGAGATTATCTATGACCGAATTAACCAAAGGGTGGATTTGATGGTGCAGAGTGGGCTTTTGGAAGAAGCGAAAAATCTTATTCTTTATAAAGACCAAACAGCCTTGCAAACAGTGGGTTATACAGAATTATTCAAATATTTTTCGGGCGAATGGGAGCTGGATTTTGCTATTTCAGAAATAAAGAAAAATTCCCGAAGATACGCCAAAAGACAGCTTACATGGCTTAGAAAACTGGAAAATATCCATTGGATAAAATATAACTACACACAGGAGGAATTAGAAAAATTATTAGAAACTATCAAAAAATGAAAAACTTTTTAAAAAAACAATGGAGTAACATCCTATTTGGCGCATTTATATTGGCATTTTTCTTCGTGCCGGGCGTTCGTGAGTCTATCCAAAGACTTTTCTTGATGAAACCTTCTTTGGAGAAATCGCAGAGTATAGGAATGCTCACAGAATCAGAATATAATGTAGAATTAAAGGGAATAAATGTACCAGATGCCAATTTGTCCGATTTTAAGGGGAAACCTGTTTTTCTCAATTTTTGGGGAAGCTGGTGTCCGCCTTGTAGAGCCGAATTTCCTACTATCCAGAGCCTTTACGAGAGTAAAAAAGGGAAAATAGAATTTGTCCTCATTGCCATGCAGGATGAGGAACAGAAGGTGAGAGATTTTATTAAGAAAAATGGCTATACTACGCCTGTTTATCTACTGAAAGAGCCTCTTAGCGAGAAGTTTAGTATAGATGTTTTTCCTACGACTTTCATCATTGGGAAGGATGGACAGATACTCAAAAAAGATGAAGGAGCGGCCGACTGGAATAGTCAGGCGGTTCATAGTTTTATAGATAAATTATAATTTTGGCAAGCGTTTTGCTGCTTTTATTAAAAAAATATTTATAAAAATGAAAAAAATTAAGATGGCTTATCAAGTTTATAAAAACAGAAGTTTTTTTACTAAAATTCCTGATATTTTTAGAATGATAAAGTCTTCATTTAGAGGAGAATATAAGATAAACAAGTCATCAGTAATTATTCCTATCCTTATATTTATTTACATGCTTTCTCCTTTGGATTTTATTCCAGATTTTATTCCTTTTATTGGGATTTTGGATGATTTGGGACTTTTTGCTATTGCGGTTTCCAAACTGACAAAAGAACTGGATAATTTTTATCTATGGGAAGCTAATAGAACGGAGTAGTACTAAACACCAATAAATTATAAATAAAATCAAAAAAAACATACTTTTTTAAGTATGTTTTTTTTGTAATTGTTCTTCTACGAAATCCAAAATATCTTTTGCGACATCTTCTTTGGATTTTAGAGCAAAATCTTTCTGTCCCGAAGGGGTGATGATTTTGATTTTATTGGTATCGTTTTTAAATCCTGCACCACTATCTTTTAGTGAGTTTAGGACTATCATATCTAGTTTTTTTCGCACCAGTTTTCCTTTTGCGTTTTCTTCTTCATTTTGGGTTTCTAATGCAAAACCAACCAAAAATTGATTTTTCTTTTTCTCGCCCATAGTTTTCAGAATATCAGGATTTTTCACTAATTTGATGGTCATTTCCTCATCATTCTTTTTGATTTTTTCTTGGGCAATTTCTTTTGGAGCATAGTCCGCCACTGCTGCACTCATTATCGCAATATCTGTATTGTCAAAATGTTGAAATACAGCATTGTACATTTCTTTTGCAGAATTTACTTTTTCTAATGAAATGTTTTTGTCTGTGCTTAGTGCAGTCGGCCCTGAAATGAGAATCACCTTGGCTCCTCTTTTTTCGGCTTCTTCCGCGATGGCAAATCCCATTTTCCCAGAGGAATGATTTCCGATAAATCGCACAGGGTCAATGGCTTCGTAGGTTGGCCCTGCTGTTACAAGAACCGTTTTTCCAGCTAAAGACTTTTTTTGGTTAGAATTAAAGAAATCAAAAATAGTTTTATAAATAGTTTCTGTTTCTGCCATTCGCCCTTTGCCCACCAGCCCGCTCGCCAGTTCACCTTCTTCTGCAGGAATGATGATGTTCCCATATTCCTCGGCAAGTTTTAGATTTCGCTCAGTAGAAGGGTGAATGTACATATCTAGATCCATCGCAGGAGCTATGAATACAGGACATTTTGCTGAAAGATAGGTTGCTATCACTAGATTGTCACAAATGCCATTGACCATTTTTGCTAGGGTGTTGGCAGTGCATGGAGCTACCAGCATTACATCTGCCCACAAGGCCAAATCTACATGGCTGTTCCATTCTCCATCTTGTGAGGAAAACTCGCTGAATACCTTTCTTTTAGATAAGGTGAATAGGGTAAGAGGACTTACAAATTCTTTTGCAGACGGCGTTAGGAGAACCTGCACCTCTGCTCTATTTTTGATGAAATCCCTTACGAGAGTATTGATTTTATAGGCTGCGATACCGCCCGTGATTGCGATTAGTATTTTTTTTCCTGATAAATCCATGTGGTTTTAAATTTTGGAATAAAATTAAGTAAAATAAGAACAAAAAAGTTGTAACTCACACGAAATTACAACTTTTTTGATAAAATAAATATAAAAATAAAAAAGATTATTTATCAGTCTTTCTGAAATAAATCTCATCATCCAACCATTCTTTGATGGCAATAGATGTAGGTTTTGGTAATTTTTCGTAGTATTTAGATATTTCTATCTGTTCTCTATTTTCGAAAACTTCTTCTAAAGAAGTGTCACGCACAGCAAATTCATCAAGCTTATTATGCAGCTCGGTTCTTATTTCAGAGTTGATTTGCTCTGCTCTTTTTCCCATGATTACAATAGCCTCGTAGATACTTCCTACTTTTTCCTCTATTTTGTCTTTGTCGTAAGTAATGGTATTAACTTCAGCTTTGATATCTTTAATGTTTCTCATCTTTACAAAAAATTATTCTGCAAATTTAGTAAATAAAAAATAAATTCAAAAAACTTTATTTTTCCTCTTCTTCCTTTTCTCTCTTTTTCAGTTCTTCCTCTCTTTGTTTTTCTAGGAATTCAGCTTTTCTTTTTTCGTTTTCTTCGATTACTTTTAGGTGTTTTTCTAATTCCTTAGATAGTTTTTCTCTCATAGAAGCTGCTTCTTTAGAAGAACTAGTATCAGGAAAATCTCTTTCCACATCCTTTGAAAAAGCGATGGCACTTTCTAAACGATCTTTTTTCAAATCATAGATAGAGTGCATTCCAAGCTCATACTTAGCCTTCATGATGTGCTCAAAACTTTTTTGTCTTAGTTTTGTGCTTGGGTAATCTTCCAGCAGATTCTCAAATGCTGTAACAGCCGCTCTATAATCGGCCATTTTGAAGTATCTTCTGGCTTGTTCGTAGTATTTGGTTTCCAGTCTTTGGGTAAGTTCGTCTATTTTTTTGTTAGCATCTTCTGCTCTTGCTTTGTCAGAGTTAGGATAATTGTTTAAGAACTCCTGAAGCATGTTGATAGCTGACTCCGTGCTGGATTGGTCTAGGTTGTAGTCCGCAGCATCTTGGTAGTAGCATATTGCAGCTGTGTATGCAGCTTCTTCTCTTCTAGGGTCATTGAGGAAAGTATTTGCAAAGTTTCTGAACTGGTGCCCAGCCAACCTATAGTTTTTGTCATAATAGTTGGCATAAGCTAGTTTAAAAACCACTTCAGGTGCATCATCAGTTCCTGCGACTAGGTTAGGAAGTCTGTCATATAGTGCGATGGCGTTAGACCATTTTTTTTGTGCATAAAATTCATTAGCAGTATTGAGGATGTAGTCTTTATCACTGCTTTTGAGTGCAGTGGTAAGTTGTCTATTACACGAAATTATGCTCAATGAAGCTAAAGCAATAACAAAATATTTTTTCATAAATTTTGACTAAAAATAAATTTAAACCACAAAAATATAATTTTTTTTGCCAAAAGAATTGATTTAACAAAAAATTATCATTTTTATTAGAAAATTATTTTTCATCAAAGCCTAAAATAGCAAAAACACAGTTGTGCAAATGTTCTATTACTTTTTTCTCTATTTTGAGAGGGAGGTCTTGTGAGGTGCAGTTTAGGAATTTTTCATAAAAAGACCTGTTTCTGATGGTAAACAGAACAGTTCCTACGATAGTGGAGATGATGTCCTCCGCCTTTGCAGGTTTTTTGAAAGTTCCTGTGGCCATGCCTTTTTCTATGATTTTTTCTATGATATTAGTGCAGATGAGGTAGAAATCTGTGAGAAGATTTCTGACTCTCTCAGAATTTTTCATTTCCTGAGTGACAAATCCATGAAAATGAGTGTATTTTAGAACTTCTCCTACCACGAAATTGATAATTTCTTTTATCTGGATTTCTGGTCTTATGTTGCCCAATATTTGGGTAAGTTCAGAGAATTTTTCTTTGCTTCTCTGTATGCGGTATTCATACAGGCAGGTCATCATTTTTTCTTTTGAACCAAAATAGTACGAAATCATTGCTACATTGATGTTAGCTTTTTTAGAAATCTCCCTTACAGAGGTGTCTTCAAAGCCATTTTGGGCAATAAGCTCCTCAGCCACATTTAGAATGTGAATTTGTTTTGCGTTAAAAGGTTTTTGCATGTCTTTTGTCAATTATAGTTGAACCAAATAGATCTCTTACAAAGGTAAGGTAAATTTTATGAAAAACACTAAAAAATAACATGATGAATTTCATAAAATAAATTTTGTTTTCTACTGATTTTAGTTTAAATTTGGAGAAAAATTTTAAATAAAATGAACATACCAGCAGAACTAAAGTACACAAAAGACCATGAATGGGTAAGAATAGAAGGAAACATCGCTGTGGTGGGAATCACGGATTTCGCACAGAGTGAGTTAGGAGATATTGTTTTCGTAGACATTGACAGCACAGGTGATGAGCTAAACGCAGGAGATGTTTTCGGGAGTGTAGAGGCTGTGAAGACAGTATCTGACCTATATCTTCCGCTTTCTGGGAAAGTAGTGGAGTTTAATGAAGAGCTAGAAAGCGAGCCTGAACTAGTAAATACAGATCCTTATGGAAAGGGCTGGATTATAAAATTAGAAATAGCAGAAGGTGCAGATCAGTCAGAACTTCTTTCTGCAGACCAATATAACGAAGTGATTGGATAAGATTAGTCGCCTATTTAGATATAAGATATTGCCCATTTATTGGGCATTTCTTACTTATATGCTTCTTAGACCTGGTGAGGTTAATAGGGAGAAACATTGGTTTGAGTTTCATAACTTAGACAAGATAGTTCATTTCCTTATTTTTATCATTTTAGGGTTCTGCTATAGTGTGTCTTTCCCAAAACAAAAAAAATGGCTTTTTGTGGTGGTGATGTTTATTTATGCGCTATTCACGGAGGTTGCACAGGGGCTGATGAATATGGGACGGACGATGGATTTTTATGACCTGCTTGCGGATATGATGGGGGCAGGTTTTGGCTGTTTTCTTTTTTGGCAAATTTTGTCTTATATAGAGAAAAGGAAATAGAAGGTGATTTTAGAAATACAGGATAATTCTTTGATTTTTCTTACTTTTGCAAAAATTTTCAGAGATAATTTTTTTTAGATGAATAATGTTTATGATAATATTTTAGGCCTTATAGGGAATACTCCCATGGTAAGGCTTAATAAAGTGGTAGAGGACAATCCTGCAAGGGTTTTTGCAAAATTAGAATCTTATAACCCAGGGCATTCTGTGAAAGACAGGATAGTTCTGCACATTATAGAAACCGCTGAGAAAAAGGGAATTTTAACCAAAGGTGCTACCATCGTAGAGACTACTTCTGGGAATACGGGATTTTCGGTAGCGATGATTAGCGCATTGCGCGGTTACAAATGTATTCTTGCAGTAAGTGATAAAACAAAGCCTGAGAAAATAGCTTTCCTAAAATCATTGGGGGCGACTGTTTATGTATGTCCAGCCAGTGTTCCTGCTGATGACCCTCGTTCTTACTATGAAGTAGCCAAAAGAATTACCGCAGAGACACCTAATTCGGTGTATATCAATCAGTATTTCAATGAGTTAAATGTAGAAGCGCATTATTTGACTACAGGAAAAGAAATTTGGGAGCAGACAGAAGGAAAAATCACTTATCTTTTTGGATGTACAGGAACAGGCGGAACGCTCTCAGGTTCAGCTAAATACATAAAAGAACAAAATCCTGATGTGAAAATCATCGGAGTGGATGCAGATGGTTCTATTCTGAAAACTTACTACGAAACAGGGAAAATCAATAAAGATGAAATTCACTCTTATCAAATAGAAGGTTTGGGGAAAAATTTAATTCCAGACACGCTTCTTTTTGACAAAATGGATGAATTTGTAAGGGTAAATGATGAAAACAGTGCCTACATGACCCGCGAAATAGCTATAAAAGAGGCTATTATGGGAGGCTATACCACAGGTGCTGTGATGCAGGCGTTTAAGCAATATTCTCAAAATCATACCTTTACGAAGGATGATGTGGTGGTGCTTATTTTCCCAGACCACGGCTCTAAATACATGACAAAAGTATACAGTGATGAGTGGATGGCGGAAATGGGCTTTACTCACAGTGATATGGCTAAATATAAAGAAGCTATTATAATATAAAAATTTGATTACTAATAAATTAGAAAAAATTATGGATATTTTTGAAAGAATTAAACAAAATCCAGGGCCATTGGGTCAGTTTGCGGATTATGGTGAAGGATATTTTATTTTCCCAAAATTAGAAGGGAAAATCGGGCCGAGAATGAAATTTCAAGGGAAAGAAGTAGTTTTCTGGTCTGCAAATGACTATTTGGGGCTTTGTAACCACCCAGAAGTTTTGGAAGCAGATGCCAAAGCAGCAGCAGAATACGGAATGTTTTATCCAATGGGAGCGAGAGCGATGTCTGGTGAGACAGAAGCGCACTTGCAGTTGGAAAGAGAATTGGCCGAGTTTGTGGAGAAAGAAGCGGCTTATTTGCTGAACTTCGGTTATCAAGGGATGGTGTCTATCATAGATGCTTTGGTAACGAGAAGAGATGTTATCGTGTATGATGCCGATTCTCACGCATGTATCATTGACGGGGTAAGACTACATTTCGGGACAAGTTTTACTTACAAACACAATGATATGGAGAGTTTGGAGAAAAACCTTGAAAGAGCAGCGAAAGTAGCAGAAGAAAACGGCGGAGGAATTTTAGTAATTACTGAGGGAGTTTTCGGAATGAGAGGTCAGCAAGGTAAATTAAAGGAAATCTGCGATTTGAAAAAGAAATTTAATTTCAGATTGTTGGTGGATGATGCTCATGGTTTCGGAACATTAGGAAAAAGAGGAGCTGGAGCAGGTGAGGAGCAAGGATGCCAAGACCAAATCGATGTGTATTTCTCTACTTTTGCTAAATCAATGGCTGGTTTCGGGGCTTTTGTGGCAGGGGACAAGCAGATTATAAGATACCTTAAATTCAACCTTCGTTCTCAGATTTTTGCTAAATCTTTGACAATGCCGATGGTTATCGGAGGATTGAAGAGATTGGAGCTTTTGAGAAGCAGACCTGAAATCAAAGCTAAACTTTGGGAGAATGTTCGCAAATTACAAAACGGACTTAGAGAAAGAGGATTTAATTTAGGAGAAACGAATACCTGCGTGACGCCTGTGTTTATTGAGGGTTCGCCAGTGGAAGCGACGCTGTTGGTAAAAGACCTGAGAGAGAATTACGGAATTTTCACTTCGGTGGTGGTTTATCCAGTGATTCCGAAAGGAAACATCTTGCTAAGGCTGATTCCTACGGCATCTCATACCGATGCGGAAATCAATGAAACTCTGGATGCTTTCGCAGCATTGAAAGAAAAACTAGATTCAGGGTTTTATAAAGAACAAGAAAAACAAATGGGCTTGAACTTTATGCCGCTTTAAAAATGATTTAAAATCCAATATTGAGCAAATCAATGTTGGATTTTTTTATTTTTGTAAAAAATATTTTTTGATGAGAAGAATTATTCTATTGGGGCTGTCGGCTTTTCCTGTTTTGGGATATTCTCAGACAGAAGAAGAGGAACCAAAGGAAAAACAGATAGAAGAGGTGGTTTTTCAGAAAAAAGCCAAATCCACAGATCTTACCAATGTGCAGATTTCATCGGAGGAGGTGAAGGAGGCGGCTACGGTTTCGGGGGGCGTGGAAACCCTGCTGAAAACCCTGCCTTCGGTAAATTCAAATGCAGAGCTGAGCTCGCAGTATATGGTGCGCGGTGGGAATTTTGATGAAAATCTTACCTATATCAATGATGTGGAAATCCTCAGACCGCTTCTCATCAGAAACAGCCAGCAGGAGGGGATGAGTATCATCAATCCTGATATGGTCTCTACGGTTAATTTCTCTGCGGGAGGTTTTGAGGCGAAATATGGCGACAAAATGTCTTCGGTGCTTAATATTTATTACCGTCAGCCGAGGGGTTTTGAACTTTCTGGCGAGGCATCACTCATTGGCGGCAGGCTGACTTTGGGAATGGCTTCCAAAGACCAAAAACTTTCGGCTCTATTCGGTGCGAGATACAGAAACACGAATTTGGTTTTAAACACGCTGAACGAAAATACCGATTTTAATCCGAAATATTTTGATTTTCAGACTTATATAAATTATAAATTTAATCCAAAATGGAGTCTGTCCTTTCTGGGCTATTGGATGAATAATATCTATGAAATGCGCCCAAAGGAAAGGAGCATAGATTTTGGGACTTTGCAAAATCCTATTACGCTGGATGTCTATTATGATGGAAAGGAGGAAGACAAGTATAAAAATATGATGGGAACGGTTTCGCTCAATTTTACTCCAAATGAAAAATGGGCGTTTTCTTGGGATAATTTTGCCTATCAAAACAGAGAGCGAGAATATTATACCATTTCATCGGCATTTAGATTGTTCGTGCTGAACGCTTCCACAGGCTATTATACAGCATCTTATGATATAGGAGGGCAGACAGACCACGCGAGGAATGATGTTTTGCTCAGGACTTTTGGGTCTCAGTTTAAAGTGAAATTTTCTCCTTCAGTCAATACCAAAATAGAAGTAGGCGCAAAGATAGAATCTGAAAAACTGCAAGATGCTACTAACGAATGGCGATTCGTGTCTTATAGCGGATATAGTTTTCCTATCCAAAATTTTCCATTTGGGGTTTTAAATTCTGCTCCTCTGGACTTAAACTACAGCATTAGTGGAATGAACGATGTGAATGCTACGAGGTTTTCGGCTTTTGCTCAATATTCCAAAAAATTCCTCTGGGGCGGGCATAAAATGTTTGTGAATGCAGGCGCAAGGGTGCAGAACTGGAGTTTTAATAAAGAATTTCTGTTTTCTCCAAGATTTCAGCTGGCTGTAAAGCCTGACTGGGAGGCGGATATGCTGTTTCGTTTCGCGGCAGGGGTCTATTATCAGGCGCCTTATTATAGAGAAATCAAATCGCTTGATGGAAGTTTGGATAGTTCTATCAAGGCTCAAAAGTCCCTGCATTTTGTCCTTGCTAATGATTATGAATTTGCATGGAAAGACCGTCCGTTTAAGCTGACTACAGAGCTTTATTACAAGAAAATGAGCAGCCTGATGCCTTATTATATGGATAATATGCGCATAAGATATTCAGGGAAAAATAATGCGAAGGGCTATGCGTACGGCGTGGATGCGAGATTGTTCGGGGAGTTCGTTCCTGGGGTGGATTCTTGGATTTCTGTGGGGTATTCCAGAATTTACGAAAATATTGATAATAAAGGTTTTATCCCTCGCCCTACCGACCAGCGTTTTCGTGTGTCGATGTTTTATCAGGACTATATGCCAAAATTCCCAAGCATGAGGGTAAATCTTACTTTGGTCTATGCGAGTGGACTTCCTACGGGAACACCGATATTATTTAATGCAGATGGTACGCCTAATTTTGATACGGCATATCATTTCCAAAAAACATTGACCTCGTATAAGCGTGTGGATATAGGGCTTACCAAGATTTTTATAGACCAGAAAGACCATAAGCCAAAGAGTGTTTTTTGGTCTAAATTCAAGGAATTAAGCCTTGGAGTTCAGGTTTTTAATGCATTTAATATTCATAATACCGTTGCTAATCAATGGATAAATGACATAGAGACAGGCTATTATTATCCTGTTCCTGTGCGATTGACAGGGCGTTTTTTCAATGCGAAATTAGAGTTTAAATTTTAATAAAAAACCACTGAATTAGTTCAGTGGTTTCTTTTTGTGGAATAAATATTTTGGGTTAAATAACCTTCACTACGAAATAGTTTTTCTTTCCTTTTTGAAGAAGAAGGAATTTCCCATTGATGAGGTTTTTTTCGCTCGTGATGAAGCTTTCATTTACTTTGGTTTTGTTCACCGAGATAGAATTTCCTGTAAGTTCTCTCTTGGCTTCGCCTTTTGAGGAGAGGAAACCTGTCTTTTCTGAAAGCAGACTCACGATATCCGTACCGATGATTTCCTGTTTGCTAACTTCTTTTTGTGGAACGCCGTCAAAAACTTCAAGGAAAGTCTGCTCATCGAGCTTTTTCAAGTCGTCTGAAGTAGAATTTCCAAAAAGAATTTTTGAAGCCTGAATAGCCTTGTCCAATTCTG
>CAUORE010000036.1:0-16761 GCA_963506915.1 uncultured Flavobacteriaceae bacterium
CGGTAGATTGCTTAGGCATTCAACCCTTTGTAGATAGAGAAAAAATAGGAATCATAGGTATCTGCGGTTGGGGAGGCTTTGCACTGAATGCTACAGCTATTGACACACGTATCAAGGCAGTAGCCACCATGGTAATGTACGATATGTCCCGTGTGTTTAGCAAAGGCTATTTTGATGCCAATACGCCTGAAATGCGTCTGGAAATGAAGCGTTCGCTTAATGCTATTCGTTGGAAGGATGCCGAGACGGGAACTCCTTCTCCTGGTTATCCCATGCCGGATGCTCCTTCGGATAAAGTACCTCAATTCTTAAATGATTATATCGACTTTTACAAAACACCACGAGGTTTCCATGAGCGTTCCGTTTCCAATCACGTTTGGACAGCCACTACGCTGCTTTCATTTATGAATTTCCCTCTGTTAGCCTATGCGAACGAAATAGAGGTACCTACCTTTATGATTGCCGGAGAAAATGCCCATTCGCGCTATATGAGCGAAGATGCCTACAAGTTGGTTGGAAGTAAGAAAAAAGAACTGCTAATTGTTCCCAATGCACGCCACACCGATTTTTATGACAATCGAGCTGGAGTAATTCCGTTTGATAAGCTGGAGACATTCTTTAGTGAAAATCTTCAATAAAAGTATAAGACCTAAAACTAATATTATATAAACGAGTGTGCACCAGAATTCTGGTGCACACTCGTTTGGTTTTTATATTGGTGTTATTATTCTTCTATGTAAGATAGATCATACATATATATCAATGATTGTTGGGTAGGATCATTGTGTGATTTGTCAAGTGCTATGACTTTATGAGGATAGTCCTTGTTGGTAATCTCATAGTTTTCAGTTCTATATTCATACATTATATAATCTCTATTAGGATAATCTATAGTTTTGACATTATCAATAAAACTAAGGTAATGTACATTCTCGATACCATTATAGAAAGGTAGTTCATAGGTAAATCTTCTGAGATAAAACTCTACAACTAAAGCAGGAAAACCTTTGATGTTTCTAAGAGCGTTTTTAGTGTTGTAGTATTCTATAGTTTCTGCAACTTGATTTTGATCATTAAATCTTTTGGTAACTCTACCGTTTTCTAAAAGAAGAGTTATTGTTTTTTCTTTTGCTGCTTCAGCGGGAGAAGAACAGTTATCAGTGCCTATCTCTATTTTGACAGTAACTTTATTTCCTTGGTAAGTGTATGTGTGTTTTCTCTCAACAGAACAAGCAGGGTGGATTTTGGAACTTATTGCATGTGAAGAAGCTAGTCTGCCTTGACCATCATATTGATAAGTTATATTAGTCTCGAAATTTTGAGTATGATTATAGGAAAAACGGCGCTCTTTTATTATTCTTCCGTATGTGTCATACTCATAATCAATGTTGGATTTTCCCATCCCATCTGTTCTTGCAGATTTAATTTCATTCCCATTTTTATACCAAAAATCTACAGAAGTGTTTCCAGATAAATTATTAATTAATACCAATTTTTCCTTTTGGGGTGCTGGAGTTTCATGGGTTTCATTGTTTTCGAGGTCTCTGTTACAGGACAATAGCAAGCACCCTAGTGCTAAAGCGGATAAAAAATGTTTCATAATAGATAATTTTAGAATTTATCTGGCTAATTTAGTTTATTTTTAGGAAATGATGAATGTTTATTTATGTGATTTTCATCATGTTTTTGTAGTGAGTGAGAATGATTATTAGAAATAAAAAAGAAAATATTTTTCTCTATTTCAAAAATTATTCATACCTTTGCAAACCCTTTATGGGAAAAGTATGTTTAATCATAAATGATAAATTGTGAATACATTAAGTTACAAAACAGTATCAGCAAACAAGGCTACCGCTAATAAAGAATGGGTTGTGGTAGATGCTGCTGGGCAGCCTTTGGGGCGAATGGCTTCCAAAGTTGCAAAGATTTTGAGAGGTAAGCACAAGACGAATTTCACTCCTCATGTAGATTGTGGAGATAATGTAATCGTTTTGAATGCAGGACAAGTTGCTTTATCAGGCAATAAGTGGGCAGACAAGGAGTATATCTGGCATACAGGATACCCAGGTGGACAGAAATCATTAACAGCTGAAGAATTGCAAAAGAAAGACAGTCTGAGATTGATCGAGCATGCAGTAAGAGGTATGCTTCCAAAAAACAGATTGGGAAGAGCTATTCTTAAAAATCTGCATGTTTATGAAGGAAGTGAGCATAAACACGAAGCTCAACAGCCAAAAGTAATTAACCTTAACGAAATTAAATAATTATGTCTATAGTTCACAAGATAGGAAGAAGAAAAACTTCTGTAGCAAGAGTTTATGTGAAGCCAGGGACAGGAAATGTTACTGTTAATGGGAAAGATGCAAAAACTTATTTCTGCACAGATGTATTGGTTTACAAAGTAAATCAGCCGTTTTTATTGACTGAAACTGTTGGTCAGTACGATGTTACTATCAATGTAGTAGGAGGAGGAACAACAGGTCAGGCAGAAGCTATCAGACTTGGAGTATCTAGAGCATTGTGTGAGATTAACGAGGAGTTTAGAGCTGTTCTAAAACCTGCAGGACTTCTTACAAGAGATGCTAGAATGGTAGAAAGAAAGAAACCAGGTCAGAAAAAAGCGAGAAAGAGATTCCAGTTCTCTAAGCGTTAATATTTTGTATTCAATATTCAGTTTCATCTGCATATTGTTTCGCAAAGACTATTTTATACACAAGTATGCGAGGCGTCTCGCTTAGCAGAAAGTAAAAATTGCCCGTTTAGTTTAGCATCTAAACAGTTCTCCCATCAAAGAACATGTTGATTGCGTAACAGCGGAAAGTAAACTAACAAAAAACAAAAAAATGGCAAAAGTTCAAGTTAAAGACTTATTAGAAGCAGGAGTGCATTTCGGTCACATGACTAGAAAATGGAATCCTAATATGGCTCCATACATTTTTATGGAGAAAAATGGTATTCACATCATTGATTTACATAAAACAGCTGTGAAATTAGAGGAGGCTTGTTCTGCTCTTGAAAAAATCACTTCAGCTGGTAAAAAAGTTCTTTTCGTAGCTACTAAAAAACAAGCTAAAGAAGTAGTAGCAAAACACGCTCAAGAACTTAATATGCCTTACATCACAGAAAGATGGCCAGGTGGAATGCTTACTAACTTCGTTACTATCAGAAAAGCGGTTAAGAAAATGAACGCTATCGATAAAATGAAGAAAGATGGTACATTCGAAACTTTATCTAAAAAAGAAAGATTGCAAGTAGACAGACAAAGAGCTAATCTAGAGAAGAACTTAGGTTCTATCGCTGACATGGTTCGTCTTCCTTCTGCTATCTTCGTGGTAGATATCATGAGAGAGCACATCGCAGTTACAGAAGCTAAAAAATTAGGTATTCCTGTATTTGGTATCGTGGATACTAACTCAGATCCTAGAAAAGTAGACTTCGTAATTCCAGGAAACGATGACGCTTCTAAATCTATCGATATGATTCTATCTATCGTTTCTGCTTCTGTAAAAGAAGGTTTGTCTCAAAAGAAATCTTCTGAAAAAGCAGCAAAAGAAGAATCTGCTGAATAATAAATTTAGAAGATAGAAATATAAAAACACACCTAATTATTAGGTGTGTTTTTATTTTGCCTAATTTCTTCAATAAATGTTTTTTAATAATAAAATAAATAAAAAAGGAAAAGAGTGTCATTCTCTTTTCCTTAAATTTTTGTTGATATATAAGTTTTAAATAAATAATAAAATCAGCATCTGGGCAATGAAAATCCTTAGAATGGTTACCATCGGATAGACTTGCGCATACGCCTGAACAGGAATATCTGAATCCAAATAAGAAGTACTGAAAGACAGCGCAGCAGTGTCTGTATAAGCCCCACTGATTAGCCCTGATAAACTGAGAAAATCCAGTTTGAAGTAAAATCTCCCTACTAAAATAATGAAAATACAAGGGACAAGCGTAATGATAGAGCCATAAAACAGCCACAGCCAGCCATTATAATGAATGAAATTATCATAAAATTTAGCACCGGCAGTTATTCCTAATGAAGCGAAGAATAAGCAAATTCCCAGTTCTCGCATAAAATGAATTCCCCCATTATTGAAATAAGAATAAATAAAACTAATTCTTCCATAACGGCTGATGATAAGGGCAGCTAGTAGAGGCCCAGCAGCAAAACCAAGCTTTATCGGCAGCGGCATAGATGGGACAAAAATAGGTATAGAGCCGATTAAAATCCCTAAAAGAATTCCCCCAAATAAAGACAAGAAATCTGGTTTCAGCAGGACTTTTTCTGAGTCGCCTATCAGTTCTTTTGCCTTTTGGATAGATTCTTCTTTTCCTACAACACGGATTTTATCTCCATAGAAAAGAACAAGCGAAGGTCTCGCTAGAATTTCTTCCCCTGCACGGAAAATACGGGTGATTTTTAGGTCATATTTCCCAAATAAATCTAGATCGGACAATTTCTTATGTACCGCAGTTTTTTTGGTAACAAAGAGATTTTTGACCATGATTTCTCCACCCTCGATGAAGGAATCTGATGAAATTCGCCCTATTTGGCTGATGAAAAAATTTACATCAGGCTCAGTTCCTACAATCATTAGGACATCTCTATCATTTAGAATCACGCTGGATTCAGGAGTGATCACTTCTTTGGTACCGCTTCTTTTTAGGTGCGTGACGATGATGTTTTTGTCAATTTCTTTAATTGCTTCACGAATAGTTTTACCTACGAAATGAGGATTTGTAATTCTACATTTTTTTGGAATAATGGGCTGGGAGCGATGAATGATTCGCTCTCTGAATTTGACCAATTCTTTCTGTGGGTCTATTTTTAGTAAAACTCTTGCAATAATAATAGAAAAAATTACTCCCAAAACTCCCATAGGATAGGTGATGGCGTAGCCTATGGCGGGGCTGTTCAGGTGTCTGTCAGGGAACTGTGGACGCAGTTCGTCAATCATGTTTTTTGCGGCTCCTAAGGCAGGCGTACTGGTCACCGAACCAGATAAAATCCCCACCGTGTTTTCTATTCCTAAATCTGTATTTAGAAATATGATGAAAGCTAGTGTAGTACTGAGAAGAATACCACTCGCCGCTAAAATATTGTATTTCAGCCCCTGAGCTTTAAAGGCTGAAAAAAACGATGGTCCGAGCTGTAAACCAATAGCATAAACAAAGAAAATCAACCCCAAATCTTTGATAAAGTTAGAAATGGAAGCATCCATTCTATAGCCATAGTGTCCCAAAAAAAGCCCAGCAAACATCACCGCTGAAACGCCTAAAGAGGTGTTTTTAATCTTTATATTTCCTAAAAATACTCCTAAGCCAATCGTTAAAATCATCACAATCAGAGATTGTATAGCTGTAGGGTTTTCGTTTGGTAATAAAAGTTGTGAAATCCAATCAAGCATCGATTATATATAGTTTTTATCCGTTGCAAATTTAAAGCAAATCTTGAAAAATAAAAAAGACTTAATAACAATAAATTGAACTTTTATTTATATTTGAACTAAAATTTATACATTTGGATAAAATTTAAAATATGAAAGTAAAAGTTTTAGCCTCAGGGTTACTATGTTCAGCAGTGTTTGTAGCTTGTGTTACGAACCCTATGACAGGGCGAAGCAGTCTGCAGTTTCAGAATGATAGCGAGCTAGCGCAGATGGCACTTACCCAGTATAGAAATACTTTGTCTAAATCAAAAGTAATAAACAATACCAATGAAGCAAAACAAGTAAAAAATGTAGGGCAGAGAATAAAAAATGCAGCGGAAAGCTATTATAAAGCGATTGGGAGGGAAAAGGCTTTGTCAAGCTATAATTGGGAATTTAACTTGATTGAAGACAAACAAATCAATGCATGGTGTATGCCAGGTGGGAAAGTAGCATTCTACACAGGAATTATGCCTATATGTAAGACAGAAACAGGAGTGGCTGTGGTTATGGGACACGAAGTAGCCCATGCACTAGCAGGACACGGAAATGAGAGAGTTTCTTCAGCAATGTTAGCCCAAGTGGGAGGAACATTAATCAGTGGAGCGATTAAGAATAATACAATAGCATCAGTTTTTAACCAGTTGTATCCGATAGGAGCGCAAGTAGGACTTCTAGCATACGGAAGAAAACAGGAGCTGGAAGCAGATGAAATGGGACTTTACCTAATGGCGATAGCAGGGTATGACCCTAGGGAAGCTCAGCCATTCTGGCATAGAATGGAGGCGGCATCTGGTGGAGCAAGACAGCCAGAGTTTCTCTCCACTCACCCAAGTCCAGAGAATAGAAGAAAAGATATGGATAAATACATGCCTAAAGCATTAGAATATTATAGAGCATCAGGAGGAAAATAAATTTAAATAAAGAATATGAAAAGTTTATCAATAGTAGGAGGGATTTTGCTGCTTATCTCGGGAGCGATGTTTTATTATTCCACAGATTTTTCGTTAGAAAAAATTACGATGTCCCATATGATGGGAGTGATGGGTGGAATAGGTATCGGCCTCTTCATCGGTGGAATAGTGGGCTATATCAGTAAAGGTTCAGCCATAAGAGAGGAGGAAAAAAGAAAGCAGTTTGCCCAATTACAGAAACAAAACAAAGAGTTAGAAAAGAAAGTGGAGAACATCAATAATGGTTCTTCTAATGTTTAAAGAAATAAAAAAGCTTGGGAAATTTTCTTCCCAAGCCTTTTTGTTTAATGATAAAAATTTAAATCTAAAATTGGTATCCAACCCCCAGAACTACGAAGCTAGGACGGTTGTCATATCTCACAGTTTCGGAAATGTTGTTGTTGATAAAATCTCTTTGGTCTTTGGAGAAACTTCCTTCGTATCTCGCATTGATGATGAAATTAGACAATCTAGCCTCTGCACCAACCTGATAGCCAACCGTGAATTTGTTCCCTGCATTTTCTTTGAAATTATTCCATGTATTTTCTTTTGCAAGGTTGTAAGAAGCCACAGGCCCTACGAAAACCCCTAGATTATCGGAAATAAGGTTTACTCCGACTAATACAGGAACATCTATTCTGTTGGTTTTTGCTTTCAAAGTCGTTTTAGTTCTTCTTTCAGTGAATGAATTATTAAAAGAAGTGTAATAAATTTCAGGCATGATGAACAAGGGAGTAGAAGGGAGGTTTACTCTAGCCGAAAGCCCTACATTAAACCCTGCGCTTTTGCTGCCAGAATCAGTGTAATCCAGTACAGATCTTCTTATTTCAGACCATTTGGAAGAACTAGTATTAAGCAAAACATTCGCTTTTATGCCTATTTTCACTTGTGAAAATCCCATTAATGAAAGCCCTAAAAGAGCCATACTTGAAATCTTTTTCATAATATTTAAATTTAATCTGATAAGATTATAACGAGGATTAAACATTTTTATTGTTATTTAATAAATATTGTCTCAATTCTTTGAATAATTCGGAAGAATAAACAAAATCTATTAAATACTGGCTTTCTGCATTGATGAGGATATCTTTATTCCCTTCCCATTCTTTCACACCTTTTCTTAGATATACGATTTTCTCACCGATGGTCATCACCGAGTTCATATCGTGGGTGTTGATAATGGTAGTGGTGTTATATCTTCGGGTAATTTCTTTGATTAGATCATCTATAACTTTTGATGTATAAGGGTCTAGCCCAGAGTTTGGCTCATCGCAGAAGAGGTATTTAGGATTGTTCACGATGGCTCTCGCGATGGCAACTCTTTTCTGCATTCCCCCAGAAATCTCGGATGGATACTTGTGGTCTGCGTTTTCCAGATGAACATCGTCTATTACTTCTTTTACCCGTTTTTTCTTTTCGGTATAGGTAAGGTTAGTGAACATATCCAGCGGGAACATGATGTTTTCCTCCACTGTCATAGAGTCAAACAGCGCACTCCCTTGGAATACCGTTCCTATCTCTGCTCTCAGTTCTTGTTTCTGCTTCGGAGTCATTTCTACGATGTTTCGCCCATCGAATAGGATGCTTCCGCTGGTAGGTTCAAAGACATTTAATAATGACTTCAAAAATACCGTTTTCCCAGAGCCACTCTGTCCGATGATGAGATTGATTTTCCCTGACTCCAGCGTAGTGGTTATTCCTTTTAGAATTTCGGTGTCCCCAAAACTTTTCTTTAAATCTACTACTTCTATCATTAGCCTAAGAACATTTGAGTTAAAATTAAGTTAGCGATGATGATGGCTACAATAGTCCAAACTACCGCTTGGGTACTTGCACGCCCTACTTCCAGCGATCCGCCTTTTACATTATAGCCAAAATATGCAGGAATGGTTGCAATCAGAAACGCAAAAACCGCCGTTTTCATAAAAGCATACCAAATAAAGAAAGTAGGAAAATCCATCTGAACCCCCGTGATATAGTTGGATTCTGTCCATGAGCCAGTGAAAACCCCCGCCAGATATCCTCCGAAAACTCCCACTACGATACTGATCGCAATGAGCAAAGGATTAAAAATAACACAAGCCAAAATCTTTGGAAGGATAAGGAAGTTCGCTGAGTTCACTCCCATAATATCCAGTGCGTCAATCTGTTCTGTCACTCGCATTGTCCCAATAGAAGACGCGATGTAAGAGCCCACTTTCCCTGCTAAAATCACACTGATAATTGTAGGTGAAAATTCCAAGATGAGAACCACTTTGGTAGCGTGTCCTACATATGGCAGCGGAATGGGAATAGATGCCGTACTAAAGTTATTATACATCTGTATAGCGACCACCGCCCCTACAAACAGGGAAGTGAATAATACTAAACCAAAAGAATCAACCCCCAAATCATTGATTTCTCTCATGAAAAGCTTTGAAAAAACCTTGGATTTCTGTGGTTTTCTCAGAACCTTTCCTAAAAGGAGCACATATTCTCCTAAACTTCTGAACATTCTAAACATGATGCAAAAATAATCTTTTTTGTTTAAATTGCACCACCTAAAACATCATTTGTGGCAAAAGTAAAAACAGCATATTTCTGTCAGAATTGCGGAACGCAGTATTCGCAGTGGCTCGGGCAGTGCAGGAACTGCGGTTCTTGGAATACTCTGGTGGAGGAAATCGTAGAAAAAATAAAGTCGCCTACCTACCATATTTTGGGCGAAGGGAAACAAAAAGTAGTGACGATAACGGATGTGGAGGTCAATGCCGAACATCGTATAAAAACTCCCAGCGAGGAGCTGAACAGAGTGCTGGGTGGAGGTATCGTGCTGGGCTCTGTTACCTTGATAGGCGGCGAACCAGGGATTGGGAAATCTACACTGCTCCTGCAGCTTGCCCTGAAAATGAAGAAGAAAATCCTCTATGTTTCAGGTGAGGAGAGTGCATCACAGATAAAAATGAGAGCGGACAGACTTACCGAAATCCAAAATCCAAATTGTTTCCTCTACACCGAAACTTCGGTGGAAAAAATCCTTTCCGAGGCTAAAAAACTTCAGCCAGATTTTGTGATTATAGACAGTATCCAGACGCTTCAGTCCCAGCTGATAGAGAGTTCGCCAGGGACAGTTTCGCAGATTAGAGAATGCTCTTCGGAGGTCATTAAATTCGCTAAAGAGACCAATATTCCAGTTTTCTTGGTGGGACATATCACGAAAGATGGGCAGATAGCAGGGCCAAAAGTTTTGGAACATATGGTGGATGTGGTTCTCAATTTTGATGGTGACAGAAATCACCTTTTCCGACTGCTGAGAGCGAGCAAGAATAGATTTGGTTCTACTTCTGAAATTGGGATTTATGAAATGATTTCAGCAGGATTAAAAGAAATAAAAAACCCATCCGAAATCCTCATTACTAAAAAATCCGAAGACCTTTCAGGGAATGCTGTGGCGGTTACTTTGGAGGGAAACAGAGCCATGCTTCTGGAAATTCAGGCATTGGTAAGCAGTGCAGTCTATGGAACGCCGCAGCGTAGTTCCACAGGTTTTGACAGCAAGAGGCTGAATATGCTCCTTGCGGTTTTAGAAAAACGGGCAGGTTTTATGCTCGGTGCGAAGGATGTTTTCCTGAATATCACGGGAGGAATGAAAACGGGCGACACGGCGCTGGACTTGGCGGTAGTGGCGGCTATTCTTTCTTCCAATGAAGATGAGGCGATACCCGATAATGTTTGTTTTGCGGGAGAAATAGGACTCAGCGGAGAGATTCGTCCTGTTCCGCAGGTGGAGAAAAGAATTTTGGAGGCGGAGAAATTAGGCTACGAGAGGATTTTCATTTCTAAACAAAACAAACTTCCTAAAAAAGGTTTTAAAATAGAACTTGTGGAAGTCAGCAAAATAGAGGATTTTCATCAGAGATTGTTTTAGGAAGTCGGCGGTTTTTATTGGCTTTATCAACTTTAAATGTAGAATACAAAATGAATTTTTTAGCTCATTCTTATCTTTCTTTTTCCGAGGAACAGCTCGTCGGAAATATGATTGCGGATTTTGTGAAGAACAGAGATGTAGCCCGCCTTCCAGAAAGCATACAGAAAGGCATAAAACTGCATAGAGCGATAGACACTTTCACGGATGCGCACCCGCTGATACACGAGGCGAAAGCGCCTTTCCGACCGCTGGTAAGATTGTATTCTGGGGCGTTTGTGGATGTGGCGTTTGACTATTTCCTCGCAAATGATACCGCTGAAAATTCCCAGAGCGAGTGGCAGGAGCATTCGCAGAGGGTCTATGCTGTCCTCCGCCGATATGAGGAATTTCTGCCCAAGGTTTTCAAAAAAGTTTTGGATAAGATGCAGCAGGATGACTGGCTCTACAACTACCGAAATGAGTGGGGAATAGACTACAGCTTTCGGAATGTGGTGAACAAAGCCCAGTTTCTGGACAAAACCACCAATGTATTCCCTGCATTTTTAGCAAATAAAGATTTCCTCCGTGAGAAATACGAAATTTTCTTCCCTGAAATAAAATCATTCGCGCAGGATTTTGTGGATTAAATAAGAAAAGGTTTTTATTGGATAGAAAAACTTTTAATATTTATATAAGAATAATTTGGATGAATACTTAGATAATGATTATAATATTTTTTATACAATAATTTTTTAGTTTATTTGGAGTGTAAAATTTATAGATATGAAAATAATTGGCATAGAAACACGCCCGACAAATCAGAATGGACAAGCAATGCAGGACATCGGAGGTCTTTGGCATCGGTTTTATTCTGAAAATATCATCAGCAAAATCCCAAATGCAGTGAACAGCAATGTTTATGCTATCTATACAGACTACGAAAGTGATTATACAGGTGAATATACCACGCTTTTGGGACTAGAAGTATCTTCGCTTGATAAAATCCCAAGCGGGTTGGTCGGAAGGGAGTTTCTGATACAGAATTTTAAGAGATTTCTTGCTAAAGGAGCGATGCCTCAGGCTGTAGCAGAAGCATGGCAGAAAATATGGGAGCAAGATAAGGAGCTAAACAGACTTTATCAATATGATTACGAATTGTATACAGAAAAATCTCAGCAAGGCGACCTCTCGGAGGTGGAGATTTTTATAGGTGTAAAGGCTTCCAATATATAAAAAAACAATAAATCTAAATTTTTAAGAGGAATTTAAAATAATGCAATAAAGAAATATTAGTATATAACTCTATTCCCTTTACTTCTGTAAGGGGAATTTTAGTTTTTAAAACTTTGCAGTTTTATTTTTAGCAAGATAGGAAAAGTTTTCTGATGAAAACGGCTGTATCTTTGTCTTAGAAATTCAATGAACGACAGATATGAAACAGAATACCCGAAATGATTATGTCCAGCGTATCAATAGAGTGGCGGAATACATCAATAACCATCTAGACGAAGCGATAGATGTACGAAAATTAGCAGAGATAGCCCATTTGTCTGATTTTCATTTTTGCAGGATTTTCAAAGCGATTAAAGATGAGTCGCCCATCGCTTTCATTGCTCGTTTGCGTATAGAAACGGCTGCACAGCTCCTGCGCTACTCTTCTCTTTTGGTGGAGGAAATAGCCTTTAATGTAGGATACGAATCCCCAGCCTCTCTTTCTAAAGCCTTTAAAAATCAATACGGTATCACACCTACTGAATACAGAACCAATAAAGATATTTACATTATGAAAAAAGAAATCATCAATCCAGATTTAGCCTTAAAAGCTCCAAAAATAGTAGAACTTGAACCAAAAAATCTTATTTATGTATCTCTTAAAGGAGCGTATGGCAGTCTCAACTATAAATGGGCTTATCAACAGCTGTGGGCGGTTATAAAGGAACAAAAACTCTTCACGAAAGGGATAGAATCTATATGTATCTCTCATGATGATCCAAAAATAACCGAAGCAGACCTACAGCGCACTGATGTTTGTCTTGCTGTTCACAAACCCACACAGCCTTCAGGGGAAGTTAGCTGTAAACAACTTGCAGGAGGCAAGTATGCAGTTTTCTTTTATCAAGGAAGCTATAGTAATCTTGGCGCTGTATGTGATGAAGTGATGCGCTGGGTAGTCAATAGCGAGTATGAGCTTCGCGATGAATCGATATTTGAGAAATATCTGAACGACCGCCGCCGAACTACTGAAGAAAAACTAAAAACCGAAGTCTATATTCCTCTAAAATAACCAATCTTATGGAAATTACAAGAACAGAAAAAACAATGGGGATAGTTTTGGCGTTTGTTTTATTACTACTCACTCTTTCTGGGAGCTATTATTTCTTCTTTATGCTGAAAGTGAATTTTGTGCAGTGGCTTGTTTATAACGCATGCTCTCCAAGCAGTTTGGTTTATCTGCTTTGTTTTATGATTTTTTTAGCAAGAAGGAAAATTTCTTATCTTCCTTTTGCATTTCTTCCTGTATATTATTTTGGGACGATGGGACTTTTTACTTTTACATGGAGCGGAGCCAATGTTTTTGCGCAGCTTTCACATATTACGATGACACTCAATTTGCTTTGGGCAGGGTATATGCTCCATCGGATAGGAAATCATAAAGCAACTGCATGGGGGTTGTTGTGGAGCATTCTATTCTTTGTTCCTTATATTGCTTTTGTGATGTATTATTCGCGAACGCATGCTGAAGAAATCAATAATTTATTACAAATGATACCATAGAATAGGTTCTATTATTAAGACAACAAGGGGAAGTAAATTGTTTTTAAGCAAAATTGTTGAATTTTTATTACATTTGAAATCACATGTTATAATCTATGATAGATTATAACATTTTTAAATTATTTGATATCCGAGAAACTTTGGTTTTTAAAGTTTTTTAAACGGAATATCAGCGAAGAAAGAGTTTAATTCAAATAAAAATTTGACAGCAAAAAATCATGGAAATTTCCTCTGAAATACTTGAAACCTATTTTACTGAAGTGCATTTTAAGAAAGATGAATTTCTTACCGAGGTAGGAAGTGTTGAAAAATGGCTCTACTACATAGACGAGGGAATTATTCGCTTTTTTTATTATAATCCCACCACACAGAAAGAGACTACTGTAGACATATGCTCTACAGGCGATTTTTGTATGTCTTATGCTTCGTTTGTTAAACAGGAGCCATCTCTGCTCTCCATGCAGGCGATAAAAAAAGTAAGGGCGTATAGAATAGGAAGGGATTCCCTTGAAAAACTTATCGAAAGCCCTGAATTTCTCCAGATAAAAACCCAAATACTAGAAAACCTGCTTTTGGAAAAAATGCATCGTGAGGCGCAATTTCTCACGCAATCACCAGAGGAAATATACAGACAACTGCTGGAAAAAGACCCAAAACTCATTCAGAATGTTCCACTGAAATATATAGCCTCCTACATTGGTGTAACTCCACAGGCGCTGAGCCGTATCCGCAAGCGTATTTTTTAACTCAGGTTCATTTTTAATTCATATTTCTATCGTTACTTTGTGTATATAAAACAATAGATATGAAAATGAAATTAAAAATATTAGTCATGAGTTTATTAATGTTTTCAGGGCTAAAAGTCAATGCCCAAAATGATGATTTCATCCAGTTAGTTACTGCAGCCACACAAGCGCCCTCTGGGCACAACTCCCAGCCGTGGCTCTTTGAAATAGGAACAAATGAGATTACGATTTTACCCAATTTCAGTAGGGAACTTCCTGCTGTAGACCCTAGCCATCGTGAATTTTTCATGAGTTTGGGCTGTGCGTTGGAGAATTTATGCATAAAAGCAAGCAGCCTTGGCTATACTACTCAAGTGAATATCAGTCCAGAGGGCGTTATTAAAGTAGGATTACAGAAATCAGAGGCTGTTAGAACTGATTTACTTTCCGAATATATTACCAAACGCCAGACTAATCGCTCTGTTTATGATGGGAAGTCAATTCCCGAAGCTGTGCTGAAAAATTTGTTGAAAGATTTTAATTCTGATAAAGTCAGTATTCAGATTTTTGATAAAAATACAGAAGCATTCGGACAGCTGACAGATGCTGTGATGCAGGGAAATACTGCGCAGATGAACGACCCAGCATTCAAATCCGAATTGCTCTCATGGATACGCTTTAACAAGAAACATTCTGAAAGCACTAATGATGGAATTAGCTACGCTGCTCTTGGAGCACCCAATCTTCCGCGATGGATTACAGAACCGATTGTGAAAATGAGCCTTAAAGGCAAAAAACAAAATAAAACTGACCTAAAGAAAATCAATTCATCTTCCAATATCGTGCTTATCACCAGCGTGGCGGATGATATGCAATCATGGATAGATGCAGGGCGTACGCTCCAGCGTTTTCTGCTCTCGCTTACGAAGGAAAATATTGCGCATGCCTATATCAACCAGCCTTGCGAAGTTCCTGAGGTTAGGAATCAGCTCCGCGAAAAGATAGCTGTCAATCATCAATTTCCGCAGATTCTGCTTCGTATAGGATACGCTAAGCCACTGCCTTATTCCAAGCGAAAACCCATACAAGAGGTTATAAAGAATAAATAATTATTTAATAAAAATCTAAAATAAAAAACTGTTTGTTCGCTTAGTTCCCTTTACTTCGGTAAGGGGAATTTTAGTTTTTAAAGCTATGAGATTTTGTTTTTAATGAAAATCACCTGAAATTCTTATTAAAAAGCATTATATTTGTGTTTATCCGAGATGTATTAATAATATTTCTGACTGAAAATGCTAAACGAAACTTATATTGCCCCGCTTATAGAATATTTTAGTGCTATTGTTCCCTTAAATGCAGAAGAAAAGGTTTTGATTGTTGAAAGTTTTTCTTCTCGTTTTTACCGAAAAAAACAGTATGTGCTTCAAGAGAATGATGTCTGTCAACAGATGAATTTTGTGGTGTCTGGCTGTCTCCGTATGTATAAGATAGATGAAAGAGGAACGGAGCATATTGTGCAGTTTGCTAGCGAAAACTACTGGCTTACGGATATTGCTAGCTTGTATAGTGAAACTCCTGCAGAGTTTAGTATAGATGCTATAGAAGATACTATGGTATTACAGATAAACCGAGCAAAACTTTATGATTTATATACTAAAGCTCCAAAGTTTAACCGCATTTTTCGTATACTGATAGAGCGTGCATATGTAATGCTACAGAAACGCCTTTTACAAAAAATCAGTGCATCTGCCCAGCAGAACTACTTGTACTTTACCAATACCTATCCGCATCTTTTAAATAGGCTTCCTCAGACACAAATAGCCGCCTTCTTGGGCATTACTCCTGTATCTCTCAGTAATGTAAAATCTTCTCTACTTAAAACAAAATAAAACAGCAGTAGATTAGTCTATACAAATAGGCTTAAAGTATTTTAATAGTATTTCTTAAAATACTTTATTTGCTGCCCTTCCAATGCGCTCTATCTTTGCAATAGAAATTTAAAATTATAAAGATATGGAAACAAAAAAGATTGCCATTATTGGCTTAGGAAACATTGGTAAAGCAGTAGCAGGGAATTTAAACAGAGGAGGGCGTTCGTTCATAGTGGCGGGGCGTGACACTTGGAAAGTAGAAGAAACAGCAAAAGAATGGAAAGGCGCACAGGTAAAAAGCATTGCAGAAGCAGTGAAAGAAGCAGACATTATTATTCCAGCGATTTGGTTTAATACAGTAGGAGAGTTCATTACAGAGTATTATGGTGCTTTGCAGGGGAAAATCATAGTAGATGTATCTAATCCGATAGCTCCTGATGAAAACGGAGGCTTCAAAAAAATCATAGATGCACAGGCGTCAGCAGGAGAAATTAATTCTGAAAAACTTCCCAAAGGAGCTTATTTAGTAAAAGCATTGGGAACATTGGGAGCAGAGTCTCTGAGCAGTGAAGCCTTTGCTAATCCGCGCAAAGTGCTATTCTATGCAACTGATGAACAAAGCATTAATCCTGAAGTAGAGCAATTGATTAAAGACGCAGGCTTCGAGCCGCTTCGTGTAGGTGGAATAGACCAATCCATTCGTATAGAAGTTTTCGGTGACCTGCACGAGTTTGGCGCCATTGGTAAGACTGTAACTTTGGACGAGGCAAAAACTAAAATTTAATAAGCAAAGTAAATAAAAAAACTAAAAGCTTTCCTTGTATATTATTATAATATATAGGGGAAGCTTTTGTATTTTATGGTAGATAGTCCAAATTTAATTGGAAAACTATCATCTACTGCAGTAGATTATGAAAATTTAATTGGAAAACTATTATCTACTGCGGTAGATTATGCAAATTTAATTAGAAATCTATAATCTACTGCGGTAGATTATATAAATTCAGTTGGAAAACTATCATCTACTGCGGTAGATTGTATTATTCCAAATGCGAATAAAAATTGTTTATAAAATATTATCAAAAACAGTGTTTGCCTCTGGTTATATGAATGTGGTGA
>CAUORE010000037.1:0-16642 GCA_963506915.1 uncultured Flavobacteriaceae bacterium
TTTCTCGTAGTAAATATGATATGGACATAGGGCATATGGTGATAAAAGGTTTTGGAAAGGATGCTCTTAATAGTATATGGGTAATTTATATATTGGCATCAGGATTAGCTAAGAAAACAAAAAAAGGTACAAGATTATATGAGCTATATAATGTATGGAAACAAGATTTAGAATAGATATATAAATAAAATTAGAAATTTAAAAAGAATGGATTAGCAAACAGCTAATCCATTTTATTATATTTTTTCATTAGATTTTCGTAGGTTTTTTGTGGCAAAATCCATTTGAGAGGAATGCCGATTTTTTGCCCAAATTTCCCGAAATAGTAATGGGCTTTCCATTTGTTTTTTAGCAATAGTTTTTCGATGTATTTCGTGACTTCCACAGGCTCTACTCCATGGTCTACATGCGAATTCATAGTAGAATAAACTTTGTGAAAAGTATTTTTGTAAGGCTCAGAAACCGTGGTTTTGATTCGGTTTTCTGCAATATTGGTCTTTATATCGCCCAGATGGAGGGAGCAAAGCTCTATATTCCAAGCCGAGATTTCGTATCTCATGGCTTCGGTAACTTTATCCAAAGCCGATTTGGAAGCAGAATAAAACCCTCTGAAAGGCAGTCCCATTTCTGAACCGATGCTGGAAATATTGATAATCTGTCCTGATTTCTGCTCGCGCATTTTAGGCATCACGGCGGTCATCATCTGCACAGCTCCTATTAGATTCAGGTTAAAAAGTTTTATAATTTCCTCTTTATTAGAGTCTTCTACGGCTCCTACCATGCCCATTCCAGCATTGTTGATGAGAATGTCAATGTGATTTTCTTTGGATAAAATTTCCTCTATGGCGCGGTCTATTTGGCTTTTTTCGGTGATATCGGTCGGGATGGATGTGAAAAGCTTAGAATCAGCCTTTTTTCTGCTCAGTCCGTAGACTCTGTGTCCTTGTTTTCCGAAATATTCTGCAAGGGAAAAGCCAATTCCAGACGATGTCCCTGTGATGATGATTGTTTTTTTCATTTAGTTGTGTTATATGGTTGATTCTCCGTTTAGATTGGTGGTCAGGGCTTCGGTCATGAAGTCAAAAAATGGGCGCATTGCTTCCAGACCAGTTGTTACTTTTTCTAAAAAATCAGGGCTGAAAACTTCCTCGTTTTTGAAATTTTGCACCAAGAGAAATTGTTTTTTCTTTAATAAATGAACATAAGGATGTTCTTTTTCAAAACCTTTTGGAACGGTTTTTAGTTCTTCGCCCCAGAATTCTCCTCCGAATAATTTTTTGGCTTTCGCTGAATTTAAAAATGTATCCAAATCCTTTCCGTTTAGTTCTATTTCTTTTCGGATTCTGTGCAAATCATCTTTATTTGGTGCAAAAAATCCACCGCCGATAAAGCAGTTATCAGGCTCAATATGAAGATAATAGCCGCCTCTGTACTGTGGCTGTCTTCGGGCAAAATAGCCTCCGAAATGGGTTTTATAAGGAGTTTTGTCTTTGGAAAATCTCAAATCTCTGTGAATTCGGTAGATTTTCGGCTCTGAAATGAAATCATTTTTTGCAATTTCGCTGTGCACGGCTTGGAAAAACTTCGAAAAATCAGCTTTCGCCTTTTCGTAGTCGGATTTATGCGTGCTGAACCAGTCTTTGTTGTTATTCTTTTTTAGCTCTTCTAAAAAAGCAAAAATGTTTTGGGATATTTTAGAATTCATTTGTTTAGGATTAAACAGCAAAGTTAATAAAAAACCATTGTTAAAAAGGTTTTCAGTTTTAGAAATGAAACTGGGTTATTTGACAAATTCCCAAAAATCAGGGAAAGATTTTTCCACCACTTCGGGATTTTGTATTTCTATTTCCTGAATTAGCGAGTAGGGCACGAATGCCATCGCCATGCGGTGGTCGCCATAGGTAGCGATGGATATGTTTTTTTGGGGATTGGTGTAGAGGACGGATTTTATGGAATTGTCCGTGATTTCTGTTTCGCAGCCTATTTTTTTTAGTTCGTTTTGAAGGGCAGAGAGCCTGTCGGTTTCTTTTATTTTAAGAGTGGCAAGTCCGCCGATTTCAAAAGGAATTTTCAGTGCAGCAGCCGTTACACAGACGGTTTGGGCGATGTCTGGGCAGTTGTTCATATTGAGCTGAATGGACTGAGGAAGGCTAAAACTACTTTTTGGAATCAAAGTGATTTCCTGCTGATTTTCATTAAAAATAGTATCAATTCCGAAAAACTGAGAGTAAATTTCGGCAATTCTGGAATCGCCTTGCAGAGAATTTTTATTAAAATTTTTAAGTGTAATTTTTTGTCTATCCAAAGCTGAAAACGAATAAAAATAAGAAGCCGACGACCAGTCGGATTCCACAGTGAAGGCTGTTTTTTGAGTTTTGATGTTGGGAATTTGGATAGTTTTGTCTTTTAGGATAATGGATTTTCCGCTGATTTCTGAAAGTAGTTTCAGAGTCATTTCTATGTAAGGCTTTGATGTGATTTCTCCCAAAAGCTTTATGGTCAGGCCGTTTTGCAATTTTCCGCCGACAAGAATGAGCGAGGTGATGAACTGTGAAGAAATATCCGCAGGAATTTCCACGAAATTTTTTTCTAATTTTTTTCCTTTTATTTTAAGAGGAGGAAATCCCTCGCTTTCTAAATATTCTATATTTGCTCCCAGCTCTCTAAGTGCTTCTACCAGAGGTTTTATGGGTCTTTGTTTCATTCTTTCGGAGCCTGTGATGATTTTTTCTGCGCCCTCCTGAACTGCAAAAAACGAGGTCAGAAACCGCATCGCTGTGCCAGCGTGGTGGATATCTATTGTTTTCTCATTGGAATTCAAGGCTTTTTGTAAAAGTTTGGTATCCTGTGAGTTGGAGATGTTTTTTATTTCAATATTTCCAAAGAGTTTTTGTAAAATTAATAGACGATTGGACTCGCTTTTAGAGCCTGTGATTTGTATTTCATTTGGAAGAACTGGGCGAAATAATTTCATTTAGAACAAGCTTTTATTTTAGTTTTTCATTGTTTTGGTGTCTGTTTTGGTCTCTTTCTGTCTTTTTTTTCATTTTCTTGTCAAAGGCATCTTGTAGGTCTATCCCAGTTTGATTGGCAAGGCAAAGCGTTACAAAAAGCACATCGGAAAGCTCTTCTCCGAGGTCTTTGTTTTTATCGCTTTCTTTTTCAGATTGTTCGCCGTATCTTCTAGCGATGATTCTCGCCACTTCGCCCACTTCTTCGGTTAGAATCGCCATATTGGTCAGCTCATCGAAATAGCGGACACCAATGGTTTTTATCCAGTTGTCTACTTGTTCTTGTAGTATTTTGATTTCCATTTAGTCTATTTGATTAAGTTCTCTTAGCCGAGTAACATTTTTGTAAATTCTGTAAGGCAAAATAAAAATTCCTAAAAAACCAGAGATTAAAAGTTTAACCATAAAATAAATCAACCAGCCTATAATTGGCAAGAAAAGGAAATAGTCAGCTGTAATTCTGTTTAGAAATCTCCAACCTGCAACCAATGAAGAATAAACATAAAAGAACATAATGTATGACATTATGGGCAAATCTCTGTTTTGAGAATTGAGAAGTGATAAAACAATAAAAGTAATCACTGCACCTCCGCCAAAAATAATGAAGAAATCTTTGATAATTTCGCTTCTTTCGTGAGAAATTCTATTTTTATTACACTCTACACAAATGGGGAATGTATAGCGTGAGGAACATTCTATGCAAAGACCTTTATTACAATCTATACAGCTGCTAACTGCAGGTAAGTCTGGATGGTTATAACAGTTCATATTATTTAAAATAGTTTAAGATAACTTTAGAGTATTAAATATAAATTCTTTAAGCAAACTTAAATATAAATTTTTGTTTCTGCAATTATACCTAAACTAATACTCTTTTATGTACAAATAAAGTTATGTTTGTGTATATCTCTCAACTTTGAAAGTCGTATTTTGCACAATCCCCAAAAGTTCTCAGCTCCGTTGATATGATTGTGTCCAAGAGCAAATTCATTGTCGGAATGACTAATCCTAAAATGTTTCTTAAAATTATCTCGCGCCAGATTAATTGTATTTTTCAATTTTAAATAAAATTTTCTGATTATTTTTTTCTTTATTTTTAATTAATAAGAGATGAATAATCTTTTGGTAAAATTCTTTTATTCTTGGTTTGACAACAGGGGTGATTTGAATAATTTTCCCATCGGAATAATCTATCATTATATTCACTGTTAATCCATCAATTTGTGGAATAAATTCATTCTCCTTAGAAAGTTCTTTATTAGAATTTGGTTTTTCTTCTTCTACATCTTGCTCACTGAAAGAGGAAATAATTGCTCTGATTTCCTGAATTTCTTTATCGGTCATTTCTGCACGAAAAGGAATAAGTTTTGGATTTTCAGAAATAAGTTCATTATATATTTTTACCGAGCTGGTTTCCGAAGGTGGTGGAGTTTCGTGGTAATAAGCCTCAGGAGAATAAAAAACCAAATATTTTTCTTTTAAATTGAGAATGGTTTCTGCTGGCTGTCCATCAGTTGCTGGGTAAAATCCAATTTTGATGAGATTTGCCGTTGCCGAATTTTCAATTTCTTTCGTGGTTTTATTATCACAAGAAATAAAAACCAATAGCAAAGAAAAACAGAAACCAAATAATTTTTTCATTTTAAAATCTTATTGATAAGCTCCGATAGTAGGATTGCTTGTTCTGGAAACGCCTTTGATATCCTGAGGCACACCAGCCGCTGTAGATGCATTTCCTTTCTTTTTGGCAGGCGAATCATTTGCGGTGCGAAGGTTCATTTTCGCAATGGCGTGATTTAGGAATTTTGGACTTTCGTTTTTTATAGAACTGATTATCTGAGGATTAGTGTCAAAATTATAACCAGCCTTGTTATTGTATTTTATAAGCGAATGGCTGATAAGATAATTAAAATTATACCCAGAAATAGGCTCAAATAAAATGGAATTTTCCTTTTTTCCGTAAACGATGGAGTTTTTGATGTTGAGTTCCAAATTTGCGTTTTCTGTATTCCCAGAATTATTTCGCCATTTATTCGTAGCATAAATTCCCAAAGCTGGCGAAGCGGAACTCTGATACCAATAATTTGCCAATGTGCAATGAGTAAGATTAGCCTCGCCGCCGCCGAATATGGCTAAATTTGCTTTTCCACAGTTGTTCATCACCATGTTTTCAACATTGATTTTAGATTTCACGGAATAAATTCCATATTCCTGAAAAGTATGAATGATAGAATTTTTGATATTCGCAGTGGTTTTATAAAGATTAAGTCCAGACTCTCCTCCGAAAATCTTAGCGTAATTCATGTTTAGAACGGCATTTTCTTCAAGGTAAATTCCATCCCAGTTGAGCGGAATAGTGTCATATCTTATATCATTTCTGTCGCCTCGGAAAATGACTTCTTTATCTATCAGCCCATTGATGTTGAGCTTTGCGTTTTTAGAAATTTTCAGGCTGCTGTTCTTTGTGAAATAGACTTTCGTTCCTTCTTCTATATCAAGGGTTTTCCCTTCTGCGAGAGTAAGCTCTCCGAAGATGATTTTAGCCTTGTCATTTCTCCAAGTTGTATTGGCATTTAGAATATTTGGATTTGTGTCAGATTTTATGAAAAACTCGGCATCCTGTACCACAGAAAGAAGTGTTACATGCTGGTTGCCTCTCGGTGAGCTGAAAACTATTTTGTCCTCGGCGATGGCTTCCCTTGCATTGGCTACGGGAGCTATTTCTATGAAGATAATGAGGCTGTCATTTTTTCTCAGCGGAACATCAAGAAATTCTGTCCCTGCCTTTCCATCTACATTGATACGGTATGGCGAGGAACTTCCACCTTCCAATGTGATTTTTGGGATTCGGACATCTTTATTCTCTCTGTTATAGACTTTTACGAAATAAGTTTCAGAGCGAACCTGATTATAAACTGTATCACAAAATATGACATCATGTGAGAATTTTAAGTCCGCAGAAGGAGTTTCAAAGTTTATTTCATCCCTTTTACACGAAACGAATAACATCAGAACCCAAAAGCTCAGTCCAAGTAAGAATTTTACCTTCATATGTATTAAAATAATATTCAAAGATAAATATTTTAAGATAAATATTTAAAGTTTTTGTGAATTCAAAAAAAAATAATACTTTTGCAAACTGAAATACCTAGTATAAGGATAAGATGTCCATTACCATTTTATCCAAGTAATTGAATTTAAAAATAAAAATAATTTTTAGAATATTATGAAAAAAGGAATCCACCCTGAAAATTATAGACTTGTTGTTTTCAAAGATATGAGTAACGACGAGGTGTTTCTTTGCAAATCTACAGCAGAAACAAAAGATACGATCGTATACGAAGGACAAGAGTATCCATTAGTAAAAATGGAGATCTCTTCTACATCTCACCCATTCTACACAGGAAAAGTGAAATTGGTAGATACTGCGGGTAGAGTAGACAAATTCATGAACAAGTACAAAAAATTTGCTAAGTAACATTAGGAAAATATTAAAAGACCTTCTGATTTTTTCAGGAGGTTTTTTTTGTTTAGAAGAGGAAAAGAATTAAATTTGTTACAAATAAAAAAATATGCAGTTAGTATTTTCTGATGCCCATTATTGGGAAAATTTCCTTCCGCTGACTTTCACTAGATCAGTGGCGGAGATGCGATGTGGAATTCTTACTTTTTCTGAACGCTGGAAAAAGCTTTTGAATACGGATGAAATATCCTACATCACGGAAGATTATCTTCAGCAGAAATTCGCTAGACCAGAGGGAAAAGAAAGCTTGTTCATCACGCCTAATTGTATTCCTTCGGATAGAGTTTTGGAGCAGATAAAGGGACTTCAGCTCGGTGAGGCTTTGGTTTATGAAAATGAACTTTTGGCAGCAAAGGTTGATGTGGGAAATTTCAGTTTGGATCAAATTACAACTATGATGGATGTAGAGGGAGAAATCTTGTTGTTTAAGCAGCCTACGGATTTATTCTCTTTCAATGATAAAGCGATAGATTTTGATTTTGAACTACTTACAAAAGAAAGAACCTCGCAGCCGCTCTCTTCTACAAATGGTTTTTTGGGAAAGACCGAAGATTTGTTCATAGAAGAAGGTGCAGTGGTGGAATATTCTACACTTAATACCAAAACGGGAAAAATATACATAGGGAAGAATGCAGAAATTATGGAGGGCTGCCATCTTCGTGGGCCGATTGCTCTTTGTGAAGGTTCTAAATTTAATCTTGGAGCCAAAGTTTATGGCGCGACGACCATTGGCCCTCACTCAAAGGTAGGCGGCGAGGTGAATAATATCGTCATCTTTGGTTATTCTAATAAAGGTCACGATGGTTTTGTGGGAAATTCGGTTATCGGTGAGTGGTGTAACCTTGGAGCAGATACCAATTCTTCCAATTTGAAAAACAATTACGCCAATGTGAAACTTTGGAATTATAAATGGAAAAAATTTGTAGATACAGGACTTCAGTTTTGCGGATTGATAATGGGAGACCACTCTAAAACAGCGATAAACACTCAATTGAATACAGGAACAGTAGTGGGCGTGGCTGCTAATATTTTCAAAAGTGGATTTCCGCCGAATTTAGTGAATAGTTTTAGCTGGGGCGGTATGAAAGATGATGAAAAGTATAATCTGAATAAGGCATTTGAAACTATAGAAAAAGTGATGGCTCGTAGAAAGGTTGATTTGACTGATGAAGACAGGGTTATATTGTCCCATCTATATAATAAATAGATAAAATCTATCAATCCGGTTGCTATTATGTAATAAAAGGTACTATTTTTGTTATATCAATTATAAAAAGAAAAGATATGAAAAAGAGAATTTTAGGTGCAATGTTCGCACTATTTGCAACAGGGTTGTTTTTTGCGCAGGATGATATGCCGATTTCAAAAAGAGACATGCCTTCTGCTGTGCAGAGAAATGTGACAAGGTATTTTGGTAAGAAAGTGATTTCTTCTGTTACCAAAGATAGAGAAGATGGTAGAATCGTTTATGATGTTTATTTTGAAGATGGTACAAAAGCAGAATTTAGCAGCAATGGAAGTATAATAGAAGTGAAAAGCTACAGCGGCGTTCCTTCTTCCGTAGTTCCTTCTAAGATTCAGGCCTATGTGAGAAAGTATTATCCACAGAATAAAATAGTACACTGGGAAAAAGAATGGAATAAACAAAAAGTAGAACTGGATAACGATTTAGACCTTGAATTTACACTAAAAGGAGATTTCCTTAGAATAGACGATTAGAGTTAGATTTTGAATTCGTTACTCATAGCACTTTCTTTTTTAAATTAATTTTTTTAATTTTGCAAAGAAAGTGCTATGTCTATTTATGATAAAATTGTAGAGACAGCCATCACTTTCGATGATGTGCTTCTAGTTCCTTCTTATTCAGAAGTTTTACCTAATCAGGTTTCTTTAAAATCCAGACTTTCGGATAAAATAACCCTAAATGTTCCTATCGTTTCTGCGGCAATGGATACCGTGACAGAGGCTGATATGGCGATTGCTCTTGCAAGAGTTGGCGGACTGGGATTTATTCACAAAAACATGCCTATAGAGGAGCAGGCTTCTCAAGTTAATCAAGTAAAACGCTCCGAAAACGGGATGATAGCTAATCCTGTTACACTTTCTAAAGACCATACTCTCGCAGAGGCGAAGGCGCTAATGGCTCAATTCAAAATTTCTGGACTTCCGGTAGTGGATGAAGAGCATAAGCTCATAGGGATCATTACCAATAGAGATGTGAAATATCAAGAGAACCTTTCTGTGAAAGTAGAGGAGCTTATGACTAGAGAAAATCTCATCGTTTCTAACGAAGAGGTTAATTTAGAAAAAGCTAAAGAAATTCTTCTGAAAAACAGAGTAGAAAAACTTCCTATCGTAGATAAATCCAACAAACTGATAGGTCTGATTACCATTAAAGATATAGATAATCAACTAGAATATCCGAATGCAAATAAAGATAAATCAGGAAGGCTGATAGTGGGAGCGGGTGTAGGAATCGGAGTTGATACCATTGAGCGTGTTTCTGCATTGGTGGAAGCGGGTGTGGATATTATCGCGGTGGATTCTGCACATGGACACTCCAAAGGAGTTTTGGATAAAATAAAAGAAATCAGACAAAATTTCCCTGATTTGGATATTGTTGGAGGGAATATTGTAACCGCTGAGGCAGCAGAAGATTTGATAAAAGCGGGAGCAAATGTACTAAAAGTAGGTGTAGGGCCTGGTTCTATCTGTACTACGAGAGTGGTGGCAGGAGTAGGAGTTCCTCAGTTATCCGCTATATATAATGTATACGAAGTTGCTAAAAAACACAATGTGGCTATCATTGCCGATGGAGGCATCAAACTTTCAGGGGATATAGTGAAGGCCATCGCAAGTGGAGCAGGAGCTGTGATGCTCGGTTCTCTACTAGCGGGAACGGATGAGTCACCTGGGGAAGAAATCATTTTCCAAGGAAGAAAGTTTAAATCTTACCAAGGAATGGGCTCGCTTTCTGCAATGAAAAGAGGAGGTAAAGAAAGATATTTCCAGTCTGAAGCAAAAAAATTCGTTCCAGAAGGAATAGAAGGGCGAGTTCCATACAAAGGAAAGTTAGAGGATGTTATCTTCCAGCTTACTGGAGGACTGAGAGCAGGAATGGGCTATTGTGGTGCGAAAGATATCGTAATACTGCAGCAAGAATCTAAAATGGTAAGAATTACGGGTTCTGGACTTAAAGAATCTCATCCTCACGATGTGATTATTACACAAGAAGCGCCAAATTATTCTTTATAGAAAAAGGTTATAAGAAAACGATATATGCATTAATTTTATTTGCATTATCATCTTGTAGAAATGAATATGATGTTCTTCAGCAAGAGAAGGAGAATAGTATTTTAGAGCAAAGTAATAAGGTTTTTTCTTCGGAATTGATAGATGTCCGAAAAGTGAAAAAAGAAATTGATTGGCAAAAGGTTGAAAAATCTCTTTTCTCATTGAAGGAAAAAGGATTTGTTAATCAGGTTAATGATGCTGTTTTATATCGTAAGATTATTAATCCAAAAGAGAAAACCATTACATATACTTTGCCTATTCATTTTTATACTTCGCAGAAGCCTTATCATCTTATTCAGCAAATAGTAGTAAATAAGGATAATAGGTTAAAAGTACAATATCTGAAAATAATCCCCAAAACCTCTAATCCAGATAAGAATGATATATTCAAAGATCCAAATAATGAAATTATAATTTTAGATGAAGATCTAAATGATATAAACTCTCCTGCTTCTATAGCAGGAAGAATTAGAGAAAAGAACAGGAATCTAACAGACTCTCAAATAGATACAATGGGCAGAAAATGCAGAGTGCAGATTTATGCTTATGAGGTCTTATGTAGTAATGGAGGAGGGCATGGAGTGGGGGAGTCCTGTAAAGCTGGATATGTAAACGACGCTCATTATGAAATAGAAACTATAGAACACTGTTTTACAGAGAGCTATGTAGGTGTAGAAGGAGGTAATGAAGGTGGTGGAAGTGTTTCGGGTGGAGCATTTGCAGATTACCAATTAAATAAATTAGCCCAGAGCCCACACTTTTATTATATAGATTTTTTGAGAGAGCCTATAAGCATTCACTTCTTCTAAATGAAGTGAGAAATTGGATGAAAAACAATGATATGGATAATCCTAATAATATCAAAAAGTTAAATGATAAAATAGGTTATATCATAGGAGCGGGGCATGAAAGTATGTTTGATGATTTAGAAACATATAATAGGCGAACTCCCACTGTGGCGAATCAAGAAGTGGCAGATTACAGCATTAGAGTTGCGAAGATGTTTTCTTATTTCTTAGAACATGGTACTGCCACAGATGCGAAAGTAATGAAGCACAGTATAAGATACTTAGACCAAAACAGATTTCTTTCTTGGGAAAACTATCTGTCTATTTTCAAGGGATTGAGTAAAATAGTTTCTCTATATCCCAATGAAAACAGGTCTGAAATAGAAAAAGCGTTAAGGCTGGAGAAAATAGATAATGTCAGTCTTTTAAAAGAAACCATAGAAGATTGGAAAGACCCTAATTTAATAAAGCAAACAATAAAGTTTAAGAATAATAAACGATTAAACTGCATCTATAATAAAATAAAATCTATAGGAGGGTTCCAAAAAATATTATCTAAATTTGATAGTAAGTTTTCTACTGTAAATTTAATATTTGATGTTGGAGAACTTAAAGATGAAGTGCTTGCTCAAACAGAATTGAATAATAAAACAATTACTATTATTTTTAACCCAAAGCATATTGACACCCAAAGTAATCTTTCTATTGCAGACTCTTTTATACATGAGGCTTTGCATGCAGAAATTTATAGAATTTTAAATGAAAAATACCATAAAGATGAAAAAGAGTTGGAAAAGTATTTGAAAAAAAGAACATATTATAAGCTATGGGATTATTATTCAAAATATAAAGAAGGAGATGGTTATCATCATAGATATATGGCTGATATAAAATTTGAGGTAATGACCTCTTTCTTATCAGAATTTGACAAAAGTCTTACGGCAGAAGAATTAAAAGCCTATGTTTGGATAAGTTTTTCGGGAACTGCTCCATGGAATGAATTAACAGAAGAAGAAAGAAAAAAATATAATACTACAGCTCATGAAATCGAAAAAAAATCATCTAAGGAATGTAATTAGCATAGGTATGGTCTTCTTTTTTAGTTTATCTAATGCACAGAATGCTCTTATATTACTGCAGGAGGATGATCCGCTTATAAGAATAAAAGGTGGATTATGGCATGCTAAAAATGAGAAAGATGAATGGGAAGAAAAAAAAGTATTAGAATTATGTAATTCAGAGCTTTTTAATATACGCCGTCAAGAGGTAGAACAGTACTGGAGTAGAGTGATAAGATCAAAAAAAAGGGGGGAGGGTATTCCTCTTCCTCCTCCGTATTATACTCAAGCTTGCATGGTATATGCATTAGATGCATTGGATACTATACCTTCTGGAAATTATGATGTGTTAAGCAGAGACGAATACCGTGGCTATATGAACAAACATGACAATAAAAAAGTTTATTATATAATTACAGGAAAAGAAGGAGTTAAATATTATTCTAAGCGTACGGATTATCCGCGTATTTGGGATAATTTCAACTTTACTTCTATAGAAAGTGATATGCATGCTGAGTTAAGAAAAAAATACGAGCCTATGCTCAAGAAATAGGGATATGGAGATGTTTATAGCGATTTAGAATATAAAATCTATTGCATGGAGAGGGCTAATGGATTCAAAAGCATGGAATAATCTTACCAATCAGGAAAAAGAACTTTATAAAAACACTTCCGAAACAAACTATTGGACATGGGAAAAATAATATTGATAATAGTATTGTTGGCTTCTTATTTATTCAATGCTCAAGATATTGATAAGGTTAAGATAGGTTCTAGCATTATCAGTAGGGACGATATTATCATAGAATTTGACAAAAAAGATTCTATCAAAATAAAAAAAAAGAAAACAGCCATTCTATTGGAGTGTACATCTATTTTGAGGAGAATATTGATTACAATAAAAGAAATGGACTTGTTCTTATGAATAATATCTATGATCCTTCTTATAAGTATTGTAAAGAATGTAAAATAGAAAAGGTATATTTTATGTTAGAACCTGTCGGAAAGCTAAAAAATAAAATAATAATCCCTGCTAAAATATGGAAATGAAATAATTTTGAAGCTAATTATTTCAAAATAGGAAAGAAGTATTACTCCTATATAGGAACAGTTGTAGAATAATGGTTGGGAATATTTTATAATATTATCTATGGGAAAAATAAGAAAGAATATGGATTAAAAAAGAATGATGTAGTATACACCCTCCAAGATTTAATGAGTTGTAGTCTGCCGAAGGATTGTTCGTTTTGGGGAAGTGGTTTGTTTAAAATAGGCAAAGAATATTATAGAAGAATAGAGGTTTTTATATATACAATTCCTCCTCCTCCGCCGCCAGAGGAATAATGAGTTCGATAAAAAACGCATATGGAACAAAATTAAAGCCCAAAACCCTATATTTTGTTAAAAAATGGTTAAGAAAGAAGGTTGAAAAAGTATTATTTTGTAACACTAAATTTTGAAATAACACAACTTGTGTTATTTTTTTTGTTTTAATAATA
The DNA here is from genome assembly GCA_963506915.1 of uncultured Flavobacteriaceae bacterium. GTDB lineage: Bacteria > Bacteroidota > Bacteroidia > Flavobacteriales > Weeksellaceae > JABCPE02. Next base: position 13,174 of record CAUORE010000037.1, read on the forward strand.
TTATTTCGCGAAAAAATAGCTTTTCAGAAAGAATTAAAAAATATGTTAAATATCATAAACTAAAAAATGGGAAAAGTATTGTAATGTCATAAATAATCTCTACATTTGTTACATCAAAAAAGGATAAGAAAGTTTAGTCCAAATGAAAAGAACAAGAATCCAGAAAGTAGTATTTCAAATGTTGGTTGTAATGATTGTGACCAGTTCATTACAGTTGCTTTTGAAAAACAGTTCTGCCACAAAAGGCAGAAACGCTATGGGGACTAAAAAAATATCCTTAGCTGATATTACAGATGGAGATAAGTCTAAAGTAGTTGCGATAAAAGTTAAATACTTAGATGATGATGGGGCAGATAAAGTATTTGAAAATAATAATGACAGAATTCTAAACACTATAAATAGTCAGCATATATCCTTTAATTCTCAATCTGCTGAATATTCAAAACCTCAATTATTCTTACTTTACCGATCTTTGAAAGTAGACTGCTAGATTCTTTTTAGGATATATCTTGAAAAAGAGTTTAGAGAAGTAAAGATTTGTAAAATGCATGAGATTTATTTAGTCAAAAATATTTTTGACAGAATACAAGAGGAATTTCCAGAAAAATATGAAGATGTTTCAAGTGTTCATTTAAAGGTGGGATTGCTGAGTAATGTGCAGCCTATTCTTATCCAGAATGCTTATAAAGCTTATGTGATGGAGTGTCCAGAGTTTTATCATACAGAGTTGGTAGTAGATGTGCTTCCTGTACTGATAAAATGTGAAGAATGCGGAGAAGTCACGGAAGTAAAACAGAATAAATTTGTATGTGGTAATTGTGGGCATCCTACAAGAAACATAATACAAGGAGAGGAATTATATATTAATGAAATAAATTTTAGGAAAAATGAGTGAAGTTAAACCAAAATCATCAAGACTTACAGCAGGAAGCATAGATACAGAGCATGTATCACTTAACTTGCTGAAAGCAAACGATTTTGTTGCGGGAACAATTCGTGAAAAATTAAAAGATATATTAGTAATTAATGTTTGTTCTTCGCCAGGGAGTGGAAAAACTACTCTAATGCAGAAGACAGGAGAGTTACTAAAAGGAAAAGCAAAAATGTCTGTATTAGTGGGGGATCCAGAAACAGACAGAGATGCACAAAGAATGAAGGATGTGGGAATAGATGCCCTTCAGATAGTGACAGGAGGGATGTGTCACATAGAAGCACAGATGATCTTACAGGCGATAGACCATATGGATCTTAGCAACACAGATGTATTGTTCATTGAAAATGTAGGAAACCTAATGTGTCCATCTTCTTTTGACTTAGGTGAGGATTACAGAGTAACATTGATAGCTGTAACAGAGGGAGATGACAAACCAAGTAAATATCCTAAAATGTTCTTAACAAGTGAGTTGATGCTTGTTTCTAAAACAGATTTACTTCCATATCTTCCGTTCTCAGTGGATGCAGTAACAAAAGATGCAAGAAGCGTGAACCCAGATATTGAGGTAATGGAAATCTCAACTCTTACAGATGTTGGCATGGAGAATTGGGTAAATTGGATTCTAGCAAAAATCAAGGAAAAGAAAGAAACTAAGAAATAACAGAAACGAAAATAAATAACAGATTCTAAATTATAACAATTAAAACAGAAAATTATGAAATTGATTAAAACAACGCTTGTTGGGATAGGACAAATCTTCCTACAAGATAATGGTTGGTCTGGATTGCTAATTACAATCGGTATGTTTTTTAGCCACTGGACATTAGGTGTGACTTGCTTCCTAGGAGCATTGATTGGAACTCTTACAGCAAAAGCATTAAAAGCTAAAGATGGAGACATAGAGTTTGGTCTTTATGGATTCAACGCAAGTTTGGCTTACATGTGTGTAATGTTCACATTTGCAACTAATGATGCTCATGCAACATTAAATGGTGCAAATCCAATCCTTTGGGTTCTTGGAGCAGTAGCAGCAGTGATAGCAACAGTAATTATGCATGTTTTTGTAACTAAAGGATGGACTGCATTTACATTCCCATTCGTAGTAACATGTTGGGTTCTTTGCTGGGGATTCTCAAACTTTGGAATCTTTGGATTAGAGCAAACTACACCAGCATTGCCTGACTATACAGGAACAATAGATGCTATTACAACTCCATTATATGGATGGGCAGAAGTAAACTTCGGTGCTAATTTCCTTACAGGGGTGTTTATCTTCTTAGGATTGGCAATCAGCTCACCTTCTGTAGCAATGTGGGGAACAGCAGCTGCAACATTGGGAGGATTATTCGCTCACTATGTACTTGGAATAGATGCTAATGTATTAGCAAACGGGCTTTATTCATTCTCTCCTATCTTGGTAGCGTGTGCGTTCGTGACAAAATCAGGAGTATCAAGAGCAGACTTTGTTTACATCGTTGTAGGAGTTCTTTTAGCAGTATTGATCCATTATGGAGTAGGCTCAATTGTTATCAATGGAAAAAATATGGCAACTTATACAATTGGTTTCATTGTAGCAACTTGGATTATGGAAGCTGTTCAAAAAGCAGTGAACAAATCAAACCCAAATACAGAGGAATTAGTAAAATCATTAAATCCTTAATAAAAAAAAGAAAATATTCAAAACCTGTGTTTTGATATTGTATAATAACTTAATATTAACATTTTAAATTTTTAATTATGCATTTAGTACCTAGAGAAACTGAGAAGCTAATGCTTTATCTAGCTGGTAAAGTGGCTGAAGACAGAAAAAACAGAGGGTTGAAACTTAACCACCCTGAAACAGTAGCGTATATCGCTCACAAATTAATTGAAGGTGCAAGAGAAGGAAAATCTGTAGCTCAATTAATGCAAGAAGGAACTACATACTTGAGTCGTCAAGATGTAATGGATGGAGTTGCTGAAATGATCCACGATGTGCAAATCGAAGCAACTTTCCCTGACGGAACAAAATTGGTAACAGTACACCACCCAATCCACTAATTTAAACTTCAAAAAAATTAAAGTTATGAGTAATAATAAATATGTAGTTCCAGGAGAATACATCTTAGCTTCTGGTGACATCGAATACAACGCTGGTAAAAAAGTTCTTAAACTTAAAGTTACTAACACAGGAGACAGACCAATCCAAGTTGGTTCTCACTTCCACTTCGCTGAAACTAACTCTGCACTTCAGTTTGACAGAAAAGCAGCTGAAGCTCACAGATTGAATGTTCCTGCAGGTCTTGCACAAAGATTTGAACCAGGTGAATCTAAAGAAGTAGAATTGATTCCTTACGGTGGAGCTAGATCAGTAAGAGGATTTAGCCTTAGACACCTAGAAAGAAACAAAGAGGCTCTTAATTCACTAAAAAAATAATTATTAACAATTAAAATTTAAAATCATGGCTAAATTAGATAGACAAAAATATGCCTCAATGTATGGACCAACAGTTGGGGACAAAATTAGACTAGCAGATACAGAATTGTTTGCAGAAA
>CAUORE010000038.1:0-16568 GCA_963506915.1 uncultured Flavobacteriaceae bacterium
ATTTTTGTGTTTTTTAAATTTTTCTATACAGGAGAAGGATATGCAAACTCTAAATTATTTTATAATTACTTGATAGCTAATACATTTATAGATCCTACATTTATAAATATCTTTTTTGGTAGTGTTAGATATTATTATTTAGATGGTGCTTTTTGGAGTCTTTGGGTGGAAATTTGTTTTTATACATTGATAGGATTATTATATTTTATAAATAAGAAAAAATTTATAAATTATTATGTAATTATTTGTTTTGCATTAACTCCTATTTTCATGCTGTTTTATACATCTATGGGACAACATGTTTTACAAACATTATTTTCGATAACAGATGAGCAGGCGAGTTTATTTAAAATTTATGGGAGAGCATTTGTGTTTTTTGAGAACTGTTTTTGGTTTTTAATAGGGATTTTTCTATACCTTCTGTATAATGATAAAACAAAGAAAAAATATATTTATTATATTGTCTTTTTGTTTTTAATCAACATAGTGAAAGATAAATTTTATTTTTCACTAATTGTATTTTCAGTGGTTACTTTTGCGTTTTTGATGGTGTTTATTTATGCTCCTCAAAGAATAGAATTTATGGCGCAGCCATTACTTTGTAAGATAGGTATGGCATCGTATTCTATGTATCTTATACATTTTCATTTAGGTATGGTTACTGTTAAATATCTAAAAGAAAATGTTGCGGACAGTTATATATGGCCTTTTCTTGTGATGATAGTCGTTATTCTTTTTGGATTGTTTAGTTACAATTATTTGGAAAAACCCTTAGGTAAATTGTATAAAAAAGTTTTTAAGGTCTAAATTTTTGAAATTGAAATTTAAATTTCAAAAATTTTACTTTCCTCAGTGATGTTTTTTACTACATTTTCGGTGCGTTCCTTGTGAGTGTCAGTGATGAAAATTTGCCCAAAATGTTCTTTGTTTACAAGTTTTACTAGTTGATGAACCCTAGAGTCATCTAATTTGTCAAAAATATCATCAAGGAGCAAAATAGGAGTTTTCCCAGTGAGTTTTTTCAGTAAATTCATCTGAGATAGTTTTAGGGCTATTAAAAAAGATTTTTGCTGCCCTTGTGATCCTATTTTCTTTATTAGTTGTCCATTCATTTCAAATAGCAAGTCATCTTTGTGAATGCCTTTGGAAGTGTAAGTCAGAACTCTGTCTTTTTCCAAATTTTCTGCAAGTAAAATTCTAAAATCTTGCTCTAAATCAGACTGGTATGAAATAAGAACTTCTTCTTTTTGGTTAGAAATTATAGCATAATATTCCTGTAAAATAGGAATGATTTCATGGATGAATTTTTTTCTTTTTTCAAAAATAATCTGTCCAAATTTCAATAAAGGTTCATCATAGATTTCCAAGCTGTCTGCATCGAAAGTTCGTGTTTTGTGGAAATTTTTGAGAAGAGCATTTCTCTGCTGAAGCGTTTTTTGATAATGAATAAGGCTGAAAAGATATTCGCGGTCAGTCTGAGAAATCATGGCGTCCATAAATTTTCTTCTGCTTTCTGAACTGTCCGAAATGAGATTTTGGTCATATGGAGAAATCATTACAGAAGGCAAATACCCTATGTGGTCGGCTATTTTGGAGTAGTTTTTATCATTTTTTTTGATGGTTTTTCTGCTCTCTTTATTTTGAATTATTTTGACAAAGTCTTCTTTATTTTCATTGAAAATAAGCGCTTCTATCGAGAAAAAATCTTCATTTTCGGTAATGTTATTTAAGTCAGAATTTCCTAAAAAACTTTTCCCAACAGAGAGATAATGCAGAGCGTCCAGAATGTTGGTTTTTCCAACGCCGTTATCTCCCACCAGACAGTTGATTTGGGAAGAAAATTCTATGAATCGTGATGAATGATTTTTGAAATTCTGAAGAGTTAAATTCTTAATAAACATAAAACCAAATTAGCCTCCAAAGGTAAGAAATAAACATAAAAGGAAATGAGATTTTTTACATTTTTCTTGATATTTTGGCGTAAAAATACTACATTTGCGTATGTTTAGTTGGTAGTTATTGGTTCATGGCAGTTTATTGGTTTTTCTAAAAGTTTGTCATAATAGAAAACAGCTTACCAATAACTTACAACAAACGATACTCTTTTTAAAGTAAAAATAATTTAAAACTCAATATATGAAGAAACACTTTATTCTATTAGGAATGTTAACAATGGGGTTAGCATATTCCCAAACGGGGAAAGTAGGGATAAACACAAATAATCCTGAAGCAACTTTAGATATAAAACCAAATTTAGCTAATTCAGCAGTAGGAGCAACTACTAATGAAGGGATGCTTGTTCCTAGATTAAGCAAAGCGAGATTGAATTCAATCGCTGCTGCTAATTTGAAAGAATCTACATTAGTATATGTAAATGATGTTACAGCCACATCTAGTTCATCTACAGTAGATGTTACTTCAAAAGGGTTCTATTACTATAGTGCTACTGCGAATAAGTGGGTGAAGATGGCAGAGGGCTCTATACAAGAGCAAGACCTTAGATTAGTGGGAGTTAACAGTCACATTACACAAGATGCTGGTGTGGGAGGAAATGGTAGTGGAGTAGGAACAGGTCCACATAATATAGGTATAGGAAAAGATGCTCTATTTTCCAATACAAGTGGTTCTCATAACATAGCTGTAGGATTAGATGCTTTGCGTTCTAATACTACAGGGATTAATAATGTGGCATTGGGTATAGGATCTTTGCGTTCTAATGTACAAGGAAGAGGAAATGTAGGGATTGGTGCAAATTCACTTTATTCTAATATAGGAGGGGCTTATAATGTAGCTGTAGGAGAGAATGCTTTGTATCACACTACTTCTGGAAATGGAAATGTAGGAGTAGGAACAGATGTTCTTTATAGAAATACATCAGGAGCAAATAACACAGCGGTTGGTTATACTGCCTTATATAATAATACTACAGGAGCAAGTAATGTGGCTAATGGATTTGGTGCTTTGTATAGCAATACCACAGGGAATAGTAATTTAGCATTTGGGTATCATGCGTTGTATGATAACACCGCAGGGAATAATAATATGGCACTAGGGCCAGAAGCTATGAAAGCTAATACGATAGGAACAAGCAATATAGCCCTAGGAGCTGCTGCATTAAAGTCTAATACTATAGCATATGGAAATATAGGTATAGGTACCAATGCTCTTTCTAGTAATACTACAGGGGTTTCTAATATCGCTATAGGGTCAAATGCACTTAGTTCCAGTACTACAAGTTCAAATAATATCGCATTAGGATCTAGTACACTTTTTAATAATACCACAGGATATAGTAATATAGGTATGGGGAATAATACACTCCTTAGCAATACTACAGGATATAATAATATAGGTATAGGAATAAATACTCTTTATAATAACACTACAGGATATATTAACATAGGTATAGGGAATAACTCCCTTCATCGTAATACAACAGGAGCGGCAAATATAGCTATAGGAGCAAACACTCTTACAAATAATACCACGGGTGAAATCAATACTGCGATTGGTACTGGCGCATTAAATGCTAATACTACAGGTAGAAATAATGTAGTTGTAGGACACTATGCGCTTTATAATAATACTACAGGGGATGAAAATATGGGAATGGGAAATGGTTTTCTCCATGAAAATACAACAGGAAAAGCCAATATAGGTATGGGGATGTCTATACTTTATAATAATACCACAGGAAGCGAAAATATAGGTTTTGGAAACTATGCTCTCCATAAAAATACTGTAGGAACAGGGAATATAGCCATAGGTGTTTATAGTATACACCTAAATATTTCAGGTAAGGAAAATATAGGTGTTGGTAGAGCTGCTCTTCATGATAATAGGACTGGAGAATACAATATGGCATTAGGAAGTGGAGCAATGAGAAATAACACTGCAGGGAATTATAATATAGGGTTAGGAACTTATGCATTGTCTAATAACACTACAGGACAGCATAATATTGCACAGGGAAATTTAGCATTGCGTCAGAGTACTACAGGACATGGAAATATAGCATTTGGTAATGAATCTGGTAATTGGATAAAAGGAAATGGTAATATCCATCTAGGAAGTGCGTATATCCAAAATGTAACTTCTGAACTAGATAATGTGGTAGCTATAGGAAATGGAATAGATCAAGGAAATCTTAATACACATACAGCCAATGAAAATGTAATTCTATTGGGACATAACCAAGCAAACAGCCCTAATATAGGGTTGGGAACTTATAAACCAGAAGAAAAGTTACATATAGCAGGAAATATAGCAGTGGGACATAAACAGCCAGGGACTACCTATCCTGGAGTAGGAAATTATCTTTCCTTTGAGGGGACATCTCCTTGGTCGGATGGAATGTTCCCAAATTCAGATGTACTTGCATTTTATCGTTATGATTATTCTATAGACCATTCAGAACTTAGATTATTGATAGGTGATAATGAGGGAAGTGGAGATGCTTTCTCGATAGGGGTAAGACCGCATTCTGGAGCTTATAATGGATATGTAAGGGGAAATGTAGAAAGTATTGCTAATGTTTATTCAGAGAAGTTTAAATTCGCAGCGGATGGGCAGGCGTACAAGCACGGAAGTAATGTTTGGACAGTATTCTCAGATGCCCGTATAAAAGAAAATGTAAAACCTTATACCAAAGGCCTCAAAGAAATTCTACAAATCAAACCAGTGAACTTTAATTATAAAAAAGAGGCTGATAAAGGAGATAAAACCTACACTGGAGTAATCGCTCAAGAATTAGAAAAAGTAGTACCTACTATGGTAAATACTACTAATGAGAAGATAAATGGTGTAGAGGGAATTAAGTCAGTAGATGGTAACGAATACACTTTTATGCTTATCAATGCTGTGAAAGAGCTTTCTCAAAAAGTAGAGAAGCTAGAAGCTGAGATTAAAACTTTGAAAAATAAGAAAAAATAATATCATATTATTTCAATATTTTACTTACCTTGCCATAATTTTGTGGCAAGGTTTTTCTTGAAAAAATAAATTTTTGGCAAGAATTTTGTCATTTTTCCAACATTTAAATGTAATTTTATGAAAGTAAAAACAGTAATAATCACTTCGGTGGTAGCAGCAACGGTGGGAGTGGCAGCAGTGCAGTCTTGCACAGCGATAGCTACATCAGCCATAGGAGTATCAGTGATCAAAAGAGTTTTATTGGGGGGAGTTTCCAAAGGTATGAAGGTCTTTAAGGATAAAAATGAATTTCTTCAGAGTCCATTGATTGACAGCGCTATGCCTTCTGGTTTGAAAAAAATGAACAGCGTTTTGGGAAAAATTTCTCCTGATTTGGTTAAAAAAGAAAAAGAATACATGGCAGAAACGGCCTCTTTTACAGCTACGATAGCAGAGCCTATTTTGGTAGATGCAGTGAATAGCCTTACTAGTGATGATGTGGCTCGTATCATGCAGGGAGAAGCAGGAACGGCAACGCAGATTTTGAGGGAAAAGACTTATAATAAGTTAGTTTCTGCATTTACACCAAAAGTAGATGAAAAACTAAATGAATTTGGGATAGTGAGAGCCATCAATAATGTAACAAGTGCGAACTCTATGCTCGGCTCACTCCTTGGTAATGAGGGCGGTGGTACGACCAGCAATTCACTGAGTCAGTATGCTACGGAGCAGATGGTGACAGGGCTTTTCTACATTATTCAGGATTATGAAAAGGAAAACAGCCAGCAGTTTTTAGGAAAATAAAAATTAAAAGCACGATTTGTTCGTGCTTTTCTCGTTTTTAATAAGAAAAAGTGTATTTTTACCCAGAGAAATTGTAAACTTTATTTTTAAAATGAAAAAAATATTATTGATAGCTTCTTTGCTACCTGCTGTGATGGCTTTTTCCCAGCAGTATGGAGGAATGTGGATGCCTACGGAACTAAACGAGGCTGAAATGAAAAAATTAGGAATGAAAATCTCCGCAAAAGATATTTTTAATCCGAATAAACCGAGTATCAAAGATGCTGTGGCTCAGTTCAATGGAGGATGTACCAGCGAGGTGATATCACCAAAGGGACTGCTTCTGACCAATCACCACTGTGGATATAATAACATCCAAAGCCATTCATCAGTAGGGAACGACCTTTTGACTAATGGTTTTTGGGCTAAAAACATGAGCGAAGAGCTTCCTAATCCAGGTGCTACGGCGGATTTTATCGTTGATATTAAGGAAGTTACAGACCAAGTCTTAAACGGAACCAAAGGGCTTACAGATAGAGAAGCAGAGGCAGTTATCGCTAGAAATATAGCAGAAGTAACTAAGCAGTTCAAGATAGAACCTTACCAAAGAGTAACTGTAAAATCTATGTTTGCAGGGAATAAATACTATGCCTACATCATAGAAACATATAAAGATGTGCGTTTGGTAGGTGCTCCGCCGCAGTCCATCGGTAAGTTTGGTTCTGATACGGACAACTGGGTTTGGCCTCGTCATACAGGAGATTTTGCTTTGTTTAGAATTTATGCAGACAAGAATAATAAACCTGCCGAATACAGCAAGGATAATGTGCCTTACACACCGAAACATTTCCTGCCGATTTCCATCAAAGATATCAAGGAAAATGATTTTACTTTTGTGTTTGGTTTCCCTGGTAGAACCAATGAATATCTTCCGTCTATAGCGGTGGAAAAAATCATCAACGATACCAATCCAGCTAAAATAGCAGTGAGAGATGTAGCACTGAAAACATTAGACGAAAAAATGCGTGTAGATGATGCTACAAGAATAAAATACGCATCTAAATACGCTTCCGTGGCCAATTATTGGAAAAAATGGATAGGCGAAACTACAGGACTGAAAAAGTCTAACGCTGTTCAGAAGAAGAAAGACTATGAAGCCTTTTTAGCGAAGAAAAATCCTGAAATTTCTAAAATGATTTCAGAATTTGAACATTTGTATAACGCTCAGGCTTCATTTGCCCTTAGCGATGCTTACTTTACAGAACTTCTCAGAAATGCTGAAACTTTTAATCTTGCAAATAGATTTTTGGCATTTATGGAGCATTATGAGCAGGGAAAAACCACGCCAGCAGGCATTAAGAAGTTTTCGTCTGCATTAGCAAGTTTTTATAAAAACTATAATGGCGAGATAGATGCAAAGGTAACGGCTAAGCTTTTGGCTCTTTATGCAGAGAAAGTTCCAGCGGCGTACCTGCCTTCTGGTTTTGATAAATACAAAAATGTGAATCAAAATTTAGAATTGGTAGAAAATTGGTCTAAAAATTCTGTTCTGACAGGTAGAAAAAACCTTAATGGACTAAATATTTCTTCCGATACAGAGAAAGTTCTGGATAATCCAGCAGAGCTTATCAAAGCATTGAAAAACGACCCAATAATCAGTTTGTATAAAGAAATCAGAGACACATATCTTCAAAAAGTAGAACCGAAATACACTCAGTATCAGGCTGAAATAGATGCTCTACAGAAGAGATACATGGCAGCTCAGATGAATACGGACAAAGAGAGAAAATTCTTCCCAGATGCAAACTCTACTCTAAGGGTGACTTATGGTAAAGTAAAAGGCTCTGAACCAGCTGATGCTGTCAGATACCACTATCAGACTACACTAGATGGCGTGATGGAGAAATATATTCCAAACGACTACGAGTTCGATGTTCCTAAAAAACTGATAGACCTCTACAACAGAAAAGACTATGGAATTTATAAAAACCAAGATGGTAAAGTTCCGTTAGCTTTCACGGCGACAAACCATACTACGGGAGGGAACTCAGGAAGTCCAGCGCTGGATGCTCGTGGGAATTTGATTGGGCTTAATTTTGACCGCCAGTGGGAGGGAACGATGAGCGATATCAACTACGACCCTCGTTTCAGCCGAAATATCATGGTGGATGCTAAATATATTCTTTTCATCATTGATAAATTTGCTGATTCTAAATGGCTTATCGATGAAATGAAAATCGTAAAATAATCTAATCACATAATAAATAAGGCTTCCCATTTTGGGAAGCCTTAAAAATTAACAAATATGAAACAAAATTTATCCAATAAAAAAGGCAAGCTACCTACATCACACCGCTACAACCGATTACCTTTGCTGCGTTCCCACCCTGGAGGATTTTCAGGAGCTGGTTGTGTAGGACTTGCCGTGGCAAATATAGTGAATTATTTATTAATTCCAAGAATGGAAATTTTAAAAATCAGAGAAAATATATAACTATTTGATTTATAGTGATTAAATAATTTAGCCTTGATGTTATTTTCTTTTTGTGTAAATTTGTGGATTGTATTTGATTTTTAGAAATGAATTTATCTATAGTTATCCCTTTATTGAATGAGGAGGAATCCCTGAAAGAGCTTTTTTCTAGGATTGATAAGGTGTGTGTGGCGAACCAGCTTTCGTATGAAATTTGGTTTGTAGATGATGGTAGTACGGATAAATCTTGGGAAATTATAGAGGGATTTTGCAGGGAAAATGACCATATCCATGGAATAAAGTTTTCCAGAAATTATGGGAAATCACAGGCGCTGCATGCGGCATTTGAGAAAGTGTCTGGAGATGTGGTGATTACAATGGATGCTGATTTACAGGACTTTCCAGAGGAAATTCCAGAGCTGTACGATATGGTAATCAATGGAAATTATGACATCGTGTCTGGCTGGAAAAAGAAAAGATTTGACAATGTAATGACTAAAAACCTGCCGTCTAAGCTCTTCAATGCAGCAGCGAGAAAGGTTTCTGGAGTGTATCTGCACGATTTCAACTGCGGTCTGAAAGCCTATAAAAAACAAGTCGTAAAATCCATAGATGTCTATGGCGATATGCACCGATATATTCCTGTTTTGGCGGCGAATGCTGGTTTTAAGCGTATTACAGAGAAAGAAGTGAAACATCAGGCAAGACCTTACGGAAGTTCTAAATTTGGGACAGAACGCTTTATTCGTGGCTTTTTGGATTTGGTTACACTTTGGTTTATCAGTCGTTTTGGCGGGCGACCGATGCACTTTTTCGGAGCGGTCGGTACTTTGATGTTTATTATCGGTTTCCTTTCAGCATTTTGGCTTGGAGTTTCCAAACTGATAGCAGTCTATGTTCACAAACAATACGGACACCTAATCGCCGATAATCCGTGGTTTTTCATCTCGCTGACGATGATGATTTTGGGAACTTTGCTTTTTATAGGAGGATTTCTCGGAGAGATGATTATCAGAACCAATAGAGAACACAAAAATTATAATATAGAAGAACAAATTTAAGATGAACAGCATATCATTTGGGAAAACCACCATAACGAGTTATCCAGAATATTTCGAGATTACAGATAACAAAAAAACGAGTAAACTGCTTTATTTATCGGCTTCTTTCGTGTTTATTGCTATCTATTTGTTTGACTTGTATCAGAATGATTTTGACTTTGGTAAGGTTTCTCATTTTAAGACTATTTCGGCGGTGCTTTGGCTGGTGATTTTTGCTCTTCAATTTTGGCTAATTAACACAGAAAGTAAGATTGAAAAATCTAAAATCAAGGAAGTAGTGGTGAGAAAAAACCGATGGGCTTCCATAGTGATTCATTACGGAGACAAAAAGCGTAAAATAGATGGTTTTAGCCAAGATGAAGCAGAGCAGATTATAAAATTTTTGATGAATAATAGATGAAAAACCTCCTCTACATAGTCGTTGTTTTGGTGCTGATTTCTTGTGGGAAAATTCAGCCCGAAGGCAGTGAAATAAAAACGCAAGAGGTGAAGATAGAGGAATTTAGCGCTTTGTATTTAGAAGGGAATTTCAAAGTGTCCTATATACAAAGCACTGAAAATAAACTGATAGTGGAGACTTATCCTAATATTTTTGAAAATTTAAAAATCAAAGTTAAGGATAAAGAATTGACTATCAGCGAGAAAAGAAAAACCGAAGGGGTGGAAGTGTATAACATTATTTTGTATTCTTCTGGGAAAATTTCTAAAATGAAAATGCAGAATTCAGCAGAATTTAATATTTCCAGCCAAATGATGATGGATGATTTTAGCCTGAAAATGGAAGATAATACGAAATTTACAGGGGCTATTTTATCCAATAAGACTGAGATAAATCTCTATGATAATGCTCGGCTGGAGATGTTTGGGAAAACACTGGAAGCAGAAGTGGTGATGAGGGATTCTGCTGTGATGGTGTCGCCGTATTGGTTTGTAAATAACTTGAAAATCAAGGCTGAAGATGATGTTTCGGCGGAAATTTCGGTTGATGAAAAATTAGAAGGAAAACTAAAAAACAATGCGAAACTAAGCTATACGGGCAATCCTGTAAAGAAAGTTTTGGAGGAAGATAAGGCATTAATAATAAAAAAATAAACTATAAAATTAAAAGTATGACAACAATAGAAAAAGCAAAGCTTTGGCTTTCAGAGTCTTTTGATGAAGAGACAAGAGCTAAAGTTCAGCAGTTGATAGATGAAAATGGAGCAGAACTGGAAGATTCTTTTTATAAAGAGTTAGAATTTGGGACAGGAGGAATGCGAGGAGTGATGGGCGTGGGAACCAATAGGCTCAATAAATATACCCTTGGACAAGCTACCCAAGGACTTGCAAACTACCTGCATCAGCAGTTTAAAGGCGAAACTATCAAAGTAGCTATCGCCTATGATGTGAGAAATAATTCCAAAGAATTTGGGAAAGTAGTAGCGGATGTGCTGACGGCTAATGGAATCCGTGTTTTACTTTTCAAGGAACACCGCCCTACGCCAGAGCTTTCTTTCACGGTGAGAGATAAAAAATGTAATGCTGGAATCGTACTTACAGCATCACACAACCCGCCTGAATACAATGGTTACAAGGTTTATTGGAATGATGGCGCACAGATTGTTCCGCCGAATGATGAGGCGATTATCAAAGAGGTGTATTCCGTTAAATTTCAGGATATTAAGTTTAATGGAAATGATGATTTGATAGAATGGATAGGCGAGGAGCAGGATGATGTTTATATAGATGCTTGTATGCAAAACTCTCTTTATCAGAATGTTGGGAGAGATAATCTGAATATCGTTTTCACCTCTATCCATGGAACAACTTACACCACAATTCCGAAAGCCCTTAAAAAGGCAGGATTTGCAAAGGTGGATTTGGTGAGAGAGCAGATGATTCCAAGTGGAAATTTCCCAACCGTGGAAAGCCCTAATCCAGAAGAGCCTGCGGCTCTTACTATGGCGACGAACTTGGCAGAAATTACCAATGCAGATATTGTTATCGGCTGTGACCCAGATGGGGATAGACTCGGCATCGCAGTTAGAAATCTTGAAGGGAAAATCCAGCTGCTTAATGGAAACCAGACCAATACTATCCTGACTTATTACATCCTTGACCAATGGAAAAAAGCAGGAAAAATCACAGGAAGTGAGTTCATCGGTTCTACTATCGTGACTTCGGATATTTTCTTTGATATTGCTAAAAAATATGGAATAGAGTGCAAGGCGGGACTTACAGGCTTTAAATGGATTGGTAAAATGATTCGCGAAGCCGAAGGCAAACAAAAATTCGTCTGCGGAGGAGAGGAGAGTTTTGGCTTTATGACAGGGGATTTCGTGAGAGATAAGGACTCGTGCGGTTCTATCCTTCTTGCCTGCGAAATAGCAGCATGGTGCAAGGCTCAGGGCAGCAGTATTTTCCAGTATATGATAGAGATTTATAAGGATTTAGGGCTTTATCAAGAGGCGCTGGTCAATGTGGTAAGAAAAGGAAGAGAAGGAGCAGAGGAAATCAAAAAAATGATGTCAGACTTCCGTAATAATCCAGTGAAAGAACTAGCAGGTTCTAAAGTGGTTCTTGTGAAAGATTTTCAGGAGCAGACCGCATGGGATTTAGTAAAAGATGAAAAAGTAGAAATGGCCGATATTCCTAAGTCTAATGTGCTGATATACTACACGGAAGACGGCACGAAAGTAGCCATCCGCCCATCAGGAACGGAACCAAAAATTAAGTTCTATTTCTCTGTGAAAAGTAATATTTCATCTGAGAGCGAATATGCTGGTCAAGTTGACAAATTAAATCATAAAATAGAGCAAATCAAGAAGGATTTGAGTTTATAATTATTACTCCCTGTTGTGTATGATGGGGAGTAAAATTTTTGAATAAGGTATTGTTTTTGGTCAGTTTGTAAAGTTTTTTTACTTTTAACCGCTTAAATTTTTTATAATGAAGAAGCTGGGAATTTTATGTTTTTTTATTCTTTGTATCTGGGTATCAGCTCAGAACAATGAAGAAGTCTATTTTGGAAGTTATACTTTTGATAAAAAAGTAGCCCAAAAAGTAATGGTATCAGATGCAAAAGTAAGGGAACAACCTAGCTATAAGTCTAATAAAATAGACAGCCTGCAGATAGGCGATGCTGTTAATATTACTAACATTACTACTCATACGCATTCTGCGGGGCTTCGTGAAGCACCTTGGTATGAAATCAGCTATAAGAAAAATAATCAGCTGAAAAAAGGCTATATCTGGGGCGGAAATCTTGCTTTGTGGCATCAGAAAAAGAATGGCGTAGAGTTTCTTTTTGGGGCTGTGGGAACGGTCAGTAAGGATGGAGGAGCTTATAAACAGGTGAAAATGGAGGTTCTGGCGCTGGAAAACAATAAAGTAATAGATAAGCATAATTTTCTTGTTGATAATCTGCATTTTACAAGTATGGAGATACTAAACAACAAGGGACTTTCAGGAATAAAATCCGTGATAAGGGTAGAAAACTCAGGCGAGGCGTGTGGAATCCCTACCAATACGCAGTATCTTCTGTGGAATGGGAAGAATTTTTTCCCTTTGGATTTGTTGATGAATGTGGGGGATGCAGGTGTTTTTTATCATAGTGAAGAATATATTTTTCCGAGTGATAAAGGAGGTGTGAAATCTAAAATCATCATGAAAATGGAAGAGGCAGAATTCGATGAAGATGACAATGAAAAAGAAACTCCGATAAATCAAAAAACAGATGAAAAAACATTTATTTGGGATGGAAAAACCTTATCTCAAATATTGAAATTAAAGTAAAAAATGAAAAAAAATAAAATAATAGCCGTTATCCCTGCTCGATACGAGGCGAGCCGTTTCCCAGGGAAGCTTATGCAGCTTTTGGGCGAGAAAACTGTCATTACCACTACTTACCAAAATGTGGTGGAAACAGGCTTGTTTGATGAGGTTTTCGTGGCTACGGATTCAGAAATTGTTTTTAATGAAATAAAAAACGCAGGGGGAAAAGCCCTGATGACAGGTCAGCATGAAACAGGCAGTGACCGCATCGCAGAAGCTGTGCAGAACATCGACTGTGATATAGTGGTGAATGTCCAAGGTGATGAACCTTTCCTAAAAACAGAACCACTGAAACAGCTGATTTCTGTCTTTGAGGCTGATGACAAGAAGGAAATTTCTCTGGCATCGCTGAAAATTCATTTGACAGAAAAACAAGAAATAGAAAGCCCGAATAATGTAAAAGTAATTACGGATAAAGATGGTTTTGCCCTGTATTTCAGCCGTTCTGTGATTCCTTATCCAAGAGAAGAGAAGGGCATAAAATATTTTAAACATATCGGCGTTTATGCTTTTAGACGAGAGGCTTTGCTTAACTTTGCAAGACTTCCGATGAAACCTTTGGAAATTGCTGAAAAAATAGAATGTCTCCGCTATCTGGAATACGGCATGAAAATCAAGATGATAGAGACCAATTTCGTGGGCGTGGGGATAGATGTTCCAGAGGATTTGGAAAAGGCAAGAGAAATTTTAAGAAGAAACCAATAAACCATAAAAAAAATAACATGAGAAAAATATTTCTAATAACCTTGGTATTTTTAGCGCAAATATTTTCTGCCCAGACTGCGGCTCAGATTATTGATAAAAATATCCAAAATACAGGAGGTTTAGTCCAGTGGAAACTGCTGAATACCATTCTGCTTCAGGGCAAAGTGATTTTGGGAGTGAATGAGGAATATCCTGTGAAAATCTACCAAGCCAGACCGAATCTTACCAAAACCATCGTGGTAAATGGGAAAAAAGAGCAGGTGATAGAGGGCTATGACGGGAAAAAGGGCTACGCTATGAACTACGCCGTTAATAAACTCCAAGAATACCCGAACTATAAGCCAGAGAGCTTCGATACGGATTTTATCAATTATGAGCAAAAGGGCTTCACGGCGGAGCTTTTGGGAGTAGAAAAGCTCGGAGATAAGGAAGTTTTCAAAGTAGAACTTACCAAGAATGTGAATAAAACCATTTACTATTTTGACAAGCTGTCTTATCTACTTTTAAAAGAGGAAAAAAGGGGAGAGACCATCACTTATTCTGATTACAAAAAGGTAGGAAATCTTCTGATGCCGTTTCGTATAGAGGCTTCTTCGCCGAAAAAAGATTCAGACTATGTGATGATTTTTAGTAAAATAGAACTAAACAAAGCCTTTAAAGACGATACTTTTAAATTCTAAAAAAAATCAAAATCTCGAAAAATAAAAAATCCCTTCTCTCACAGAAGGGATTTTCTTTTATTCGTTTATTTTCCTCCGAAAGGCATTCCGCCGCCCATTCCTGGGAGTCCGCCGCCTTTGCTCATCATAGACATCAGCTGCTTGCCTTGTGGGCTTTGTAGGAGTTTCATAGTCTTGCCAAGCTGCTCAAACTGCTTCATCAGAGCGGTTACTTCTTCTACTTTTCTTCCGCTTCCTTTGGCTATTCTTTGTCTTCTCGGCATGGTGATGATGCTAGGTCTTCTTCTTTCTTCTGGCGTCATGGACTGTATCATCGCCTCTATATGCTTGAAGGTATCATCATTGATATCCACATTTTGGGCTACTTTTCCCATTCCTGGTATCATACCCATGAGGTCTTTCATGCCTCCCATTTTCTTCATCATCTGAAGTTGTTTTAGGAAGTCATCAAAACCAAGTTCGTTTTTCTGAATTTTTTTGTTGAGTTTCTTTGCTTCTTCTTCATCGAACTGCTCTTGGGCTCTTTCCACCAAGGAAACCACATCTCCCATTCCGAGGATTCTGTCCGCCATTCTGTCTGGATAGAAGATATCTAGGGCATCCATTTTCTCGCCTGTGGAGATGAATTTTATCGGTTTATTAACCACGGAACGAATCGTAAGCGCCGCTCCGCCTCGGGTATCACCGTCTAATTTTGTGAGAACTACTCCGTTGTAGTTCAGCACCTCGTTAAACGCGTTGGCTGTATTTACAGCATCCTGCCCTGTCATGGAATCCACTACGAAGAGCGTTTCAGAAGGTTTGATGGTCTGATGGACACTGCGGATTTCGTTCATCATTTCTTCATCGATAGCCAAACGCCCTGCGGTGTCTATAATCACTACATCGTGTTTGTTTTGTTTAGCAAAATCGATGGCGTTTTGTGAAATCTGAACAGGATTTTTGTTTTCTAGTTCTTTATAAACAGGCACGCCTATCTGCTCTCCGAGAACTCCCAGCTGGTCGATAGCCGCAGGTCTGTAGACATCACAGGCTACTAGTAGAGGGTTTTTGTTCTTTTTCTTTTTGAGGAAGTTGGCTAGTTTTCCAGAGAAAGTGGTTTTCCCTGAACCCTGAAGCCCAGCGATGAGGATAATGCTCGGTTTGTCTGCCAGATTGATACCTTCCTGTGTGCCGCCCATGAGTTCCACCAGCTCATCATGAACGATTTTGGTCATCAGCTGCCCAGGAGTGAGCGAGGTGAGGACATTCTGCCCGATGGCTTTGTCCTGCACTCTTTTGGTGAGGTCTTTGGCTACTTTGTAGTTTACATCGGCATCCACCAAGGCACGGCGGATTTCTTTAACCGTTTCTGCTACATTGATTTCTGTGATTTTCCCTCTTCCAGAGAGGTTGTGCAGTGCTTTATCTAATTTGTCTTGTAAACTCTGAAACATAATTTTCTATTTTAGAATAGGTTGCAAAAATAAGGAATTTTCTTCAGTTTTGGATAGTGGGAAAGCTCAAAACACGAATAAAAAAATATTGGCTCAGAATAACTTGCGGAAAACAGTATCTTTGTCTATATGAAATGACAGGGGACTATCCACCTAAATCACCATGAACCACATAAAAACATTAGGAAAATGGAAATAAAACTCAATAAAGAATTACAGAAAAAACTAGATGATTTCTTGGAAACAAAAGATGCTAAAATGCAAGAATTTCTTGAAATTTTAAATCTAAATGAATTTACTTTTTCACAAGATGAAATAAATCAAGTGGAGAAAATATATAAAGAAAACGAAGACCTTTATGAATACGCATATATATACATAGGAGAAGCAGTAATAAAGGTTTTAGGAGGGTTTTGGTCTATAGGAAAGTTTAAAAGAGATGAAGCTTATGGTTATCCTATTATTCTTGCATGGGGAGGAGATAATTATAACCCTCGGATTTGTCCTGATATTTGGCTATATTATATTCGTATAAATGAACTAGGAAAACCTTTGGGGGATTTTATATATACTCCTTAAATTAAGAAAATGGAAATAAAACTCAATAAAATCCAACTGATGGGAAAATGTACATCATTGATTTTTAAATATAAACAAAATGAAATATTATAAAATAAAAAGAAAAACACGATTTCCAGAATTAGGG
>CAUORE010000039.1:0-14937 GCA_963506915.1 uncultured Flavobacteriaceae bacterium
CTGAATCATACCACGCCAACGCAGTTCTTCTACAAAGTTTTTCATTTTTAATAAAATTTAAAAATTAGTAATAAATATTCGGAAATTAGTTTTTTCAGCTTTAAAAATAAAAATTCACTCGGATGAAAATCCGAGTTACTCATGTTCTTCTATGATGTGTTTTAAACTCATTTTTTAATCTGAAAACAGCACAAAGGTAAAGAAAATATTTATTTTATTAGAAATATTGTTCAAAAGTTTTTCGGAATCAAGGCAAAATAATGAATATAAATCTTATTTTTGTTGTCTAAAATCAATTTTATGGAAAGAATAGCAAGTTTTACCGTAGATCATCTGAAAATGCAGAGAGGAATTTTCGTTTCTCGTAAAGATCATGTCGGAAATGAAGTGCTTACTTCGTTTGATATCAGAATGAAAAGACCATACAAAGAGCCTGTTTTGGGGATTGCAGAGATACACACGATGGAGCATCTGGCGGCTACATGGCTCAGAAACAGCGACTGGAAAGATAAAGTTATCTACTGGGGGCCAATGGGTTGTATGACAGGAAATTACCTTATTTTGGCGGGAGACTACGAATCAAAGGATATTGTAGAGCTGATGACAAGAATGTTTAAATTCATCAGTGAGTTTGAGGGCGATATCCCTGGCGCGTCTGAGGTGGAGTGCGGAAATGTCTACTGCAACAACCTTCTGATGGCAAGATACGAAGCAAAAAAATACTTGGAAGAGGTGCTTCTTAACCTAAAAGATGAAAATCTAAACTATCCGCAGTAATATGTTGTTTGTGAGGTAGTTGTAATTTAAAAATGGTATTTTCTTTTATGAAAATACCATTTTGTTTTTTAAGGAGAAATAAGCTGTAAATCTATACTTTTCCAATATTTTTTTGGCAGGAGTATGGTTTTAGAACGAACATCAGTGTAGAAAAAGAGATACATATTATCATGATTGTTCCTCAGTGTTACGCTGTTTTCATAGCGGGAATTGTAAATGCTAAAACCTGTTCTTTTGAATTGAAAAAACGGAATAGATTCTTCTTTGGAATAATGAATGTTGTATATGGCATAGTCGCCATTTCTTTTTGGAAAAATAAAAGGATAGTTTGCTGCAGAAGCGGCAACGCCTACAATTGACTCCTTTGGGTCTGTAATGCTGATGTTTAGCTTTTCTAAATATTCTTTCAGGTTATCAAATTCTTTGAAAATAGTATTTGTAGAGGCGATTTTATTCAGATTGTCATCTAGAAAAAGAGTAGAATTTTTCTCACTGATGATATAGACTCTGTTCCCTTGTTCCGTTGGATAGCTTTGGATTTCCTTTGGAGCGAGGATTTCTTTCTTTATTTCAAAATCTTTTTTAGAAATGAAATCAATAGTATTCCTGCTCGTAAAACCAGTTAGATAATCTCCTTCATCTCTGACTTTGGTGTATTTTTTTGGAAGTTTTATTCTACTGTCCAAATCTAGATTATTCAGAAGAAAGCCATTTCCGCTGGAACGAGCATACATATAATCTTTTTTATCAATGCTAATGAGATAAGTATCAATGAGATAGTCTATTTTTTCCATTTTCCCAGTCTGTTTATTTGTGATTATAGCGCCTTTGTTTCCATTTAGAACGATGAAAGGCGACTCATTATCAATCAGATAAGATACCCATTGGTAGGATGGCGGCAGGGTTTCGTTTCCATCTTTATCTACGATGCCGTACTGGTTATTCCACCCAAATTCATAGTAATTTTGCTGTGCATTTGCGGTCAATGCAAATAGCGAAAGAATAAGAAATAAAAAAGTTTTCATAATGAAGAGAATTTTATAAAGGCAAATTTATTAAATAAATCCGATTTATAAGGTTTATTTTTTTTACTTTTGTCTTTTTATTAAAAGAGCAAATATTATGTCATCAGCGCCAAGTTTAGCAAAAGGAACTCGGGATTTTACGGCACAGGAAATTTACAATAGAAGATACATCATCGGTGTTTTGCAGCAGAATTTTGAACTGTTTGGTTTTCAGCCTTTGGAGACACCGAGTTTTGAGAATCTTTCTACACTTACTGGGAAATACGGAGAAGAGGGAGATAGACTGATTTTCAAGATACTTAATTCGGGAAATTTTACTTCTGATGTGGATGAGGAAACTTGGCAGAATAAGGATTTCAAAAAACTAACTCCACAGATTTCTGACAAGGCGCTTCGATATGACCTGACCGTGCCATTTGCGAGATTTGTAGCGATGAACCACGGAAAACTTTCATTCCCATTTAAGAGGTATCAGATTCAGCCCGTTTGGAGAGCAGACCGCCCGCAAAAAGGGAGATTTAGAGAGTTTTACCAATGTGATGCGGATGTGGTAGGTTCGGAAAGTTTGTGGCAGGAAGTGGAGCTGGTGCAGTTGTATCTGAAGAGTTTTGCAGAGCTGGGAATTCCTGTGAAAATCTGCATCAATAACCGAAAAATCCTCTCTGGTCTGGCGGAATATGCAGATATATCGGAGCAGTTGATAGACTTTACGGTTGCTTTGGATAAACTGGATAAAATCGGGAAAGATGGCGTAGTTAAGGAAATGCTGGAAAAGGGAATTTCACAAGAAGCTGTAGAAAAGCTGAATTTCCTATTTGAAGCGCTTTCCACGAAGGATACACTTGCCCTGCTGAAAGAAAAATTTAAAGGAATAGAAGTTGGCGAAAAGGGAATAGAAGAGCTGGAGTTTGTATTAAATAAAGCGCTGGAACTGGGTGTAAATGAGGAAGTTTTGGTTTTTGATATTACCCTTGCCCGCGGTTTGGACTACTACACAGGAGCGATTTTTGAAGTAAAGGCTCAGGGCGTTCAGATGGGGTCTATCGGCGGCGGTGGAAGGTATGACAATCTTACGGAGGTTTTCGGTGTGAAGGGGATTTCGGGGATTGGGATTTCATTCGGATTGGATAGAATTTACCTTGTTATGGAGGAATTGGGGCTTTTCGCAGAGAATAAAACGCCTAAAATAGAATACCTTTTTGCGAATTATGGCGATGAGGAGGCAACCGAGGCGATGAAAGTAATCCAAAAACTAAGAGCCAAAGGAGTTTCCGCGGAGCTGTACCCAGAAAACGCCAAACTGAAAAAACAATTTACCTACGCCGAGAAGAAAGGAATTCCAGAGATTGTTTTTTACGGAGGTGATGAGATTAAAAACCAGCAGGTTACCGTGAAAAACTTGGACAGCGGAGAGCAGAAAACAATAGGTTTGGAGGAGTTTTTGAGATAAAGAATAAAGTTTAACAAAGATAAAGACAAATAACAAAATAAATAATTATGTCTAATTACATAGAAACAGAACAGGTTTCATTTCAGGATTTTAGAAAGCAAGTTTTAGATGATTATCGTTTGGGAAGAATTTCCCGTGAGGCAAGTTATTTAACAAGAAAAGAGGTTCTTACAGGAAAGGCAAAATTTGGGATTGTAGGAGATGGGAAGGAACTTCCGCAGTTAGCAATGGCAAAGGTTTTCCGCGAGGGAGACTGGCGATCAGGATATTACCGCGACCAGACTTTTGCGATGGCAGTGGGAGTTTTGAGTGTGGATGCATTTTTTGCTCAGCTCTATGCAGATACTGATGTGGAGCGCGAACCCGCTTCAGCAGGGAGACAGATGCCGTGCCATTTTGCGACTCGTTCTTTGAATGAAGACGGAAGCTGGAAGGATTTGACACAGATTAAAAATATTTCATCCGATATATCGCCTACAGCAGGGCAGATGCCGAGACTTCTCGGACTGGCTCTGGCGTCTAATGTTTATAAAGAAGTAAAATTCCAAGGCTCTGAAAAATTCTCCCACAATGGGCAGGAAGTGGCTTTTGGGACAATCGGAGATGCATCTACGGCGGAAGGGCATTTTTGGGAAACTATCAATGCAGCGTGTGCTTTGCAGGTGCCGATGATTATGTCTATTTGGGATGATGGCTACGGAATTTCTGTTCCTACGCACAACCAAAGAGCAAAGGAAGATTTAGCTGAAATTTTGGCTGGTTTCCAAAGAAAAGAAGGCGACAAGCAAGGGTGCGAGGTTATCCAAGTAAGAGCGTGGGATTATCCAATGCTTTTGGAAGCTTATGCCCGTGCAGAGCAGCTGGCAAGAGAGGAAAGCGTGCCTGTGATTTTGCACATTATAGAGGTTACGCAGCCGCAGGGACACTCTACATCTGGTTCTCATGAGAGATATAAGGATGAGGAGAGGATGAACTTTGAGACAGAGTTTGATTGTCTTAATAAATTTAGAGAATGGATTTTAAATTATTCTATCCAAATAGATGGTGAAGAGCAGACGCTTTCTTCTGTGGAAGAGCTAGATGAGATAGAAAAAGAAGCGAAAGCCTTTGTGAGAGAGCAGCAGAAGAAGGCTTGGGCGGAATATAGAGAATCAATAGACCATATCCAAAACCAAGTTTTACCATTGGTAAAACAGTTTGAAAATCAGTCAGAAGTTGCTGCATTGTTGGAGAAGTTTTCAGCATTGGTTACAGTAGGCAAAAAGGATATTTTTGCATTGGTAAGAAAAGTGCTTTGGGCTACGAGAAAGCAAAATACCAGCGATAGACAAAATCTGGTGCAGGTTTATGAAAGAATTTCAGAGAAAGAGGCTGATAATTATTCATCACATCTATACAGCGAATCAGAGTGGAAAGCTGTAAATATTCCAGAAATAAAACCAGTTTTCAGCGAAGATTCTCAGATTTTGGATGGAAGAGTAGTTATCCGTAATAATTTTGATAAGATTTTTGAGAAATATCCAGAAACATTAATCTTTGGTGAAGATACAGGAAGCATCGGTGATGTGAACCAAGGACTAGAAGGAATGCAGGAAAAATATGGCGAAATCAGAATTGCAGATACAGGAATCCGTGAAGCGACTATTTTAGGGCAGGGGGTTGGTCTGGCAATGAGAGGTTTAAGACCGATTGCAGAAATTCAGTATTTGGATTATGTTTTATATTGTCTGCAAGGAATGAGCGATGATTTGGCAACTTTACAATACAGAACCAAAGGCGGTCAAAAAGCTCCTGTTATCGTGAGAACCCGCGGACACCGTTTGGAAGGCGTATGGCACTCAGGGTCGCCTATGGCGGGGATTCTGAACTTGGTAAGAGGAATGATGGTTTTAGTACCGAGAAACCTTACCCAAGCAGCTGGATTCTATAATACGATGCTGAAATCTGATGACACGGCGCTTATCATAGAACCGCTGAACGGATACCGATTGAAAGAAAAACAACCAGACAACATCGGTGAATTTACCGTGCCTGTCGGAAAGGTGGAAATTACCAGAGCAGGGAAGGACATCACGCTGGTTACCTATGGTTCTACTTGGAAAATCGTAACAGAAGCTGTGGAGGAATTAGCAAAACTGGGTATAGATGCTGAGGTGATAGATGTTCAGTCGCTATTGCCGTTTGACTTGTCAGAGGAAATCAGCGAAAGTGTGAAGAAAACCAATCGCCTTGCTGTAATAGATGAAGATGTAGAGGGTGGAGCTTCTGCGTATATCATGCAGCAGATTTTGGAGAAACAGGGGGCGTTTAGATACTTAGACAGCAAGCCGCTGACCATAGCTGCTAAAAACCACCGGCCAGCTTACGCATCGGATGGGGACTATTTCTCTAAGCCGTCTGTGGAAGACATCGTAGAAAAAGTCTATGACCTTTTCCATGAAAGCAACCCAGCGAAATTCCCTAAAATATTATAAATTTGAAGCAAAATGAAAACCTCCCTTAAAAAGGGAGGTTTTTTTATTTTTATTTTGTGAGATTATGATTTACCACCAATCCGAGTTTGATATGATTGTTTCTACTGCCCATTCTGGCTTTTTCTTCCATCCCTCTGGCGGGGCTTCTTTTATGCTGTCTGGGACTGGATAT
This sequence comes from uncultured Flavobacteriaceae bacterium, assembly GCA_963506915.1. Lineage (GTDB taxonomy): Bacteria > Bacteroidota > Bacteroidia > Flavobacteriales > Weeksellaceae > JABCPE02. The sequence continues at coordinate 5,899 of CAUORE010000039.1, forward strand.
TCTAGTAATATCTCTTCTAAATTGATATCATCATATACATATCTTACTAAAAATCTCTTTTCAAGCAGTCTATTTTTTTTAATTCCTCCAGCTGTATCCTTGCTATAATATAACTTACCCCCAACTTTATATTTATAATGAATAGTTGCTCCTCCTTTATGTGGACTATGTTGGTATATATATCCTATTGTATATCTTCCTTTTTCTCTTAATCTAGGTCCATATATAAATATATCTCTCATGAAAGAACCTACAACTAATAACCCAAATCCGATTAGGATGTATTTACTTATTTTATTTATTTTGTTCTTATCCATTTATTTAGGATTTAAACCAAACTCTATTTTTTATTTTGAGAACTGATTTTTAAAAATCGGACAGCAAGCAGTGTAGCAGAAATGGTAAGACCTATCCCAAAGGCTACCCACATACCATAAGCGCCCATTTCCATGGTTATACAGAGGAAAAATCCTAATGGAAGCGTTACCACCCAGTAGGCGATAAATGTGATGACGCTCGGTATTTTCACATCTTGTAATCCACGCAGACACGCCAAAGAAACCAGCTGTAAACCATCCGAAAGCTGAAAAAGCGAAGCGAGAACCAGCAGCTGCGAAGCCAGAGCAATCACGGCTGTTTCATCTTCTTTTGTAAAGAATGTAGGCAGGACATTTTTACCAATGGTAAAAGTCAGACAGCTTATAAGCATGAATAGGAAAACTATTTTCATGTTGTTAATGCCGATTTCTCTCACGCCTACGAAATCTTTTTCTCCTCGTTTTTTCCCAATCATAATCGTAGAAGCCACACCAAAACCAGCACAAAGATTAAAGGTAAAGGAAGCCATACTTATGGTAACTTGGTGGGCAGCAATGTCCGTAGTACTTACCATACCGCAGATAAAGGCCGCCAAAGCAAAGGCCGTCACCTCGAAAAACAACTGCATAGCTGTAGGAAGACCTAATTTCAGCAGAGTTTGGAACATTTCCTTTTTGAAAAGAGAAACCTTGAAACTCAGCTCGTTAATGTATCTTCTTGTGATGGAATTTCTTTTCATTACGATGTATAAGAAAATAACAGAGAAAATCCTTGCAATCAGCGTTGCATAGGCAGCTCCAGCCACGCCCATCGGTTCCAGACCGAAAAGTCCTTTCATGAAAACATAATTCAGAATTACATTGATGAGGTTTGCAGCAACAGTAGCTATCGTTACGCCGATGGTGTAGGACAGCCCTTCGGAAACCTCTCTCAGGGTCTGAAATTTCATTATCGGAATCACACTCAACGAAATGATAGAAAGGTATAAAATAGCATCAGGAATGATTTCCTCTGGTTGTTTGGCGTAGTGTAATAGTGGTGCTATGGCTAATAGAATGAAAGTCAAAATCGTTCCGATGAGCGTGTTTATCACTGCTCCGTGGCGAAAAACACTATTGATTCTGTCATGGTCTTTTTGTGCCTGAGCCTCAGAGACTAATGGTGGAATGGCAAATGAAACTCCAACACCAAAAATAAAAACTGAGATAAAAACTGAGTTTGCTAATGCCGTGGAAGCCAGTGAGTTGGCGCCCAGCATATTTCCCACCATCATATTATCAAACAAATTCACGGAAACCTGCCCCAGCTGTGTAAGCATCACAGGGAGAGCAAGTTTAAAACATTCTCGGGTATATTTAAAATTAAGCGATAAAAGCATAAAATTATTTTCTTACAAAATTGGTTACATCTTCTGCTGTTACAGGGTTTGAACCTAATATAATCAGCCTTTCTACTACATTTCTAAGTTCTCGGATATTTCCCGTCCATGAGAAATTTTGGAGGGCTTTTATGGCTTTGTCATCAAATTCTTTTACTGAAGTTCCCTGCTCCTCAGAGATGAGCTTCGCGAAATGTTTCACTAAAATAGGAATATCGTCCTTTCTTTCATCCAGAGAGGGAACATGGATTTCTATCACGGAAAGCCTGTGATAGAGGTCTTCACGGAATTTTCCTGCTTCTATTTCTTTTTTCAAATCTTTGTTGGTCGCCGCCAGCACGCGCACATCTACTTTTATTTCCTTGTCGCTTCCCACAGGCGAAACTTTATTTTCCTGCAAAGCACGAAGGACTTTGGCTTGGGCTACAAGGCTCATATCACCGATTTCATCTAGGAAAAGAGTACCGCTGTTAGCTTGTTCGAATTTCCCTTGTTTGTCTTTGATAGCTCCCGTGAAAGAACCTTTTACATGTCCAAAGAGTTCACTTTCAATTAGTTCTGAAGGAATAGCGGCGCAGTTCACCTCTACGATAGGGTTTTTGCTGCGTTCGCTTAGGGAATGGATGGCGTGTGCTACCAGCTCTTTCCCAGAACCGTTGGAACCTGTGATGAGGACTCTGGCATCAGATGGCGCTACTTTCTCTATCATGTTCTGAATGTTTTTCAGAGCAGGAGATTCGCCAATCATTTGGTATTTTTTGCTGACTTTCTTTTTCAGCTGGGTGTTTTCTTTGATGAGCGAATTTTTAGTATTTTGTAAATCCTTCTTTTCCAAGGCATTTTTTACGCTCGTAATCAGCCTGTTGATATCAATAGGCTTGGAGATGAAATCATACGCTCCGTTTTTCAGGCAACTTACAGCAGTTTCTATATCCGCATGTCCTGAAATCATTAGAAAAACACTTTCAGGCTTTATAGAAAGGCTTTGCGTGAGGAGTTCGTTTCCTGATAATTTAGGCATTTTGATGTCTGAAATAATCAGGTCAAAGTCATTTTTTTCTATCAATTTATAGGCATCCAGACCATTTTCTGCAATGGTGATTTCAGAGCCATGTATCTCATCTGAAAGTATGTTTTCCAAGATGTTAGAGATACTTTTTTCGTCTTCTACTATTAAGATTTTTTGCATGAGACAAAGGTAAGAAAATTTTATTTTTTTCTTTTATGGCTTTAATAAAGAATGGAAGAGTGAATTTATATACACAAATTGTTCGGTAAAAATGCGGAAATATTATATATTTGCTTAAAATATTTTGTAGTGCGCTGGTTTAAGATTATTTTGCTTTTATTAGTCTTGTTGGCATCAGGCTATACGGCTGTGATGTATTATTTTTTTGAGGAGAAAAATTCTTTTGTAGTGGAAAAGGAAATAGAGTTTCCTTTGGATAAAGTTTTCCCGCAGTTTGATGACTTACAGAACCTTACGAGATGGAATGATTATTTTTTGTCCGATAAAGATTATCGCTATCGTTATTTCTTGCCGTACGAAGGGGAGGGAAGTTCCATGAGCTACAATCACACAAAGGATAAAAATAAATATGGAGAGGTTTTTATCAGAAAAATCAAAGAAAATAAGAGTATCAGCTATGAATTATACCAAGAACGAAAAGAAGTTCCATATAAAATCACTGTAAAATTTTTTCCAAAAGGAGACAAAACCAAGATTGTATGGCAGGTGAATACGCCTAAATATCCTTTGTTGCTTAGGTTTAAGGCGGCAGATTCTGATATAGAAAGCTATATAAATAATAATGTAACCGTAAGTGTCAAAAACCTTACAAATCTGCTTTCAGGAAAAGTTGATAAAGAGGTGATGTTCAATCAGATAAAATATGACAGCATCATGATAGAGGAGCAGGACGAAAGGCTGTTTCTGGGCGTGAATGTGAGCACATCTAATAAAAAAGGGGCTTTGTTTAAAAATATAGTCATCAACCACAATAGGGTTTTCAGCTATGTGACCAAAGACCTCTCAAAGCGGGAAGATGAATTTGGAGAGCCAGTGCTTTTCACAGAGGCAGGAGAGCTTAAAAACAAAGAAGTTTCGTATTTCTACGGCGTTCCATTATCCCAAAAAGTGAATGTTTCGGATAATAATTTTGCTTTTAGAACCATTAAAAAATCAAAATATTACAGTATTTATTATAAAGGAGGATATGAACAGCGAACAAAAGCTATAGCCAAACTTTTGGATAAAATAAAGAAAGACCTTCTTCAAAACGGAAAGCTGGAAGAACTATTTGTGGAGGCTCCGTATAATGAGAATGATGTGGTGCTGAAATTATCATTCCCAGTTTACTAAAATTAAGACTAAAATTTATAAATTTGTAACTCAAAAAAAGTAGGAGAATTAAAATGTAATGGACAGGTTTTCATTTTTAAATACAGCGCATATAGAGTTGATAGACAGTATGTATCAACAATATCTTCAGAGTCCTGATAGTATAGAGCCTTCGTGGAAGTCGTTTTTTCAGGGCTTTGATTTTGCATTAGAGAATTATGGAGAATCAGTGCAGGAAGTTCCTCAAGTGGTGCAGACAGCCGTAAATACAGGCGCCGTGCCAGAGGACATTCTCACGGAATTTAAGGTTATCAATCTCATTGAGGCTTATCGTACCAGAGGGCATCTCTTTACCAAGACCAATCCTGTAAGGAAGCGTAGAGAGTATTCGCCGACTCTTGATATTGAGAATTTCGGTCTCACGAAGGCAGATTTAGGTAAGAAATTTGACTGTGCTACACAGGTCGGAATGCCTGCTACAGCTACTTTGGAAGATATTATAAAGCATCTGGAGCAGGTATATTGTGACTCCATCGGGGTGGAATACATTCACATCAAAAATGTGGAGGAGAAAAATTTCATCAGAAAATGGATTTCAGAAAATGAAAATCACCCAATTCTTTCCGTAGAGGAAAAACGCCAGATTTTGCATAAACTAAACCAAGCCATCGCTTTTGAGCGCTTTCTTCATACCAAATTTGTCGGGCAGAAAAGGTTTTCTCTGGAGGGTGGTGAGTCCCTTATCCCAGCGGTAGACCAGCTTATTAGTTATTCTTCACAACATGGTGTAGATGAGGTAGTTCTGGGAATGGCTCACCGTGGGAGGCTGAATGTTCTGAGTAATATTTTCCAAAAATCATATAAAGAAATTTTTTCTGAATTTGAAGGAAAGGAATTCGATGAAGATGTTTTCTCTGGCGATGTGAAATATCATCTTGGTGCATCTAAAAGAGTGACAACGGCTTCTGGCGAGGAAGTTAGAATCAATCTCGTTCCTAACCCATCTCACTTGGAAACCGTGGGAGCTTTGGTTCAAGGGATTTGTAGAGCGAAAATAGACCAATACAAAGGAGATTACACAAAAGTTTTACCAATTGTCATTCATGGAGACGCTGCCATCGCAGGGCAGGGAATTGTCTATGAAATCGCCCAGATGATGACACTGGACGGCTATAAAACAGGTGGAACGGTACATATCGTGGTGAATAATCAGGTGGGCTTTACGACGAACTATCTCGATGCTCGTTCTTCTACTTATTGTACTGATATAGCGAAAGTTACAGATTCGCCTGTGATGCATATCAATGCTGATGATGTGGAGGCTGTGGTGCATGCCATTCGTTTTGCGGCGGATTATAGAGCCAAGTTTCACAAAGATGTGTATATAGATCTTTTAGGTTACCGAAAATATGGGCATAACGAAGGTGATGAACCGAGATTTACCCAGCCTAAATTATATGATATAATCGCAAACCATCCTAACCCAAGGAAAATTTATAAACGAAAACTGCTTCAGGAAGGTATCGTTTCTGATGAAATCATTGCAGAAATGGAGCAGGAGTTTAAACTTCTTTTGGATGAAAATTTCGAGGCAGCGAAAGAAATCGAACGAAATCAGATGTCCATTTTCATGGAGGAAGATTGGCGTGATTTCTCAAAATCGGCTGTGGGAAAAGCCTTGGAAAAGGTGGATACCAGATTTGATTTAGCTGAATTAAAAGAATTAGCGCAAAAACTTTTTGAGCTTCCAAGCGATAAAAAATTCATTAATAAAATTATTCGTCTTTTCCAGCAGCGACTGAAAATGGTTCAGGAAACCAACGAGTTAGACTGGGCTTTAGGAGAGTTGTTGGCGTATGCTTCCCTGCTGAAAGAGGGCTATAATGTCCGTATTTCGGGCGAGGATGTGGAGCGTGGGACTTTTTCTCACCGTCACGCTGTTTTGAAAACAGAAGATACGGAGGAAGAATATATTTATTTAAAAAATGTTTCTGACAGCAGATTTGATATCTATAATTCCCATCTTTCCGAATATGGTGTTCTTGGTTTTGACTATGGCTACGCCCTTGCTTCTCCGAAAACACTTACGATTTGGGAGGCGCAGTTTGGGGATTTTGCCAATGGAGCGCAGATTATCATAGACCAATATTTGGTGGCTGCAGAGGAAAAATGGAAAATCCAAAACGGACTTGTGATGCTGCTTCCTCACGGAATGGAAGGGCAGGGCGCAGAGCACTCTTCCGCGAGATTGGAAAGATTCCTTACCCTTTGTGCTAATGAAAATATTTTTGTGGCAAATTGTACCACACCAGCCAATTATTTCCATTTGCTTAGAAGGCAAATGAAACAGCCGTTCAGAAAGCCTTTAGTAGTAATGACTCCGAAATCCTTGTTGAGACATCCAAAAGTGGTTTCCAGCATTGAGGAAATGGCGAATGGAGAGTTCCAAACTTTGATAGATGATACTCTGATAGATGCTGAAAAAGTGCAGAGAGTAGTCCTATGTAGTGGTAAAATCTACTACGAGCTTTTAGCAAAAAGAGAAGAGCTAAATGAGGAAAGAGTGGCGCTAGTAAGATTGGAACAGCTGTATCCTTTGGATAAGGAAACTCTTGCAGGGATAATGAACAGATATGCCCATAATAAAGAAATAGTATGGGTGCAGGAAGAACCAGAAAATATGGGAGCTTGGGCGTATATTTTGAGAAACTTGAGAAATACAGATATTCAGGTAATCGCGCCAGTGTCCAGCGGTACGCCTGCTCCAGGAACGCACAAAGGTTTTGATAAAAACCAAAAACAGGTAATCCAGCGAGTGTTTGATTTGGAAAATTTAATAGGATAAACAATAGAGTTTATTAACATAAAATAAAGACTTAGAGCTATGTCTATATTAGAAATGAAAGTGCCTTCACCAGGCGAATCCATCACAGAAGTAGAAATTTCATCTTGGTTAGTAAAAGATGGCGATTTTGTAGAAAAAGACCAGCCAATAGCAGAGGTAGATTCTGATAAGGCGACACTAGAACTTCCAGCTGAGCAGTCAGGAGTAATTACCCTAAAAGCCGAGGAAGGAGATGTGGTAAAAGTAGGACAGGTAGTCTGCCTTATAGATATGTCTGCACAAGGGGCAGCTGTGAAGGCAGAAAAACCAGCTTCGGAAATGGAAGTGGAAGCACAAACAGCGGCTGTTCCTGCACAAGAACCTAAAAAAGAGGAATCTCATCCATCTTCTCCATTGGCAAAAGTGATTTTGAAGGAGAACAGTATTGATTCTGATAAAGTTACAGGAACAGGCGTGGGTGGTAAAATCACCAAAGAAGATGCGATAAAAGCTGTCGCAGCGATGGGAAGAGCGCAAGGAAACCGTAAACAAACCGTTACAAAACTTTCTGTCTTGAGGAGAAAACTGGCGGCTAGATTGGTTTCTGTGAAGAACGAAACCGCTATGCTTACTACTTTCAACGAGGTGGATATGAGCGAAATTTTCAGGCTGAGAAAACTTTATAAAGAAGAATTTTCGCAGAAACACGGCGTAGGGCTTGGTTTTATGTCCTTCTTTACCAAGGCGGTTACCAGAGCTTTGAAACTTTATCCAGATGTGAATGCAGCGATAGATGGCGACCAAAAAATCAATTATGATTTTTGTGATATTTCTGTGGCGGTTTCTGGGCCAAAGGGACTTATGGTGCCGATTATCAGAGATGCGGAGACTTTATCCTTTAAAGGTATTGAGCTGAAAATTAAAGATTTAGCTACGAAAGTTCGTGATGGGAATATTTCTGTAGATGAGATGACAGGAGGGACTTTTACTATTACTAATGGTGGGACTTTCGGGTCTATGCTTTCTACACCGATTATCAATCCGCCACAAAGTGCGATTTTAGGGATGCATAACATTTTAGAACGCCCTGTGGCTATCAATGGGCAGGTAGAAATCCGTCCGATGATGTATCTGGCGCTTTCTTATGACCATAGAATAATCGATGGTCGTGAGTCCGTAGGGTTCTTGGTAGCTGTGAAAGAAGCCATAGAAAATCCAGTGGAACTGCTCATGGAAAACAATGAGAAAAAAGCTTTAGAATTGTAAAACATAGAGTATATCAAATAAATACCCCCTGACCTGTTCCGAACGGGTCAGGGGGTACTGATTTAGCGGTCGAGGGGTACTAATTTAATGGGTATCGACCCGTTCGGAAGGGGTTAGGGGGTACTGATTTAGTGGTCGAAGGGTATTAACTTAATGGGTATTGACCCGTTCGGAAGGGGTTAGGGGGTACTGATTTAGTGGTCGGAGGGTATTAACTTAATGGGTATCGACCCGTTCGGAAGTGGGTAAGGGGTATTCATTTAGTAGTCATAAAGTAAGAAGATTATAGCACAAAAACTCAAAAAAATATAGGCTTTTCTTTTTTTATGGTTATCTTTGTGCCTTCAAAAAATAGTAAAATCGGTTTATACAAAAGCCTAAAAAGAATAAAGTATGAAATGTGGAATTGTAGGATTGCCCAATGTAGGGAAATCAACCTTGTTTAATTGTCTCAGTAATGCCAAAGCTCAGTCTGCAAACTATCCTTTCTGCACGATAGAACCCAATGTAGGAACGGTTTCTGTGCCAGACCCGAGGCTTTTTGAATTAGAGAAAATCGTAAAACCAGAACGCGTCCTGCCGGCTGTGGTAGAGATTGTGGATATTGCAGGGCTGGTAAAAGGAGCGAGCAAAGGCGAGGGGCTGGGCAATCAGTTCTTGGCGAATATCAGAGAGTGTGAGGCCATTATCCATGTGCTGCGCTGCTTTGAGAACGGCAATATTGTCCATATAGAAGGCTCTGTAGATCCGCTCAGAGACAAAGATATTATAGATATAGAACTCCAACTGAAGGATTTGGAAACTCTTGGAAAAGCCATAGAAAAGGCGAAAAAACAGGTGAAATCTGGGAAGAGGGAAGATGTGCTTGCTTATGAAACATTGGTGAAGCTGAGCGAATTTATAGAAAGCGGT
>CAUORE010000040.1:0-14659 GCA_963506915.1 uncultured Flavobacteriaceae bacterium
CATGAATTCTCTCGCTTGGAATTTTATTTTCTATAAAATATTCTTCTCCTAAAAATTCTTTCACCTGCAAGATATCAGCCTGCATTTCTTCATATTTATAACGGGTTTTCTTTCTCCGCGCATTCCCTGTCATTAGCTCCTCAAAAGCGTTTATATCAAATGCAATTGCTATAGGAATAGGTGCTATTTTAACAACATCTTTCCATTTTGCTGGTTTGGGTTTAAACTCTGTTCCTTTCTTCACAGTAGGAACTTCTATATCCTTTCTCAGCCTGTCTATTTTACTTTTAGGAATTATAACTACTTCATTTATAATAGTTTCTGATTTCCTCATTTGCAGTGAAATATGTTTGTCAAAATCAGAAATTTTTACCAAATGAAATATCCTATCATAACCTTTTTTAACGAAGCGAATTTCATCCGAAATATTGGCAGCTATCTTAAACACCCCACTACTGCTGGTATGCACCTGCTCTTTATTTCTCATGTTTATTACCAAAACCCGCTCCAGCGCTATCCCTTCCTCTGTGGTCACCTTTCCAGAGAAAAATTGCTGGGCAGAAATCTGAATCGCAAAAAAGAAAATACAAAATAAAATTTTCAGCTTTTTCATTACCCTAAAACAAAAATCGCAGGTATTTTATGCAAATCTATTTCTTCTTTCTGCCATTCCTTTATGGGAAGAGTTTTTATAAACTCTTTCTCTGGATTGTTGATGTCAGCAGCTATGCAGAGGGCTGTCTGCGGCGACAAAAACTTACACAAATCCTCCAAAAGCCTTTGGTTTCGGTAAGGTGTTTCCATAAAAATCTGCGAATATCCTGTTTCCTGCACTTGTTTTTCCAGCTGTCGGATTTTGTTTTTTCGCTCATCTTTGTCTATCGGAAGATAGCCGTGAAAAGCAAACTGCTGTCCATTAAACCCACTGGAAATCAGCGCTAAAATGATAGAACTCGGGCCATTCACAGGAACCACTTTGATGCCGTTTTTATGTGCCCACTTTACCATAATATTCCCTGGATCTGCGATGCACGGCAGTCCTGCTTCCGAAAGCAATCCAAAATCCGTCCCTTTTTTCATCAGTTCTTGGGCTTCCTTTAAATCCGAAGTTTCCGAATACTTGTCGAGCAGAAATAATTTTAACTCAGATTGTTTCTTTTCAGGAGCGAAAAACTTGATGACTTTCCTCGCTGTTTTTTCGTTTTCCACGAAGAAATAATCCAAGTTCATAATATATTCCTTAACAGCAGGAGCAAAATATTCAATCGGCGAATTTTCCGATAAATAGGCAGGAAGTAAAAACAGCATAATATTGTGTATCAATTGATTAAATAAAAAAAGAATTTTTCAACTAATCAAAGTTAAAAAATTCCCTTTGCGAATTATAAAATTTAATATACTTTAACTATTGTTTTCAGGCCAGTAGTGGCTGTCTGGATACTCTCTCTTCCCGAAAATAGCAGTCCCTACACGGATAATCGTAGAGCCCTCCTCTATCGCCGTTTCCAAATCTCCGCTCATTCCCATAGACAGCTCCTTCATCTCTACATTTGGAATATTTTCGGCTATGATTTCCTGCTGAATTTTCTTCAGCATCTGAAAACATTTTCTAACTTCTTCTATTTCAGCACTAAATAGCCCAATGGTCATTAACCCTTTGATTTTCAACCTGTCCAAAGTCGCTACTTTCTTCACAAAATCCACCGCTTCACTCGGATCAAGACCAAATTTGCTGTCTTCATAAGAAGTATTCACTTGAATCAAAACTTCGATGGTTTTATCCTCATATTCAAGGCGTTGCTGTAGTTTTTCAGCCGCATCCCAGCGGTCTAAACTCTCTATACACGCCACCTCTGCTTTTAGAATGTCTTTAATTTTATTGGTCTGAAGGTGCCCTATAAAATGCTTAGTATGAGGAACTTCCTTTAATTCTTCGTATTTATCTCTCAGTTCCTGCACTTTGTTTTCGCCTATCAAGGTTTCTCCCGTAGCCAGAGCCAGTTTTATTCTATCCGCAGGAACAGTTTTTGTCGCCAAAAGGAGTTTGACTTCCTCTGGATTTCTTCCAGCTTTTTTACAAGCCTCAGCCATTCTGCTTTTGATTTCTGCTATATTTTGTGCTATTTCGTTCATTTTGGTTATTTTTTCAAAGGTTAATAATTATTTATTTCGCTAATATAAGTTTTTTCTGTGTTTTTAGCAAAAGAAGGATTTTAACGAGTTAAAATCCTTCTTTTGTTCATAAAATAACTTTATTATCTACGCAAATATTTTTTCCTTTAAATCTTTGATGTATTTCTTTACTTCTTTATCTATCTTAGAAAAATCTTTGATAGTATTGTAAGCATGCATCACTGTAGTGTGGTCTTTTCCTCCCATTTCATTGCCTATTTTAGCATAGGTAGCATTGGTATATTCTTTAGAAAAATACATTGCTAACTGTCTTGGCAGGGCGATTTCTCTTTTTCTGGTTTTGGATAGAAGCTGCTCTTTGTGAATTCCAAAATAATCACAAACCACATCTTGTATCAGTGAAATACTGATAGTTTTATTCTTATTGGTTGCGATTTTATTGATGGTTTCTTTCAACAAATCAAGAGTAAGGTCAGATTTATAAATCATGGAATGAGCTATAACTGAGTTAATTACCCCGATAAGTTCTCTCACATTAGATTTAACCTCCGATGCCAAAAAGTCTATTATCTCCTCGCTCAGCTGGATGCCATCTCTATGAAGCTTGTTGCTGATGATTTTCTTTCTTGTAGAAAAATCTGGCGATTTTATCTCCACAGAAAGTCCCCATTTAAAACGAGAAACGATTCTTTCCTCAATATCTTGGATATCCACAGGCGCTTTATCAGAAGTCAGAACGACTTGTTTCCCATTTTGATGTAAATGATCAAAAATATGGAAGAAAGTATCCTGCGTAGCTTTTTTACCTGAAAGGAACTGAATATCATCTATAATGAGGACATCCACCATTTGGTAAAAATTAGCAAATTCTGCTCTTTTCTCAGGATTTTTAGTATTCGCTACATTGATAAACTGCTGAATAAACTTTTCTGATGGGACATAAACCACTATTTTATCTGGAAATTTGTTTTTAACTTCCAGACCTATCCCGTGAGCTATGTGAGTTTTCCCAACTCCCACACCTCCGTAAATGAAAAGCGGGTTAAAAGATGTCTGCCCTGGTCTATCTGCAATAGCCTTTGCCGCAGTGAAAGCAAATTTATTACTCTCTCCTTCTATGAAATTTTCAAAAGACAATGTAGGATTCAGATTTGACTCTACATTTACTTTTTTAATCCCAGGTATCGCAAAATGATTATTCCCTTTCCCAATAAAAGAAGGAGGCATTACTTCCTGTTTTTTAGGAGTTTGCAGATTTGTAGCCTTATAGGTTACTTCCTTTTTTTCTTTTTCCTGTCCTTTTTCTGCTACAGCATACCAAAGTTTTATTCCCTTACCAAAATACTTTTTTAGGGCTACAGAAAGCAGAGAAATATAATGTTCTTCTATATATTCTTTGTAGAAGTTACTAGGAACTCCCAAAGTGAGATTACCATCCACAAAAGACAATGGACGAACCTTATCAAACAATAAAGTAAAAGAATCCTCTAATTTTTTAAGGTCTGATCCTTCCTCCGAAGAGGCAAGATTATCCCGCATAAAAAAGAGACAATTCTCCCACATTGTTTCTAAATTCCTGTCCATTTATATCTTTGAATTTATGGTTAAAATTAATTTGATTTTTTTAGAAAATTTCTCACCGAAATTGTGTGTCGCAAATATGGAAAATTTAATTTTTAAAAAAAATTTTTGCTCTATTGGTTTTTTAAAAATATATTTGTATGAAGTTTAAAATTTTAACAAATGATTAACATAATACACTCATTACGAGTTCGTTACGGAGAAACCGACTCTATGAAATATGTCTACTACGGTAACTATGCTGAGTATCTGGAAGTTGCCCGAGTTGAACTTTTTCGTGCTATCGGAATTTCATACAATGAGATAGAAAAAAGAGGAATTTGGCTTCCCGTTTCGGAGTACAAAATAAAATACATCCGCCCAGCAAAATATGATGACCTGCTCTACATCCACACCAAAATTACAAAAAAACCTACCGCAAAAATAGAATTTAAATACGAGATTTTCAATTCTGAGGGAGAAAAACTCACCGAGGCTTCTACCATTCTATTTTTCCTCGATGCGCAGACACAAAAAATCATCCGATGCCCTGATTTCCTGATGGATTTGATAGACAAGCATTGGGAAGATGTTTAATCTATTCTAAATATTTTATTGATAAAAAACACTGATAAACAACCTATTGCATAGCACAAAATATCTTCCCACGAGAAATAATTTCCTATTATAATATAGGCTGGGCTTCCTTTTGGGAAGCCTAATTTTTCGGCGAGCTTGAAATACTGCAGCATTTCCACAAAAACCGAGAAAACAAAGACAAAAAACAGTAATTTGTTTTTATTTCTGTATTCGAAAAACGAGTTTATAAGCATATAAACCAAAACCACCACCAAAATATCTCCCACAAAAGCCCTCACGAAATACCAATCTTTCAGAATGGTAGCGATGACCACTTCTATACTGAAAATCAGCAGAGAAAGGAGAAAATATTTTAAACTAAATCTAAATTTCATATCTCGTGCAAAATTAGGGTTCTTTTTGGTTTTATTCTTCTTTTTCTTGAATTTCATTTTTTCAAAAACATGATAAATATCATATTCTTATTTTTATTTAGTATAAATAAAATTTATTTATCTTTGCAGAAATTTTAAATAAGTTTAGTTATGAAAAAAGTATTTTTAAGTTTGGTATTTGGAGCTTTGACATTGGCTTCTTGTAGTAGAGATGATAACAATGAAGTTACTCCAAATGTAACTGACAATTCAAAAGAAGCGACAGTAGATGCCAGCGCCTCTGGAACATGGAAATATTTCTCTTTTGAAAAAGGGACAGAAGTAACGGTGACTGACCCTAAGAATGATCTTACTTGGGACATCGCTTTCCAAAGATATTATATTAAGACTAATAGTGGAGTTTCTGGAAATGGAAATGGAGGAGTATTCAAAACTGATAGTAAAGAGCTTAGCGCACTAAAACAAGCTCCTACTACTGGTTATACAGCTGATGATAAAAAGGAAACTGTACAACTTGGCTATCCACCAGTAGATACTGAGTTATCTTACAACAGCATTATCTCTGGAGGAATGAAGAGTGTAAATGGGTATGTAGCTTATGATCCTGCATTAGCTGCACAAGGTAAGTCTCCATACACAGTTAACAAATGGGTATATGTAGTAAAAACAGCTAAAGGAGAATATGTAAAACTCCAAGTTGTTGATTATCTTGATGCAAAAAATAAAGGAGGACATCCTAAATTCAAGTATGTGCTTAGTTCAGATGGGAAGTTCTAATCATGCTTTATAGTGTTTTCCAATACTCTAAATAAAATTATGAATAGGATTGCCATATAGTTTTGTGGCAATCTTATTTTTATTAAAACAAAAAAATAATATGTTAAGAAAATTTTTTTTCCTTACACTTATTACCAGCATTCCTCTGTATGGGCAGCAGGAGAAAAAAAAGGTTGACAAAAAAGAAACAGAAATCAAAGAAGTAATTGTCACCGCTACCAAAACAAAGAAAAACCTAAAAAATGTCCCTATCACTGTACAAGTGATCACCTCTGAAGATATTAAAAAATCTCAGTCCACCGATTTCAAAACATTCTTGGAAAACGAATTTTCAGGCATCAATTTCACATACAATGGCGGAAGTCCTAATATCAACATGATGGGATTCGGCGGGAAATATGTTCTTTTCCTGATGAATGGCGAAAGAATGGCAGGCGAAACCTTTGATAACATAGACTACGACAGGATAGATATAGACAACATCGAACGGATAGAAATCATAAAAGGCGCTTCGTCTTCGTTCTATGGTTCCAATGCAATCGGTGGAGTGATCAACATCATCACCAAAGATTCTAAAAGTCCACTGGATATCAATGCTGGCTACCTCTACGACAGCAGCAGAGACCACAAATTAAATCTCTCCGTAGGAACGAAACAAAAATGGGGAAGCCTCAGCCTTGCTTCTTTCTACAAAATGAGGACTCCATACATCATCAAGGATAGAGTCCCAACTTTAGAAAAGCAAACAGACCCTTTTGGAAATGAAATAATTACAGAAAAATACAACGAACTCAATGTCGCTGGATTTATCAACTATGGCTTTAATCCTAAATTGACATTCAATCTAAGCCCTAAAATCGACATCGCCCTCACACCAGGATTTTATTTCAGTGAGAGAAATGGTGGTGACCCTTCAAGCCAAAAGGTAAGAGACCATTATTACAATTATAACATTGGGCTAAAAACCAACTTTAAATTCAATAAAAATCAAAATCTAAGCATCTCTGGGGCATTTGACAGGTATGACAAATTTAAATATTACAAACTGCTCAAAGAAGACGAAAAAGTCTACGAAAATGAAATATGGAGAACCAGCTCCCAATACAATCAGAATTTGTTTAAAAAACATACCCTTGTAGCTGGCGGCGAGGTGCTTTCGGAAAAACTACTGAATTTTATGTTCAAAAATGAAAGCACAGGAGGCAGAGAAAACGCCCAGACTTACTCTGTATTCACACAGCAGGACTGGGTGATAAATCCCGCTGTGACGCTCGTTACAGGCGCTAGAATAGACTATCACTCTATTTTTAAACAATATTTCACTTTCCGCCTGTCGGGAATGTATAGATTTGATGAAACGATGACCATCCGCGCTGGATATTCAGGAGGATTTCGTTCACCCACGCTTAAAGAACTCTATACCAACTGGTTCCACCCTTGGGGAGGAGGATTCCAGCTTATGGGGAACAAAAATTTAAGACCAGAAACAAGCGATAATTTCAATATTTCCATTGATTTTAACTTTAAAAAACTAAACCTGACTTTCATCACTCAATATTCAAAAATAAAAGATAAAATCGACCGACAAGGAAACATCGGAGATACCCTGCGTTATGTCAATCTCCACGGAAACACAGATGTGCTAAGTTCCGAAGTATCAGCGATATACAAACTGAACAAGAATTTCCATTTCAAAGGTTCTTATTCCTACTACGACATCGGAAAAAGAAGATCCGAAAACCGCCCTCACACGCTGACTTTCAAGGCGGAATACATCCCTTCGACTAAATATTACATCCCGAGCATCATCATCAGCGGAAAATACCTCAGCCAAAGTAAAATATATGATGACGACAGCAGTTCTTTCGTCAGCTATGCGCCCTACTCTATCTGGCGGCTGCAGCTGGCTTTAAAGCTTCCGCTGGGCTTTACTCTGACAGGTGGAATTAATAATATTTTTGGCTACACTGCGGACAAAGTAGGCTTCTACTCCACCGTGGATATTGGGAGGACATTTTATTTAGGCATAAAATGGAATTTCAATAAAAAAGTTCAAGATACGGACGATAACTAAATCATTTTCAACACCATAAAGATTCCAAAAATGGAAAATAAATTTTCGACCAATCGATTACAAGATATTCCAGAAACCATGCTCATCACTCTTTGGGCAAAGGCTGAAGAAACTCGGAAAAAACCTTCCAACGCTCTGCTCTATGATGAAAAAGCTTTAGAAATCATCAACAAAATTGATTACGATTTTTCTAAATTTAAAAATGCTAAATTTTCTCAAGCAGGAGTCTGTATAAGAGCAAATTTAATTGATAACGAAGCTCAAAAATTCATCCAAAAACACCCTGATGCTGTAGTGGTGCAGATAGGTACAGGGTTAGATGCTCGTTATCAACGTATTGGCTCGCCTAAAATCACCCATTGGTACGACCTTGATTTACCAGAAGTAATTGAGCTTCGTCGGCATTTATTCACTGAAAATGAGACAAATACATTTATTTCGCTATCTTTATTTGATTACAAATGGATAGAAATAGTAAAAGCTCACAGAAAGCCTGTTTTACTCATAATAGAAGGTGTTTTGATGTATTTTGACCCAAAAGATGTTCAGAACTTTTTTAACTCTTTGTGTGCTCATTTTGAAGAAGTTACCGTTGTGTTTGATATGTTGGCTTTTTCCTTGGTTGGAAATTCGAAAAAGCACGATTCATTAGGAACAATGAAAGGAAAAACACGCCCAGAATTCAAATGGTCTCTTCTAAATTCCAAAGAAATGGAAGCTTGGAATCCCAAAATACACATTGAAAATGAATACTTTATGAGTGATTATGACAAGGGCAGATACCCTTTCCTTTTTAGAATCCTTTATAAGTTTTCATATTTTTACAAAAGATTTAATCAAAGAGTTATAACCTTGAAAATCAATGATAAAAGTTAAACAATTATGAAAAATAAAAAAAGAATTTTATCCATTATATTAGGACTTCTTGCCGTTTCTTTGGGATATTTCTCATGGAGCAAATGGGCTTCTGCTACCCGCATAGCATTGGTAAATTTCCCAAATTACCAAGTGTCCAATATGGCGCTGTCCAATGAAGACAGCTTTATCAAATTCGAAGATGTGCCGCTAGACCAGCTCGATAAATTGAAAAATTATGATTTCGTTCTGGCTTGGGGAATGGGTATTAAAATAGATGAAAATCAGCGAAATACCATTATAAAAACCGCTGAAAAAGTCCCTACGCATTTCGTGTCTGTGACCTCGCCTGAAAACGACATCAGCAGTCTGAGCGAATCTCAGTCGGAAAAAGTGGACAGCTATCTTTCCAGCGGAAACAAGAAAAATTTCCAAAGCTTTGCGAGATATGTCCGAAAATACATCGATGGCAAAAAATTCTTTGCCGAAGAGCCTGAAAAAGTCATAGAGAAAAAAGAAAATGTTTTCTTTCATATTGATGAGGAAGTGGCTTTTTCTGATATAAAAGCCTACGAAGATTATCTCAAAAAAAATAATCTTTATCAAGAAGGAAAACCAAAAATCGCTATAGTTTCTGGTATTCACGACCCTTTTTCTGGGAACAAAGCACACATAGACAGCATCATTATTTCCCTTCAGAAATCTGGGCTGAATGTCTATCCTTTCGCTTCTTTCGGTAAGAGAGTTGAATTTTTGGAGCAAATCAACCCTGATGCCGTGATTTACTTCCCACACGGAAGACTGCAGATGACCAATCCTGAACAGACCGTAGATTGGCTAAAAGAAAAAAACATCCCTATTTTCACGCCTATTTCCATTATTCAGCTGGAAGAAGACTGGCTAAAAGACCCTATGGGAATGTTCGGTGGATTTATGGGACAGACCATCGTAATGCCAGAGCTGGACGGTGCGGTGTATCCATATGTCCTTATTGCTCAGGAGAAAAGAAACGATGGAATGGTCGTTTTCAAAACCATTCCTGACCGATTGAAAAAATTCACTCAGATTGTTAATAATTTCATTAACCTGAAAAAGAAAAACAATCAGGATAAGAAAGTTGCCATTTATTACTTCAAAGGACAAGGGCAAAACTCTCTGGCTGCGCAGGGATTGGAAACTAATTCTTCGCTGTATAATTTCCTGAAAAGAATGAAATCCGAAGGATACAATGTAGATGGACTTCCTGACAATGAGGCTGATTTTCAGAAACTAATCAACGCGCAGGGAAATATCTATAACCGCAATGCGATGGGTAGTTTTGACAATTTTATCCAAAATGGAAAACCTGCTCTCATAAACGATACCGAATACACAGACTGGCTCAAAAATTCCGTGCAAACCCAAATGTATGAAGAAGTAATGAAGCATAATGGAGCCGTTTCTGAAGGTTTCATGGGAACTAAAAAAGATGGAAAAGGCTATTTAGCGATTTCCAGAATAGTTTTCGGAAATGTGGCTATTCTTCCTCAGCCGCCTGCTGCACTGAGCACAGATGATGAATTTAAAGTAAATCACGGCGTGAAAGAAATCCCTCCACATGCCTACATTGGGGCTTATCTTTGGGCTCAAAAAGGCTTCAAGGCAGATGCTATGATTCATTTCGGAACGCATGGAAGTTTAGAATTTACACCCAATAAACAAGTGGCTCTTTCCAGCGATGACTGGGGCGATATTCTGGTGGGCGCTGTTCCTCATTTCTACTACTATACAATAGGAAATATCGGGGAAAGCATCATCGCAAAACGCCGTACTTATGCGACTTTAATCTCGTATCTGACGCCAGCTTTTACAGAAAGTGAGGCTCGTACTATATTCAATGAACTTTTGGATAAAATCAATTATTACTACAAAACCCAAGACGAAGCCCACAAGAAAGATATTTCTCTACAAATAAAGAAAATAGCCGTTAAAATGGGCTTACATAGGGATTTGAGATTAGACAGCATCACTTCCAAACCTTATTCTGAGGAGGAAATAGACAAACTGGAAAACTTCGCGGAGGAAATCGCTACGGAAAAAATCAATGGAGAATTTTATACCATGAGCGTTCCTTACAGCTCGGATAAAATCAGCTCCACCGTTCTGGCGATGAGCACCGACCCGCTGGCGTATAGTTTGGCTGCTTTGGATAAAATTTCAGGAAAAGTGACTGACCAACAGCTGAAAAGAAAGACTTTCTTTACTGAGAATTACCTTAATCCTGCTAAAAATATCGTTTTACAAATCCTTAATGGAAAAGCTGTAAGCCCTGATTTCATCGCGGCAACAGCAAAAATCTCGGTATCAGAAATCGAAAAAGCCAGAGAACTCCTCACGCCGCAGCGAGAAATGCCTTATTTCGTGAAAAAAGCAATGGAGAAGAAAATGAAATCCAAAAATGGCGAACTTACCGAAGTAGAGAAACAACTAAAAGCAGGTAAAATCCCTGAAGGAATGCCCGAGTTCGTTGCTAAAAAGCTGATGGAAAAAGTAAAACGAGGAGAAAGACTTGGCGAAAAACCAAGCTTCGGCGGAGGAAAACTAAAAGTTTCCACGCCTAAGGCTGGGCAAAAACCTGAAACCAACCAAATCCCAAAAGAGCAGAAAGAAAAAGCAATGGCGATTTTGGATATAGAGCAGACTATCAATAATATTGTTTTCTACAAAGAAAGCCTGCTAAAAAGCCCTGAAATAGAGCTAAAATCTTTCTTCAATGCTCTAAATGGCGGTTATGTAGCGCCTTCCTCTGGCGGCGATGCCGTTGCCAACCCAAGAGCCGTGCCTACGGGAAGGAATCTCTATGCCGTGAATGCAGAAATGACACCTTCCGAAATGGCTTGGGAAAGAGGCGTGAAACTTGCCCAAAATACGATAGAAGAATACAGAAAAAACCACAAAGGCGAGTATCCTAAAAAGATAGCCTACACTTTCTGGAGCAGTGAGTTTATAGAGACCGAAGGTGTTTCTATCGCTCAAGCCCTTTATATGCTGGGCGTAGAACCTGTGAGGGATTCTTTCGGAAGGGTGGTAGATGTCAGACTGATACCATCAAAAGAGCTGGGCAGACCGAGAATAGACATTGTCATTCAGACTTCTGGGCAGTTCAGAGACTTGGCGGCATCGCGTTTATTCCTTTTAACAAAAGCTGTAGAACTAGCAGCCAATGCAAAAGATGAAAACTTCGAAAACCAAGTAAGCGCTGGAAACATCGCCATAGAAAAAGAACTGGTGAATGCTGGGGTAAGCCCTAAACAAGCTCGTGAAATGTCCAACTATCGTATTTTCGGGGGACAGCAAGGAAGATACGACACTGGAACTAAAGAAATGATGCTTGCAGGAGATAAATGGGATTCTCAAAAAGACATCGCCGAAACCTACATGCACAACATGGGAGCACTCTACGGAAACGAAAAAGAATGGGGAAAATACGAAAAAGGAATGCTAAAAGCAGCCCTCAAAAACACGGATATTCTCATCCACGCCAGACAAAACAACACTTGGGGCGCTCTGAGCCTTGACCATGTATTTGAATTCATGGGAGGAATGAACACCGCCATAAAAGAAGTCACAGGAAAAGACCCTGATGCCTATTTTGCAGATTACAGAAACCGCAAAAACATGCGTATGCAGGAGCTGAAAGAAGCCGTAGGAGTAGAAGCCAGAGCGACTATTTTCAACCCTAAATACATCAAAGAAAAAATGAAAGGGAAAGCTTCCAGCGCAGGACAGATTGCAGAAATTACTACCAATATGTTCGGCTGGGAAGCCACACGCCCAGAGCTGATAGATGATGAAATGTGGAACGAGCTCTACGAAACCTATGTAGAGGACAAACACAAGCTGGGCATTAGAGAATTCATTCACAAAGAAAATGGAGCATCCCTACAAACTGTAACAGCCGTAATGCTGGAAGCCACACGAAAAGGCATGTGGAAAGCCTCCGCGGAGCAGATTTCCAACCTTGCTTCTATGCACAATGGATTAGTGAAAGAATTCGGGGCTGAGTCTTCCTCTTTCTCTGCTAATAACGAGAAACTGCAAAACTACATTGCTGGGAAACTTCCTGAAAATGAAGCCAAAGAATACAAATCTGAGCTTCAAAAAATGAAAACAGGAAACACCGAGGAAATCAATACCAAAGAAGGAAAAGTCCTGAAAAAAGAAGAAGTAAACCCAGAACAGGCGAAAGAAAAAATGCCGCTAAACGGACTGCTGATAGGCGGAGGAATTTTAGTTGCATTCATCGGGGTGCTGATTTATTTCAAGAAAAAAAGAAAAAATGAGTAATTCCTAAAAAAACTGTTTGGAGTGCGAGCCGTATTCCAAACAGTTTTATTTTTAATTTTAAACTTAATAAATTGAATAATTTTCGTTCATATTTAAAATTCCAATTTTATATTTGTGCGTATTAAATACTAAAACATTTTTATGAAACTAAAAATCATTTTCCTTTCACTATTGGCATCTTGCAGTGTTTTTGCACAAAAATCAGACATCTGGACTTACTTTTATGACGATGAAGAATATCTTTTCGGTTTTAAAAACAGCAAAGGAGAAGTGATGATAGAACCAAAATTCAAGGGATTTACTTCGGCTAATAAGTTTGATAAAATAGCTGCTTTTATGGAAGAAACCAATGGAGAATTTAGCAGTTATTACATGCTGAAAAACGGAAAAAAATTCGCGAAAGACAGTCTTTATGTCTTTGATATGGCATTTGACTGTGAAAACGAAGGTTTCATCAAATTTCGAGATCCTAAAACAGGAAATGTCGGCATGTTTAACGCAGCAGGAAAAGCGGCTATCCCAGCTCTATACAATGATATGACGCCTTTTGAAAACGGACTTTCTGTTGCTTTAAAAGGAGCGAAACTAATGAAAGATAGCGATGATGATGAACATCCCTACTGGGCGGGTGGAGAAAACCTTCTTATCAACACTAAAAACGAGGTTTTGGTTAAAAATTTCCAAGATGACCAGTTGGTTCTAGACTTCCACTCACTCCGTATCCAGAGCCAACCCGAAAAATCTACCGAAAGAGTCGGTTTTCTGGGAACAAATGGGAAATATTATTCCTTCATTGACAATGAAAAATTATTTGAAAACTTCCTAAACCAAAAGTTTTTCAAAAATCTGAGCAAAAAAAGCCTTCTAAAAAATTCATATGAAAAAATCGTCTATTGGGATGAAGAAAAAGGCTGGATATCACAACCTGCAAAAGATTTCTTAGAGAAAAATCATGCTATTTTATTAGAAAGATTGGAAGGCTACAAGAACAAAAAAAATGTGCAAATCATGGTAGAAAACTATACTCCGCTTACCGAGGATATAGAGCAAAAAATCCAGCATCATTATAATAACTGCGGCAGAAGAAATATGTCTAAATATCCTTTTTTCAGCCTTATTATCACAAATCATGACGAGAATAGGAAATTCCGTCACCAAGACCTTTTTAGTTTTTTAAGAACCGAAAAAGGCATCAAATTTATCAGTTGCTCGATAAGAAACCACACCTTGAAGTAAAGAAAAAATGCAGTTAGTTTTAAATATTTTATTGGTCTTTATCCTCATCAACGCCGTACTGAAATTCAGTTTTTGGAAACTTTGGCAAGTCGCGGCAGCCGCGGTTTTGTCGGTAGCTTTTCTCTTTTGGGCTTATCCATATGCGATGGAACAGTCGCAGGTAACGATACAAAACGCCCTTGAAACACCCTCTATCCTAAGCAATATCGCGGTGCTGGTAACCATAGAAGTTGTCCTCTGTCTTGCCTTTTGTTTCTCCGAGCTGAAAGGACTTTTTTTCGCAGGGAAAAACCGATGGAACACCTTCCTAAAAGCCTGCCCTGCCCTGCTGATGTTTCCTGTTTTGTTTTATCTCCTTACGCAGAGTTTTTTTTACTTTTCAGGAATGGATTTTTTCACCATTACCATGCTGTTTTCGGCAGGTTCGGCTCTGTTCATCATCGGTGGAGCGTGGTGCATCCAAGCGTTTTTCCCTGAAAGAGATTTCCGTATCGAGGTGCATCTGCTTACCAGCTTGTTCATCGGTATTTTGGGATTGATAATCACTTCCAGCAGCAATCTTATCTATGTTCCCAAAAGCGAACCTATTTCTTTCAAGTTCTTAGGAATTTCTTTTATCTTATTTATTGGAATTTTTATCTTAGGAATGATGATAAATAGATGGTATTGGAAATTAAAGAGATGAAAAAGGATTAAAATAATTTAAAAATTAAAAAAAATGAGG
>CAUORE010000041.1:0-14548 GCA_963506915.1 uncultured Flavobacteriaceae bacterium
GCAAAACTTCCATTGATATAGAAATATAGAGCTGTCTCAGTGCTTCCCTCAAAATAAGAAGTAACCACTATCGCATCATTTAGCGCTTCTTCAATATTTTTATAAACCTCGTTGATATCACAGTTCTGATACACCTCCTCTGGCAGGTCTGTTCCGTTAATATAAATTGCCAACCCTTCTGCTGTTCCTACTTCTTGGGAAAAATCTTCGCCGTATAGTTTAGAACCTTTCGGAATACCGATTTCTTCTAGTTTGTGTAGTAGCTCCTTCACGGCTTCAGGACTATTGAGTTCCAGCTCAATATCACAATACTCCACCTCTCCATTCTTATCCATCATAGTACCGCCTCCAGATGTCGCTCCTAAATTTCCTTCTGATAGAAATTCTTCTATTAAATCTTCCAAATCGTGCCTATCAAAAGGCTGTAATTTAGCATTTAGCTGTAATGTATAGAACATGATATTTTAATTTTTTATCCTAAAATCCCTAACAAATCAGACTCTCTTATGATAAGATAATCCTTACCGTCTAATTTTAATTCTTGTCCAGCATATTTTCCATAAAGAACTTTGTCTCCTACTTTCACCGTAAGCGGCTCGTCTTTTTTACCATTTCCTACGGCTACTACTACGCCTTCTTGTGGTTTTTCTTTTGCTGTATCTGGAATGATCAATCCTGATGCTGTCTTTGTCTCTGCTGGAGCTGGTTCTACCAATACTCTATCTGCTAATGGTTTAAAATTTACTGACATAATTATTTCTTTTATTAAATGATTTAATTTTTGAATGGTACTCTCTAAATTTATACCAAAATCAAATTGTGACATTTTTGTCAGTTTTCCTCACTTTATGAATGAAAATTTGACACACCTATGAATTTTTTATAACTTTTTTAACAAAATTTTAGTATATTGCGAAAACTTAAACTTAATATATGGTAGAATATTTTTCATTTTTTATATTGCTGTCTGTCATCATTATGGGAATTGTGATGCTGAGCAATAAAATAAAAGTCGCATACCCTATCCTTCTGCTCATCGCAGGGCTGGGTGTAGGCTTCCTTCCTAATACACCTAATATAAAAATAGATCCACATCTGATTTTTATTATCTTCCTACCTCCACTTTTATATGAAGCGGCACTGGCTAACTCATGGAAAGAGATTTGGCGCTGGAGAAGAATTATTTTCAGTTTTGCGTTTATTGTGGTTTTTTTGACAGCAATTTCTGTCGCATTGTTTGTCAATCATTATATTCCTGGGTTTTCATTGGCGCTGGGCTTTCTTCTTGGAGGGATAGTTTCTCCTCCTGATGCGGTGAGTGCGGGAGCTATTCTAAAATTCGTAAAAGTCCCTAAAAGAATCGCTACTATTTTGGAAGGTGAGAGTTTATTCAATGATGCTTCCTCGCTTATAATCCTAAGATTCTCTATGGCAGCAGTAGCTACTGGGCAATTCATATGGCAGGATGCAGCGGGAAGTTTCGCTTGGATGATTTTCGGAGGAACGGGCATTGGGCTTCTTATTGCGTTCGTCGTTATGCAAATTCACAGATTACTTCCTACCAATGAAGATATTGATGTAATCCTCTCTCTATTAACCCCTTACATCATGTATATAATCGCAGAAGAGGTTCATGCTTCTGGGGTGATGGCGGTTGTCTGTGGAGGGCTGTATTTGGCTTATCATAACATTCATATTTTGAGCAGTTCATCCAGAATTAGAGGGATTAATGTTTGGCATAGTTTCACTTTCCTTCTCAATGGTTTGGTATTCTTGCTCATTGGTTTGGGACTTCCTGACATTGTAGAAGGGCTAAAAAAAGACGGAATAAGCTTATATGATGCTTCTATTTATGGGGGGTTAGTGACAGTAGTACTGATTGTTGTGCGTCTTTTGGCTTCGTATGGTGCAGTCATTGTAACCAAAGTAATGAGCAATTTCATCACTGTAGCCGACCCTAAAATAAATCTAAAAGCGCCTTTCATCATCGGATGGTCTGGGATGCGTGGAGTGGTTTCCTTGGCAGCAGCTCTTTCTATTCCGCTAACATTGGAAGACGGCACTCCTTTCCCAAACAGAAGCCTTATATTATACATCACTTTCGTGGCTATTTTCGTGACTTTGGTATTTCAGGGACTTACTTTACCTTTCATTATCAAGAAATTAAAACTCCCTAAATTCAACGACCATTTCCCTGAACACGAAACCGAGAGATTTATTCTGAGAAAATTGGCTAAAAGTTCGATAGACTATCTAACAACCAATTACAAAGAAGAAATGAAGAACAGCTTTGAGCTGAGAGCTGTAGTGAGCCGATGGGAACAGCGATTAGTAACGGAAGAGGAACTAAAAATCCCTGACCACATCAAAGAAATCTACATTGATGTTCTCAGCAAAAAAAGAAATATTCTTTTTGAGATTAATAATAAATATCCGAAAATCAATGAGGATATCATCCGAAAATTCATTCATCGCATAGATTTGGAAGAAGAAAGAATAAGACACGAGTAAAACCATGCAAAAGAAAAAAATACTTATTCGTATCGGCTCTCTCCGCCACGGTGGAGCAGAAAAGGTTTTGGCTACTTTCCTTAAAAATATCCCATCCGATAAATACGAAGTGGATCTCCTGCTGAATCTCTATTCTGGGAAATATCTTTCTGAAATTCCCAGTTGGATAAACATCCTCTATCTCATCAAAGGAGAGATGATTCCTACCAACAGACCGCAGGACATTCCGATAAAAGCGCTTCGTGTGAGCTATCTATTTTTATTGAAAAAATTCCCAAAACTACTCTACAAATTCATTCTCAAAGATAAAAAATACGATGTAGAATTTGCGGCAATTCACGGAGTGAGAGACGAAATTCTGAACTCTCCCATTACATCTTCAAAAAAAATCGTTTGGATTCATAACGACTTGCGAAAAACCCAATTTCACAACTATACAGATGATGAAATTAGGAAGTTTTTTAAGTTTGATAAAATCATGGTGATTTCCGAGCATATCCAAAAAGATTTTGAAAGCTTGGCTAAAAATGAAGATGAAAAACAGAGAATTGTCCGAATTTATAATCCGCTGGACACAGATGAAATTTTAAGGAAAAGTGAAGCGCCTCTGACTGGCGATTATAGGCATCCTTTGTTTTTGTCCGTTGGGACAGTTTTCCCACAAAAAGGATTTGACCGACTGCTGAAAGCCCACAAAAGGCTTTTGGACGAAGGATTTTCTCATCAGATTTTGATAGTAGGCGATGGATATGATTTTGAAAACATCAAAAAACTAAAAGCAGAACTCGGCGTAGAAAATACTGCTAAAATGCTCGGTTTTACGGACAATCCGTATCCTTATTTCAAAAGTGCAGATTTCTATGTCCTCAGTTCCAGATACGAAGGCTATCCCACAGTGCTGTTCGAAGCTATTACACTGAAAAAAAATATCATCGCCACAGATGTTTCTGGAGTGCGAGAAATGCTAAATGATGGCGAACTGGGACTGATTGTAGAAAATTCCGAAGAAGGAATTTATCAAGGTATGAAAGAAGCCCTCAGCAATGGGGATAACTTCAACAAGTATCAAGAAAAACTAAAAAACTACACCATGTCTTTCAACCTTGAAAACTCTGTAAAAAGAATAATGGAAATCATTGATAATTAGATGAAATACACTATCATACAAAAAGATTTTTACCGTGCCTGCGGGCAGTGGCTTTCTCATTTTCAAATGCTAAAAAAATGCCTCAGTCCTAATCTGCACTATATCTATTGGTTTCGTAATGCGCAGAAATACCCGAAATCTTCTTTAATAGGGAAAATTTATCGGTTTATCCTAAGGCATTATCAGATAAAATACGGTTTTCAGATTTATCCAGAAACGGAAATCGGTGAAGGCTTTTATTTAGGGCATTGGGGAGCATTGGTTATCAATCCCAAAACCATCATTGGAAAAAATTGTAACATCGCACAGGGCGTAACCATCGGGCAGACAAACAGAGGAAAATCCATAGGCGTCCCTAAAATAGGCAACGAAGTCTGGATAGGCGCCAATGCCGTGATAGTCGGCGGAATTACCATCGGGGACAATGTCCTCATCGCACCAAATGCGTATGTGAATATGGATGTTCCTTCTAATTCTGTAGTTGTGGGAAATCCTGCCCAAATCATCCCTAACGAAAATGCTACAGAAGGATACATTAACAATAAAATTTGATTTTTAAATGGCACTATCTTATAAAGTTATTTTTGAAAATAATAAAAAATGGGCGGAAGAAAAACTCGGTGAAGATGCTGATTTTTTCAAAAATCTAGCCAAAGAACAAAACCCAGAATACCTATACATAGGCTGCTCAGACAGCCGAGTAACCACGGAAGAACTTATGGGACTGAAACCTGGCGAGGTTTTCGTGCATAGAAATATTGCCAATCTGGTGAATACACTAGATCTGAATGCAATATCTGCTATACAATACGCTGTAGAACACCTAAAAGTAAAACACATCATTGTCTGTGGGCATTATGACTGTGGAGGAATAAAAGCGGCGATGAGCCCAGAAGATTTGGGACTGCTGAATCCTTGGCTCAGAAATATCCGAGATATTTACAGACTTCACCGCATAGAACTAGATGCCATAGCCGATGAAAAGGAACGAAACAACAGATTGGTAGAACTAAATGTGCAGGAACAATGCATCAATGTCATCAAACTTGCCTGTGTGCAGGAGCGATATATCGTAGATGAATACCCTATCGTTCATGGATGGGTTTTTGATATTTCCACAGGGAAACTAAAAGACCTAAATTTAGATTTTAAAAACATTTTAAAAGACATTCAGGAAATCTACAATCTCACTGATTCTGAATGGGTAATGAGCCGAAAACACAATAAAAATATCAAAAACGTATAAAACAAAAATGCTGCAAAATTTGCAGCATTTCTTATATTTTAAAATGGATGTCTTTTTCCTTTTCTCAGTACAGAATCTTCAGAACCTCCTGATTTAGAGTGATTTTCTAATCCATTAAGGCTGATTTTCATTCCTGAAACATCCTCTTGAATTTTTTTCCATTTTTGGATAGTAGCAAGTGAAGTATGGTCTAATAATTCCAATTCTCCGAGATTAAATCTCACTTCCTTGTATTTATTTAATGAATCTAAAAACTCTCCCAGCTTCATATTGTTACTAAACAGAAGGCTTCCCTTAGCTTCTACTTCCGCTATTTCAGGGTCATTATTTGCTATATTCATATTTAGATGAAGGAAATCCTGTACTTTGGCACCATTCATCATATTGATAATGATTTTCAATACAATACCAAAAGCTACACCTGCCAAAAGGTCTGTCAAAAGGGTAACTATCACCGTAGAAACAAAGATAACAAACTGCCCTTTTCCAATGTGGAAAATGTGTATAAATTCTCTTGGGTGAGCCAGATTAAACCCTACAAAAACCAGCATCGCAGAAAGTGCCGTGTTTGGTATCATCTCAATAAGCGGAACCGCGAAAATCACCGCCAAAAGCATAAACAATCCATGGAAGAAATTCGCCCATCTTGTCACCGCTCCATTAGATACATTGGCTGAACTTCTCGCTACCTCTGATATCATCGGCTGTCCACCTACCAGTCCAGAAAGCACATTTCCGAAACCTACCGCAGAAAGATCTTTATTAAAGTCTGATTTTCTTCTGTATGGGTCTACTAAATCTATGGCTTTGGCTGTCAAAAGAGATTCGATAGAACCAATCAATAAAAACAAAATAACATACTGCACAAAAATGCCTGTATGAGTCCACATTCCAGAAAAATCAGCAACGAAAACTCCATCTTTGAAAGTGTCAAAAATACTACCGATTTCTACCTTTTCGTTGGCACTCATTTCAAAATAAATTCCCATCGGTATCGCTACCAAAAGCACTACTAACGGAGCAGGAATTTTCTTTACCACTGGGTTTTTAATAATTCCCATTCCGAAGAGAATCGCCAAACAAGTCAGCCCCAAAATCGTATTTTCTCTATCAGCATTCATGATGCTGTTTGGTAAGTGTTTTAGCAAATCTATCACGCCCATTCCTGCCAAATCATCAGGTTTAATACCCAAAAGCAAATGCAACTGCTTAGACATGATGATAATTCCTATCGCTGCCAGCATTCCATGCACCGCCGCAGAAGGGAACAAGTCCGCATATTTACCCAGTTTCAGTAGTCCCATCACAATCTGGATAACACCAGCCACCGCAATAGTCGCCACTGCCAGTTTCCAGCCAGTTTCTCCACCGCCAAACGCCGCCACTGCACCTGCACCTATGGAAATAAGTCCCGCCGCAGGCCCTTTGACAGAAAGTCTAGAACCAGCAAAAAAACTAACCACTATTCCGCCAATAATCGCAGAAACCACTCCAAAAATCGGAGGAAAGTCCGCCGCTTTGGCAACTCCCATACTCAGTGGTAATGCTAACAAAAATACCAAAAACCCAGCGAGTGCGTCTTTGGTAAAATTCTCTTTAAGACCTGCCAAACCATCAACAGGAATCTTGTTTGAACTCATCGTGAAAATCTATTTATAAAATTATATACCGTAAAAAAATATTTGCAAATGAAATGCAACGATACAAATTTATATATTTTTGATTTTTTAACAAATTTTTTCTTAATTTTTATTTAAAAATCTTTCAAAAAACAATCTCTGCGAAGGAAAAGCAATATCTTCCAGCTGGATGTTTTCTTTCTTAACCCAAACAGTTTCAGCTATTTCTGATTTTTCTAAATTGACAGAAAATTTTTCTTCTACACGATATTCAAAAAACAAATCCAGCGTATTATAGTCTATTCCTTTGTAATGATAGATATTCGGCAGACTCATCAAAAATCTAAGTTTTCCAGTGTCTATTTCTATATCCAGCTCCTCTTTCAGTTCCCGAAAACAGGTAAACTCTGCACTTTCATTATGGTCTGTAAAACCTCCTGCCAAATCTAGTTTTCCTTTGGCTGGCTCTTGATTTCTCCTAGTCAGTAAAATTTCATCGCCACAGATGACAACCACAGCCACCGCCGCGGCGCAATTATGATACAAAACAAAATCACACTCTGGACAGTTCCATCTTTTTTCTTGTTCCCAGCAGAGTGATTTTTTTCCGCATTTTGGGCAAAAATTTAATTCATTCATTTTTCTATTGATTTCTTGGGTGATATTTTAAAATCGTTTCATGGAGTTCTTCCGTATTCAGATGGGTATAAATCTCTGTGGTGGTAATGCTAGAGTGCCCGAGCATCTCCTGTATAAACCGCAAGTCCGCTCCATTCTGAAGAAGATGCGTCGCAAAAGAATGGCGAAAAGTGTGAGGCGAAATATTTTTCTGAATGTCCGCCTTTCTCACTATTTCCTTTATGATAAGGAAAACCATCTGCCGAGAAATCTGCGCTCCTCTGCTGTTTAAGAATAAAATATCGGAATGTTTGGGATTTATTTTTTGCTTGCTTCGGATGTTATTGATGTAGTTTTTAATGAAATCTGCTGTATAATCAGCCAACGGAACAAAGCGAACCTTGTCGCCTTTCCCTTGTATTTTGAGGTAATTTTCTTTAAAATTGATATTTGAAATCTGAAGCTCTGTAAGCTCCGAAACACGCAGCCCGCAGCCATACAAAACCTCTATCATACAGCGGTTTCTCTTTGCTAAATCGGTATTTTCATCCGTTGCAGAAATTAGTTTTTCTATTTCTTCCAAAGACAATGTATCGGGCAGATAAAGCCCTAATTTAGGCGTTTCTAAAAGAGCCGAGGGATTGTCTTCGCGAAGTTCATCTTCCAGCAAAAAACTAAAAAATCCTTTAATGGAAGAAATCCACCTCGCCTGTGTCCTTTCGCTGTAATTGATTTTTGATACTTGGTAAAGAAATTCCTGCAAATGCTCATAAGAAATGGTAACGGGCGTAATGTTCATTAGGTTCTGCTCTGCAAAATCCTGTAATTTTTGTAGGTCTGAAACATATGCTTCTATGGTATTTTCTGAAGCATTTTTCTCAAACCTCAGATAGTTAGCATAGTTTTCAACAGCTTCACTCCAAGTCATTTTCTAATTCTTCCTTAGATATTTTTAATGTTTCAACTCCGGCATCTTTCAGGAACGCAAGCCCTTCATTATCAGAATAATCTTGTATATAAACCACTCTTTTTATCCCAGATTGGAAAATCAGTTTGCTACACTCTTTACATGGCGAAAGTGTAAGATATAATGTCGCTCCTTCGCAAGACTGCGTGCTTCGGGATATTTTCAGAATGGCATTGGCCTCTGCATGGAGAACATACCATTTGGTTTGGTTATTCTCATCTTCGCAGCAGTTTTCAAAACCAGAAGGCGTGCCGTTATACCCATCAGAGATGATGGTTCTGTCCTTCACGATGAGCGCCCCTACCTGCTTTCTCTTGCAATAGGAAAGTTTCGCCCATTCCAGAGCCATTTTTAGGTAGGCAACATCATATTTGTTGTACATAGGTTTTCTTTTTACTTTTCAAATAAGCATCCCAGCCCTGCGCTGTAAGTTCAGCAAGTTCATTAGACCCTCTGAGAACCAAATAATTCCCCTGCTCTTCCTCCACAGCATGCCCAATGATGGTAAAATCTGGATTGTTTTTAATTTTATCAAAATCATCCTGAGATATAGTAAACAGCAGTTCATAGTCCTCTCCCCCATTCAGTGCTGTCATCACAGGATTGAGATTAAACTCATCAGCTGTGCTTATGGTAAGCTCATCCATCGGGATTTTTTCCTCATAAATCCTAAAACCAACTTTTGACCTATCAGAAAGATGCAGAACTTCTGATGCTAATCCATCGGAAACATCTATCATAGAAGTAGGTTTCACGCCCAATTCTTCTAAAATTCCTTTAATATCTGTTCGCGCTTCTGGCTTTAGCTGGCGCTCCAAAATATAATCATAACCCTCCATCTCTGGCTGCATATTAGGATTTTTGAGATAAACAGAATGCTCTCTCTCCAAAATCTGCAAGCCCATATATGCTCCTCCTAAATCACCAGTAACTACCAGTAAATCATTCGGTTTCACTCCGCTTCGGTTGATTATTTTTTCAGAGCTTTCCAGTCCTACCGCAGTGACATTTATCACTAGCCCTGTCTGTGAACTGGTAGTATCGCCACCTACTAAATCCACCTTGTATCGTCGGCATGCCAGCTGAACTCCTGCATAAATTTCCTCCAAAGCCTCTACAGGGAAGCGATTAGAAACGGCTACCGAAATCATAATCTGAGTAGGAACAGCGTTCATAGAAATGATATCGCTAATTCCTGCCACTACCACCTTATAGCCCAAATGTTTCAGAGGAACATATCCTAAATTAAAATCCACTCCCTCTGTAAACATATCTGTGCTGACAAGAACTTTTTTTCCTTTGGCATTGATGATAGCCGCATCATCTCCCACGCCCAATTCTGTAGAGGTGTTCTCAACAGGAAAAAACTGTGTCAGATGTTTTATAAGCCCAAATTCACCCAATGCAGAAATAGGTGTAAGTTCTTGATTTTTATTTTCAAACATAATTTTTAGTAATTTTAGCCACAAAGGTAGTAAATCTGAACATCAAAAAAAGACAAAATCCAGAAATGAGCCCTTTATTTAATCTTGGTTGTTTCAGTTTTTCTAATTCTCTGATTGTTTCTTTTTCAGAAAATACCTTTCTCGATTTTTCCATCAAAACTAACAAAAATTTTATATTTTGAAAGTTTTTGTTAATTTTAAACCCATTAAAAATCATATCTCATGAATTTAAAGTATACAGCATTAGCTATCGCCGCTCCTCTGTTGATGAACGCACAGGAAGTGATGACACCAGAAACCCTCTGGAAGCTAAGGAAAATAAGCGTTCAAGGAGCTTCTCCAGACCATTCATTGGTTGTTTACAGAACCAGTCAGACTGATTTGGAGACAGAAAAAAATGTTCATAAAACTTATTTGCTAAACACATCTTCCTCTCAAAGTGTTCCGTTTGATTTAGGAAAAAAATCCTTCATCCAATGGGATAAAAACGGGATTTATGCCCTTGAAGATGGGAAAATCTATCGTTCCAATGACAATGGAAAATCTTGGAAAGAATTCTATACCATTGGGAAAGATGCTCAGAATATTAAGGTTTCTCCCGATGGACAAAAAGTGGCTTTCAGTAGAGAAGTTCAACTAGAAAAAATCTACAGCAAAGATAAATACAGCGATGTTCCTAACTCCTCTGCACAAGTCTACACAGACCTAAACCACCGCCACTGGGACACTTGGTATGCAGGGAAATACAATCATATTTTCGTAGTTAGTATTAAAGAAAATTCTAGCGCAGCCAAAGATTTACTAGAAGGGAAAGTCTATGACTCACCTCAAAAGCCTTTCGGTGGCGGGGAAGATTTCATTTGGTCGCCTGATGCGAAACATATCATCTATGTTACTAAGGCAAAAACTGGAAAAGAGTATGCTGTAAGCACCAATACAGACATATTCCTATACGAGCTAGAAACAGGAAAAACCAGCAACCTCACAGAGGGAATGATGGGATATGATTTGAACCCTAAATTCAGCCCAAATGGGAAATATCTTCTTTGGCAAAGTATGGCAAGAGATGGCTACGAAGCCGATAAAAACGATATCTATGTGATGGATTGGGGAAATAGAAGTAAAACCAACCTTACTAAAAACTGGGATGACAGCGTAACGGGAGATGTCTTCTGGGCTAATGACTCTCAGAACATCTATTTCACGGCTGCTTTCAGAGGAACTAAACAGTTATTTACCGTTAATCAAAACAAAACCGTAAAACAAGTTACAAAGGGCGATTTTGATGTAAATGCTGTTTTTGCACAAAATAAAAATTCACTTTTAGTGAATAGAAATGATGCTTTCCACAGCCCTGAACTCTATTCTGTGGATTTAAAAAATGGAAAAATGAAGCAGGTGACGGATGTCAATGCTGATTTTTACCAAAAACTAAAATTAGGTCATTCTGAACTAAAAATGGTAAAAACTACCGACGGCAAGGAAATGGGCGTATGGTTCCACTATCCACCAAATTTTGACCCAAACAAAAAATATCCTGCACTTCTATACTGCCAAGGAGGCCCACAGTCTGCTCTTACGCCGTATTTCAGCCTGAGATGGAATTTCTCACTGATGACTGCTAATGACTATATCGTAATCGCTCCTAACCGTAGAGGTATGCCAGGGTGGGGAACAAAATGGAATGAACAAATCAGCCAAGACTGGGGAGGACAATCCATCCAAGACTATCTATCTGCAGCAGACTTTGCAAAAGAACTTCCATACATAGACAAGGACAGAATGGGTGCTGTGGGAGCTAGCTACGGAGGTTATTCTGTACTGATGCTGGCTGGAGTTCACCAAAATAGATTCAAAACTTTCATCTCTCACAATGGACTTTTTGATACTAAATCTTGGTATGGTACTACCGAAGAGCTTTGGTTTGCAAATTGGGATATGGGAGGTTCTCCTTGGGACAATCCTTCTTCAAAATCTTACACTAAATTCAATCCGAGCAGCTATGTGAACAACTGGAATACGCCAATAATGATTATCCAAGGAAATATGGATTTCAGAGTTCCTTATGAACAGGGACAACAGGCTTTCCAAGTGGCTAGACTTAAAAATATCAAATCTAAATTTCTATACTTCCCAGATGAAAACCATTGGGTATTGAAACCTCAGAATGCCCTAGTATGGCAGCGAGAGTTCTTTAGTTGGTTAAAGGAGACTTTATAAAGTCTCCTTCTTTTTTATATCTTCCAAAAACTAAAATAGTCCCTACCAATAATGATAAGGACTATTTTTTATAGTTAGTTGTAAAAAAACTTATTCTCCTGCTTTTTCAGCTGATTCCTCTGCTTTTACTTCAGTTGCTTCAGAAGTTTCTTTTTTAGAAGAAGATCTTCTGCTTCTTCTTGTAGTTTTCTTAGCATCTGATTTTGCACTGTATAGTTCATTGAAATCAACTAACTCTATCATAGCAGTATCAGCACCATCTCCAAGTCTGAATCCTGTTTTGATGATTCTGCAATATCCTCCATTTCTTTCAGCGATTTTTGGAGCAATTGTTCTGAATAATTCAGTAACTGCGTCTTTATTCTGAAGGTAAGAGAATACTATTCTTCTATTGTGTGTAGTATCTTCTTTTGCTTTAGTCAAAAGAGGTTCTACATACACTCTAAGAGCTTTAGCTTTAGCTACAGTAGTGTTTATTCTTTTATGTTCTATAAGAGAACATGCCATATTGGAAAGTAATGCTTTTCTATGAGAGGCAGTTCTTCCTAAATGATTAAATTTCTTTCCGTGTCTCATGATATAAAATTATTTATCAGCGTCTAATTTATATTTGCTAACATCAAATCCGAAGTTCAAACCTTTAGAATGAACTAATTCTTCTAGTTCTGTTAGCGATTTTTTACCAAAATTTCTAAATTTCATCAAATCAGACTTACTGAATGAAACCAATTCTCCAAGCGTTTCTACTTCTGCTGCTTTCAAACAATTGATAGCTCTTACAGACAGATCCATATCTACCAACTTGGATTTCAATAATTGTCTTATATGAAGTGTTTCTTCATCGTATTGGATAGATGCTTTCACGGCCTCTGTCTCTAATGTTATTCTTTCATCAGAGAATAACATAAAGTGATAAATCAATATCTTAGAAGCTTCTGTCAAAGCATTTTGAGGAGAGATAGAACCGTCTGTCTCTATGTCCAAAACTAGTTTTTCGTAGTCTGTTTTCTGCTCCACACGATAGTTTTCAACACTATACTGAACCTTTTTAATAGGTGTGTAAATAGAGTCAATAGCGATAGTCCCGATAGGAGCATTATTCAATTTATTCTGCTCAGAAGGAACATATCCTCTACCTTTATCTATATTAAATTTAATATCAAACGAAACATCTTTTGCCATGTTACAGATAACTAAATCTGGGTTCAATACTTCAAATCCTTTAATGAATTTAGAGAAATCTCCAGCAGTTACTGTTGTTTGATTAGAAACTTTAACACTTACTTGTTCAGCAGGAGCGTTTTCAGTTGTAGCTTTTAATCTCAACTGTTTAAGGTTAAGAATTATTTCAGTTACATCTTCTATTACTCCTGGAATTGTTGAAAACTCATGCTCTACTCCTTCTATCTTAATAGATGTAATAGCATATCCTTCGAGAGAAGATAACAAGACTCTCCTCAAAGCATTACCGATAGTCGTTCCAAATCCAGGTTCTAATGGTCTAAATTCAAACTGACCTCTAGTTTCTGTAGAGTTTAGAAGTATTACTTTATCGGGTTTTATGAATTGTAAAATTGCCATATAAAATTGGGTTGAGCAAGAATTTGATTAAAAAATTATTTAGAATATAACTCGACGATTAACTGTTCCTTAATATCTTCAGGAATCTGTAATCTTTCAGGAGTAGAAATGAACACTCCTTCTTTCTTCTCGTCGTTATATTGTAACCACTCATAGTTTGATTTAGATGCTAATGCATCTGCAACAACTTCAAGTGATTTAGACTTAGCTCTTACTGCAACAACATCTCCTGCTTTTAGAGAATATGATGGAATATTTACCAATTCTCCATTTACAGTAATATGTCTGTGTGAAACTAACTGTCTTGCAGCTGCTCTAGTCTTAGCAAAACCTAATCTATATACAACATTATCCAATCTAGATTCACAAAGTTGTAACAAAACTTCACCTGTTACTCCTTTACTTCTATGAGCCTTATCAAACATATTCGCAAATTGTTTTTCTAAGATACCATAGATATATTTAACTTTTTGTTTTTCAGCTAACTGAACTGCGTATTCAGATTTTTTAGCTCCTCTTCTTTTATTTGGTCCGTGTTGACCTGGAGGTTGATTTTTTCTTTTTTCAAAACTTTTATCATCTCCATAAATTGCTACACCAAATTTTCTAGCAATTTTTGTTTTAGGTCCAATATATCTTGCCATATGATTTTAGATTTGACATTTGACACTTCATTTTATCTTTAATATACAAAATGAAACATCAAATTTTATTATTATACTCTTCTTCGTTTTGGTGGTCTACATCCGTTGTGTGGAATAGGTGTAACATCTACTATTTCACTTACTTCTATTCCTGAATTATGAATAGATCTAATAGCAGATTCTCTACCTGCACCAGGTCCTTTCACAAACACTTTTACTCTTCTTAAACCTGCTTCATAAGCAACCTGAGAACAGTTTTCTGCTGCCACCTGTGCTGCAAACGGAGTGTTTTTCTTAGAGCCTCTAAAACCCATTTTACCTGCAGAAGCCCAAGATATCACTTCTCCATTTTTATTGGTCAAAGAGATAATAATATTATTGAAAGAAGCTTGAATATGCGCTTCTCCAATCGCCTCTACTTTTACTTTTCTTTTTTTAACTACTTTCGCTTGTTTTGCCATAATTCCTAACGATTATTTACTTGCTTTTTTCTTGTTAGCAACAGTTTTTCTCTTTCCTTTACGAGTTCTAGAGTTATTTTTCGTTCTTT
>CAUORE010000042.1:0-14218 GCA_963506915.1 uncultured Flavobacteriaceae bacterium
TTTCTCGTAGTAAATATGATATGGACATAGGGCATATGGTGATAAAAGGTTTTGGGAAAACTAGGCTTAACAGTATATGGAAATTATATATAATAGCCAATTGTCTAGCAGATAAAATAGATACAGGAGAAATAGTATATGAACTTTATACTATATTAGAGAATAAATTAGATGAAAAGTATAAATAAAATTTATCTTTTTCAATAAATTTTCAAAAAATGAAAGGCTTTAGATGGATGCTTAAGAGAAGGGAAATTTGTCTATAATCCAAAGTGAATTAAAGTATGAAAAAATTAGCATTATTATTTGTTGGGGTGTTGTTGTGTAATTCTTGTTTTTTTATACATAAAGGAACATGGGAAAACGGAATGCGCAGACCGAAGCGTCCGAATTTTAAACTACTCAAAACGCCATTTAAAGAGACCAATCTGCTTGTATTTAATAAAAGCTATTTAGGTAAAAAAACTACATCTTTCGCTCTTAAGTTTTACTCGGATGGGAGACTGATTTTCTTTACCTCTCGAGATGGTTTTACAATAAAGCCAAGCGACACCTTTAATAAAAACTGGGAAAACGCTCCTAACATTGGCTACTGGCGAGTGGAAGACAATAAAATAAAGGTAGAATATTTTTTATGTGGCGATAGTGGTTTTTATAAAAGAAAACAAGGGGAGATAAAAGGCGACACTATTGTTTTTTACGAAAATTTTTATCATCCCTTTTATAAAGAAATTCGAGAAGAGCTATATGTTTTATCTGATATGTCATTTGAGTAGAGAAACACTCAAGTTGCAGTAACTATTGTAAAAGTGTTGCTGAAGTTTCTCCGAATACTCTTAAATCGATACTTTAGAGAAAGGCAAATTTATTTATAATTCAAAAGTGAGTTAAAGTATGAAAAAAATAGTATTATTATTTGTTGGGGCGCTATTATGTAATTCTTGTTTTTTTATGCATAAAGGAACATGGGGAAACGGAATGTGCAGACCGAAGCATCCGAAGTTTAAATTGCTCAAAACTCCATTCAAAGAAACCGATAAACTTGTATTTGATAAGACTTATTTGGGAAAGTCGATTACTTCTTTTGCTCTTAAGTTTTATTCAGATGGGAGACTAATCTTCTTTACCTCTCAAGATGGTTTTACAATAAAGCCAAGCGATACCTATAATAAAAATTGGGAAAATGCTCCTAACATTGGCTACTGGCGAGTAGAAGACAATAAAATAAAGATAGAATATTTTTTATGTGGTGATAGTGGTTTTTATAAAAGAGAGCAGGGGGAAATAAAAGGCGATAGCATAGTTTTTTATCAGACTTTATTTTCTCCTATTAAGGGAAAGGTTGTTCGTGAGACATATTATGTTTTGTCTGATATGTCATTTGAATGAATATGCAGTAACTATTGTAAAAGTGTGCTCAAGTTTCTCTGAAGACTTAAATCGATACTTTAGGGAAGGGTAAATTTATTTTTAATTCAGAACGAATTTAAATATGAAAAAATTAGCATTATTATTTGTTGTGGTTTTATTGTGTAACTCTTGTTTTTTGATACAACAAGGGCATATAGTAGACGGAATGTGCAGACCGAAGAATCCTAAGTTTAAATTACTAAAAACATCCTTTAAAGAAACGGATAAATTGACTTATAACAGAGTTTATATTAACCAATATTTGGTGGGGTTTGGTATAGGTTTTTACCCTGATGGGAGATTGATGTATTTCTATTCTAAAGATGGATACGCGCTGAAAGAGTCCGATATTGAAAATAAAAAATGGGAAAACGCAAGGAACATCGGCTATTGGAGGACAGAGGGGAATAAGATAAAAATAGAGTATTTTGTATGTTCCCAGCAAGGAACTTATTTTAGAGAACAGGGAGAAATAAAAGGTGATAGTATAGTTTTTTATCAGACATTATTTTCTCCTATTAAGGGAAAGGTTGTTCGTGAGACATATTATGTTTTGTCTGATATGTCATTTGAGTGAATATGTAGTGACTATTATAAAGCGTTGCTTGATTTGAGAAGATAAATTTAAAATCTAGCCTAAATTTTATTCGATTCTTGATAGAAAAATATTTATCTTTGAAAATAAGTTTTATGTAATGGATTTTGAGATTGATAATTTGGATGGCTGGAAAGAAGTTATAAAAAGCATTCTTCCACAATTGAAGCACAATATTTTGCTGTTAAAAGGCAATTTGGGCGCAGGGAAAACCACTTTTACCAAATACCTTTTGGAGGAAATGGGAAGTGCAGATGGTGTGGATTCTCCCACTTATTCCATTGTGAATGAATATAATACGCCAAAAGGAAAGGTGTTTCACTTTGATCTTTATAGAATGAAAAGCGTGGAAGAAATCCAAGACATCGGGATAGAGGAGTATATAGACAACGGATTTTTGTCCATTATAGAGTGGCCAGAGATTTATGAAGAGGAACTCTATGACATCCCATATCACGAGATGAAAATAGAAAATACAGGAAGCACAAGGAAGATTTCTTTTTTATCAAAAAATGATTGACAGCAATAAATAGTTTTAAAAATATCCCATGAACAGTAGTGTTTTTACTCCTTTTACTGAAAAAGAACTGGTGCCGCAAGAGGAAAGACTGGAAGTGATAAAGAAAGGCGGAATCATGACCATAGGCGTTCCGAAAGAGTCCTCTCTGAATGAAAATAGAGTGCCGATAACTCCTGATGCTGTGCAGGTTTTGACACAATGTGGGTATAAACTCATGATAGAATCTGATGCAGGTAAAAAGGCATTTTTCAGTGATTTGGAGTATTCTGAAGCAGGAGCTTTTATAGTGGATAAAGCTAAGGCTTTTGAGCAGGATTTGGTACTGAAAGTAAGTGCACCTTCTTTGGAGGAAATAGAATTATTGAAGCCTAATTCATATATAATCAGTGCGTTACAGATTAACCTTAGAGAAAAAGAGTATTTCAAAAAACTTTCTGAAAAGAAAATCAATGCCATAGCCTACGAGTTCATAGAAGATGAAAATAAAGAACAGATGCTGGTAAAGCTGATAGGCGAGATAGCAGGCGGAATGTCAGTGCTTTGCGCATCGGAGATGCTTGCCGTTTCGAAAGGGCTTATGCTCGGTGGAATCACAGGAGTGCGCCCTGTGGAAGTGGTGGTTTTGGGAGCGGATATTGTAGGAGAATATGCAGTGAGAGCAGCGATAGGGCTGGGTGCCACAGTGAGGGTTTTTGATAATTCTCTATCCAAACTTAGAAATATCCAAAATTCCATAGGCAGTCGAATTTCCACTTCGATGATAGACCCAAAGGAACTGACCAAAAGCCTCCGAAGAGCCGATGTGCTGATAGGAACCATTCCAAGAATAAATATGCCGCCTATCGTGACAGAAAAAATGGTAACGCTGATGAAACAGGGAAGCGTCATCGTAGATTTAACCATAGATACAGGGAAATGTGTGGAAACTACGGAAGTTACTGATTTTGAGAAGCCTTATGTGGAGAAGCATGGAATCTTGCATTCTGGATTACCGAATTTGACTTCCAAAATTCCAAGAACCACCAGCAAAGCCATTAGTAATTTCTTTTTGAGTTATCTTCTGAAAATCAATGAAGAAGGTGGTTTTGAAAATGTATTAAAATTAGGAAACGACTGCAGACAGGGATTTTATATGTATAAAGGCCGCCATACCAAGCAGCTGGTTTGTGATAAATTTGGACTTAAATTTAATGATATCAATCTACTGTTGTTATAAAATAAAATCGGTCTTTTTAGAGACCGATTTTACATTATATTTTCATAATGTCTGCTTCTTTTACTTTCAAGTGTTCATCAGAACTTTTGACATATTTATCAGTCAATTCCTGAATTTTACTTTCTGTATCTTTGATAACATCCTCTGAAACTCCTTCTAATTTTTTCAGGTCTTTCATCGCTTCTTGTCTTGCGTTACGGATGGTTACTTTCGTTTGTTCCGCTTCTGCTTTGGCTTGTTTTGCTAATTCTTTTCTTCTTTCTTCCGTTAGAGGCGGTACATTTAGAATGATATTTTCACCGTTATTAGAAGGCGCAAAACCAAGGTTAGAAACGATAATCGCTTTTTCTATTGCTCCTATGGCGTTTTTGTCCCAAGGCTGTATAGAGATGGTCATGGCATCAGGAATAGAGACATTGGCAACCTGCGAAAGCGGTGTCATTGCTCCGTAATATTCCACCATTACATCTTGCACCATAGCTGTAGAAGCTCTACCAGCTCTGATTTTTTGGAAAGCGTGATCCAAATGTTTTATCGCTGCATCCATTTCTTGTTTAGCGGATGCTATGATAAGTTCTAATTCTTCC
Source organism: uncultured Flavobacteriaceae bacterium (assembly GCA_963506915.1). Taxonomy (GTDB): domain Bacteria; phylum Bacteroidota; class Bacteroidia; order Flavobacteriales; family Weeksellaceae; genus JABCPE02. Next base: position 4,329 of record CAUORE010000042.1, read on the forward strand.
ATTGTATATTGAAAATTTGATAAATTACACATTTAGTTTACGATAGTTCCTATATCTTCTCCTTCTACTATTTTCAGGAGATTATTCTCTTTATTCATATCAAAGACAATGATAGGGAGGTTGTTCTCTTGGCTTAGAGTAAAAGCGGTCATGTCCATTACTTTAAGGTTTTTCTCAATCACTTCATTGAATGATAAGCTATTGAATTTCATAGCATTGTCGTTTTTCTCTGGGTCGCTGTCGTAGATGCCATCTACACGGGTTCCTTTCAGGATTACATCAGCTCCTATTTCTATGGCTCTGAGCGTAGCAGCTGTATCCGTAGTGAAATAAGGGTTTCCTGTTCCTGCTCCGAAGATGACCACTCTTCCTTTTTCCAAGTGTCTTACGGCTCTTCTCTTGATGAAAGGCTCTGCTATTTTGTCCATTTCTATGGCTGTCTGGAGTCTGGTTTTCAGACCGATGTCCTCCAAAGCTCCCTGTAGAGCCATTCCATTGATTATCGTAGCGAGCATTCCCATATAGTCGCCCTGAACTCTATCCATTCCCTTAGCTGCTCCAGAAACTCCTCGGAAGATGTTTCCGCCGCCGATTACTATGGCAACTTCGCAGCCTTTGTCCACTACTTTTTTGATTTCTTGGGAATATTCATTAAGCTTCTCAGTATCAATACCGTATTGTTTGTCTCCCATAAGGGCTTCTCCGCTTAATTTTAGTAGAATTCGTTTGTATTTCATTGTCTTATAATGTATTAATTTTTATGGTTGATAAAGTTTTAATCTTTAAAGCATCCAAAAATTCATGCAAATATAAACAAATCAGAAAGAAAATAATAGAATATTTTGGATTATGAGATAATAAAATTTAATTTTGGCTTTATGAATAAGAAAGGTTTGGTTATAGCTATTGATGGATTTTCATCCACAGGAAAAAGTTCTATTTCTAAAGTAGTAGCGGATACTTTGGGACTTATCCATATCGATACAGGTGCCATGTATAGGGCGATTACGCTTTTTGGGCTGAGAAATTTCAAGAACGAAAAACAAGAGATAGATTTGTCTAAACTGCTTCAGAATCTAAATGAAATTTCATTAGAATTTAGAGAAAATAGCGGGAAATTAGAAATTTATCTAAATGGAGAAAATGTAAGTAAGGAAATCCGTACTACGGAAGTGTCTGATAATGTCAGTCTTATAGCGAAACAGCCCGGAGTGAGGGAGCGTTTGGTGGTTTTACAAAGGGATATTGCAGAAAAACAAGGCGTGATTATGGATGGCAGGGACATAGGAACGGTGGTTCTGCCCAATGCTGACTATAAATTTTTCCTTACTGCAAGTGCCGATGAGCGCGCAAGGAGAAGATTTTTGGAGCTGCAAAGCCTTGGTATAGAGACGACTATAGAAGAAGTGAAACAAAACCTCATAGAAAGAGACCGAATAGACAGCGAAAGAGAAATTTCTCCACTGAAACAGGCTGAGGATGCGATACTTATAGACAATACAAACCTAAATAAGGAAGAAACCATAGATTTAATTTTATCATACATTAAGAAATAATTAACAGAAAAAAATTGTTTGTTTGGTATATTTATTGTAATTTTATCGAAGTAATAGCAAAGGGCTATTCAGAGATAAATATTAACATTTAAAAAATTTACTAAAATGTCAAGAGAAAGAAATTCAGGTATTGTGCTAGGTATATTAGCAGGTGCTGCAATAGGTTCATTATTAGGTGTATTATTCGCTCCAGAAAAAGGAGTAGAAACTAGAAAAAGATTAAGAAGAAAAGCTGAAGATTTGAGAGATGAAGCTTTGGATCACTACGAGCATCTTTCCGAAAAAGTGAAGCATGGTGCAGAAAAAGTGGTGGCTAATGTGAAAGAAAGCTATGAGAACTATAAAAAGCATAATCAGTCTCCAAAAGACGCAGAATTTTAATAGTAAACAATTTAAAAGAGGGGATTTATAAAAAGTCCCCTTTTAGTTTTCAAAAGAGAAAGGAAGATGATAGGCTTGTTTAAAAATTATATAGAAAAAAGAATCAGTCTCTTAAAACTGGAAACGACAGAAACTTCTGTCAAAGTGCTTAGTATGGCAGTGTATATACTGCTGTTGGTTACTTTGGGAATTTGTTTTTTTGCGTTTTTCTGTCTGGGGCTGGGGCTTGTGATTGGTAATTTGCTGGGAAATTATGCTTATGGGATGCTTATCATGGCGAGCATATTTTTGGTAGGTTTGTTGGTGGTTTTTTCTCAGAAGAAAAATATCATAGAAAATCTGAAAGAGCGTTTGGTGAACATTATTTACAATGAAGAATAAGATGGGAAAAATAAAGAATTTTCAAGATTTAAAAAATCAAAAAGAAGAACTCAAAGCGGAAATCAAAGAAATAGAATCTGTGCTGAGTTTTGAAAATCCGAGAAAAACTTTAGGTGTGATTACTAATGGAGTTACAGAGAAATATTTAGGTGGGATAATGGATTCTGGATTAGCCCAAAATGCTTATTCTCTGGCGGATAAATTTCTGCTTCCATCTTTAGAGGTGGGTTCTGCTAAGTTGCTCAGTAATGCACTTTTGAAAAGAGTGAAACCTTCCATGAAAAAAACATTGATAGGATTGGGTGTAGCTGTCCTGACTCCTATTATCATCATGCAGATAAAAAAAAGATTGGATAATTTTCAGCAGAGAGAAACAGCAAAAAGTTTAAGCAAATTGATATAAATACTGAAAAAAGACATCCATTTTGGGTGTTTTTTAATTATCATAAATCAATGCAAACCCTATACAAGAGGTTTTATCTTTGTTCCATTAAAAATTAAGATAATGGAAAATTATAAAACACCAGAACAGACAAAGATAGGGCATGTTCATTTAAAAGTATCTAATTTAGATAAGGCATTGAGTTTTTATCGAGATTTATTGGGATTGGAAGTGACTCAATATTTTGGAGAAGATGCTGTGTTTTTATCCGCAGGAGGATATCACCATCACATAGCATTGAACACTTGGTATTCTAAAGATGCACCAAAAGCGCGTCCAAACACCGTGGGGCTGTATCATGTTGCATTTCTTTACCCTACAAGGAGAGATTTAGCATTGATTGTCAAAAGGTTAAAGGATAATGGTTATCCGATTATAGGAGGGACAGATCACGGCGTTTCAGAGGCAATTTACCTTACAGACCCTGATGGGAATGGTGTAGAACTTTATTGGGATAGACCGATGGAGCAGTGGCCGAGAACGGAAAATGGAGATCTTATGATGTATAACGGATTTTTGGATATAGAAATGTTATTAAAAGAGATTTAATTAAGAAGAAATAAAAATGAGTGAAATTCAAGTAATAGGAAATAAATTCAGAGCAGATTTTGGACAATATGTTTTTGAATTAAATTTTGAAAGTGAAACAGAGTTGGGTTTTAGATACCTCAAAGGAGGAGAAAATGATGATGTAGAGAAGGTTTCTATCAATAAAGTAGAAATTAGACCGAATGTATATATGGTGTCTTGGCAAGAAAAAACAGGAACTTCTGTGGTGCATTTAGAAGATTTTGAAAATGAAATTGTATATAGCAATATTACTTTACCAGATAATACATTTATCAATTTGAAAGGAACTTTAACGAAAATATAAAATTAGACTTAAATCCAAACACTCTATGATGTATAACGGATTTTTGGATATAGAAATGTTATTAAAAGAAATCTAATAAAAATGAGTAAAAAAATAAAGGGCTGTTTTGATAATACAGCCCTTTATTGTTTAATTACTTGAATGATTTTCTGTGTGTTGTTACTCAGCACATACCTCATTAGGTATCTTCCTTGTTTTAGTTTGTCTATTCTTATTTCAGAATAGTTCGCATTGATTTGGACATCTGCGACTACATTTCCTAAAATAGAGTAAAATGTAGCAGATTTTATCTTAACATTAGGATCTGTGGTTTTCAGGTATAGGAAATCTTTCGCAGGGTTAGGATAGGCAATAAGTTCCTTATCATTCGCCGCTTGTGGTGATTTCCCTATCTGGAAACTTTGAGCCTTCATCTGCCCAAAACCTATAATACCGAATAAAAACAAAAATAAAAATTTCCTCATACTTTTAACTTAATTCCTAATTTGCACCAAAATTAATAAAAAAAATATAAAAATAAAACAATTAAAAATAAATTTTAACTATAAATCTACAAAAACCGTTCTTAAAAAATGAAGATGTATTAAATAAAAAACATTATTTTTGTTTTATGATTTTACGAGGAGACAATTTGATAAAAGAATACGGCCCTAAAAAAGTAGTAAAAGGGGTAAGTTTGGAAGTGAAAAAAGGTGAAATAGTAGGGCTTCTGGGCCCGAATGGAGCTGGGAAAACTACCACTTTCTACATGATAGTAGGTCTGGTAAAGCCTACCTCTGGGCAGATAACCTTGGACGGAAAGGATATCACGCAGGATGCGATGTACAAAAGGGCGCAGAAAGGCGTGGGATATCTGGCACAGGAGGCTTCTATTTTTAGAAAATTGTCAGTAGAGGATAATATTTTATCGGTTTTACAATTAACCAATAAATCAGTAAGTGAGCAGAAAAACAGACTGGAAGAGCTTTTGGATGAGTTTTCCCTGCAGCATGTGCGCAGAAATAGGGGAGACCTGCTCTCTGGTGGGGAGAGAAGAAGAACGGAAATTGCCCGATGTCTGGCAACCGATCCAGATTTTATCCTTTTGGATGAGCCTTTTGCGGGGGTAGACCCTATTGCGGTGGAGGATATTCAGAAAATCATCCGTTCCCTTGTAAAGAAGGATATAGGGGTGCTTATTACCGATCACAATGTCCAGCAGACCCTTGCTATTACTAATAAAACATACATCATGTTTGAAGGAAAAATCTTGAAAGAGGGCATTCCAGAAGATTTGGCGAATGACCCGCAGGTAAGACAGGCTTATCTTGGAGAGAATTTCCGTTTTGAAAAAATCTAACGAAAAATCAATATGAAAATACTTACTTCCCCAGCTAAATTGATGAAAATTGGGGTTTCTTCCGAATTTATCAAGCCTACAGAACCTCAGTTTATAGAGGATTCGGCTTTTATTCAGTCTTATTTAAAGGAAAAAACGCCCAATTTCTTGGCGGAACTTATGGAACTTTCTCCAAAATTAGCCGATGAAAACTGGGAAAGAAATCAAAATTGGAAAAAAAATCCATCCGAAAACGAGTCTGCACCAGCCATGTTGGCTTTTACGGGCGAGGTCTATCGTGGGTTGGATGCCCAGAGTTTGGATAAAAAGGCGATTGATTATTTACAGGAGCATTACAGAATGCTTTCGGGGCTGTATGGACTGTTGAAGCCTTCTGACCGTATTATGCTGTATCGACTGGAAATGGGGCGAAAATTTCAGTTTGATAAGTATAAAAATTTATACGAATTTTGGTCGGACAAGATTACGGAACAGCTTAATTCTGAGCTAAATGAAGGCGAACTTCTGCTCAATTTGGCAAGTAATGAATATTTTAAAGTAGTAAATCGTAAAAAACTCCACGCCCAAGTGGTTGATTTTGACTTTTACGAAATGAAAACGGGGAAGCCTAAAACCATAGTGGTTTATACGAAACATGCCAGAGGTCTGGTGGTGCGCTTTTGTGCAGAAAACAATGTTCGTTCCTTAGAAGAGCTGAAAGCCTTTGGCGAAGAGGGATATATCCTAAATGATGAGCTTTCCACGGAGAACAAACTTGTTTTTATGAGGTAAGATTTTGTAAATGCTTATTTATTAATATATTACAGAGACAAAAATATACATTTTTGTCTCTGTTTTTTATTCTATTCAGAAATATTGATTTAAGTTACTCTCCAATACAGCTGGAAATCGCTTTTTCTATTCTGTCATCCAAATCCTTGGGAGGATTATCCATAGATATATCAACAATTTCATCATTGCTGAGGCTCTCATTAAGCTTGTTCATCGCACATTCGCAATATTCTCTCGCCTCACTTTCTTTTAATCCAGAATTTTCGATACAAGATTTTATGCCTTCTTTTATAAAGGTTTTGCGAAGGCCATCGCTGTATGCGTTTTTTATTTTTTCTGTTGCTTTTTGAGCTGAATCACTGCTGCATGAACCTAAAATAAGCATTGTAGATAAGATGAAAATAGAATTTTTCATAATAATATAATTTAAGAACAAATTTAAGGAAATATTTTTAACGCTGATAATCAGTGGTTTAATTTATTTCGTTTTAAAATTTAACTACTTTGTATTGCATAATACTTGATTGTTCGTATATTTGCAGTATAAATAAGATGAACACCAATCATTAACTATATAAAAAAACAAAGAATGAATATCGAAAACACGAAAGCGCAGATGAGAAAAGGAATACTGGAATTTTGTATTCTGAGCCTCATCAAGAGAAGAGAGATGTATGTTTTGGATTTGATGGAAGAGCTGAAAAAAGCCGATATGGAAGTAGTAGAAGGAACGCTCTATCCACTACTGACAAGGCTGAAAAATGCAGAAATCCTCTCTTACCGTTGGGAAGAATCCACAGGAGGGCCGCCCAGAAAGTATTATAAACTCACAGAGAAAGGGGAACTTTTCATAGCGGAGTTAGACAAAACATGGAACCAATTAATAGAATCAGTAACTCAAATCACAAAAAATCAATAACATGAACAAGACAGTATCTATCTCATTAGCAGGGTTTTCCTTCATGATAGAAGAGCATGCCTACGAGAAACTAAACAAATACTTACAAGCGCTTCGAAATTCTTTGGAAAAAGATGAAGCCGATGAAGTGATGTATGATATAGAAATCAGGATTGCAGAAATTTTCAGGGAAAATCTTGATAAAAGAGAAGTGGTAAATAGTGATGATGTGGAAAAAGTCATTGCCCAGATAGGAACTCCAGAGGCCATAGAAGGGCAGAATGAAGAAAATGCAGAGCAGGAAATCCCTCAAGAAAAGACAAAAAAAGAACTTTTCCGAGATATGAAAAGAGGCAAAATAGCGGGTGTCTGCGCGGGGCTGGCTCAGTATTTCGGGATGGACATTTCGCTGATGAGAATTATTTGGATTTTGGTATTTATTTTCTCTGTGGGCTTTGTTTCTGTGGTGGCTTATGTCATTCTGTGGGTAGTAGTTCCAGAGGCGGAAACGGCATCAGATTTTTTGAAAATGCAGGGAAGACCCATCAATTTTGACAGCCTTAAAGAAGCAGGGCAGAGGGTAAGTTCTTTTTACAACGAAAATAAATCAGAAATAGCCAAAACAGGAGCTGGTATCTGGAATGTTGTCCGAGTAATTTTAGGCTGGATAATGGTTATTCTCGCTGTTAAGACTTTGATTGTCTTGGTTAGTTTTATATTAGTGTTTTTAGGAGTTTGGGATTTTCAGTTTTTGAGAATATATTGGGATTTGGAAGAATTTAATTTCTTTTTTGACCTAAATAAGGAGACAAAGTATGTCTTCATGGCAATTGTAATCTTCGCAATTTTAATTCCTATAGTTGTTTTTACAGAATTGAGTATCATATTGTTCTCACCTAAAACAAAAGTAAAATATTGGAATTTTTCAGTAGGATTTCTTACCATTTGGTTATTAGTTTTAGGTATTTATTTTGGTTTCTTAGTATCAAAAAAACAACTGATTTACAGTGGAAATAATGTTCAGGAAGAGCGAGTTTCTATCAATACCCAGTCGAATGTCCTTACCCTTGATTTGAAGCGGGTAGAGATTCCACAGAACTTTAGAGCCTATGGAGATGATATTTTTTCGGATAAGAAAAAAATCTATAAAGAAGATGAGCCAGATGTCTATATTACAAGAAGAAATGATGTAAAACAGCCATATATCATGATTAGAAAAAAAGCCGATGGCTATAATATCCCTATCGGTCTGAGTGTTCCTGTGGAAGTTTCTGGTAATGCGGTATTGCTGCCGAACTATATAAGTTATTCCTATGACCAAAGATTTCGGGATTATGATGTGGACTATGAACTGGTCATTCCTGAAACGATGGAAATCAGGGATTTAAGCGATGGCAGAGTGGATATCCACGGAGATGAACACGGATTTTATAGAGAAGAAAGAGGGTATCAGCCAGAGCCGCAGGTGGAATCAGACACCATATCAACAGGTAGAAAATATTAACTAAACTAAATCACAAAGTATTTTTAAATAATGTTTTGCAGAGTTGCAGAACATTATTTTTTAACATCAAAATATAAAGTGTGCATAATACTTTTTGAAAAAAATAATGTAGATTTGCTCCTTTAACTTTTAATCATGAGAAAAATAATAGGATCATTACTGCTGAAGCTTCTAGGCTGGAAGGTAGTGCTGGAAGGAGATTTGGAGAATCTGAACCGCTGTGTGCTTATCGTAGCGCCACATACGGACAATATTGAATATCTTTTGGGGAATTTAGTTTATTGGAAATACAATAAACCACTGAGAGTCATCATAAAAGATGCTCATACTAAGGCTTGGTATGGCTTCATTGTCAAGGCGTTAGGAGGGATAGGAATTAATCGTTCCCAGAGGAATAATCTTGTGCAGTTTGTCACTGAATTGTTTAAAAAAGAGGATTTCAGTTTGGTAATTTGCCCAGAGGGAACGCGCTCCCGAGTGGAAAAATGGAAACTCGGATTTTATCATATGGCGCTGGGTGCGAGGGTTCCGATAGTTTTTGGAGGGGCAGATTTTAAAACTAAAAAAATCCATATCGGGAGAAAAATCAGCGTGGAAGACTTGGAAAGTCGCTCTTTTGAAAGCATAATGGACGAAATTCAAGACTATTACAAGGATTTTACACCAAAATATCCAGAAAAGTGGAATCCAAAAATTTATTAAAAATTCTTGAAAAATTTTGTAGATAATTAAATTTTTGTATATTTGCAATCAAATTAACGAGTAATAATAGAGTTTTAACAAAAAAATACACGAAGTAGAAATGCTAAATCAAAATTTACATATCAAGTTTTATTTACCCACTGGGGTAAGGCTTCGTGTTATGCCTTCTTGTTAGAATAATAGTATAATGATATGCAAACCCGAAGTCAGTAAGATTTCGGGTTTTTTATTTCAAATTTTCCCGATTATTTATCAATCATAGTTATCATTATACAAATGGGAAATTCATATATTCAAGGTTCTCGTCTGCGCAGTAGCCGCACTCGTAAACGCGTTGCTAAAACCGATTACGAAAAATATCTTCGTGAATGTTGTGATCGCCATGCTGAACTAGAAAAGCAGAAGCGAACCATGCCGCTTGTACCACTTGAAAAACCATATCAAAAGGGATATGTTCGCTTTTTTGTGGTTCGTGATGATGTAAAACGCAGTAAATTGGGAGATTTTTTTGAGAATCTTTTGGCTAAAATCAATACTTATCAATACGCTGATAACCGCAAATTCCAAAAAAAGAAAAAACGCAGAGGTAAGCGCATCTATCTTCCTAGAAAACAGGAATTATTATCATTTAGACAATGGGAGTGGGTGGATGCGATAGAAAAGGGCAAACTGGTAGCAGAAGAATGTAAATATTTTATGAAAGTGGAGCGTTATAATTCTGTTTGTAAGCGTTTTGAAATTTATTATGAATTTGCTGAACCTTGGCGTTTTGAACTGCGTGTAAAACCTAATATAATCACTCACTACCGTCCGCTAGATGTAGCCATAGAGCGTGAATTCGCCGAGCTTGATAAAATCATAGATGACCATAAGAATTGGGGAACTATCACTCATAAAATCTATGGTCGTCGCAATTCGTGGAATCAATACCAAAAGCGCTATACGCCTAAGGAAAAGTACAAACGCACCCCGCTGAAAGAAATCACCGCCCTTAAGTATCACACCTCAGCAATGGAAATTGGGGAGATGCTTTTAGAGTGCA
>CAUORE010000043.1:0-13906 GCA_963506915.1 uncultured Flavobacteriaceae bacterium
AGAAAAAGCTAAGTGTTTGATTATAAACAACTTAGCTTTTTACTTGGTACCCAGAGCCGGAATCGAACCGGCACGCCTTGCGGCGCTGGATTTTGAGTCCAGTGCGTCTACCAGTTCCGCCATCTGGGCCTACTCAAATCTTACGGGTGCAAATATAGACATTATTTTCATAACAGCAAAAAAAATGAATATAATTTTAGAAATTAATTTCTAAACCATCATATGCCAGATGAACATCATCAGGGAGTTCAGCCTCTGTCTGCTTATAAAAACCTATTTTATGGCTGATATGTGTGAGGTAGGTTTTCTTTGGTTTTAGTTTTTTTACCAATTCCAAAACATCTGGCAAAATGAAGTGCGCAGGATGTTTTTCCTCTTTTCTAAGACAGTTGATAATCAAGAAATCCAAATTTAGCAATTTCTCCATTTCTGAATCAGGGATAGAGCTTGCATCCGTTATATAAGCCAATTTTTTTACCTTAAAACCAATTATAGGCAGTTGATTGTGAAAAACATGTATCGGTGTGATTTTGGTTTCATTTATTTTAAAATCCTTGTCTATCAGATGGATATCAAAACTTGGTGCTCCAGGGTATCTTACCTCGCTAAAAGCATAGGGAAATCGTAGTTTTATTTCTTCCGCAGTCCTTTCCAGACAATAGATAGGAATATTTTTCTGTTTTTTAAAAATAATGGGACGCAGGTCATCCAGCCCGATTACATGGTCATTATGTTCGTGTGTAAGAAGCACTACATCTATGTTGTTCTCTCCATTGGTGAGCATCTGCTGTCTGAAATCAGGCCCGCAGTCTATCAATATTTTTCCATTTGTCTCGGTGGTTATCAGAGCAGAACTTCTCAGCCTTTTGTCTTTTGGGTCGGAAGACAGACAGACAGGATCATCAGAACCGATTATCGGAACACCTTGGGAAGTTCCTGTTCCTAAAAATTTTAGCTTCATTTTGTTTTAATATTTTATAAAAAATCCAGATTAATAATAACCTGGATTTCTTTTATTGATAACAAAAAACGCGATTCAACATTTATTTTACTTGATCTACAACAGCTTTGAATGCTTCTGGATGATTCATTGCTAAATCAGCCAATACTTTTCTATTTAGCTCGATGTTGTTTTTCTTAAGAGCTCCCATGAACTGAGAGTAAGACATTCCATATTGTCTAGTTCCCGCATTGATACGCGTAATCCAAAGACTTCTGAAATTTCTCTTTTTCTCTTTTCTGCCTCTGTAGGCATATTGCATTGCTTTTTCTACTGCGTTTTTAGCAACAGTCCAAACATTTTTTCTTCTTCCGAAGAAACCTTTAGCTTGTTTTAAGATTTTTTTTCTGCGCGCTCTAGACGCTACAGCATTTACTGATCTTGGCATAATTTAATTAATTTGTTTTTTTGAAAAGGGCGGAATTACATAGAATTCTCTTAGTGGCACCGTTTCAGGGTTAAACTTTTTTGAATAAAATTCTTATAAACCGAAATGATTTATAAAAACTACTTAATTGCTAATTGCTTTAAAACGCTTTTCTCGTCCACACTAGCAACATAAGAAGTTTGAGTTAGATTTCTCTTTCTCTTAGTTTCTTTTTTAGTCAAGATGTGGCTTTTGAAAGCATTTTTTCTTTTGATTTTACCTGTTCCAGTAAGAGCAAAACGCTTCTTAGCACCTGATTTCGTTTTTAATTTTGGCATTTTCTTACTTCTTTTATGTTATTTGTTATCAATATCTTATTTTACTGAAAGATAAAACTATTTAGCCTTTTTCGGGCTCATTAGCATTATCATTCTTTTTCCTTCTAATTTAGGCATTTGGTCTACTTTTCCTACATGCTCCAACTCTTGGGCAAGTTTTAAAAGTAGTATTTCTCCTTGATCCTTAAAAACTATCGATCTTCCTTTGAAAAATACATAAGTTTTTAGTTTAGAACCTTCTTCCAAGAATTTTTCAGCGTGTTTTTTCTTGAATTGGAAATCGTGTTCATCTGTCTGAGGACCAAAACGGATTTCCTTTATCACCACTTTTACCTGCTTGGCTTTCAGCTCCTTTTGTTTTTTCTTTTGTTCGTAAAGGAACTTTTTGTAATCCAAGATACGGCAGATAAAAGGCTCTGCTTTATCCGAAATTACTACCAAATCCAATTCCTGTTCCTCAGCCATTTTCAAAGCTTCAGAAGTAGGGTAGACACCAGGTTCTACATTATCACCGACCAAACGAACCTCTTTGGCTCTGATTTTGTCGTTAATCTGATGCGCATCTTCCTGTGCAGGCTTTCGCATCGGACCTCTGTTGTTAATTTTCTTTAGTGCTATCGCTTTAAATTTTAATGGTTAATATCTTATTTAATATCTGATGACAGAGCAGCTTCTTTCTTAAAGTAAGCTATGAAATTTTCTATACTCATCGTTCCTAAATCTCCTTCGCCTCTCTTTCTCACAGAAACAGTTCCCTCAGCCTCTTCATTTTCTCCTACAACCAGCATAAATGGCAGTTTGTTTAATTCTGCATCACGGATTTTTTTACCCGTTTTTTCATTTCTTTTGTCAATCAGACCGCAAATATCGTTAATTTCCAGCAATTGTGAAACTTTTTCTGCATAATTTACATATTTTTCACTAATTGGAAGAATTGTAAACTGCTCTGGAGCCAGCCAGAGTGGGAAATCTCCCGCAGTATTTTCTAGTAAAATAGCGATAAAACGCTCCATAGAACCGAACGGCGCTCTATGAATCATCACAGGTCTGTGCTTCTCGTTATCACTTCCTGTATACCAAAGGTCAAATCTCTCTGGCAGGTTGTAATCCACTTGGATTGTTCCAAGCTGCCAGCTTCTTCCTAAGGCATCTTTCACCATGAAATCTAGTTTTGGACCGTAGAATGCAGCTTCTCCATATTCTACTACAGTATTTAGTCCTTTATTTTTAGCAGCGGTAATGATTGCATTTTCTGCTTTTTCCCAGTTTTCATCGGAACCGATGTATTTTTGCTTGTTTTCAGGTTCTCTTAATGAAATTTGAGCCGTAAAATCAGCAAATCCAAGGCTGCTGAATACATACAATACCAAGTCTATAACTCCTTCAAACTCAGATAATAACTGGTCTGGAGTACAGAATAGGTGGGCATCATCCTGTGTAAAGCCTCTTACTCTGGTAAGTCCATGTAACTCACCACTTTGCTCATATCTATATACCGTTCCAAATTCCGCAAATCTCTTCGGTAAATCTTTATAAGACCACTGGCTTGTTTTGTATATTTCGCAGTGGTGAGGGCAGTTCATCGGTTTTAATAAAAATTCTTCTCCTTCGTGTGGAGTTTTTATCGGCTGGAATGAATCTGCACCGTATTTTTCGTAATGTCCAGAAGTTACATACAAGTCTTTGTGACCGATGTGCGGCGAAATTACGAATTCATATCCCGCTTTTTTCTGCGCTTCAGAAAGGAAATTTTCTAATTTTTTTCTTAGTGCAGCACCTTTTGGAAGCCAAAGAGGAAGCCCTGCACCTACTTTTTCAGAGAAGGCAAAAATTCCCAACTCTTTACCTAGTTTTCTGTGGTCACGGCGTTTTGCTTCTTCCAATCTTTCCAAGTATTCGGTAAGTTCTTTTTGTTTTGGGAAAGAAATTCCATAAACTCTGGTAAGCTGCTTATTTTTTTCATCTCCTCGCCAGTATGCTCCTGCTGCGTTTAGGATTTTCACAGCCTTGATAAGTCCTGTGCTAGGAATATGTCCTCCACGGCATAGGTCTGTGAAATTATCATGAGTCACAAAAGTGATTTCTCCATCAGTAAGGTTTTCTACTAATTCCTTTTTGAAGGGATTATCAGCATATTCTTTCAGTGCATCTGCTTTTGATACTGGATAAATTCTAAAAGCTGAATCTTTCTTTGCATTTTCCAGCATTTTTTTCTCAATTTTTTCAAAATCTTTCTCAGAAAGAATTTCTCCATCAAAATCCACATCATAGTAAAATCCATTTTCTATGGCAGGACCTATGGTAAGCTTCGCATTAGGATAAAAATCCAAAATAGTCTGCGCTAAAACATGGGCAGAAGAGTGCCAAAAGGCCTTTTTACCCATATCGTCATTCCATGTTAATAACTGAACCGTGGCATCCTCCGTGATAGGGGTAGAAACTTCTACTTGTTTTTCATCTACTAATGCAGAGATGGTATTTCTCGCAAGACCTTCGCTAATTGATTTGGCAATTTCCAAAGGAGTTATTCCTCTGTTAAAATCACGCTGATTGCCGTCTGGAAAAGTTATTTTTATCATAGTATTAAAAAATTGAATGGCAAATCTACAAAATAGAAGTGAAATTATAAATATCTTTAGACCGAAAAAACTTAATTTTGTTGATAATTTATATAAAAATGCAGTTTAGAATTCAGTCTTTCCCTCCAATAATATCAAAAAAGTCTAAAATCTTGATTCTAGGTTCTATCCCTGGGACTAAATCTTTGGAGAAAAAAGAATACTATGCGCATCCTCAAAATCATTTTTGGAAAATATTATTTTGTATGTTTGGGGAGGAGTTTTCTGTTGATTATCAGGATAGATTAGAACTTTTAGAGAAATATAATATCGCACTTTGGGATACCATAGAAAGCTGCGAAAGGGAAGGGAGCCAAGATGTGAAAATCAAGAACGAAACAGCCAATAAAATCCCTGATTTGCTGGAAAAACACTCTAATATAAAGGCTGTTTTCTGCAATGGTCAAAAATCTTATAAAAATCTCGTCAAATTATTAGGCTCGGATTTTCATTTACCCATTATACTTTTGCCTTCGACGAGCCCTCTGCACACCATTTCTTTTGATAAAAAATTAGAAGACTGGAAAAAGATTTTGGAATATCTTTCTTGATTTAGCTTGAATTTAAGGGCTGTTTGGAGCGTTGATAAAAATAAAACTTGACAAAGGCATTTTAAGATTGTATATTTGCCGACTTATTTTAATTTTAAAAAATATAAAATCCGTAAATTTTATTCAAATGAAAACATCTAATTTTAATTTCCATTTGCCAGAGCACCTTTTGGCTGAACATCCATCAGAGCACAGAGACGAAGCAAAACTAATGGTTCTCAATAGAAAAACTGAAACCATAGAGCATAAACTGTTCAAGGATGTGATTGATTATTTCGATGATGGAGATTTATTTATCTTTAATAACACTAAGGTTTTTCCTGCAAGACTATACGGAAACAAAGAAAAAACAGGAGCGAGAATAGAAGTTTTTCTACTTAGAGAACTTGACCGCGAAACCCGTGTTTGGGATGTTTTGGTAGATCCTGCAAGAAAAATAAGAATAGGGAATAAACTTTTCTTTACCGAAGATGAATCTTTGGTGGCGGAAGTGATTGATAATACAACTTCTCGTGGAAGAACGCTAAGGTTCTTATTTGATGGTAGTTACGAAGAATTCCGTCAAAAACTAAAAGAACTAGGAGAAACTCCACTTCCTAAATACATCAAAAGAGCAGTAGAGCCAGAAGATGCAGAAAGATACCAGACTATCTACGCCAAAGTAGAAGGTGCGGTGGCAGCTCCTACGGCTGGACTTCACTTTTCTAAGCACCTTATGAAGAGACTGGAAATCAAAGGAATTAACTTTGCAGAAGTTACACTTCATGTAGGTTTAGGAACATTTAACCCGATAGAGGTGGAGGATATTTCTAAACACAAAATGGAGTGCGAAGAAGCCATTATAGATGAAAAAAATGCTGAAATCATCAATAAAGCTGTGGAGGAAAACAGAAGAATTTGCTGCGTGGGAACTACTACCATGAGAGCACTGGAAACCTCTGTTTCTTCTAACAAAAGAGTGTCTGCATACCATGGATGGACTAATAAATTCATCTATCCGCCGTATGAATTTGGCGTGGCTAATGCTATGATTACCAATTTCCATACACCGAAATCTACTTTGCTGATGATGATTGCTGCTTTTGCAGGAAAGGATTTCGTGATGCACGCTTACGAAGAAGCCATTAAGAATGAATACAAGTTTTATTCTTATGGTGATGCGATGCTTATTATTTAATTTTAAAGAAAATTAACCCTAAAAAAACTAAACAATGCTTTTAGATGATTTAAAATGGCGCTATGCCACAAAAACCTATCAAGAGGGAAAGAAAGTCCCACAAGAGGACATAGACAAAATTATAGAAGCTATCCGCCTTGCGCCTACTTCTTCTGGGCTGCAGCCTTTCAGAATCATCGTGATAGATGACCAAGAAACCAAAGAAAAGCTGGTAGAAGGAGCTTTAAATCCAAAAGGAATTATGGCATGCTCGCACATCATCGCCTTTGCTGCGTGGGATAATTATACACCTGAGAGAATAGATGAGATGTATAATTTTATCACCGATGAACGAGGGCTTCCTCGTGGGCGATATGAGAGATATACGGATATGATAAAGGAGCGTTTTGCACACCGTGAGCCTATCCGAAACTTTGAACACGCTGCCCGACAGGCATATATCGCCCTTGGAATGGCACTTGCACAAGCGGCAGAACTCAAAATAGATTCTACGCCTGTGGAAGGATTTGACAACGAAAATTTTGATAAAGTTCTTGGTTTGGAGAAACTTGGGCTGAAAAGCGTAGTGCTGATGTATATCGGCTATGCTGACCGCGAAAACGACTGGCTGGCACCTATGAAAAAGGTGAGAGTCTCCAAGGAAGAATTAGTCATAAAACATAAATAATCATTTCAAAAAGCCTAATCAAAAGGCTTTTTTATCTTAAAAACAAAATCAAATAGAATGAAAGATATCAGAACGCTTAGTCTAGACCAGCTCAAAGAATATTTTGTTTCCTTGGGAGAAAAACCATTTCGTGCCAAGCAGGTCTATGACTGGCTTTGGTCTAAAAATCTTCATTCTATTGAGGAAATGACTAACCTTTCCAAAGAGCTTCGCCAAAGAATTTCTGAGGAATATACGATAAATCCCATTTCGGTAGACAAACTCCAAAGAAGCTCAGACGGAACCATAAAAAATGGTGTAAAACTCCATGATGGGCTTTTGGTAGAAAGTGTTCTAATCCCGACAGAAACACGAACTACAGCCTGTGTTTCCTCGCAGGTAGGATGTTCTCTAAACTGTGAGTTTTGCGCTACTGCTAAACTCAAAAGAATGAGAAACTTGGAGGTGGCAGAGATAGTGGATCAAGTGGCTTTGATAGACAAGCAGAGCAGACTTTATTTTGATAGACCTCTCTCTAACATCGTATTCATGGGAATGGGCGAACCTATGATGAACTACAAAAATGTAGTGGAAGCCATCAGAAAAATCACTCAGCCCGATGGTTTGGGCATGTCTCCAAGGAGAATTACCGTGTCTACTTCTGGAATTCCAAAGATGATAAAAATGCTGGCCGATGAAGATTTAAAGGTAAAACTAGCGCTTTCGCTGCATTCTGCGATTGAAGAAAAACGAAATGAAATTATGCCTTTTTCTTCTAATTTCCCACTGACGGACATCATAGAAGCCCTACAATATTGGTATTCTAAAACAGGCTCTGTCATTACTTTGGAATACTGCATTTGGAAAGGCATAAACGATAAAGATGAAGATATAAAAGCCCTGATAAAATTCTGTAAAAAAGTGCCTACAAAGGTGAATTTAATAGAATACAATTCCATTGGCAATGGAAAATACGACCGCAGCAACCCTGAGGCTACAGAAAACTATGTCCATCAGTTAGAGAAGAACGGAATCACTACGATGATTCGCCGAAGCAGAGGAGGAGATATCGATGCCGCCTGCGGACAGCTTGCCAATAAAATAGCCGAAGCGTAGAAAAAGCACTACAAATAGAGAATAAAATGGATAATTTTATTTTAATCATATTGTGCATTGTGGCGGGAATGGTCTTTAAGGCAACTAAATCCATTCACCCAGAAGCTCACAAAGGAATCAACACTTGGATACTTTACATCGCGCTGCCCTCTATTTCCTTTAAATACATTCCGAAAATAGAGTGGTCGCTGGAAATACTCTATCCTGCGGCTAGTATGGCTATTTTGGCCTTGGGAGCGTATTTGTTTATACAATATTATTCAAAACTAAAAAACTATTCCAACCGTTCTACAAGCACCCTGCAGCTGACAAGTGGATACAGCAACACCTCGTTCATTGGTTTTCCGCTGATTTCTGCTTTCTATGGAGAGGAATATTTGAGCATCGCGATTATCTGCGACCAAGCCATGTTTCTTACCCTTTCTACACTGGGCATCATCACTGCTCTGCAAGGTGGAAACAATAACACCATAAGCGCTAAATTCTTACTTAAAAGGCTTTTTACATTTCCGCCATTTATTGGATGTATTACGGCATTAGTTTTATCATCTTTTATAGACCTTTCTCCTGCCGAACCGCTTTTTAACAAGTTGTCTGGAACGGTGGCGCCTTTGGCTTTGTTCTCGATAGGTTTGCAGTTGAAATTTAACGGCTGGAAAAAACTGATGAGCCAAATTTCCATGTCGATGGTTTATAAATTATTGATTGGTCCTGCTTTGATTTTGGTTTTGGGACTTGTTTTAGGACTGAAAGAAAGTTTAGTGAAAATCACGGTTTTTGAATCCGCGATGCCTACTTTGGTAATGTCCAGTGTCATCGCTGAGCAATTTAAACTCAATACCAAACTCACCAATATGATTATCGGAATCAGCATTATTGTCGGGTTTTTCACTTTGGGAATTTGGTATAAAGTGCTGGAATGGTGCTTTTAATGAAAAATTTAATATTAATATATGCGTTTTAGAAGATTTTATTTTTTGTTTTTTATTCTCATATCGGTTTTTTCTTTGGCTCAAAAAACCAAAAGACTGCCTTTGAAAAAATATAAAATCGCTGTTTTAAATGATACTTTGAGGGAAACATCAGGATTAACGCTGATGAATGGGAGGTTGTACAGCTTTAATGATGGTGGAAATCCCAATGAAATTTATGAAATAAACCCTGAAAATGGGCAGATAATTTCTACCATCAAAGTTGATTTCCCAAACAGAGACTGGGAAGCCATGACTAACGACGGACAAAGCCTTTATATAGGAGATTTCGGGAATAATAGAGGCAAAAGAACGGATTTGGCGATTTATAAAATCTTGGATAATTCTCATCAGAAAATCAGTTTTAAATATAAAAATCAACCTCATTTTAGCTTTAAAAAAGACAAACATGATTTTGATGCCGAAGCGATGATTTTCAAAGATGGGAAAATCTATCTTTTTTCCAAAGAATGGGCTTCGCTGAAAGTTTCTAAATATGCGATAAATCCCGATGCAGAGGAGGAACAGAGCATCGAAAAAACGGAAGAATTCAAAACCAATTTCCTAGTGACAGATGCTTTTTATTTCAATAAAAAACTGTATTTGGTGGGTTATAACAAAGTCGCAAAAGCCTTTTTGATGATTTTTGATGAAGATGAAAACGGTAATTTTTTCGCTGGAAAATATACGAAATACAAGTTAGGTTCGGTCTTTAAATATGGTCAGATAGAGGGAGTTGCAGTAGATGAAAAGGGTATTTATATCTCAGGCGAAGAATTTAAGAAAATGGGGTTTCAGGCGAAACAGAGTTTGTATTTTGTGCCTTTTGAACGACTGTAATTTAAATAAAATTAAATAATCTTATATTTGTGAATTAAAATAAAATTGTGGCTAAAATCTTAGAAGAAATCAAAGCTCCTATAAGCAGGGAAATGAAACTTTTTGAGGAAAAGTTTTATCAGTCCATGCAGAGCAGTGTGCCTTTATTAGATAAAATTACACAATTTATCATCGCTACGAAGGGCAAACAGATGCGGCCTATCCTCGTTTTTCTTTCAGCGAAAATGACAGGCGAGGTGAGCGAAAAGACCTTTCGTGGAGCTTCTTTGATAGAGCTGATACATACGGCAGCTTTGGTGCATGATGATGTGGTGGATGAGAGCGCTAGAAGGCGTAATTTCTTCTCTATCAATGCCTTGTGGGGGAATAAGACTGCGGTTTTGATTGGGGATTATTTATTGTCCAAATCGGTAATTCTTTCTACTGAAAATAAAGATTTTGATTTGTTGGAAATCGTTTCTCAAACCATAAAAGACATGTCCGAAGGCGAGCTTTTGCAACTGGAAAAAGCAAGAAAGCTGGACATTACGGAAGATGTTTATTATCAGATTATTAGACAAAAAACAGCTTCACTTATTTCGGCGTGCTGCCAGATAGGAACAGTTTCTAATAATGCAGAAAACACGCTGATAATGAAGATGAAAGATTTTGGGTTTTATGCAGGAATGGCTTTTCAGATAAAAGATGATTTGTTTGATTATTTTAGCAAAAACATCGTAGGGAAGCCTGTGGGCATAGATATTAAGGAACAAAAAATGACTTTACCGCTTATTTATTCTTTAAAAACGGCAAATGAAAAAGACAGAAAATATTACTTTAATATCATTAAAAACCACAATAAAAACCCGAAACGAGTAAAAGAACTGATTGATTTTGTAAAAAAATCGGGCGGGCTGGACTACGCTGAAAAAATAATGGAAAATTACCAACAGAAGGCTTTGGATATTTTATCAGAATTTCCTGATAATGAAGCGAAAAAGTCTTTGCAACTGATGCTGGATTATGTAATAAAAAGAGAATTTTAAAAAAAGTATAAAAATGGAGAATAATATTTTAGATTGTGTGATTATAGGTTCTGGACCTTCTGGTTTTACGGCGGCTATCTATGCAGCGAGAGCGGATTTAAAACCTGAGCTTTATACAGGGCTACAGCATGGCGGTCAGCTTACTACAACTACAGAAGTGGATAATTTCCCAGGGTATCCAGAGGGAGTTACAGGGTCGAAAATGATGGAAGATTTGCAGAAACAAGCCGAAAGATTTGACACCAAAGTGCATTATGAAATGATTACGAAAGTGGAATTTTCTAAGGAAAAAGGCGGAATTCATAAACTTTGGGCAGGAGAGAAAGAAATTTTGGCTAAAACAGTGATTATTTCCACTGGAGCTACAGCCAAATACCTTGGGCTGGATGATGAAAAAAAATACTCTGGCGGCGGAGTGTCTGCGTGTGCTACTTGTGACGGATTTTTTTACAGAAACCAAGAAGTTATCGTAGTTGGGGCAGGGGACACGGCAGCAGAAGAGGCGACTTATCTTGCTAATATTTGTAGTAAAGTGACCATGCTTGTAAGAAAAAACTATTTCCGTGCTTCTAAAGCAATGGCTCACAGAGTGGAAAAAACGCCGAATATAGAAGTAAAATTTAATCACGAATTGATAGGCATCAAAGGGGAAAACAACTTAGTGGAAAAAGCTGTGGTTATAAACAACCAGACCCAAGAAACTTCTGAAATACCTGTCAGCGGGATATTCATAGCCATAGGACATCAGCCCAATACAGAGATATTTAAAGGGCAAATAGATATGGATGAAAACGGATATATCATCACCGAAGGAAAATCTTCCAGAACTAATCTTCCTGGGGTTTTCGCGGCGGGAGATGTTCAGGATCATATTTATCGTCAGGCAGTTACAGCAGCAGGAAGCGGATGTATGGCAGCGATAGATGCAGAGAGATATTTAGGCGAATTAAAATAAAAAACTACTATGAAAGCCCTGATATATGTTTTCCTTGGGGGAGGAGTGGGGAGTATTTTTCGGTTTATGATATCTAATTATGCTCATAAACTGCCGATGGCAGGCTCTTTTCCTATTGGAACGCTTTTGGCTAATGTTTTTGGTTGTTTTTTTATAGGGATATTTTCTTCTTTATTTAAAGAAAATGAATATCTGAAATACCTTTTGGTTACAGGATTTTGTGGTGGATTTACTACATTTTCCACATTTTCTATGGAAAACATTACTCTTTGGCAAAACGGACAGTATGGAATTTTGGTTTTGTATTTGACATTGAGCATAGCATTGGGGCTTTCTGCGGTGTATTTAGGAAGTCAGCTTTTGAAATAAAGTGAATTTTTAATATTGATTTTCAAAACATTAATGATTTAAGCGTAAAAATCCTATAAATAAATTTGTCAATATAAAAAATATCCTTACATTTGCACCACTGAAATGATAGATATTTCATTTTTGGAGAGATGGCAGAGCGGTCGAATGCGGCGGTCTTGAAAACCGTTGACTGTAACAGGTCCGGGGGTTCGAATCCCTCTCTCTCCGCAAGTATTAAAAACTAAATTACAAGGACTTTTGAAAAATTCAAAAGTCTTTTTTTTATTTCAAATCCTAAAAGTTTTTACAAAACGATATTCTTTTTTACTTTCTTTTTCTAAAAATATATTCACCGCCCGAAGAAATATGCAGTATCTTTGTTTTCTGTTTAATATTATTTAATTATAAAATGGAAAGAGATAAAATAAAGAATATTTCGAAAGTATAATAACACAAAAAAAGGAAAATATATCTTTTTATCTTAATGCATTGAAAAATAATAGGGTTGCTATAGATAGACAGTATGTTGTACTTAATAGTATGGCAGGAGATTGTCTGACATCTCTTATTGCTAAATATTCCGCGAGTTACCCTATAGAAGATTTGTATACAGATTACTACGATGCTTTAGAATATATGCACCAGAGCTGGATGGTATTGGACAATCGTGCTTATTTAAAAGATACTAAATACAATCATTATTTTGGCTCAGACTATGATTTGATGCTTTGGATGCTTTCATTGGGATATTTATTAGATGTTGAAAAACAGAAATATATGCTGCTTTTAGAAATATTAGACCGATTTTCTGTAAAAGACCTGCTCTATGAAACCATTATTAAAGCCAAAATATCCGAACGACCACCTATAACAGAGGAAAGTTATAAAATGATAATGGATATGCCGTGGGCGTATGAGTCTCTTCGCTACGCTGTCAAAGAAACAGATGATGAATATGGAAAAGAACGCTCTTCTGCTCTGATTGAACATTTCTTAAATAAAGAATTTTATCAAAGGCACAAAGGTTTTAGTTTTTATGACCATCATAAGAGCAATAATAACATATATTATGGCTATTGGAGTTTTGAAAGTGCGGCTATTGCTGATATTTTATCCGTAGATATCTCACCTTTTGAAAACAATAAATACTTCCCTAAAGATGCGTATTTTTACAAAAAAAATAGAGTAGGAGGAGAGAGGAGTTTATATTAGTATTGTGAGTCATATTATTGATTTTTAAAAACAAACAAAATGAAATATTATAAGATAGATATTAAATCTCATTTTCCAGAATTAGGGAGAATAGCAAGTGGCGCTGAAGGTAAAAATGTAACTGAAAAAGAGTATTTTTATAGAATAGGAAAAAGGGAAATTATTGAAAATACCCCCATTTTTGATTATTTTGTTTTAAAAAGTTTTGATAAAGAAAAATACTGGGAATGGGCTTTATTTGATGTCCACAATTTTATAGGAGTGGGAAGTATAATGTGTGGCTGGTATATCTCGGATAAATTAAAATCACTTTTAGAAAAATTCAAAATTGCTCCAAAATATCATTTCTACGAAACACGGCTCCTCTACAAAGAAGAAAAATTCAAATACTGGATTTTTCAGTTTCCAATAGAGCCTTTGAAAAATATTATTTTTGAGAAAAGTAATTTTTACTATATAAAGGACGGAAAACAAAATGAAATAGAAATAAAAAATGAATTAGAATTTATGCAGATAAGAAGTGATTTATTTATAGAAGAAGATATAGAGCTGGAGTGCTCAAAAGTTTGTTTATTGGATAGTTTTGACATTGTTTATCAACAGCCTAATGGTGGTGTTCTCTGCTCAGAGCGCCTGAAACAAGCCATAGAAGAAAACGGCATCACAGGTTTTGAGTTTTTTGAGATTGATTATGAGGTGGTTGTAGAGTAAGAATTTAAAACAAAATGAAATATTATAA
>CAUORE010000044.1:0-11710 GCA_963506915.1 uncultured Flavobacteriaceae bacterium
CTAATATTTTTCTATTAACCAAATGATTTCCCTGTAATGTGTGTTCCATTCCATCTATCTCTATTTCAGCACCTTCTGTCTTTCCGTAGAGAATATATTTTTGAATAGGTAAAGTGCTGTCTGTGAGGGTTCTGTCTTGGTAGGTTCCACTTCCTGCACCTCTGAAAGTATGCCCAGAGATGTACATGTTTTGTGCTTTAGGAGTCATGAAATTGGTACTTTCCCAGCCTGTTCCAGAAATTCTAGCGGTCTGGCGGAACTGCGCTACATTAGAATGCATTGGCAGAAAACCAACTCCCTGCCCGCCAAACTCCTGTTGTAGAAGTTTTCTCAGCGTTTGGGTAATGAGGTCGCCCTCTATCATACTATCTCCAAAGTAGGCGATACGGATTTTGCCTTTTCCAGTATTTTTTAGTTCAGTTAATTTCTGAGCTAAAATAGGCAAAGCAACCACACTGTCTCCTTTATGGAAATTAGTGATAAATTCAGGTTTTTTATACAGTTCAAAATCCTCTTGTGCGGCTTCTTTAGCAGGTTTTTCTGCTGTTTTCCCTGCGATAGCGGATTCTCCACTTGCATTTTGCTCTTCTTCTGATTTTTTAAAAATATCAGAAACCAAATTTATTTTATCAAAAGCTTCAAACTTCCATCCATATACATATGATAGTATAGATGCTGACAGATAGACTAAAAAACAGGAGGTAACCAAAATTACCACCCTGTGAATTCTATTATTATTCAAAATAATTTTTTTTATTACAACGAAGCGCAAATTTATTTATTTTGTATAAACCGAACAAATTTTAAATAAAAAAAGCTGTCTGGATTTTCAGACAGCTTGTGTGTTTTTAAGATAAATTAAATTTTTCGATAATCATTTTGACTCTTTTTTTCCATTCTACAGGCTGGGTAGAATATCCCGCTGCGGCTATGGCTTTTACCCATTCAGCTGTATCTTTGATACCTTTTAAATCTGAGTAGTATTTTTTTCTTGAGAGAATCTGACAGAAAGCCTCGTAGCTTTCTCTCGCGGAATCAAAACTTTTGTATTTTGATTTTGTTACTTTGTTTTTTCCTACAATTCCGAAATGGTTGTTGTAAGTTTTAGCTCCTTTACTTGTCCCGCCGCCTGTCTCTACGAAGGCTACTGCTAGGATAACTCCACTTGGTATTCCGTATTTTTCGGATAACTCTTCTGCTAGCTGCTCGTTAGTTGTGATGTAGTTGTGTTTTTTTTGTTGAGCATTTGCTGAAACAGAAAATAATGTTAAAACCAAACTCATGATTACTACTTTCAAATAATTAATTTCGTTTTTCATATCATTTAAATTTGGTTGCAAAATTACGCATAAAAATAGAAATGCCTAATTTTTAACAATTTATAACACTGAAAACGGCATATTGTCTTTTATTTAGTTAAAAAAATGTTAAAATCGTTTATTTTTTTGGATAATAAATAAAACAAACCAAACAGAAAGACAAGGCAGCAACCAAGCCAAGCCATAAGAAGCAAGAGGAAGATAGTCGTGAATAGACTGAAAGCTATCAAAACCTATAGCTATCATAAAATCTGGTATCGCAAATATCCCAGCAACCAGTGTAACTCCTCTGAAAATAGAAATGGAAGTCCAGCTCTCGGGAACGAAATTAAGCAAAATAAGCGCCATGATGACAGGATAAATTAGCACAAGAACAGGAACTGCAATAGAAACGATGTTTTCTACGCCTGTCTGTCCTACAAAAACGCCTAAAATACACGAAAATACCACTACCAGCTTATAGACCATTTCAGAATTTCCGAAAATATTTTTCATGAAATCTGCCGCTCCTGTAATGATACCGACAGCAGTCGTAAAACAAGCAATGCTGACACTTACGCTCAGTAATGTTTTCCCGATATCGCCCAGAATATGCCAGCTTACCTTAGAAAGAACCTCCGAGCGGGAAATATCCTCTGATGGGAAATGAACTTTTAGCACTGCTCCTGTATAGATAAACCCTGCATAAATGATGAACAGCGCCAAACCGCTTATCAATCCTGCATAGATGGTAAGCCTTCTTTTTTGTGAAAAGTCTAGTGAATCATCCATATTTAGAGAGGTGATGATTACCGCGCCTATGATGATGGAAGCCATTCCGTCAAAAGTCTGATAGCCCTCTAAAAGCCCTAATGAAAAGGGTTTCTCTAAATTTGATTTTGGGATTTCGTTATCAACGAAAAATACCGCTCCTAAAATGATAGTCAAAATGATTATCAATAGGATAGGAGTGAGATATTCGCCTAAAATGTCCAGTATCTTGCCTCGGTTGAAACAAAGATACATCACCAGCGAAAAATAAATAACTCCAAACCACAAAGAAGAAATCCTGATGCTGTCCTTTACGGAAAGTTCGTAAGCTACTGATGCTGTGCGCGGTATAGGAAAAGAAAGACAAATGCCGTAAATCAAAATTCCTATAACTAATGCAAACATTGGATGCACCTTTTTCCCGAAATCTATTACAGTTCCCTGTATTTTTGCCTGTGCAATAATGCCCATAAGAGGAATCAAAACACCAGAAATACCAAATGCAATCGCTACAACATCCCAAGAATCGGCAGCCTTGATGCCCAAAAGAGGCGGCAGAATGAAATTACCTCCACCAAATATCATAGAAAACATAGCGAAAGAGGTAATTAGGATTTTTTGAATTGACAACTTCTTCTTCATTTTTCTTCTTATTTTTAAAGCAAGTGACAAAAATAGTATTTATTTATTAAATATTAGTTCGTTTTATAAAAATTTTGTTAAAAATGTTTTTTGTGCAAAAATAAAATAGACAGGTAAAAGCCTGTCTATTTTATGGTTTTATTTTATTATTTTAGTTCTGTTTATCAGATAGTTACAGCTTATTTATCATGAAAACAACATATTTAGAACACTACCATACATCTGGAACATTCCTTATTTAAGCCAGTTATTCTTCTTATTTTCTTTCTATTTTGATACTATCTTTTACAAAAACATCTTCCATAAGTACTTTATAATTAGTTTTGTTTTCAATATTTAATTTTTCAATATTATACACAAATTTATGTAATAACTTTAGCTCCATACTATTATTAAGTCTGTATCTCATTTTACGAAAAGGGTATGTATATTCTTCTCCCATTTTTAGGAGATTGCTATTTTCTATTTTATAAGATATTTTTATTTTTTCCTTGCTTTTTATCAATACTATCGTTGGCAATATTTCTTGTATGAAAGCTGTATTCTGAAATTTAAACTCCTCCTGATACACTCTATATAACATTTGAGAATAAGTACTATTATCTTCTTCTTTCTCGATTACCAATGTTGGTTTGGCATCATTCATTAAATCATTCGAAGAATGACCCGACTGCCCTCTATCCAAAGCTTCTTTTTCATAGTCGAAAGTTTTTCTTGGAATGACTTCCTTCTTTTTGGGTATAAACATCAAAAAGTCATCCTTTGTATCATTATAATACTCAAAATCCACCTTCTTATTTTCTATATCAACATTATACTTTAATTGTATCTTATCCCTTCCACATTCTGGTTTGTTACAAGACCCCATAGCCATATATAACAATATTAAATACATTCTCATTTCAAAAAAACTTTTCATAATTTTCATCATTATATTTACTTATATAAAAATGTATTTGGAACATTTACAGGTTTAGGAAGTTCTTGATAACTCATTTTTTTCTTTTCGAGAGAATTAATAGGCGTTTCGCAAGAAATCAAAACTAAACTTAATACAAAAAATACAATTTTATTCATAATATATTTAATCTGTTGCCCAAATAATCATATGATTATCAAATAATTAAATGCGATGAGTGATTTAGGACAAAAATACGCAAAAATATCAGAATATTACAAATAGATAATATTTTGGTTTTTAGGTAAATACAAATTTTTACGAGCTAAAAAGAAGCAAAATTATATTTTCTGCCGTATCTTCCTTACCTTTGTATTTTATTTATAAATGCAATGGCAGAGCGAGAAATAAACATCAAAAAAGAAATTTTTGTAAAAAATGCACATCTCAATAACTTGAAACATATAGATGTCTGCATCCCGAAAAACAAGCTGGTGGTCATCACGGGAGTTTCTGGCTCGGGAAAATCTTCCTTGGCTTTTGATACCATCTATGCCGAGGGACAGCGCCGATATGTGGAGAGTCTAAGCTCGTATGCAAGGCAGTTTTTGGGTAAATTAGAAAAACCCAAAGTAGATGATATCAAGGGACTTGCGCCCTCCATTGCCATTCAGCAGAAAGTCATTTCCTCCAATCCTCGCTCCACAGTGGGCACTTCCACAGAGATTTACGACTATCTGAAACTGCTTTTCGCTAGGATAGGGCGCACTTTTTCGCCTGTTTCAGGGCAGGAGGTAAGGAAAGACAGCGTTTCTGATGTGATAGATTTTATTCAGAAAAACGAAGGGAAAACCTACACGCTCCGCTCACCGCTGCATTATGAAACGGATACCTTTAAAAATACACTGAGCACCCTAAAACTTTCAGGATTTACCCGCTTGGAAATCAATGGAAATACCGCAAGTATAGAGGATTTGGAAGCGTTTAATTTCACTCCTGAAAAAAGGATGGACATTCATCTCATCATAGACCGATTTTTGTATGAAGATGATGAAAGTTTTCTCCAAAGGCTGGCAGATTCTATCCAGATTGCATTCTACGAAGGGCGAGGTTATTGTTCTTTGAAAGATGCTGAAAACGAAAAAGTTACCAATTTTTCTAATAAATTCGAATTAGATGGAATAGAGTTTTTAGAACCGAATATTCATTTTTTCAGTTTTAATAATCCATACGGCGCCTGTCCTTCCTGTGAGGGTTATGGCAAGGTCATCGGCATTGATGAAGATCTAGTAATTCCGAATAAAAATTTATCCATTTTTGAGGATGCGGTTGCCTGCTGGAAAGGAGATACCATGAAAGAATGGAAAACGATGTTTATAAAAAAAGCAAAAGATTTTCCTATTCATAAGCCTTATTTTCAGCTGGATAAAGAGCAAAAAAAATTCCTTTGGCAGGGAAATGGTGATGCAGATTTTCCTTGTATCAATCATTTTTTCAAAATGCTGGAGGACAATCTCTATAAAATCCAATACCGAGTGATGCTTTCCCGCTATCGTGGGAAAACTACCTGCCCAGTCTGTGAAGGGCTTAGGCTGAGAGAGGAGGCGTCTTGGGTAAAAATAGATGGACACAGCATTCAGACTTTGGTGGATTTGCCACTAGATGAGCTTTTGCCACTGGTCAAAAACCTTAAACTAACTCCGCATGAGCAGGAAATCGCAAAGAGGCTTCTCTACGAAATCACTACGCGATTAGAATTTTTGCTCAAAGTAGGACTCGGATATTTGACCTTGAATAGAACTTCCAATACGCTTTCTGGTGGTGAAAGCCAGAGGATTAACCTCGCTACCAGCCTTGGAAGCTCGCTGGTTGGTTCTATTTATATACTAGATGAGCCAAGCATTGGTCTGCACTCTCGCGATACAGAAAATCTGATAGAAGTCCTTAAAAACCTTCGTGATTTAGGGAACACGGTGATTGTCGTAGAGCACGATGAGGATATCATGAGAGCCGCGGATTTCATCATAGATATCGGGCCTGAGGCTGGTTTCTTAGGTGGAGAGCTGGTTTTTGCGGGTAATTTTGAGGAGTTGAAGCATTCAGACACGCTTACTGCCCAGTATCTCACAGGAGAATTAGAAATAAAAATTCCTGAAAAACGCAGAAAATCCAAGGAGTTTATCAAAATCAAAGGCGCTAGGCAAAACAATCTAAAAAACATAGATTTGGATATTCCGCTGGAGAGTTTTGTGGTGATATCAGGAGTTTCGGGAAGTGGAAAATCTACCCTTATGAAGGAGGTTTTGGCGAATGAAATACAGATTCAGCTCGGAATGGGCGGTAAAAAAGGCGATTATGACAGTGTGGAGTTTCCTTCTTCTTTGGTTAAAAACATAGAACTCATAGACCAAAATTCAATAGGGAAATCCTCTCGTTCCAATCCTGTTACTTATCTCAAAGCCTATGATGACATTCGTGATTTGTTCGCAAAACAAAAGGCGGCTGCCATACAAGGGCTAAAACCAAAGCATTTCTCGTTCAATGTAGATGGCGGAAGATGTGATGAGTGCAAGGGAGAAGGAGTAATTACCGTGTCCATGCAGTTTATGGCGGATATAGAGCTGGTGTGCGAGCATTGTAAGGGAAGCCGCTTTAAGTCAGAAGTTTTAGAAGTGAAATACCATGAAAAAAACATTTCTGATATTCTTCATCTCACTGTAGATGATGCTGTCCAGTTTTTTACCGAAAGCGGCGACAAAAAAATAGTTACCAAGCTAAAACCCTTGCAAGATGTAGGCTTGGGATACCTTCAGCTGGGACAAAGTTCATCCACGCTGTCAGGTGGAGAAGCGCAGAGGATAAAACTGGCTTCCTTCTTGGTAAAAGGCGTAACCACGGAGAAAACTTTATTTATATTTGATGAACCATCCACAGGGCTTCATTTTCATGATATTAGCAAACTTATGGTTTCCTTGCAGTCACTCATCGATCTTGGACATTCTGTCATTGTGATAGAGCATCAGCCTGATATCATAAAATGTGCAGACTGGATAATAGATGTAGGACCAGAGGCAGGGAAACACGGCGGCGAGATTGTTTTTGCTGGAACGCCAGAGGAATTAGCGAAAAACAAGAAATCTCAAACCGCAAGATTTATTAAGGAAAAATTATAAAAGTGAATTTAGTCTAATATTTTCACGGCTTTTTTGTCCTCTCCAATCGCTACCAAGCTGAATTCTCCTAGGACACACAGCTCTCGGCGGTCGGCATACACCTCTTCGGAGAAGACCTCCACGCTTACTTTTAGGCTGGTGTTTCCTATGGATTTTACTTTACCGATGAATTCTACCAGTGAGCTTTCTGGCACAGGGTTTCGGAATTCTGTATGGTCGCACGCCTTTATTACAAAGGCTTTTCGCGCAAATCTCGTCGCGGTGATGAATGCCGTCTCTACCATCTGCTCCATGATAGCGCCGCCGAACATGGTTTCGTGGTGGTTGGCTATTTTAGGGAAAACCACTTTGAAAATTCGGGTTTCTGCGTTCTGTATTTTTTCTTCTAAATTCATTTTTTAATGGAAGTTTTTATAGTTTTTAGGTTTAAAATTAAGCAAAAATATCATTAAAATGAGAAGAAAACACCGCCTGTAAGCACTGTGTAGTGTTTTCGGATAGGGACAATCGGTTTTGTGTGGATGATGTTTTGATAAGAAAGCCATATTCCGAAGTGCTTCATTACGGAATGTTTTACATCTATACTATACGCGATGCGCGGGTTTTTTATGTTGCTGTCGGGTTTGAAATGCGTGTATCCGCTGGTAATAATATTCCATTTTTCACCGAAATTAAACTTAAAACTCGCAAATATCTGTCCTTTTATGCTCCTTTGCTGCTCCATTTTGTCCATATCCTGTGGATCTGGATTAGGAACGCCGTTGTAGTTCCATTTTTCGTATTCGTAGAAGAGACCTATTCCTGTGGAAAGTGTTACTTTACTCGTGCGGAAGATTCTATAGCGAGACTGGAGACCTCCTGCTGCGCGTATTTTCAGCCCTCGACTGGGTGCCCAGACAGCTTCTGCGAAAGGGTATAGCTCTATGGCTGGTCTCACCAAATAGCGGTATTCGGTGTGGATGTAGCCGTTGCTTACATTTAGTTTGTCGCCATAAGTAGAGAATTCCATCTGATTGATAATCGTGATATACTTCTTTTTGTTGAGCAAGAAGTTAATATTTGCATTATTTTTAAAGTTAAAAACATTTTCTTTCTCCGTTTTGAAGTTGAGTTCTGGGGCGATGGTTCCCTGCACCGTCCGTGTAGAATCTATCGTATTTGCAATGCTTTCCGTGAAGATAATCTGCGAAAACAAAGGCATAG
Organism: uncultured Flavobacteriaceae bacterium; assembly: GCA_963506915.1. GTDB lineage: Bacteria > Bacteroidota > Bacteroidia > Flavobacteriales > Weeksellaceae > JABCPE02. The sequence continues at coordinate 7,986 of CAUORE010000044.1, forward strand.
AAACTAAGATTAACAATAATAAAAGCAGTCTTTTCATTATAAAATAAATTTTTTCGGTGCGAGTATAATATTTTTCTTAGTATTCCTTCTTTTCGAGAGAGTATTCGCCGTAGGAATGCGCCAAAGGATTGAAATCATATGGGTCTATTTCCTCCATCAGTAGAGGTTTCATTTTTTTTACTTTCTTTTTTACGGTTTCGGTTTTTCCGTTTTCATCCGTGTAAGTGAAATGGTGCATTTTGGTGGAAAAATTAGTGCTGGTGGTTGATTCCTCGTGGGTTGCCCTGTGGAGGGAAGAACTTTCGTGTCCTATCAGCTCAAATCGGTTGTTCTGATAGCGGAAAACATAGGTGTCATTGCTTACCCACCAGCTGCCCGCGCTGTAGAAGAAGTAAAACTTGAACCAAATCGTGCCGTTTTTTTTGATTTCCATATCTAGGAAAGGCTCATCTAATGAAGAGTTTTGGTCTCCATTGATGATAAAATTATTATTTTGAAGCGCCAAATGATATCCGCCGCCTTTTTTCCCAAAGGTGATGCCCAGAATTCTGTAGGAATATTCTTTATTCATGAAATCATCAGGGATTTTGTATTTTTCTTTGCTCTCCAGTATGAAAACATAATCCGTGATGCCGTCCTTGTTGATGTCGCCATTTACACTGCCCATCAGTTTCCAGCCTTTTGGGATAAACTGGTCTAAATTGCTAACTTCTTTTTTCAGTTTAGGGTAATCTTCAAGACAGTCTTGAGCTGAAATTAGTCCTGAAACAAATAAAATGAGCGGTAATAATAATTTTTTTCTCATGATTTTAATATTTTTAATTTATTGTTTCATTTCTTTTGCCAAGAATTTTCCTGTTATGGATTTCTTGTTTTTGATGATTTCTTCGGGTGTTCCTTCGGCTACGATTTTTCCGCCGTTTTTTCCGCCTTCTGGGCCGATGTCTATGATATGGTCGGCGAGTTTTATCACATCCAGATTGTGCTCTATGATGATGAACGAGTTTCCCAAATCCACCAGTCTGTTGATGGCATCCATCAGTATCTTTACATCCTCAAAATGAAGCCCTGTGGTAGGTTCATCCAAGATGTAGAGCGTGTTTCCTGTCTGTTTTTTGGAGAGTTCTGTGGCGAGTTTTATCCTCTGCGCTTCTCCACCCGAAAGCGTGGTAGACTGCTGTCCCAGCGAGATATATCCCAGCCCGACTTCCTGTAAGGTTTTCACTTTGTTGTAGATTTTGGGGATAGGCTGGAAGAATTCCACCGCTTCATCTATGGTCATCTCCAAGACATCAGAAATAGACTTGCCTTTGTATCTTACTTCCAGAGTTTCCCTGTTAAAACGCTTTCCATTGCAGGTTTCGCAGTGGACATACACATCTGGGAGGAAATTCATTTCTATGACTTTCAGTCCGCCGCCTTGGCAGGTTTCGCATCTTCCTCCTTTTACATTAAAGGAAAATCTTCCTGGTTTGTAGCCTCGTATTTTCGCCTCTGGAAGCTCGGAAAAGAGTGTTCTGATATCTCCGAAAACACCTGTGTAAGTGGCAGGGTTGGAGCGTGGCGTTCTTCCGATAGGTGTTTGGTCTACATCTACTATTTTGTCAATGTTTTCCAGCCCTTCTATGGATTTATAGGGTAGAGGTTCCTGCGCAGCGCGGTAGAAATGCTTGTTGAGAATAGGGTAGAGCGTCCCATTGATAAGGGATGATTTCCCACTTCCAGAGATACCTGTAACGACCACTAATTTGCCCAAAGGAATTTCCAAATTTACATTTTTTAGGTTGTTTCCTGTGGCTCCTTTCAGCAGCAGTGAATTTCCGTTGCCGTGTCTTCGTTCTTTTGGAATTTCTAATTTTCTTTTGCCTGTGATGTAGTCAGCGGTAATGGTATCAGCCTTTAATAAATCCTTTGGTTTTCCCTGCCAAAGAACTTCGCCGCCGTGTTTTCCTGCTCTAGGGCCGATGTCTAAAACTTCATCCGCTTCTAAAATCATGTCTTTGTCATGCTCCACCACTAAAACCGAATTTCCGATGTCGCGGAGGTTTTTCAGGGAATTGATTAGCCTTTCATTGTCCCGCTGATGGAGTCCAATGCTCGGTTCATCCAATATATAAAGCACATTTACCAGCTGGGAGCCTATCTGTGTAGCCAGACGGATTCGCTGGGATTCGCCGCCAGAGAGGGTTTTAGAGCTTCTGCTGAGGCTGAGATATTCCAAGCCGACATCCAGTAGAAATCTCAGTCTGGATTTTATTTCTTTTAGGATTTCGTAGGCGATAATTTTATTTTTGTCGGAGAAAGTATTTTCCACATCATTCAGCCAGTCCATCAGGTCAGAAAGACTCAATGCAGCCACTTCAGCGATGTTTTTACCATCGATTTTAAAACTTAAACTTGATGCCTGAAGCCTTGCACCATTGCACTCTGGGCAGATTTGTTCCACCGTAAAATCGCGCTCTATCTGCGTGGCTCCGTAGTTTTCTTTATCTTCGATGATTTGTTCCAAATGGGAAATCAGTCCGTCAAATTCTATTTTTATCTTTTTGCTGATTCCAGCGTGTTTCAGTTCGCGTGTTTCTTGCAGGTGAATGCCGTTGTAGATGTAGTCCAGCGCTTCTGAAGAAATTTTCTCAAAAGGCGTATCCAGACTCTGTCCGTAAAGCTCTAAAATACTGCTAATCTGCGCCAAAACCCATTTGCTGAATTTATAAGTTTCCAAAGGTCTTAAAGCGCCTGCGGAGATGGATAGTTTTGGGTTTTCTACAAAGAAATCAGTATTGATTTTTTTTATCATCCCAAGTCCCTTGCAGTGCGGACAGCTTCCCTTCGGAGAATTGAAGGAAAAAGTGTTTGGCTCTGGCTGTGCGAGGGAAAGCCCAGTGTCTTCGTCCATTAGGTTTTTAGAGAAATATTCTATTTCATCTGAACCGAATTTCTGTATTCCGATGACACCTTCGCCCATGTCTAAAGCCGTGCGGAGGGACTTCTCCATACGGGATTCGGTGGCGCTTTCGCCGATAATCCAGCGGTCTATAACGATGTCTATATCGTGGTTTTTGTATCGGTCAAGTTTTAAATCGTATTCAATGTCTTGCAGCTGCCCATCAATCCGAGCTTGGGCATAGCCTTTCTTTGCCATCTGCACGAAAAGTTCGTGGTAGTGTCCTTTTCTTGCACGGATTACAGGAGCGGTGAGCAGGACTTTTTCGTCTTTGTAGTTGGATTTTATCGCTTCTAAAATCTGCTCTTCTGTGTAGTTGACCAGCTTTCTGCCAGTGGTGAGCGAGTAGGCGTCTGAAACCCGCGCAAAGAGTAGCCGCAGGAAGTCGTAAAGCTCTGTAACGGTGCCTACTGTGGAGCGGGGATTTTTATTGGTCGTTTTCTGCTCGATGGCGATGACAGGGGAGAGCCCTTCTATCTTGTCCACATCAGGGCGTTCCAGACCACCCAAAAACTGACGGGCATAGGCGGAAAAAGTCTCAATGTAGCGGCGCTGTCCTTCGGCGAAGATGGTATCAAACGCGAGGGAAGATTTTCCGCTGCCAGAAAGCCCAGTGATGACTACCAGCTGGTTTCGGGGGATTTTGATATCGATGTTTTTCAGGTTGTGTTCGCGTGCTCCGTAGATTTCTATATATTCGTTTTGCTCCTTTTTCGGCTTTGACATTCTTATTAGATTTAATAATCCTACAAATTTACAACAAAATTATGCTACTCTGCGC
>CAUORE010000045.1:0-8873 GCA_963506915.1 uncultured Flavobacteriaceae bacterium
CTGGGAATGGGCTTTGTTTGATATTCATAGTTTCATAGGAGAGGGAAGTCAAATACCTGGCTGGTATATCTCAGATAAATTAAAATCGGTTTTAGAAAATTTCAAAATTGCTCCGAAATATCATTTCTACGAAACACGACTCCTCTACAAAGGAGAAAAATTCAAATACTGGATTTTTCAGTTTCCGATAGATGGATTTGACAACTATAATTATGAAAAAAGTGAGTATTTTATAGATAATGAAAGAGTTTTGGGAATTAAGACCGCAGAAGAATATAACGAGTATGACTATAAAATCTGGAAAGAAACCAAAAAAAATATAGAGTGGGGAAAAACTGTTTTAGTAGATAAATTTGATATTGTTGATACTTGGCAAGGAGATATTCTCTGCTCAGAGCGTTTGAAACAATCCATAGAAAAAAATGGCATCACAGGTTTTGAATTCTTTGATATTGATTATGAAGTGGTTGCAGAATAAGAATTTAAAACTGCTTTTTCACTCTGTTCCACCAGATCATCAGCCCTGTGACAGGCAGAAGAAACCCGATGAGGGACATGAAGAAGTAGAAAATAATGCTGGGCAGTCCCATGATTTCGCCGGTGTGCAGAGGGCGGGCTATCATGGTAAACTGTTTGCTCAGCGGTTTGTCGGCAAAGATGTCTTTGGATTTCAGCTGTCCCGTTTTGTCAAGGCTTATTTCATCGGTAAACATCGCCCCGAGAGTATTCTCCGAGTTGATTTTCGTAATCTGGTAGCGCGGGCTTTCTGCATTTGGCAGGATGATGGTGGTATTCCCCTCATAGTTGAGGTGTTTCTGTATTTCGGCGAGAATTTGGCTCAGCGGAACGGAATTTACATCCGTGTTTTCTTTTTCGTCCTGCTGGGCGAGCATGTCCTCCATCAGTTTTGCAAATTCATCATCTTCTTTGGGAGCGGTTTTATCGGCATTGATTTCCGAGAGAGACTCCCCACCGAGAGAAGTGATGATGGCATTTTTGACCCATGGATAAGTTACATAAAGCCCCGTAACGGCTATCAGCAGAAGGAAAACCATGGAATAGATGCCCATAGTCCTGTGCAGGTCATAATTGATTCTCTGGAATTTAGCACTGAATTTTACCGTAAGGCTTTCTTTTAGGAATTTGAGCCTTTTCGGAAGCCACAACACAAAGCCCGAGAAAAGCAGCAACACAAAAATAATGACCGAACCGCCCACTATCTGCCGCCCAAAACTGCCCAAGAGAAGGTTCCGGTGCAGACCAAGCACAGTTTCAAAAAAGCCGTCTAAACTGTGGTCTTGGGCGCCGAGTTCCTCCATGGTATAGGGATTAAAATAAGTGGAATGCAGGTAGCCCTGCGCATCTGTGTAAGAAATGCTCCAGCTTCTGCCCTTGTCTTTTGGGATGAAAAGCGAGGTGATGTTTCTGCCCTTTTGAGTAAAATCTTCCTGAATTTTGTTTATATCGATGGGTGTATCAGCGCTTTGGATAAAAACTTTGTCGTAATTATAAAGGTCTATAATCTGCGTTTTGAAAGCGTAGATGCACCCCGTAAGGCAGATGGTGCAGATGACCAGAAAAGAAACCAGCGCCCCCCAGAGGTGGAACAGCCCCATGGCGTATTTGAAGAGGCTTTCGTCCTTGCGTCTTTTACGGATGAGTATTTTGCGTAGTTTTCCCATATTTTGATGATTTGATGAAAGAAGCACTAAGACAATAGTCCTGCCTTAGTGCTGCAAATATAAAGTAAAATGAAAAATGTTATTTCTTTCTTGGCTTGAAGCTCACTTCTTTTACCACTTCCTCAAATTTAGCATACTGCTCTGGAGAAAGTGTTTTCTTGATAACAGCTTTTCGCTGGGTGTCAAACTTCTCCCAGTATTCTTTGGCTAAATCATTGTTTCCATGGTAGACATCATGCGCATCATTGAAAGATTTTTCAAAAGCATCATTGGCAGCATTTACTACTTTCATTTGTTCGTCAGAAAGCTGAACTTCTTTTTGGATTTTAGCCAGAAGTTCATCGTTGTATCTTGGTCTTTTTCGGGAGTTTTCATCCACGAATTTGTTGAAGATTTCCATTTGTTCCGGGCTTAGCACTTTGCTCATTTCCTCTGCCTGTTGTTTGGTGATTTCCTCATTTTTGATTCCCAAAGCTACTCTGTCCATCTTGCCGGACTGCTTGGCTGCTTGGAAGCTTTCTTCGCGCATTTTTTGGAATTTAGCTGTAATTTCGTCAAACTGCTTTTCCTTTTCTGTATCTAATTTCAGCTCGGCTTTTATGGGAGCGAAATCGAGCGGTTTTCTCTTTTTATCGGCAGGTTCTTCTTTTTTTGTTTCGTTCTGCCCTGCTGGTTTATCTTCTTTCTTTTGGCATGATACCACTACTGCGGAAGCCAAAAGTCCTGTGTAAAATAAATGGGATAGTTTCATTTTGAATTTATTTAATGTTGATTAGAATTTATAATTTATCTGCACTGCGAAGTTTCTCGGGTCGTTTCTGTTAAGGAAACCGCCACGGTAGTAGGCGTTGTATCCTATGGCATCGGTCAGGTTATTAGCAAACACACGGATGCTGGCGTTTTTGTAGGTGTAGCCTATCTGTGCGTTTATGGTGGTGTAGGCGTTCAGCATAAATGGTTTCTCGCCTGGTTTGGTATTGTGGATGATGGTTTTCTGTGTGTATTCGTTCACTGGTCTTTCGCCTACATAGTAGACCCCTCCCCCGAAACTGAGCCCCTTCAGCACGCCGTTTCGGAAAGTGTAGTTCAGCCAGCCGTTTGCGGTGTTTTTAGCCGCCATCATCGGTCTGGAGCCGTTTACATAAGCAGGGCTGTCGTGGTATTTAGCGTCAAGGTAAGAATATCCCGCCATAACTTCCAGTTCTGGGAGAATTTTACCGATGAGGTCTATTTCTACTCCTTTTCTGGTAAGGTCTCCAGCGAAGTCATACAATCCTATTCCTCTTTCTGTTATAGGGTTTAAGAGTTCATAGGATAGATTATTCATATCCATTGAATAGAAATTGACATTGAATCTCAGTTTTTCTTCAAACCAATCGGATTTGATACCCGCTTCCCATTGTCTTGTTACAGAAGCTCCTACTGTCCCGCCGCCTTGCAGAAGATTGTCATTTCCTCTAAGGCCTGTGGTAGTGGTATAGGAAGCGTAGAGATTTACATTTTCTAAAAACGGCGATATCATAATACCGAAAGAAGGATCCCAAGCGAATTTCTTACCTTTTTGATTATTTCCTTGGTAAGAGCTGTATCTCACGCCTAAGATGGCTTTTACATATTTCCCGATGGACATTACTTCCTGAGCCATCAGCCCGTAGATAGGGGATTTAGGAGAAGAAGAACTTCCTGTTTTCGTCCAAGAATGAATATCTACATTGGAAGGCAGGATGTTAGAAACAGTGCCGGTTACATCAATAGGGGAGGGCTCTGTATAGCCTCCGCTGTAAGTATTGGTAGTAGTATAAGACTCTTTCCAGTCAAAACCAAGCTGGAAAGTGTGTTTCAGAATTCCTGTTTTTAGTTCATGTCCTATGAAATCAGCTTGGAATACTTTGCTGTGGTCTTCTCCGCCGCTTTTAGCAACAGTTCTCTTTCTCAGAGCATAGTTTCTTACGGGGCTTCCAACAGTGGATAGACGCCCTGTGGATACTCCTTCTTCGCTATTGTCGCCTTGTAGATAAGCCACTCTTACGCGGAAATGTTCGCTGAGTTTTCTATCTGCATAAATTCCAAAATTAAAGGCTTTTGTTTTTACATTGTCAGAAGCGAAGCCTAAAAATTTATTTTTAGGAAGCTCATAGATGGCATTTACATTATTTGGAGCTAAATTTACAGTTCCTCGGTTGGGAGTTCTCTTGTTGTACATATAGTCCATCTCCGCAATGATTTCCGTTTTGTTGTCTGGCCGGAATGCTACGGAAGGATTTACATACACCCTTTCTCCCTTCACATAGTCAGTAAAGGATTCGTTATGCTGGTAAGCAGCATTGAATCGAATGGCAACTTTCCCTTCGCTGTCCAAAACTCTTTGGAAATCTACTGTGGGACGGAATAAATTCCAGCTTCCGTATCGGAAACCTACATTTCCTGCGTTTTGGAATTTAGGTTTTTTAGTTGTGATGTTAATTACCCCGCCGGCAGCTCCCAAAGCAGAACCAATTCCCTGAGTAATTGCCGCAGAACCTCGGATTACTTGGATGCTCTCTACTCCCTGCATATCGGTAAGCATGGAACTTGTACGGAAATCAGAATTCATCAGTACGCCGTTTTTTAGGACAGGAGTTCCTCTATAACCACGGATGGACATAGACTCTGCCCCGCCTCCATAAGTGCTGAACAGCACTACACCTGGGATATTTTTGGCTGCATCTGTGATGTTGAGCGCTCCCATTTCTGCAATGGCTCTATCCGAAATCACAGAAATACTCTGGATTTGATCTCTTATTTTTAAAGGAATACGGGTAATAACCTCCATACCTTTGTTTTGCTTTCCTCTTTCTCCAAATAGTTCTACTTCCTCTATTTGTTTTTCTTTCAAGCTGTCTTTTTTAGCGGTTTGGGCATTTATATTTACAAATCCTGCTAATAATGCAGCTCCTATAATTATTTTTTTCATGAATAAATCGTTAAATAAAATTTTCGGCAAAGATATTATTTTTATTCATTCTAAATAAAATAATTTACAAAAAATAAAAAAGACCTTACAAATCTGTAAGGTCTTTTGTTTAAACAAGGTCTAATATCCGAAAATTTCTTCGAGACTTACCTCTACGAATTCTCCCATTTTGCTGATAGCCGCCATGTCAAGGTTTTCTTTCTTCCCTATGATAGCCGTATTGTAGCTTATCGGCTTTATCTTTTGGTTGTAGAAATTGGTCAGCTTCGCCAGATCTAGATTTTGGATTTCAGCATAGACATCTTTACGAATATCGTGGTTAAAGCCTAATTTCTGCGTTGCCAGATAGTTGAAATAGATATTCTGTTTAGTCAGTCTCTGTGATGCTATCTGCTTGAGCGAAGAGTTTTTAGCATTGTCAAACTGTGCTGGAATCTGCGGAAGATTTGCCATCAGTCCGTTCATTGCTTCTACGGCTTGTCCCAGCTTGTTCGCCTGTGTTCCTATGTAGTTTACCACATAGTCATGCTTTCCTTTTTCGCTAGAGCGGGAATAGTTCACATACGCAGAATACGCTAAAGAACGAGCCTCACGGATTTCCTGAAATACGATAGATGAAAGCCCAGAACCGAAATACTCATTGAAAACGCTGGATTTCCCAAAGTCTTTCAGGTCTACGGTTTCGCCTCTTCCCACTTTGCTCATTTCCACCTGCACCATATCATAGTTTGTGAAATATACTTTTCCGTCTGTGCTCGGCTCAGCATAGATTTTAGCCGCAGGAAGGTCGTATTTCGCATTAGATTTTTTGATAATCGGGCTTAGGTTTTTCTTGAATTTCTCCAAATCTTTTCCGTAGAAAAATACTTCGTATGGCGCATTTACTATGTTTTTCGCCATAGATACGAATTCCACTGCTTTCGCCGAAAGAAGGCGTTCCTTGCTCACCACATCTCTGAATCTGGAGTTCTTGCCGTATCTCGCATAACTGGTAAGAGCCGCCATGATGTTTCTCTTGTCTTTTTTGGCTACTTCACGAGATTCTAAAATGGTATTTACTACCGTTTTATAGATGTTTTCATCAGCTTTCAGATTTCTAAGCCAATGGTCAAACAGCTCTGCACCTTTGGCTAAATTCTCCTCCAAACCAGACAAAGTAATACTGATACGGTCTTTGTCTATACGGATTCCGTGATTGATACCAAGTTTAAAGAATTCTTTTTTCAGCTCCTCTGGGCTGTATTTGTCCGTTCCTAAATAATCAAACAAAGTAAACGCCACAGAAAGTTCCTTATTGTTATCCGTTCCGAATGGGAAAATATAGTTCATCTGAGCCAGATTATTCTTCTTGTTCTGGATAAAGCTCAGCTTCACGCCATTGATGTTATCGGTTTTTATTTCTTTTTGATAATCCACGAAAACAGGCTTTATTTCCTCTACTTTCTCATTCAGTATAGATTTTAGGAACGGAGACTGAGCCTCTCTGTTTAGCTCTATCGGTGTGATTCCAGGGTTTTCCACACGGATAAGCTTGTCATTATCGCCTTTTTCTTTGTAGATAATCGCATAATTATCCTTAAAGAAATCATTCGCAAATTTTACAATATCCGCTTTTGTGATTTTTTCATACTCCTGAATGTCTTCCAGCTCCTGCTCCCAGCTTCTCTCACGGATGTAGGTGTTGTATAGTGATGAAGCCAGTCCATCAGCTGTTTCCCAGCCTTTTAGACGGTCTTTTTTCATATCGTTGATGATGGCAGTCAGCATCCAGTCTGGGAATTCACCTTTTTTAACCAAATTTATCTGTTCCAAAAGAAGATTTTTCGCCTCATCTAGGGACTGGTTTTCCTTTGGTACAGCAGAAAGTGCCAAATATCCATATTGCTTAAACGGAAGCACATACGCCATCGCACGAAGCACTTTTTGTTTTTGGTTTAGGTTTAAATCCAGAAGTCCAGCATCATTGTTGTTGGTGCTGAGAATCTGCGCTACCAGCTCAGCCATTCTTGCTTCTCTTGTTCCGTAGCTGTCGGTTCTCCATGCCATTTGTAATCGTGGTGCAGAAGGGCTTTTTACCACTCTTTTCACGATTTTGTCCATTGGCTTTTCTACGATTTGTGATTTTTTCGGTAATGCTTTAGGTTTAAAGTTCCCGAAATATTTCTGAGCCAAAAGAATCGTCTTATCAAAATCCAAATCTCCTACCAGCACCAGCGCATAGTTATTCGGCACATAGTATTCATTGAAATACTTGTGAATAGCCACCATAGAAGGGTTTTTCAGATGCTCTGACTTCCCGATAGTGGTCTGCTGTCCGTTCGGGTGCGTAGGGAATAGGGCGTCCATCAGCTCGTAGCTCATTAGTCGGCCGTCATTGTCCTGTCCTCGGTTAAACTCCTCATAAACAGCTTCCAGCTCGGTGTGGAAAAGTCTTAGAACCAGTTCAGAGAATCGCTCTTGTTCTACTTTGAACCATTTTTCCAGCTCGTTGCTTGGGATATTGTTTTTATAAACCGTTTCATCCAGCCAAGTGTGGGCGTTAGTCCCAGTAGCACCAAGGGAAGAAATCGCCTTGTCATATTCGTTGGCAATGGCATATTTAGATGCTTCTTTGGAGATGGCATCTATTTTTTTGTAAATTTCTTTTTTCTTTTCAGGATTTTTTTCTGCCTTGTGCTGTTCGTAAAGGTCAGAAATTTGTTTTATGTATTTTTTCTCTTTTGCCCAGTCCTGCGTTCCTATTTTAGAAGTTCCTTTGAACATCATATGCTCCAGATAGTGAGCCAGTCCTGTGTTGTCAGCAGGGTCGTTATTACTTCCCGTTCTTACAGGGATATAGGTCTGGATTCTTGGCGCATCAGAATTTTTTGCTAAATAAACTTTTAGTCCGTTTTTCAGAGTATAGACTCTCACGCCGTTTTCATCATTAGAAACCGTAACATACGAGAAACCATTTTTGTCCGTATGTTTTATCTCCTCATAGTTTTGCGCTTGAATAGTATTCATCATCAATGCTAATGCTAATGTGGTTAAAACTTTTTTCATAAAATTAAATTTAAATGGAAACAAAGGTAACCAAAAAATATTAAATCCATAAGCAAAGCCTGCGGTTTATTTTTACTAAAAAAAGAAAGTTTCGTATATTAGTCGCTTAAAATATTAAAGACATTGAGCGCATTTCTTACCATCTTAGGTTTTAATTCAGCCATACCTACCGTGACTTCCTCGCCTACGGCACAGCTTTTGGAAATGGCAGAACGGCATTTTCTGATAGACTGCGGCGAGGGAACGCAGGTGCAGCTGAGAAAAGCCAAAGCCAAATTTTCTAAAATCAATCATATTTTTATTTCTCATCTCCATGGCGACCATTGTTTCGGGCTTCCTGGGCTTATTTCGTCCTTTCAGCTGCTCGGCAGGGAAACTCCGCTGCATATTTACGGGCCAGTGGGCATTCAGGAGCTGATAGAAACTGTGTTGAGGCTTACCGAGACCAACAAAGGATTTGAACTGGTTTTCCACGAATTAAAGGGAAAAGAATCCGTGCTTGTCTTTGAAGACAGCAAGGTGGAAGTTTATACCATTCCGCTCAGCCACAGGATTTACTGCAATGGCTATCTTTTCAAGGAAAAACCCAAGGAGCGCCACCTGAATATGAATGAAATCGCCAAATATCCAGAAATAGAAATTTGTGATTATCACAACATCAAACGAGGGAAAGATTTTGTCCTAAGTGATGGCTATGTCCTTAAAAATGAAACGCTTACTACGCCGCCCGATGTATCTGTTTCTTATGCTTTTTGTAGTGATACCCGTTATTTGGAGTCGGTAATTCCGATTATTGAAGGTGCAAATCTGCTCTATCACGAGGCTACTTTTTTAGATGATTTAAAGGATTTAGCCAAACATACAGGGCATTCCACCGCAGTAGAAGCGGCAGAAATTGCAAAAAAAGCCAAAGTGAAGAAGTTGATTTTAGGGCATTTTTCTAATCGATATACGGATTATTCGGTTTTTTTAGAAGAAGCTAAAGTTGTATTTAAAAATGCCTATCTGCCCAAAGCCTTGGAACGCGTAGAAATAAATTGAAATTAAATAAAATAATGAGCAAAAAAATACTTTTATTTTTATCCTTGCTGATGAATATTGTAGCGTTTTCGCAAGAAAAAGATACATTACACACCGCACAAGAAAATCCAGACACATCATTCAAAGGATATTTTTCTGACCCGATAGACCGC
>CAUORE010000046.1:0-8765 GCA_963506915.1 uncultured Flavobacteriaceae bacterium
TTAGCAACAGTTTTTCTCTTTCCTTTACGAGTTCTAGAGTTATTTTTCGTTCTTTGGCCTCTTAAAGGTAATCCCAGTCTATGACGAATCCCTCTTTGGCATCCAATATCCATCAATCTCTTGATGTTTAATTGAACTTCAGATCTTAACTCTCCTTCTACTTTTACATTTTCAGAGATATAATTTCTGATAGCAGCCAATTCGTCGTCATTCCATTCGTTGACTTTCTTATCTTCGCTGATTCCAGCGTTTTTCAAAATCTCAGACGCAGTACTTCTACCTATTCCATAAATATAAGTAAGTCCTATTACGCCTCTTTTGTTTTTTGGTAAATCTATACCTGCAATTCTCGCCATAATTTAATTGTATGCTATTTTAATTAGCCTTGTCTTTGTTTAAATTTAGGGTTCTTTTTGTTAATAATGTACAATCTGCCTTTTCTTCTTACGATTTTGCAGTCTGCACTTCTTTTCTTAATTGATGCTCTAACTTTCATCTTATATTCTTAATTTTATTCTAACTAATATACTTCTAGTATCTAAAAGTAATTCTTCCCTTAGTCAAGTCATATGGAGAAAGTTCTAATTTCACCTTATCACCTGGCAAGAGCTTTATATAGTGCATTCTCATCTTCCCAGAAATATGTGCTATGAGAACATGCCCATTTTCTAGTTCAACACGAAACATCGCGTTTGATAATGCCTCCACTATTACTCCATCCTGTTCTATATGCTTTTGCTTTGCCATATCTTATTACCTTTTTATTGTTCTTGATAATTTTGACTGCATCAAACCATCATAGTGATGATTCAAAAGATAAGTGTTTACTTGTTGTACAGTATCCAATATTACACTTACCATAATCAACAATGATGTTCCACCAAAAAATAGTGAAAATCTGTCTGTTTGTACAAAAGTACCATGAACTATTGCTGGAAGGACTGCAAAGATAGCTAAAAAAATCGAACCTGGCAAAGTTATTTTTGATAAAATATCATCTATATAATCTGCTGTTTCTTTCCCTGGTTTTATTTTAGGGATTAATCCACCATTTCTTTTCAGTTCCTCAGCCATTTGATGGGTTGGAATTGAGATGGCTGTATAGAAGAAAGAAAATATTATAATCAACAATGCAAATAGAACATTATACTGCCAGCTAAAAACATTTTTAAAGCCAGCTAAGAATGTATTTGTCTCATCTACTTTAGTCAATAACCCAGGAATGAACATGATTGCCTGCGCAAAAATGATAGGCATCACACCAGCAGCATTTACTTTCAAAGGAATCCATTGTCTAGCTCCCTCTGTCAAAGCGGTGTTGTGTCCCCCTCTTGCGTGGGCTCTGCTCACATATTGTACTGGTATCTTTCTTACAGCAACTGATAACAATATAGCTAAAACAATAACTAATAACCAGAATAGAACTTCTACTAAAATAATGATAGAACCTAATCCTCCTTTGCTAGTTTGCTGAGTAACTTCATCTACAAAAGCCATAGGAAGATCTGCTAGTATCCCCACCATTATCAATATAGATATACCATTACCGATACCTCTATCAGTTATCTTCTCTCCCAGCCACATAGAAAACAAGGATCCTGTTACAAGGATTACTATACTAGGTAACCAAAACATCACAGATTCAGGTTCTACATAATAAGCAGTTCTAAACTGTGCATAAGGTAAAAACTCATTCGTTATAGTACCTAGATAAAACGGAGCCTGAACTAGACATACTCCTATCGTAAGCCATCTTGTTATTTGGTTTAGAGTATTTCTTCCACTCTCTCCATCTTTCTGTAGTTTTTGAAAATATGGAACAAGCATTCCCATCAACTGAACTATAATAGATGCTGAAATATATGGCATAATACCTAAAGCCAATATAGAAGCCCTACCAAAAGCACCTCCTGTAAAAGATGATAACAAACTCAAAAAACCTGTTCCTTGTTTGCTGCCTCCTTGATTTTGGTAATGCTGCAAAAGATTCCCTACCTCGTCCAAGTTAATGGCAGGCAGGGAAATATATGATGCGAATCTATACACCAATACAAGAGAAATAGTAAATAATATTTTTTCTCTTAATTCTTCAAGACTCCAAATGTTTTTGAGTGTTTGTATAAATCCTTTCTTCATTATTTTTTTTATAGAGTGATTGCTTTACCTCCTACTTTGTTTATTGCTTCCTCAGCAGATTTAGTAAATTTATTTGCAGAAATAGAAACTCCTGATTTTAGTTCCCCTCTACCCATAATTTTTACTAATTCATTTTTAGAAGACAATCCGTTTTCAACCAAAACTTCTTTAGTGATTTCAGTTAAATTTTTAGCATCAATTAATGATTGAATAGTATCCAAGTTTATAGCTCTATACTCTTTTCTATTCACATTATTGAAACCAAACTTTGGAAGTCTTCTTTGTAAAGGCATTTGTCCTCCTTCAAAACCTATTTTGGTAGAGTTACCAGATCTTGATTTAGCACCTTTGTGACCTCTTGTAGAAGTACCTCCTTTACCACTACCTTGTCCTCTACCTAATCTTTTAGAGTTGTGAGTAGCTCCTGATGCTGGTTTAATATTACTTAAATTCATAATTGTCTTAAATTTAAAATTCAAATCAAAAGATTTAATGCCAATCTCTCAGCATTAAACCTTTTAAGATTATTTTTATTTTTGAACTTCTACTAAATGTTTTACTGCTGCTACCATTCCTAAAATAGATGGTGTAGCTTCGTGCTCTACTACTTGGTTCAATTTTCTAAGACCTAATGCCTCAAGTGTTAATTTTTGAGTTTTAGTTCTACCAATAGCACTTCTTACTTGTTTTACTTTAATTGTTGCCATTTTTCTTTAAAAATTAACCGTTGAACACTTTATTTAGAGAAATCCCTCTCATTCTTGCGATTTCCTCTGGTCTTCTGATATCTAACAACGCCTTGAATGTAGCTTTTACCACATTGTGAGGGTTAGAAGAACCTTTAGACTTTGACAATACATCATGCACTCCCGCAGATTCTAGAACGGCTCTCACCGCACCCCCTGCGATAAGTCCTGTACCATGAGATGCAGGTCTTAAGAAGATATCAGCTCCTCCGTATCTTGCAGATGTTTGATGAGGAATTGTATGATTGATTACAGGTACTCTTACTAAGTTTTTCTTAGCTTCTTCTACTGCTTTAGAAATTGCAGATGCAACTTCTTTAGACTTACCAAGACCATGACCAATCACACCATCTTCATTTCCTACTACAACGATAGCAGAAAATCCGAAAGCACGACCTCCTTTGGTTACCTTGGTTACTCTGTTCACAGCAACTAGACGATCTACTAATTCTAATCCTCCAGGTTTTACTCTTTCTATATTATCTATTCCTAACATATTTCGATACTTTTAAAATTAGAATTGAAGACCTCCTTCTCTAGCACCATCAGCAAGAGCTTTTATTCTTCCGTGATATACGAAACCATTTCTATCAAAAACTACTTTTTCATAGCCTGCTGCTTTTGCCTTTTCAGCAATTCTTTTACCTACAGCTGCTGCTACTTCAGTTTTTGTTCCTTTAGCGTTTACTTCTTTCTCTCTAGAAGAAGCGAATACTAAAGTTTTACCTTCTTTGTCATCGATCAACTGAGCATAAATTTCTTTATTACTCTTATATACAGATAATCTTGGTGATGCCTGAGTACCGGAGATTTTCCCTCTTACTCTTCTCTTTATTCTGTTTCTTTTTTCTACTTTTGTTAATGCCATTTCCTTAAATTTTAAGCAGATTTACCAGCTTTTCTTCTAACATTTTCTCCTACAAATCTCACACCTTTTCCTTTGTAAGGTTCAGGTTTTCTAAATGATCTGATTTTTGCAACCACCATTCCCAATAATTGTTTATCATGAGATGATAAAGTGATGATTGGGTTCTTACCTTTTTCAGTCTCAGTATTTAATGTGATTTCTTTTGGAAGTTCCATTATAATACCATGAGAGAAACCTAGAGCCAACTCCAGTTTTTGTCCTGAGTGAGATGCTCTATAACCTACACCTACTAATTCTAACTGTTTTGTAAACCCTTCTGAAACACCAACTACCATATTGTTGATTAGTGCTCTATAAAGACCATGAAGAGATCTATGTTCTTTAGAATCAGATGGTCTGTTTACTGTTAGTTCAGCACCTTCTTGTGCTATCGTAATCCCTTTGGTGATTTCTTGAGAAAGTTCACCTTTTGGTCCTTTCACAGTTACTACATTATTAGAAAATGATACTGTAACTCCTGCTGGGATTGTTATAATTGATTTACCAATTCTTGACATTATTCCTATTTATAAATTAATATACATAGCAGATTACTTCACCTCCTACTTTCTCTTGTCTTGCTTTTTTATCAGTCATTACTCCTTTAGAAGTAGAGATAATAGCTATTCCCAAACCGTTCAATACTCTTGGAAGTTCATCTGAACCAGCGTATTTTCTCAAACCAGGTCTAGAAGCTCTCTGAATAGACTTGATAGCTGGTTTGTTAGTTTGCTTGTCATACTTCAAAGCGATTTTGATAGTCCCTTGAACAGCATTATCTTCAAACTTATAGTTCAAGATGTACCCTTGATCAAATAGGATTTTCGTAATCTCCTTTTTAATTTTCGATGCAGGAATTTCCACCACTTTGTGGCCTGCGCTTTGTGCGTTCCTTACTCTAGTTAGGAAATCTGAAATTGGATCTGTTACCATTTTTCTTTTTTTTTAATATTGGTTAATGATAATTAGTTTTGCAATTTTTACAACTTAATTATCTCGATTTGTTAAAAATTGTTACCAACTTGCTTTTTTAACACCAGGGATAAGTCCTTGGTTTGCCATTTCTCTGAAAGTAACTCTCGAAATTCCGAAGATTCTCATATACCCTCTTGGTCTTCCTGTAAGTTTGCATCTGTTGTGCAATCTCACTGGAGAAGCATTTTTAGGCAATTTTTGTAGAGCTTCATAATCTCCCGCTTCTTTCAAAGCTTTTCTTTTAGCGGCATATTTAGCAACTAGTGCTTCTCTTTTGCGCTCACGCGCTTTCATTGATTCCTTTGCCATGATTAGTTCTTTTTAAACGGTAATCCGAAATGAGTTAATAAAACTTTAGCTTCTTTATCTGTTTTAGCAGAAGTCACAAAAGTAATATCCATACCTTGGATTTTTTTCACTTTATCAATCACGATCTCAGGGAAGATAATCTGCTCGGTAATACCCAAGTTGTAGTTACCTCTTCCATCAAAACCATCAGCTTTGATTCCACTGAAATCTCTGATTCTTGGTAGTGCAGAAGATGTAAGTCTATCTAAAAACTCGTACATTCTGTCTGCTCTTAGTGTTACTTTTGCTCCAATTGGAACACCTCTTCTCAATTTGAATGAAGCTTCATCTTTTTTAGAGATTGTTCCTACTGCTTTTTGTCCAGTAATTGCTGTAAGTTCTTCTACCGCATAATCTACAATCTTCTTATCTTGTACTGCATCTCCCAAACCTTGAGAAAGTACGATTTTCTCTAATCTTGGTACTTGCATTACAGACTTATACCCAAATTCTTCCATCATTGCTGGAACAATTTTTTCTTTATATAATTTTTTGGGTCTAGCTATGTATTCCATCTTTTAGTCTTTTATAAAATTTCACCAGATTTTTTTGCAAATCTTACTTTTTTATCTCCTTCCATTCTGTATCCAACTTTTGTAGCTTTTCCTGTTTTAGGATCTACTAATGCTAAGTTAGAAATATGGATTGAAGCTTCCTTCTCTACAATTCCTCCTTGTGGATTAGACGCAGATGGCTTTACATGCTTCTTTACGATATTAAGACCTGCAACTACAGCTCTATTTTTATCTTTAATTACAGCAATAACTTCACCCGTTTTACCTTTAATGTTTTTGTTACCTGTTGTAACAATTACATTATCTCCTTTTTTGATTTTTAACTTTGTCATCTTTCTAGAATTTATAAAACTTCAGGGGCTAATGAAATTACTTTCATATATTCTTTATCTCTCAACTCTCTAGCAACAGGTCCGAAAACACGAGTTCCTCTCATTTCTCCCGCTGCATTGAGCAAAACACAAGCATTGTCATCAAAACTGATGTATGAACCATCTTTTCTGCGAACAGCTTTTTTAGTTCTTACTACAACAGCCTTAGACACTTGTCCTTTCTTTGCATTTCCTGATGGAGTAGCATCCTTAATAGTAACTACGATTTTATCACCAACAGAAGCATATCTTCTTCTAGTACCACCTAGAACTCTGATTACTAGCACCTCTTTAGCACCAGTGTTATCAGCAACTTTTAATCTTGATTCAGTTTGTAACATTACTTAGCTCTTTCTATAATTCTTACTAATCTCCATCTCTTATTCTTACTCAAAGGTCTAGTTTCTTGGATTAGAACTGTATCACCTTCGTTACATTCGTTGTTCTCATCATGTGCAGTATATTTTTTCGTTTTTAATACGAATTTACCGTACATAGGATGTTTCATTCTCATAGTTTCACTAACAACAATGGTTTTTTCCATTTTATTGCTCGAAACTATTCCTATTCTTTCTTTTCTTAAATTTCTTTCCATGCTTAAAATGAAAATTATTGTTTGTTAGTTAACTCGGTTTCAAGTCTTGCGATTGTTCTTCTTAAATCTCTGATTTGAATAGGATTTTCTACTGGGCTAATTTTGTGAGCCAATATTGTTTTGCTATAAGTAGCTCTCAACTCTACTAATTTCGCCTTGATATCCTCTACGCTTAAGTTCTTAATTTCAGCTTGTTTCATAATTTCGAGATTTATTGTGGTTGAACAAAATCATTAGCTACTATGAACTTCGTAACTACTGGAAGTTTTTGTGCAGCAAGTCTTAAAGCTTCTTTCGCTACTTCGTAAGGTACTCCTCCGATTTCAAACATTACTCTTCCTGGTTTTACTACAGCTACCCAGTATTCTACAGCACCTTTACCTTTACCCATCCTTACTTCAGCTGGTTTTTTAGTAATTGGCTTATCTGGGAATATTTTAATCCATAGTTGCCCCTCTCTCTTCATATATCTTGTAGCAGCGATACGAGCCGCCTCAATCTGTCTTGCAGTGATCCAAGCACCTTCCATGGCTTTAATTCCGAATGTTCCGTAAGCTAACTGAGCTCCTCTGTTAGCATTACCTTTCATTTTCATTTTATGAACACGACGGAACTTGGTTCTTTTTGGTTGTAACATAATTTTAGAATTTTAGATCTTAGATTTTAAATTTTAGATTTTAAAAGGTAACGGCATTTAAAATTTTCAATTTCAAACCTAAAATTTCATTAATTATTTTCTTTCTCTTTTTTTACCTCCTCCTGATGCAGAACCTTTCTTTTGTGGTTGTCCTACAAGTGGAGTAAGCTCTCTCTTACCATATACTTCTCCCTTCATAATCCACACTTTAACACCCAATCTACCATAAGTGGTGTGTGCTTCTGCGATATGATAATCTATATCTGCTCTGAATGTAGATAGAGGAATTCTTCCTTCTTTGAAAGATTCTGATCTCGCCATTTCAGCTCCGTTCAATCTTCCAGAAATCTGAACTTTTATTCCCTCTGCTCCCATTCTCATAGAACCAGCGATAGCCATTTTAACAGCTCTTCTGTAAGAAATTCTGTTTTCAATTTGCTTAGCGATGCTATCTGCAACCAATACAGCGTCTAGTTCTGGTCTCTTAATTTCAAAGATGTTAATTTGAACATCCTTATCAGTGATTTTCTTTAACTCTTCTTTCAATTTATCAACCTCTTGACCACCTTTACCAATGATTAAACCTGGTCTTGCTGTAGTGATTGTAACTGTAACTAACTTTAATGTTCTTTCTATAAAGATTCTAGAGATTCCACCTTTAGATAATCTAGCCTCAAGGTATCTTCTGATCTTATAGTCTTCTGCGATTCTATCTCCATAATCATTTCCTCCAAACCAGTTAGAATCCCAACCTCTAATGATTCCTAATCTATTACCAATTGGATTTGTCTTCTGTCCCATACCTTGATTATTGATTTTCTGATTTATTACCTAAAATTAAAGTCACATGGTTAGATCTTTTTCTAATTCTGTAACCTCTACCTTGTGGTGCTGGTCTCAATCTTTTTAATTGTCTAGCACTATCCACATAAATCTCTTTTACAAAAAGATTTGCTGCTTCTACATCAGCGTTAGGGTTTTTCACCTGCCAGTTAGCTATTGCTGATAACAACAATTTTTCTAACTTATTAGAAGCCTCTTTTTTAGAGTATTTTAGGATATATAATGCTTTATCTACATTTTCTCCACGGATGATATCAGCAACTAATCTCATTTTTCTTGGAGAAGAAGGACAATCATTTAGACATGCTTTTACCACATCTCTATTCGCCGCTTTTCTAGCTAATGCACTGTTTTGTTTTCTTATTCCCATGACTATTATCTGCTACCTTTATTTTTATTACCCACGTGACCTCTGAAAGATCTTGTCGGAGAAAATTCGCCTAACTTATGACCTACCATATTTTCAGTGATATATACAGGGATAAAAGATTTCCCGTTGTGCACTGCTATAGTTTGTCCTACCATGTCTGGAGAAATCATAGATGCTCTAGACCATGTTTTAATTACTGTCTTTTTACCAGACTCTATATTTGCTTGAACCTTTTTCTCTAATGAATGGTGAATAAAAGGTCCTTTCTTAAGTGATCTTGCCATAATTATTTTCTTTTAGATACGATGTAACGGTTAGACAC
>CAUORE010000047.1:0-8514 GCA_963506915.1 uncultured Flavobacteriaceae bacterium
TATTTAGAAAAAAATAATATAGAATATTGATAAGGAGTGTAGATATGAAAAAAGAAGTTATAATAGCACTTTTCTAATCATTTTAATATGCAATTATAATATTTTAAAAAACTAAATGCCTTGTTTTAATGGATTTATAACCAAAATCATCAGCCAAGATAGAAGTAGGTTTTGTATCTTTGTGCGAGAAATTTAAAGATTAAAAAGAAGTGTTAGTCTTTATTTTGGTGTTTGGATGATTTCAAAAATATTAAACATCAAGTAAAACTAAAAAGTTCTTACTTTTTTGTATTTGTTCATCTGTGTTTGGGACTTGGCAGGAAAATAAAATATTATGAAAAAAACAGCTTTATTTTTATTTATGTTATTTGCTTTTGTAATGAAAGCACAGGAAATACCAGAAACTTTTTATATGGGAGAATCCGCTGATAAGAAGACAAAATATTATATTTATCCAAAAACTGTAAGAGAATCAGAAAGGGCAGGTTATATTACAGCATGGTTTTTATTTGAGTTTTCTACTCCACAAAAATTACCTAATAACAAATATTATATGAAGGCAAAAAATCAGTTTCTAATAAATTGTAAATATAAAAAAATGGGACTGATAACTTCTGTAGCATATACTAAAAATGATGTACATGTTGAGAGTGCAAAAGTTATAGATGAATATTTAGTTGAGGAAGAAGCCGCTCCACCTAGTTCTGTTGGAGAGGGTCTGATAAAGGTCGCATGTACTTTTTATGATAAAATGTCTAATCAAAACGAAGAATAAAATAAACAATCCAGCCTAAGCATTTTGCTTAGGCTGGATTGTTTATTGAGCTTAGGAGCTGGTTGATTTCCTCCACGCTTTCCATATTGTCTTTTCGCATGAGCAGCTGGTTGTTTTTTTCTTTCAGCTGGGCTTGGCTAGGGTTTTGCGTCAGATAATTCAGGAGGTGTTTGAATTTTTCACTTTGATAAAATTTGTCCTGTGGATTGTCTGGGAAATATCCTAAAAATAAGCCTTTTTTCATCACTATTTTCTCAAAGCCTATCTCCGCCGCGAGCCATTTCAGCTCCACGGATTTCAGTAAATTCACAGCTTCTTCTGGTAGTTTTCCAAAGCGATCTTCCAGCTCGTTTTGGAACTTTTCCAAATCCTGTTTGTTTTCTATTTCGGCAAGTCTCTGGTAGAGGAGAAGCCTCTCCGAGGTGGAATCTACATAATGGTCAGGCAGCATCAGCTCAAAATCAGTATCGATATTCACTTCTTTTACCGATTTGAAAAGTTTTTTCCTGTCCTCTTCATTATTAAATAATTCCTCAAATGACTCATCATCCTGAAGCTCTTCCAAAGCTTCCTGCATAAGTTTTTGGTAAGTTTCAAAGCCCATTTCGTTGATAAATCCACTTTGCTCTGCACCGAGTAAATCTCCTGCACCACGGATTTCCAAGTCTTTCATCGCAATCTGGAACCCGCTCCCCAAATCCGAAAACTGCTCTATCGCTTCCAGTCGTTTTCTAGCATCGGAGGTTATCATATCATACGGCGGCGTGATGAGATAGCAAAAGGCTTTCCTGTCACTTCTGCCCACACGGCCACGCATCTGGTGGAGGTCTGCAATCCCGAATCTCTGCGCATCATTGATGAAAATAGTATTCGCATTCGGGACATCTACACCGCTTTCTACGATGGTCGTAGAGATGAGAACATCATATTTCCCATCCATAAAGTCCAAAACCCTTTCTTCCAGCTCCTTCCCGTCCAGCTGTCCGTGTCCAGTGATGATTCTGGCATCAGGAACGAGCCTTTGGACAAGACCAGCGATTTCCTTTAAATTGTCAATTCTATTGTTAATGAAATACACCTGCCCATCTCTTTGGCGTTCGTAGGAGATGGCATCTCTCAGCGTTTCCTCATCGAAGCCTATCAGCTGGGTTTCCACAGGCTGTCGGTTCGGCGGTGGTGTTTTTATTACGGATAAATCCCTTGCTGCCATTAGCGAAAACTGTAATGTCCTTGGGATTGGCGTAGCGGTAAGGGTAAGTGTGTCTATGTTGGTTTTCAGGGTTTTAAGTTTGTCTTTTACATTTACTCCGAATTTATGCTCTTCATCAATGATTAAAAGTCCTAAATCCTTGAATTTCACCTTGTCCGAAACCAGCTGATGCGTTCCTATCACAATGTCTATTTTACCACTTTCTAGACCTTCCAGCGTTTCTTTTTTCTGTTTAGCCGTTCGAAAACGATTGAGATAAGAAACATTGATAGGAAAATCTTTCAGTCTTTCCGTAAAACTCCTAAAATGCTGAAACGCTAAAATGGTCGTAGGAACCAGCACAGCCACCTGTTTGCCATCGGTCGCCGCTTTGAAGGCAGCACGAATAGCAACCTCCGTTTTTCCGAAACCTACATCGCCACAGATGAGCCTGTCCATAATGGTTTCTGCCTCCATGTCTTTTTTCACATCATGGGTCGCTTTCTCTTGGTCTGGCGTGTCTTCGTAGATGAAACTCGCTTCCAGTTCATCTTGCAGATAGGTGTCTGGCGAGAAGGCAAAACCTTTGGAGGTTTTTCTCTGTGCGTAGAGTTTTATTAGGTCAAAAGCTATTTGTTTTACTTTCGCTTTGGTCTTTTGTTTAAGGTTTTTCCAAGCAGGAGAGCCTAGTTTGGAAAGGGCGATTTCTTTCCCTTCCGAGCCGTTGTATTTTGAGATTTTGTGCAGAGAGTGGATGCTCACATACAGCAAATCGCCGTTTTTATAAGAAAGCTTGAAGCATTCCTGCGTTTTGCCGTCGTTATTTACTTTGACCAGTCCCATGAATTTACCGATTCCGTGGTCTATGTGCGTGATGTAATCGCCAACCTGCAGCTGCATCAGGTCTTTTAAGGTCAAATGTTCAGACTTGGCGAAAGAATCTTTGGTTTTAAATCTTTGATAACGGTCAAAAATCTGATGATCTGTATAAACCGCGATTTTATGATGACTATCCACAAAGCCCTCATGAAGCTCTGACTGAAACGCCGTGAAAAGATGATTAACCGCATCCTGCTGATGTTCAGTGGCTAAGGTCTCGATGATTTCTGTCAGTCTGTCTTTTTGTTTCTCGGAAGAAAAGGAAATCCAGACCTCATAGCCTTGCTCTTTTTTAGTGATTAAATCCTCTATCAAAAGTTCAAAATTCTTGTGAAAACTCGGCTGTGGAGTTTGGCTCAGCTGAATGATTTTTGATGAAGGACCATTTGAAAAATCAATGGTTCTAAATTTTTGAAAACATTTTGAAAACTCTTCGCTGGAAAGAAACAGCTCGTGAGGCTCTCGGTGTTTGATGGTTTTGCTGAGTTTGTCAAATTGATTTTGAGCCTTTTGGTAAAAAGTCTCCATTTTATCCAAACAAGAATAAGCGTTTTTGATGATAATCAAGCTGTCCGAAGGCAGCAAATCAAAAAACGGAACTTTCTCGCCTTGTGTGGAAAGATTGATATTAGAAACCAATTGAAAATCATCTACTTTCTCCACGGAAAGCTGGGTTTCTATGTCAAAAGTTTTGATGTTTTCTATTTCATTTCCAAAAAATGTGATTCGGAAAGGTTTTTCATTTGAGTAGGAAAAAACATCTACAATTCCGCCTCTGACTGCGAATTCACCAGGTTCTGAGACAAAATCAGTCAAATTAAAATGAAACTGATTGAGCAGTTCTTCTGTAAAATCAAAATCCAGTTTTTCGCCCGTTTTTATGCGGTGAGAAATCATTTTGAAATCCTCTTTTTTCAGAACTTTTTCATTCAGAGCAGAGATATGAGCTACGATTATTTTTTGTTTGTTGTTGAGATTCAGTTGGTTAATCACTTCTGTTCTCAAAACCAAATTGGCGTTTTTAGTCCGCTCTTCCTGATAAGGCTCTGTGTAGGAGTTGGGCAGGTGCAGGACATTTTCTTCGCCGACAAGTTCCTCCATTTCGGTGGTCGTGTAGTGGGAATCTTCCTTGTCGTCGGTAATCAAAAGAATGGTTTTTTGCTGGCTCAGGAAAGCCTCTGCGGCGAGAATGCTCATGGCAGAACCTACTGCTCCTTTCGCGGAAAGATGCTCAGTTTTTTCCCAATTTTGAAAAATCTCTTCTCCAAAATTTTGGTTTAAAAGTTTGGTTAATAGTGACTTGTCTATCGTTTGTAAGCTCATTTTTTGGTATAAATTAAATGACAAGAAGCGATTTCGGAAAGGTTCCGAAATCGTTTCTCTATTTGTGCAAAGGTAAGATTATTTACCAAAAAAATCCTATCTCATGTAGTGTGCAAAGTACAAACAGCTTGTCTGTAAGTCTTTTACGGTTTGGGTTCGTTTGTAATGCTTTTTCAGCTCCGCGAAGTAAGTTCGGAATTTTTCTCTCTTTGTCAGATTCATTTGAGCTTCAAAAACTTTTATTTTCTCTGAATAATCTGGGTCAGAATAGTCGATATAAAAATTCTGATTGGCTTCCCATTGATAGAATTTCCCTTGTTCTGCGCTTGCCATTTGGAAAAGAATTCTGGCTTTTTGCTCTTTGTTTTTAGAGTGTTTTAGGGCTTTTTCGTAGTAGCCGATAGCAAGGTCAAAATTATCTGGCTCTATAAATCCGCTGTCGTAGAAGGTTTTGTAAGAGAAATCATATTTTCTCTCGCTCACCTGTTCATGGAAGTGGAATTTAGGGCTGTTGCTGTTGTTCATATCCAAAGTGAAAAGTTCACGAAAATACCCTAAAACAGAGGTGTTGTAGAGCAGGTTGCCGATGAGCTGATTGGCTTTCGCGCCTTTCACGGATTTTTCTTTTCCTATTTCTTCGAGCTGAATCAGGGCTTGTGCAAGTTCTAACTTGTTCATTTTCTGTTTAATGAAAGGGAAGAAGCTGAGGTCTTCGGCTTTCATGGATATTTCCTGCGGACTGTCAAAACTTTCCCAGACATTATGCCCGAAAACAAGGCTAGAAATACGGTTGTAGCCATCATATTTATCTTTGAAATCGGATTTTGCTTTCTCTTTATCATCGCCATAATAATAGGCATTATTAATATAAATATCCTCAAAACTTCCTGCTTTCTCGTAGTGGGTTTTAGCCTTTTTAAAATCAGCCATACGCATCGCGTGGTCGCCGTAGATTAGCTCAAAGAAAGCCTCTGCATTAATGTTTTTTATAGACCGCTCGATGATGAATTTTTCAAAGCTCGTTTTGTTCGGCTTTTTGTAAAAAGCTTCTATTTTCTTTGTCAAAGCGAGATTTGGGTAATATTGTAGGGCGTGGATGCTGTTATTTAGAAGGAATGATTTTGCGTCCTGCTGTTCTACGAAATATCGGTTGGCAATGATGTCAATGATAAAGTCTCTGGTGCTGAGGTTGTTGTACCAGCTGTTTTCATCTTTGCTGGGTTCTTCTCGTAGGATTTTGCCATATTTTTTCATTAGAATTTCCTCAAACGCTGGCGTTATTTTGGTTTGGGAAACGATTTCGTTCAGCATTTTCATTTTTTCTATCTGCTGGATATAGTCGGAATTGGTGGTTTTTATCTTATTTAAAACCAAATTGCTTCCGTTGAAATCTTTATTCAGAAAACGAAGATAGGCATCACTGAGTTCCCAGAAAACATCTTTGGAGGTTGCCTTTATTTCAGTAATTATCTTTCGTAAATCTTCAGAAAAATCGGTAGATTCTGTGTAGTAGCTTTCTGTTCTTACAGGAAGAAGTTTGTTTTGGCATTTATCCTTGTCCTTGCAGGAAGGATAAGCCATGAGGTAACTTCTCTCCAGCTCGTTAATCGCTCTGGCAGCGAGGACTTTTAGGATTTTAGAATCGGCATTGTTTTTCAGCATTTTCTGCATCAGCGGTACGGGATTGCTGTAGCCGTTGTAAGCCAAAAGGAAATACGCCATATTTTTTTCTTCGGCAGTTTTAGCCTTGCTGAGCAGTCCTTCGAAATCGCCTGAATTAGAGAATTTCATAGAAGTGTAGGAGCTTTGTTTCAAATCTCTGCTGTGGATGAAAACTTTGAAGAAATTCCAATTTGCAGCTTCTTTTTTACCTAAACCATTCTGTGCGCCCGCCATTTGCTGTAAGGCATAATAATAAATGGGCGACTTTAAATTCAGAGGAACGACCAAAGTTTCAAAATAATGGATCGCCTTTTGGTAGTTTCTTGTATAATGGTTGAACCTTACGATTTGATAAGCGTATCGTAGTTTTATTTCTTTGTTTGTCGATGTTTTGTAAGCTTTCATCAGGCTTTCCATGGTTTTGGAATAGTTGAGCTGAGTGGCATTTTTTCTATTTTTATCAACATCGAAATAAAACGAATCTTCATCTGCAACAAAACTAATCGCCATATAAGGTTCTAGTTCTTTGGCTTTGATGAGGTAGGTCAGCCCTTGTTTGTATTTATTAAAAAACTGAGCGCCGAGTTTTTTGCTTAAAATATGTGTAAGTTTCCCATGAGACCAGTCTCGAAGGTGTTTTAAATTGATAGTCTGCACGAGTGCCAAAGTTTCCTCATAGGTAAGTTTGTTGTCAAAATATTTTTGCCAAGATTCTATATTTTCGCTTCGGAATTTATTTTGGCTTTCATAAAAAGGCGAGTCATAGGCCAATAGGAAAGGCTCGTATTCAGGAGCGTGTATCATTTCCTGAGCGAACAGGTTGAAATATTCATAATCCAAATTAACATCCGCGCAGGCGTTTGCCTTATGAGTAGCGAATAAAAGCGAGAGGGAAACAACAAGTTTTTTCATAATTCTATAAAGTATATTTGTCTACAAATTTACTATCCAGATGATAGTATACAATATTATAATGGTCTAATTTTTTATCCAAAAAATGTTTTACTTCGTCTAATTGGTTTTGGGAAATTTCCTCAATTTTGATTTTAAATCCTTTGCTGAGATACACACCAAAATAAAAATCATCTTCCAGCACTTCAAACTCTGTTTCAGAAATCTTCTTAAAGTTTTTGTTTTGAGATAAATCATTTATCGTCAGCGCATTGATGAGTTTCTTTTTCCCAACATGATTGCTCACGATTCCCCAAGAGTATAAAGGAAGGGCGATGTCCATTTTTATAGGATATTTCTCAATGTTCATTAGATAATTTTTGAGTGTGGGAACATCTAAAATTGAATTTTTGGGTTGGTTTTCCAGTGGCGAATAAGTAGCATAGCACATTAGATAAACCTTTTCCACAGGCGGAAATCCTGTTTTTTCTTTGTCTTTCACTTGGTGAAGCCGAAGGGTGCAGGTGATTTTTTGTTTTGAAATATTTTTTAGTTCTTCTAAAAACAGGAAATAATCTTCTCTCGTTTGTTCCGTCCAGTCGCAGTCTATCTGTATTTCAGAAGTCAGAGAGAGCTTGTTTTCGTTTTTTATATTTTCTATAAGAGAAAAAGTGTTTTTCGCAAGGGAATGGATTTCTTCTTTTTTGATTCCGAAAAAAGTTCGATTTGTTATGAAAATCACAGGCGTGAGAGGAAGGCTGCTTTTCTCCGAAAGATGAATTTTCCCAACAGGAGCAAATCTACTATCTTTTTTGTCAATGTCAAAAAATCTGGTGTATATAGTCTGTGACTTAGATTTTTCTAAAGTTTCCTGCTCTTTTTTGTCCAAATTCCACTCCGTTCGCCAATAATAAAAAGAGTAAGAATGCTCCTTCGGGCTAGAACAACTAATGAATAAAATTAAAATAAAAATATGGAATAATTTCATAGATTTCAAAGTTAGAAAAAAAATAATAAAATACAGAAAAAAAACGACTTACAATTTGTAGATTCAAAAAAAAACCTTAAATTTGCACACTTGTTTGGTGGGTAGATTGTGTTTGTTTGTAAATAAAATCTATGTAAGCCGCTGAGTATGAGTGTAAAGAAAATAATTTAAATAAATTTTTAATTATACAATGTCAGGTGTTATTGGTAAGAAAATCGGTATGACCTCTTTGTTTAACGAAGAAGGAAAAAATATTCCTTGTACAGTTATTCAGGCTGGTCCGTGCTCGGTTTTACAGGTCAGAACCGAAGAAGTTGATGGTTATTCAGCTATTCAATTAGGTTTCGATGACAAGAGTGAAAAGAATGTCGGAAAGGCATTAGCTGGTCATTTTAAAAAGGCTGGCTCTGCTCCTAAGGCGAAAATCGTAGAATTCCATAATGGATTCGAGGATGTGAAATTAGGAGATGAAGTAAATGTGGATATCTTCGTAGAAGGAGAGTATGTGGATGTTACAGGAACTTCAAAAGGTAAAGGTTTCCAAGGTGTTGTTAAAAGACATGGTTTTGGTGGTGTAATGCAGCAGACTCATGGACAGCACAATAGATTGAGAGCTCCGGGTTCTATCGGTGCGGGTTCAGATCCATCAAGAGTTTTCAAAGGCTTGAGAATGGCTGGTAGAATGGGAGGTGAGCAGGTTACTGTTCAAAATCTTCAGGTGTTAAAAGTAGATAAAGAACAAAATCTTTTAATAGTAAAAGGTGCTGTTCCGGGAGCTAAAAATTCTTATGTAATTATCAGAAAATG
>CAUORE010000048.1:0-8479 GCA_963506915.1 uncultured Flavobacteriaceae bacterium
TTTCCTCTTGTGCAAAATAAAAACTTGCCGTTGTTAAAGTCAATGCTGCTATCGCAGATTTCCTTAAAAAGTTTGTCTTCATAAAATTTTTTGGTTTTCTAAATTTTAAATATCGCAAATTTACGGTTATTTTTTTAACTAAAATTAACAAATTGTTAAAATTTTACATTTTAAAATATCAAATTTTCAAAAACACCTATTTTAGGGCTTTACCGTAGACATATTTTCAGATATTTTTTCAGTTTCATCTGTGTCATTTTCTTCTTTTTTATCATTTTCAGAAAATTCATCATGATAAACTTGAATCAGTAGCACTGTAATGGAAATCAATATTGGTCCAAAAATCAACCCAATAAAACCAAAAACCTTCAATCCTAAAATAATCCCAAATACAGAATTCAGCGGATGGATGTTTTCTATTCTTTTTAAGAATGTAAATCTCAGGATGTTGTCCACTCCAGCAGAAAGAAAACCGAAAAACAAAACTCCAGCCGCTCCCACTGGGTTTTGGCTCGCCAGCAACATAAGTGACACTGGAACATAAACAATCGCGCCTCCTACAATAGGGATAAGCGATGCCATAGCTGTCAAAATAAATAAGAAAAACGGACTGGAAACCCCAAAAATGAGATACCCTATGAAAACTGTAAGCCCCTGCCCAATGGCCACTACAGGAATTCCCACCACATTGGCAATGATAAGTTTTCGAAAACGCTCGCCTATCTTATTGATATTAGATTTTTTCAGCGGAACAGCCTTCTCCAAAGCCCTTTCCATCGCTCGAGAATTGACCAGCATAAAATACAAAATGAAATACGCTGTAACAACCGTAGTAACGATATCCACCGTCGTATTCAATAAAGATGAGGTGTAAACAGTCACCCACTCTCCTACTTTCCTTAAATCAATGGATTGGATGATATCATAACTTGTTTTATCCTTTATATATTCGTGGATTTTATTGATATGCTCTATACCAACCTCTATATAATCGCGGGAATTTGCCAATTTTACCACCAAAGTCTCCGCTATATAATAAATCGGAACGATTATAACCAAAAGGGAAAGCAACATCAAGAAACCAATCGCCAGCCAAGGTTTCCATTTTCTTACCTCTGTAAGTTTAAGATAATAATCGCGAAAAATGACATAAAGTGTAATTGCGCCTAGAAATGAAGGCAAAAAATCACTTAAATTAAATCCTATCAAAAACAAAAATCCGAAAATCATCCCCAGTAGGATTATCTGTCTAATTTTGTTGTTACTAATTTGATTGCCCATACTAAAATTTATTCTGCAATAATATCAAAAGTATTTCAAATAAAGAAAATCCTTTCCCAATTTCTTAGGAAAGGATTTTTATCATAGCAAAATGTATAAATACATTGTTTTATCAAACTTTGATTTCTACATCTACACCGCTTGGTAATTCTAACTTCATAAGAGCATCTACAGTCTTAGAAGAAGAAGAATAGATATCCATCAATCTCTTGTGTGCAGAAAGCTGGAATTGTTCTCTTGCTTTTTTATTAACATGCGGAGATCTAAGCACAGTAAAGATTCTCTTGTGAGTAGGTAATGGGATTGGTCCATTTACCACAGCTCCTGTAGATTTTACTGTTTTTACGATTTTCTCAGCAGATTTATCTACTAAATTGTAATCGTAAGATTTTAATTTTATTCTGATTCTTTGTGACATTTTAATCTAAATTTTAATTAACCTCTTGCTTTAGCTATTACTTCTTCAGCCACATTCTGTGGAGCTGGTTCATATTTTTCAAACTCCATAGAAGATGTTGCTCTACCAGAAGATAATGTTCTAAGAGCTGTTACATATCCAAACATTTCTGCTAATGGAACAAATGCTTTGATAACTTTAGCATTATTTCTATCATCCATACCGTTTACAGTACCTCTTCTTCTGTTAAGGTCACCTACGATATCCCCCATATATTCTTCTGGAGTAACAACTTCCAATTTCATGATAGGCTCCATGATTACTGGTTTAGCAGCTTTACCAGCTTCTCTAAATCCAAGTTTAGCAGCCAATTCGAATGAAAGTTGGTCAGAGTCCACTGGGTGGAAAGAACCATCTTTTAGTGTAACTTTAATTCCTTCAATCTCAAATCCAGCCAAAGGACCATTTTTCATAGCTTCTTTGAATCCTTTTTCAACAGAAGGGATAAATTCTTTTGGAATGTTACCACCTTTAATTTCGTTGATGAATTCAAGACCTGTTTTTCCTTCATCAGCAGGACCAATTTCGAAGATGATATCTGCGAACTTACCTCTACCCCCAGTTTGTTTTTTGTAAACTTCTCTGTGGTTAGCTGTAGCTGTAAGAGATTCTTTGTACTCTACCTGCGGCTGTCCTTGGTTTACTTCTACCTTGAACTCTCTTCTTAGACGGTCTACGATGATATCCAAGTGAAGCTCTCCCATTCCTGAGATGATAGTTTGTCCAGATGCTTCATCTGTTTTCACTTGGAAAGTAGGATCCTCTTCTGCCAACTTAGCTAAAGCGTTACCCATTTTATCTTGGTCAGCTTTAGTTTTAGGTTCAACAGCGATACCGATTACCGGATCTGGGAAAATCATAGATTCAAGAACGATAGGGTTCTTTTCATCACAAAGTGTATCCCCAGTTTTGATATCTTTAAATCCTACAGCTGCACCGATATCTCCTGCTTCGATGTATTCTACAGGGTTTTGCTTATTCGCGTGCATCTGATAGATTCTTGAGATTCTTTCTTTAGAATCAGATCTTGTGTTCAAAACATAAGAACCTGCATCCAATCTACCAGAATAAGCTCTAAAGAATGCCAATCTACCTACATATGGGTCAGTAGCAATCTTAAATGCTAATGCAGCAAATGGCTCATTTACATCTGGTTTTCTTGTAATTTCAGCATCCGTTTTAGGGTCAGTTCCTTTGATATCATCTTTATCTAGTGGAGAAGGAAGGTATTTACATACAGCATCCAACATAAACTGAACTCCTTTGTTCTTAAATGAAGAACCACAAGTCATTGGGATAATAGATAAATCAATAGTTGCTTTTCTTAAAGCTTCATTGATTTCTTCTTCTGTGATAGAATCTGGATCTTCAAAGAATTTCTCTAATAGAGATTCGTCATATTCTGCCACATTTTCTACAAGGTTTTGTCTGTATTCCAATACATCAGCTTTCATGTCTTCAGGAATTGGAACAACATCAAATGTCATACCTTGAGTATCTTCGTGCCAAATAATAGCTCTGTTCTTAATAAGGTCTACCACTCCTTTGAAGTCTTCCTCAGCTCCGATTGGTAATACGATAGGAACAGCGTTAGAACCTAGCATTTCTTTTACCTGACGGCAAACCGCCAAGAAATCAGCTCCTTGTCTGTCCATTTTGTTTACGAATCCCATTCTCGCAACTTTGTAGTTGTCAGCCAATCTCCAGTTAGTTTCTGATTGTGGCTCTACTCCGTCAACCGCTGAGAATAAGAACACTAGACCATCCAATACTCTCAAAGAACGGTTTACCTCTACAGTAAAGTCAACGTGTCCTGGGGTATCAATGATGTTAAAATGGTATCCTTTAGTTTCTGGCAAAACTTTTCCTTGGTCAGTTGGGAAATTCCAGTTACAAGTAGTAGCCGCAGAGGTAATTGTAATCCCTCTTTCAGCCTCTTGTTCCATCCAGTCCATCTGTGATGTCCCTTGGTGAGTTTCACCCAACTTGTGAGTTTTACCAGTGTAAAATAAAATTCTCTCTGTAGTGGTAGTCTTCCCTGCATCGATGTGTGCAGCAATACCAATATTTCTTGTATATCTAAGATCTCTTCCCATTTCAGATTAGAATTTAAAGTGTGAGAATGCTTTGTTTGCTTCTGCCATTTTGTGAGTATCTGTCTTTTTCTTAACAGCAGCTCCTTCTTCTTTAGAAGCAGCGATAATCTCAGCAGCTAATTTTTGTGCCATAGATTTATCGTTTCTCAAAGAAGCATATTTGATCAACCATTTCATAGCCATAGAAATTTTTCTATCAGCTCTGATTGGCATAGGAATTTGGAAGTTAGCACCTCCTACTCTTCTTGATCTTACTTCTACATGCGGCATTACATTAGTAAGTGCATCTTTCCATACTTCAAGAGAAGTTTTTTCCTGATCTTCTTTTTTAGTTTCTACGATATCTAGTGCATCATAGAAAATTCTAAATGCGATAGACTTCTTGCCATCTATCATCAAGTTATTCACAAATCTTGTTACCAATTGATCATTAAATTTAGGATCTGGTAACAACGGTCTTTTTTTTGCTTTTGTCTTTCTCATTGTTTCTTTCCTTAAAATTTAATGATTACTTTTTCCCTGCTGGTGCTGCACCTGGTTTAGGTCTCTTAGCTCCATACTTAGATCTTCTTTGTGTTCTTCCATTTACACCTGCAGTGTCCAAAGCACCTCTTACAATGTGATAACGAACTCCCGGTAGGTCTTTCACCCTTCCGCCTCTTACCAATACTATCGAGTGCTCTTGGAGATTATGTCCTTCGCCCGGGATATAAGCGTTAACTTCTTTACCATTAGAAAGTCTTACTCTGGCAACTTTTCTAAGTGCAGAGTTAGGTTT
This sequence comes from uncultured Flavobacteriaceae bacterium, assembly GCA_963506915.1. Lineage (GTDB taxonomy): Bacteria > Bacteroidota > Bacteroidia > Flavobacteriales > Weeksellaceae > JABCPE02. Next base: position 4,613 of record CAUORE010000048.1, read on the forward strand.
CTTAGGTGTAGTTGTATATACTCTCGTACATACACCTCTCTTCTGTGGACAAGAATCCAAAGCAACCGATTTGCTCTTCTTGGCAATTGTGGCTCTTCCTTTTCTTACTAATTGTTGAATAGTAGGCATTTTATTGCTTTATATTAAATTATTTGATTTGCAAAATTACAACTTTTTCTAAAACTGACAAAAAGTTATTCAAAATTTATCAAAAAAACAGTTATACCATTTCTGATACAACTGTTTTTTCATTAGGATCACAATATTATTAAATCGGTTCTATGATTTCATCTAAAATACTGTATTCGAATCGCTTAGCAATGTTATAGAGCTGCTCTCCGCCATGCCCTACGATTCTTATCACGATACCACCTCCTACAGTAGTTGTGATACCATACTCTACACCTTCATCATCTTTTAGTGCTTTTTCTAAAAGTTCTAAAAGGTGATCTTCTTCCAGCTGCTGGTCATAGATAAAGATAGTGGCTTGGTGGGTATAGTCTTCCCACTGCCCCATTGTAGTCAAATCCATTTCACTTGGCTTCATATACAATCTATCTTTGAAGATAAGATGACCATCAAGAAATATTCTCGTATAGTTTTTAAATTCTTTAAATTCAAAAATTTCCCCTTCTCCGTAAAGTTTTCTTCCACAAGTAATTACCTCTCCCCAGATTACTCTGGATGTTTTAGCAATATTGATGGTATTTATCGCTTCATAAACAGAGTCCTTGTGTGGCGAAGTAGGGTGCGGAATATACTGAAACATAGCATCTTCCTCTACATCTATAGTAGTTGTCTGTTTAGCAAACCCTCCAGGATTCATAGAGTGGATTCTAGAATAAGCCTGAGTTTCAAGACCTAAATTAGTTCCCTTCGCTACTCTAAAAGACATTTCATAGAAATCTCCCGCCATAATCCCTGGAGTGGAGCTTCTTATCATGTATCTCAACCAAGGGTCATGAGCACTTCTCTTATCAAATCTCATCAATCCAAACGGATTGGTATAAAACATTTCCGCCAAGTGATGAAACCCATCTCGGATCTCAGTCCTTAGGCTCATCTTACTGGTGTATTCCCCTATTATTCCGTTCATAATTATCTGATAATTGCAGGTTCTTCAATATCTTCTAAAAGAGCGTACTTCTTAATCCATCCGATAACAGCATCTACTCCCTCTTCTGTTTTCAAGTTTGTGAATACAAATGGACGCCCTTGTCTCATTCTCTTCGCGTCGCTTTCCATTACTGCTAAATCAGCACCTACTAATGGAGCTAAGTCAAATTTGTTAATCATCAACAAGTCAGATCTTGTGATACCAGGCCCTCCTTTTCTTGGGATTTTTTCACCTGCAGCCACATCGATTACGAATATTGTCAAATCAGCCAATTCTGGGCTAAATGTAGCAGAAAGGTTATCACCACCACTCTCCACGAAAAGAATTTCCATATCTGGGTGTTTAGCAGCCATTTCATCCACTGCCTCCAAGTTCATACTTGCATCTTCTCTAATCGCTGTGTGAGGACATCCTCCTGTTTCTACCCCTGCAATTCTATCTTTTGGTAATTTACTGTTTTTTTGAAGGAATTTTTCGTCCTCGTTAGTATAAACATCATTGGTGATTACACAAACATAATAATCATCCATCATTTTTCTTGATAAAACTTCTATCAACGCAGTTTTTCCAGCACCTACAGGACCAGCTACACCAATTTTAATATATTTTCTATTTGCCATTTTGTTATAATTTTTTGTTATACTTCAATAATTTTAATCCTTAACTCATATACAATCTTGAATACAATCTCTCGTGCTGCATAGATCTCAAATCAAATCCTACATTAGAAAGACCGATTTTTTCTTCTTCCAAATTCATGGTTTTTTCTACCCAAGAAGGAATATTTCTTTTCACTTCAAAAAGAATTTTCTGCCCTTCAAGCTGACCAAGTGGAACCAACTTAACCGCGTTAGTCACCATACCCGTAGCCGTAGAGAAATAAAACGCTGTAATCGCCTCTTCCAAAGGAATTTCCATCAAATAGCACAATGCACCATATACCACAGGATAGTTCCCCACGCTGATATTTTTAGTTACATAGTCCCCAAATTTTGTCAAGAAATCACACTTTTGTCCTTCTTCTATGAAGATTTTCAGCAATCTCGTTCCCAATTTGTGGCTCGCCTCACGAATTTCTCTTGGACTTTTCATCGCACTACATTCCTCATCCAAAACAACTATTCTTTCGTAGTTGTCTTTTTCTTTCATAGCTTCATAAGCTAATCTCACATAAGCTGCATCATTATGTAATATACTGCTGGACAGCATATTATTAAGAAATAAAGCCGCCGTCTCCGTACTGTTTACAAGTCCTTTCTGCACATAGGTTTCCAAACCATTTGAGTGAGAGTATCCCCCAATCGGCAAAGTCGGATCCGCAATGTGTAATAGACTTATTAGTGAATTTACCTTCATTTTATTTCTGTTTTTTATCTATTATAATTTAGTCTTTTTATTTACTTGGAAACACTTTTGAAAAAAGCTGATCTGTGTCTATCTTGTGATCCTTTGCAGGTGCTTCGTGGTCAGATGATGCTTTCAGCATATCTTCAAAAATTCTTTGTGCTTTGAACGGCTCATATCCACCTTTTTTCAGCAAATTAAAAATAGGATCTTCATAAGGGATGATAATCTCATCATTCTCAATAAAAATAGGGATGTGCTGATTACCAATCTCAAAACAAATAGTTCCCATTTCTCTCATAGTTTTAGGCTGAACCACCACTGCATCAGACGGCAATACATTGACCAGCAATATTTTATTCCCATCCTCCCATAGCACATCGTGATGTTTTAGTCTAAGATTTTCTTTCAATATTCTTAAACCTACTTCCTCTCCTTTATGACTGACTTTGCGAAGAAGTTTTCTTGTAGATTCAAACCATTCTATATCAAAAAAATCTACTTCTTTTGAGGATAAATCCTCTCCTTTCGCATTTCGAATTACCTCAGAAACCACTAACATAAGCTCATTTTTTAATTATCAATGTCTTAAAAATAAAAAATCCCGTTTCCATCCATTCAGGATTTAAACGAGTTCAAAAATACAATAAAAAAAGTAGATAAAGGTATCATAATTATATGATATATAACAGCCTTTTTGTTTTTCCAAGAAATCAAACCAGAAATAGCCCAATAAACAGCTAAAAACCAAAACATTATGAAGTTAAAAACGATTTTGCTAGTCTATTGGGCTACCCTCTGACTTAAATGACTAAATTATAATAGATTACTAAAAAAACAATTCAGCGGTGTTATCTTTATTATTTTAATAACACAAATTTATAAAACTTATTTTAGATAAAAAAATATTTTTGCTACTTTTTTATAAAAAAATAACAAAAAACCACCTTTTTAATAAAGGTGGTTCTATTTCTAAATTCAGTTCTATTAGAACATGAAGTATAATTGTCCCATTGGAAGTTTGTCAGCTGGCTCACATACACATGGTTTACCATCTACTTTCACTTCGTGTGTTTGTGGATTTACCTCAATCTTAGGCATTGCATCGTTGTGGATCATATCAGATTTTCCGATATTTCTACATCCTCTTGCTGGTAATAATTTTTTACCTAATCCGTAAGACTGTACGATTCCTTTCTCTAAAGATACTTTAGATACGAAGAATGCAGAAGTTTCAGTATTTGCTTTACCGTAGCTTCCGAACATTGGTCTCCAGAATATTGGCTGTGGTGTTGGGATTGATGCGTTTGGATCTCCCATTTTAGCATAAGATACCATACCTCCTTTAATAATCATCTCTGGCTTAGCACCAAACATGTCTGGTCTCCACATTACCAAGTCTGCCA
>CAUORE010000049.1:0-7543 GCA_963506915.1 uncultured Flavobacteriaceae bacterium
ACAGCCATAATAGCCAAACTGATGTAGAGATAATTTTGGATTCTCCTATTTTTTTCTCTCTCTTTTACTACTTCTATTTCGGATTTTATACGCTTGTTTTCGTATTGAGCTTCCAGCTTGTGAGTTTGTTCCTGCTGGTTTTGGTCGTATATTTTATCGTTGTATTGTTCTTTTTGTTTTTTGAAAAATAGTGCTTTTTCAAAGTTATTATTATTTTGATAAAACTGAGAAAGAGCCTCCGAAATAGAAGCCAAAGTATGATAATCTGGTGAGGACTGCTTCTCCATATCAGAATAGGCATCCACCAGTAGTTTTTCAGCCTTGTTAAAATCCCCTTGACGAATGGCTAGCTGCGCCAAAAGTCCATCTGCATTGGCTTTCACTGATGAACTTGCATCTCGGTTCAGGGAAGTCTGCTTGGCAATTTCTGTGTATTTTCTTATGCTGTCCGCGCTTCCTTTGGTCTGATAGTAGTAGTCTGCAATGTTGATATTGGTAATGGCATAAGTCTCTGGACTCACAAAATTAGGGTGTTTATGATAAACTTCCGCTGATTTTTTGAGATAAATCAGTATACTATCCATATACTCAGGCTTCGGATTTTCTTTATACAGAAGTCCCATAGATGTAGACATAGCCGAATAGGCATTGGACAACAAGTTGTAGTTTTTAGCTTTTTTAGCCGATTTTACAGCATCTATGGCGTATTTATAAGCCTGAGCCGTGTGGTCAAGACTCGCGTGAGCCCCATAAAGAATGTAGTATATACGAGGTTTTAGCAGGTCTAAATTATGTTTCTGCGCCAAATCCAATGATTTCTGAGAAAACTCTACTGCCAAATCCCTTACTTCCAGATAGTTATAATAATACGCTTTGGTGTAATATCCATAGGCAAGGGCTTCAGGGTGGTTGATGCTCTGCGCCTCTGCCATGGCTTTTTCTGTATAAATCTTCGCTGAATCCGAATTAGAAACCGAAAACTGATACTTCACCATTTCCGAATAGACTTTGGGAAGTTCCTTTGCAGATTTTTGCCGAGCCAGTTTTTCAGCTGTTTTTATGGATTGGTATGCTTTATCAAACTGATGCCTTCCCCGCTGCATTTCGGCATTGGTAATAATCTGGTCTATTTTTGAACCTTGACCAAACACTAAAACCGAAAAAACACTAAAAATAAATGTGATTTTTTTAACTATAAATTTCATCTCCTCCTTCATTGTTTTTATTTTATCCAAAGAACCAATACGCCATGATGGTAGATGTCGTAATCCCCACTAAATCAGATAATAACATAGAAGAAATCGTATATCGTGTGTTTTTCACACCCACAGCCCCGAAATAAACTGCGATGACATAGAATGTAGTATCCGAACTCCCCTGCAAAATCGCTGACAACCGAGCTGGGAAACTATCCACCCCGAAAGTAGTCATCGTGTCTATCATCATTCCCCTTGCTCCTGAACCGCTTAGAGGTTTTATTAGTGCCGTAGGAAGCCCATCTACAAAACGAGTGTCCATACTTAGGCTTTCTACTATCCATTTCATTCCATTGATAATCAAATCAAAAACTCCACTCGTCCTTAAAAGAGAAATAGCCACAAGCATTCCCACCAAATAAGGGATAATTTTCACGCAGGTATTAAAACCTTCCTTTGCTCCATCAATAAAAGCATCGAAAATATTAATCTTTTTATAAACTCCTCCCAATACGATGAGCAGGAAAATCAACAAAATCAGTCCATTAGAAATCAGCTTACTCACGCCATCCAGCTCTTCTTTATTAAGTTTTACCAAGAAGAAAACCATCGCTCCTACAATGGCAGAAATCCCACCAATATACGCCAATAACACGGGCTGGAACAGATTGATTTTCTGCCTAATAGATACTATGATCATCGCTGCCATCGTTGCACAAAAAGTAGCAATCATCGTAGGCAAAAAGATATCGGTAGGCGTGGCAGAATTGAGAGAAGACCTCGTCGCTATGATACTTACAGGAATCAGCGTAAGTCCGCTGGCATGAAGACAAAGGAACATAATCTGGGCATTGGTCGCCTTTTCTTTATCTGGATTTAGGCTTTGCAGGCTGTCCATAGCTTTTAGTCCAAATGGCGTGGCTGCATTATCCAATCCCAAGAGATTAGCGCTGAAATTCAGCATCATCAACCCAAAAGAAGGATGCCCCTTGGGAACTTCTGGAAAAAGTTTAGAGAAAAACGGCTGGATTATTCGGCTCAAAAGATTGATTCCACCTGCCCTCTCGGCAATGTTCATAAAGCCCATAAACAAAGTCATAATCCCTATAAGCCCCAAACTAATCTCCACCGCTGTCTGCGCCGTGCCTATCACCCCGCTCGCCTCCTGAACTCTGTATATTCTTACTTTGCCAGTATCTTGATTTTGATAATGGATTTTATCTTTTATTACTAATTTTTCTTGTTTTAGTTTTTCGGAAATTTCAAGCGGAACATCGGCCAATGGTTTGGTTGCAATAGCCACTGTATCACCTCCTTTGCCCACTACCATATCATTATAAATAGCTTTATAATTGTCCGAAAAAAGATATTTGAAACTTGCCACCGCAATAGCGATGATGATAAACATACTCCAGATTCTACTCAATACCATATTCTTGATTTTGTGGCTGTAAATATAGAGATTTTAAAAAAAATTTGTTTTTATTTTTAACCTTTTATGATTTTTATCATCTAAAAGAATATTAACACTAAAAAGTTTTTTATGTCACATATTGAAATAACAAGGATTTTTGGGAAGAAAACCATCGGTTTGACCTTCTTTTTGGGAGCGGCAGTAATGATGAACGCTCAAGAAAAACAAAGCATTAAAGGAAAAATCACTGACCAAAATGGTGCTATCGTGCCTTATGCTTCCATAGAATTTAATAATAAAACTAATGCTGCGCTGAGTGATGCCTCAATGACAGATGACAGTGGTAGTTTTGCTTTAAATTTGGCGAATGGGACTTATCAAGTGGTAATCGATGCAGTTAATTTCAAAAGAAAAACCTACGAAATAGAAATCCAAGGCGCTACTAATATTGGGAACATTATCCTAGAACCAGAAACTAGTAAAACTGCAAATAACTCAAAATCAAGTAATAGCGAAAAACAAATCGCCGAAGTAGTCATCACAGCGAAAAGTTCTGCGCCTTATAAAGTGGAACTTGACAAAAAAACCTACAATGTAGGGCAGGATATCTCCTCAAAAGGAGGAACTCTGCATGATGTACTGAACAATGTCCCTTCGGTGAGTGTGGAGACTGACGGCTCTGTGTCTATGAGAGGAAATTCTAATGTGAAATTCCTTATCAATGGGAAGCCTTCTTCCGTGCTGGGAATTACTGATGATATCAGCGCTGCGCTGAAAAGTATCCCTGCCGACCAGATTGACAGGATAGAAATCATTTCTAACCCTTCTTCAAAATTCGAAGCTGAGGGAACAGCTGGTATTCTCAATATCATTCTGAAAAAAACTTCTTCGCTGGGCTTTAATGGCTCTGTGAACGGAAGCCTTGGCTACAATCCTGCTACAAGACTAAATACCAATCTTTCTTGGAACTACGGAAAATGGACTTGGTTCGTGAATGGCGGCGGCGGATACATGAAAAATAAATCCGAAAGCTACTCAGATATTTTGTATAAAAATACAGGAGAAAGCCTCACTACCAGCAGCGAAAATAAACCTGAAATGAAAAACTACAATTTCAATACAGGTTTCACTTACAGCATCTCAGATAAAACTTCGGTAAATGCTTCATTCTCTGCTAATAGAATGCTGATGGATGGTTTCAACCTTCAGCAGAATACCTCATCTCTCACAGGAATCACATACAGAAAAAATGATGGACTGGATGAAAATAAGAGCATACAGGTAGATGCAGGACTAGAGCATAAATTCAATAACAAAGGGCATATGCTGGAGCTGAGCGGTAGCTTCCAAAATACAAGCAACAACTCGGAAGGCAATATCTTTGACAATAGAAACACCTCTCATACCCTTTATCAATACCTAAATGTGGCTGATTTTTCTAGAAAAACTTGGATAGGAAAATTAGACTACGAACTCCCTATTGGCGAAAACTCTAAAATAGAGGCTGGAGCAAGATATGACTATAATAATAATGATATCAATAACTCTTACCAAGGGCTTTCAGGAGGAAGTTTCATCACATTTGATGATGTTACAGGGAAGAATAACTACACAGAACAGCTTTTGGCGTTCTATGCTCAGTTCAATAGTAAAATCGGAAAATTTGGGTATCAGCTTGGTGTAAGAAATGAAAATATCAATATTGATATTGAAGCGAATAACAACCTTACTGGACTTTCTACAAAAAGCAAAAAATACAACGAGTTTTTCCCTTCTGTATTCTTAAGCTATGATATCACGGAAAAGAGCCAGTTCTCACTAAATTATTCGAGAAGAATCAAAAGACCTAAGTCTTGGGAAATCATTCCTGTGATGAGAATCAGTGGCGACCCAAATAGATTTATGGGAAATTCTGACCTCAATCCATCTTTTGTTAATTCATTTGAGTTCAGTTACAATTATTCCAGAGCAAAATGGAATATCAACCCTACACTCTATTACCAAAGAACCACTGATGAAATCAGTTCCATCACGGAGGAGCAGACCTATATCCATCCTATCACAGGACAGCCGACAGAGTACATCCTTTCCAGACCTTTCAATTTAGGAACAGAGGATAAATACGGGCTAGACCTTAGCTACAGCGTAAGTCCTACAAGCTGGTTTAGAGTGTATGGTAATATCAATCTTTACCGATACAAGAGTGAGTTGACTTATAACAACTCTACAATTGTAAACGAAGGAAACAACCTAAAAGCTAAACTTACCTCAGCTTTTAAAATCAATAGAACCACGAATTTACAGCTTCAGGGAGATTTCCGCGGCGGACATAGAGATTATAATACAGAGAAAAAGAATACCTATGCTCTAAACATCGGTATCAGCAAGAATATCTGGAGTAATACAGGAACTATCAGTTTCAGCGTTCAAGATGTTTTCAACTCTAGAAAAATGAGAACTTACACAGACTCAGATACTTTCACGAGATATAATGAAATGCAGATGATGCCGAGACAGTTCTTGCTTTCGTTCTCTTACAGATTCAAAAGTGGAAATGTAACGGAAAGCAAAACAAAAATAAAACCAGAGATGCAAGATCAAAACAATGATGACCTAAGCAGCGCTGGGTACAACTAGACATCTTTTTATCAATTATAGTTTTTACCACATCGGTACTTCGGTACTGGTGTGGTTTTTATTTATATTTAAATTTTAAAAACAAAAAAAAAGAGACTGATAAACAGCCTCTCTCATTTCTAATTCTGTAATTTCTCCCCAAAACTAAGGTCTCCTGCATCGCCCAGCCCTGGCGTAATGTAGCCCTTGGAAGTCAGCTCCTCATCTATCGCCCCTATCCAAATATGCGCTTCTGGATAAGCCGTTCTGATGGCTTCTGCTCCTTGTCTGCTGGCAATAGCCGCCACAATGTGTATCTGCGAAGGCTTTCCGTGGGTAAGCAAGTCTTTCAGGGCTTCTATCAGACTGGCACCTGTAGCCAGCATAGGATCTGCCACGATGAGCGGTCTTCCCTCTATATTAGGGCAAGTAAGGTAATCTTGTTTGATGGAAAAATAGTCATTCATATCATGTTTTCTATACGCTGCCACAAAACCGCAGTCTGCCTTATCAAAATAGTTCAAAACTCCTTGAAACAGCGGAACTCCAGCTCTCAAAATCGTAGTAATCACAGGCTGAACAGCGATTTCTTTCACTTTGATTTTATCCAAAGGTGTGGTGATTTCCACCTCTTTGTAATTCAATTTTTTACTAATTTCAAAGGCTGCTATTTCGCCTATTCTTTCCATATTTCTACGGAATTTCATTCTATCGGTCTGAACTTCTACATTTCTCAGTTCATTTATCCAAGAATTAACCAGCGAAACCTCGTTAGAAAGTATATACATCATAATTGTTTAATTTTTTCTATGTTATTAAAAATATCCCCCTCCTTATACAAAAGGAAGAGGACGAAAACTATTTTTGTCTGAAATAAACCTCAATAGGCACTCCAGTAAAATCAAAATTCTTACGCAATTGGTTTTCTATAAACCTTTTATAAGGTTCTTTCACATACTGCGGAAGGTTACAGAAAAACGCAAACTGCGGCGTCACCGTAGGCAGCTGTGTGCAGTATTTTATTTTGATGTATTTCCCTTTCAGAGCTGGCGGCGGCGTGTTTTCTATGATAGGAAGCATGATTTCATTCAGCTTACTTGTCTTAATTCGTTTTTTACGGTTTTCATAGACTTCCACAGCGGTTTCCACAGCTTTCAGGATTCTTTGTTTTGTCAATGCCGAAATGAACAAAATAGGCACATCACTGAACAAAGCTATTTTCTCACGAATTTGGTTTTCAAACTGCTTCATGGTATTGGTTTCTTTTTCCACCAAATCCCATTTATTAACCAAAATTACGATTCCTTTTCGGTTTTTCTGTGCTATCCCAAAGATATTCATATCTTGACTTTCCCAGCCTTTGGTAGCATCTATCATCAGGATAACCACATCAGAATTTTCTATCGCTCTGATGGAACGCATCACAGAATAAAACTCCAAATCCTCACTTACTTTGGATTTTTTACGCATTCCTGCCGTATCCACCAAAATAAACTCGTGCCCGAATTTATTATAAACCGTCTCTATGCTGTCTCGCGTAGTTCCTGCGATATCTGTTACAATGTTTCTCTCATCGCCCAGTAGAGCGTTAGTCAGTGTAGATTTCCCTACATTAGGTCGCCCAGCGATGGTGATTCTCGGAAGTCCTTCAAACACATCTACATATTCCGTAGTAGGAAAATCTTTAACGATATCATCCAGTAGCTCTCCCGTTCCGCTTCCTGTAGCAGAAGAAAGCGTATAATATTTCTCTATTCCAAGTTGATAAAATTCCGTAGCAGGAAGAAGCTCCTTTGATGAATCTACTTTATTTACAACCACATACAGCGGTTTGTTTGCTTTTCTAAGAAGCTGATATATTTCTTGGTCGGTATCGGTAAGACCTTCTTCTACATTGACCATGAAAACGATAGAAGTCGCCTCATCCACTGCCAGCTGCACTTGCTTTCTGATTTCTTCCTCGAAGATATCATCACTTCCCACATCATATCCTCCCGTGTCTATCACGGTAAATTCCACGCCGTTCCAATCGCTTTTTCCGTAATGGCGGTCTCTGGTAACCCCCGCAGTGCTGTCTACGATGGCCTCCCTGCGTTCCAAAAGACGATTAAACAAAGTGGATTTCCCTACATTAGGTCGCCCTACTATGGCTAAAATATTTGACATAAATTCTTTTTAATTTTCTATTCTGCAAAGATACCATATTTATATTAATCCTTAAAAACAATCCTTAAAACAATCACACCAAGTATAGCCTTTCTTAAATATCATAACCAAATTACCTTCTATACATTCTTTCAAGGCTTTCTCTTTGTCA
>CAUORE010000050.1:0-7329 GCA_963506915.1 uncultured Flavobacteriaceae bacterium
AAGAAGCCATAGAAAATCCAGTGGAACTGCTCATGGAAAACAATGAGAAAAAAGCCCTTGAGCTATAAATATTCATTAAAAAAAAATCAGAAATCCTTCGAAAGATTTCTGATTTTTTTGTTTCTGATTGATATTTTTTAAGGAAGCATTTCAGATTCTATAGCAATTTCGCCAGTGAGAATTTTCTGAATAGGGCAGGCGTGGGCTGTTTTGTGCAGGATGTTGCGCTGCTCTTCGGTAAGATTTCCTTTTATTTCTATGATTTTTTTGAATTGAGAAACGCCTTCTTTAGTTTCGTTATCGAAAAGAACTTTTACAGAAACTTCCTCTACATCCCATTCTTTGCGGTCTGCAAACATTTTGATAGTTGCAGTGGTGCAAGATGAAAGAGCTGAAGCTAAAAGCTCCAGCGGATTGAATCCTTTTTCCTGTCCGCCTTTAGCTGTGGGTTCATCACCGATAATGCTGTTTTTACCAGCAGAGATGTTCATTAGATATTTCTCTGCACCAATTTTTGTAATTACTTCTGCTTTCATAAATTAAGATTAAGACAGCAAATATAAGGCATATTTTGTCAAAACACCTTAACTTAAATCAAGAAGTTTGGTCAGATAAATATTTATTAGTTATATTTGCATACTATTTTTGTTTAACAATTTAAATTAAATGAACCCCGATAGTTTATTAAAACTTTTATTAGCTTTATTTTTTGTAATACTTAATGGCTTTTTCGTGGCAGCAGAGTTTTCGATAGTTAAAGTGCGCCACTCTCAAATTCAAATCAAGGCGGAAGGAGGAAATGCCTCCGCAAAACAAGCCGAAAAAATCATCAAAAACTTAGACGCTTATCTCTCTGCTACACAGCTGGGAATTACGCTAGCCAGTCTAGCACTCGGTTTCATAGGAGAAAGCACGATGCATCATATTTTAGAAGCGGCGTTTTCTAAACTGAATATTGATATTGCCCCAGAAACGCTTTCTACGATGGCTTTGGCGGGAAGTTTCCTTGTTGTAACGATGATGCACATAGTCTTCGGAGAATTAGTTCCGAAGTCAATAGCGATTAGAAAATCAGAGGCGACGACTTTGTTTGTTGCATGGCCTTTGTTGTTATTTTACAATATATTCAAGCCGTTTATTTGGTTGATGAATGCGATTTCTAATGCATTTTTAAGACTTATCAATATTCACCCTGTGGCTGGTCATGAGATACACTCCACAGAGGAGCTTCAGCTGTTGGTAAAACAAAGTGCAGCAGGAGGAGAGATAGAAGAGGAAAATTATGAAATTATCAAAAATGCTTTTGACTTTACTGACCATACCGCTAAGCAGGTAATGGTGCCGAGACAGAATATCATTACTATTGATATCAGCGAGGATAATGATGTGATTTTAAGTAAAATAATAGACTGCGGATATTCTAGAATTCCTGTGTATGAGAACTCCATAGACAATATCATAGGGATTTTCTACACAAAAGAAATCATGCGTGAATACATCAAAAACAAAGATGTAGATTTAAGAAAGTTCCTGCGTGAGGCCTTTTTCGTGGTGGGAAGTAAGAAGATATCCGATTTGATGAATGTTTTTCAACAGAAAAAACAGCACATTGCGATTGTAATTGATGAATTCGGAGGAACAGAAGGAATCGTAACATTAGAAGATATTTTGGAAGAGCTGGTAGGAGAAATCCAAGACGAAGAAGATGATGAACAAAAATTAGTAGATGAGGTAGCAGAAAATACATTCTGGATACATGCAACACAGCCTTTGGATGAGATAAATGAATATCTGCCCGCGCCACTACCAGAAGATCCTGAATACAATACTTTGGCGGGATATATTATGTATCAGTTGTCGGATATTCCAGAAGAAAATCAGGAATTTAAGCTGTGTAATTATGCTTTCAAAATCTTGAAAATGCAGAATAAAAGTGTGGAGATGGTAGAGCTGAAATATGAACCACAGGACATAGAAGAAACACATGAAGAGACAGAAAAAATATAACATATACTGCGGAAATTCACAAACAGAGAAACAAACTGATGTTCTTCTTTTGGAGGAGGAGAATGCAGAAAATAAGTTGGTTCTTTATAATGATGATGTCAATACTTTTGATTTTGTGATAGAATCTCTTATAGAAGTTTGTAAACACACACTGGAACAGGCGGAGCAGTGCACTATGCTGGTTCATTATAAAGGCAAATGCACTGTGAAAACAGGCGATATGGAAATGCTTATGCCTATGCACCAGAAGCTTTTAGGACGAGGTCTTACCAGTGAAATAATATAAAAAAACTGCTCAAATCTGAGCAGTTTTTTAGTTTTTAGCAATCCATTTTTCGAAGAAAGTTTTTACTTTTTCTAGGCTGTAGCCTTTTCCTTCTTCAAAAACCTCGCTGCTCTGTGTGTGGATTTGTTTCCCGTTTTTATCTAAAATAATGAAAACAGGATAACCGAATTTCTCGCCAGGGTTGCCGTATTTAGCAAAAACTTTTTCGTTTTTATTCTTCAGAGAAAAATTTAGATGGTAATAAAGAAAACTTTCATCAACTATTTTCTTTAGTTCAGGAGTTGTTTTCACAAAATTATCAAACCTCAGACACCAGATGCACCAGTTTCCGCCCGCCTGCAAGATGATGTTTTTGTTTTCTTTTTGGGCTTGTTTTACTAATTTTTGGATTTCTATTTCTGCATTATCCTCCTCTCTGTATGGTTTCGGAAGAGCCTGTTTTTCCTGCTGTGGACTTATTTCAGATGTTTGAGCGTAATATAATGAAGGTGCCAAAACGCCTAAAAAAGCAAGTTTTAAGAATATCTTTTTCATTGTTAAAATTTTTCCAAATGTAATAAAAAAATGGAATTAACAAAATTTGTATCTTCGCATCCAAAATTTATACATTGAATAATTTACTTTTTCATATTGTTTATTTAGCATCAAAATTGCCGCTGGGCGTGTTGTATATTATTTCGGATATTATTTTTTTTGTTAATTATTATATCATTGGTTACCGAAAAAAAATCGTTTATGAAAATTTAAAAAATTCTTTTCCTGACAAAAGCGAAAAGGAAATTAAACAAATTCAAAAGAAATTTTTTCGTAATTTTTCCGATTACATAGTAGAAACCGTGAAAGCGATGACAATCAGTGAAGAAGAGCTGGGAAAGCGTGTGAAGCACATTAACCAAGAGCTTTTTCATCAAGCTAAAATCGAAAGAAAAAATGTAATTATCTTGGCAGGACATGTTTTTGACTGGGAGTGGATCAATGCCTTTGCGAAAATCATTCCGCAGGAAAACTGCCATCCTGTTTATAGAAAGGTAAATAATGATTTTTGGGAGGAGAAAGTGAAACTCATCAGAAATCGTTTCGGGAATAAGGCGCTGAACTCTCGTGAGATTATCAGACATATATTGAGAACGCCTGTTGATGGGAATTCGGCGTATATGTTCGTGGCTGACCAAACGCCGCATTTCTCCGAGGTTTATTACGGATTAAAGTTTTTAAATCAGAGAACTCCTGTTTTCATCGGTTATGACAAGCTTTCACAAAGGCTGGATTTGGCTTTTATCTATTGTGAAATGAAAAAAGTAAAACGAGGATATTATGAAGTGAGCTATCACCGAATTTACCCTGATGGAGAGCAGTTTAGAGAATATGAAGTGGTGAGGAAGTTCCATAAAATGCTGGAAGAAACGATAAATGAGCGCCCAGACAACTGGCTCTGGTCTCACCGAAGATGGAAATATCAGAACGATATCAAAAAATATGAGGAATAAATACTTTTTTTGATGAAAAAAATTGCTGTTGTAATCCTAAACTGGAATGGGAAAAGCTGGCTGGAAAAATTCCTGCCCACGGTTCTCAAATATTCTGAATCTGCACAAATTTATGTCGTGGATAATGCCTCTACGGATGACAGTGTTTCGTTTTTAGAGAATAATTTTCCTTCGGTAAAAGTGATTCAGAATACCGAAAATTCGGGATTTGCAGGAGGTTATAATGAAGGACTGAAACAGGTAGAGGAAGAAATCTACTGCTTGCTCAATTCCGATGTGGAAGTCACAGAGGGCTGGCTGGAACCTATTTTGGATTTATTTCAGCAAAACCCAGAAATAGCGGCTATTCAGCCCAAAATTCTTTCCTATGATAGAAAAAATTACTTTGAATTTGCAGGAGCAGGAGGCGGTTTGATAGATAATTTGGGCTATCCCTACTGCCGAGGGCGTGTTTTTGATGATTTGGAGGAGGATAAAGGGCAATATGATGACGAAACGGAGATTTTCTGGGCATCGGGCTGTTGTTTTTTTATAAGGAAGAGTGATTTTTGGCTTGCTGGTGGATTTGATGAGCGTTTTTTTGCCCATCAGGAGGAAATAGACCTTTGCTGGCGGCTGATAAATTTGGGTAAAAAAATATTTTATACAGGAAAATCAACGATTTATCATGTTGGTGGAGGAACTTTAAACAAACAAAACCCAAGAAAAACTTTTCTAAATATAAGAAATAATCTCTCTATGCTGGTTAAAAACCTGCCTTTTGGAGCATTGTTTTGGATAATTCCGTTGCGATTGGTTTTAGATGTGGTGGCTGGCATTTATCTTGCATATAAAGAAGGAATTTCGCATCTTTGGGCAGTTTTCAGAGGACATTTGGGATTTTATACTCAGTTCCTAGAAAGTTTTAGAAGAAGAGCAAGGTTTCAGAAAAAGAATTATTACCAAACCAAATATTTGGTTTTTAGGTATTTTATAAAAAAGTAGAATTTTTAAAAATTATTAAATTATGAAATGGACAAACGATAGAAGTGACAATGTGGAAGACCGCAGAGGAAAGGGCGGTGGTAGAGGAATGATGATAGGCGGTGGACTGGGAACGATAGTTATGCTACTAGTAGTGATGTTTTTAGGAGGCGACCCTTCGGCAGTGTTGAATAACAGTGGTGTTATGCAAGGTCAGGCGCAGACAGAGCAAAGACAGCTAACCGAAGAAGAGCTTAAAACCTATGAATTTGTGAGAATGGTAACGGCTGAGACAGAGGAAACATGGACAGAGATTTTTCAGGAACATGGTTTGGAATACAGAAAACCGAAAGTGGTGATGTTTGAGCAGGTTACCCAGTCAGGATGTGGTACAGCCCAAGCAGCGATGGGGCCTTTCTATTGTCCAGCTGATGAGACTATATATATGGATATGAGTTTCTTTAATGAACTTCAAAGTAAATATGGAGCTAAAGTAACAGAGTTCTCAGTGGCATATGTTATGGCGCATGAGGTGGGGCATCATGTTCAAAATCTTTTAGGGACTTTACAGAAATCTGATAAAATGAGAAGAAGCGGCCGTTTTTCAGAAGCTGAAATCAATAGAAATTCTGTTGCCGTAGAGCTTCAGGCGGATTTTTATGCAGGAGTATGGGCTAGAAGAAGTAACAACAGAGAAAATTTCTTGGATTCCAAAGATATAGATGCTGCCATCAGTGCTGCTGAAGCGGTGGGAGATGACAATATCCAGAAGCGTTCCCAAGGTTATGTGAATCAAGAGGCCTTTACGCATGGTTCTTCTGCACAGAGAAAAGAATGGTTTATGAAAGGATATAACACAGGAGACATCAGACAAGGAAATACATTTGAAGCACTGAGATAGGGGTTGTAGATATTAATGTGATAAAAGTGACTCCGACTTTGAATTAAAAAAATTTAATAAATAAGAAATGAAGGTAAAGAAATATCAATTAATTCTTTGTTTATGGGTCATTATAGCAGGAGGTATTGTTTTTGTATTTTTTCGAGAAAAATTAGAAAAAAATCCCAATGCATTAAAATTCAAAGATCATCAATTAATGATAGTATAAATGATACCGCAATTAATCACAATTATTATTTTAAAAATAGGAAACAAAAATTACTATCAAAATACAGACACAATGTTTGTATATTACCCTAAAAATGAAAAAGAAGTTAGAGCTTTGATTGAAAATTATAGGAATGCGGAAGAACTTATTAATGAACAGATATTGTGGAGGGATGTTCTCCCTCCTTTTAGACTAATCAAAGAGAGAAAAAGTGATACTTTAATTATTGTAAAAGAAGGGAAGAGATATATTTTTACAAGGGAAAAATTAAATGAATAATACCTTCTAAAACCAATAATATTTTTACATCATGGTAAGGATACTCTTTGCGTTACTTTTACTACAGATATCCTGTTTTTCAGAAGAGGGAGTGTATAGAAATTTAGAAAAAAGAGTAAAGTATTTTAACTCTGCTAATTTTGAAGGAATAGAATTCAATCGACTATATATTCGTGAATTGGAATATATTAGAAAAGGGGATTTTGGAGTTTTAGAAGGAAGTGAGACTATACCTACATATTTATACACAGATTATCTATACATCTATGATAATGGCAAGGTATTATTTTTTGCCAGTGAAAAACCTAATCCTAAGGTTAATTTATATAGAGGAACTTTTGATGGAATACTATATAGGAAAAAAAATCAAATGTTTATTGATTGGATTGTAAAGACAAAGATGAATTTAGGTTTTGGTACTTATAATAGTCACAAAATAAAAGTAATAAATGGTAAAATACACATGCAATTTGATAGGTATTGCTATGTGTATAGACTTTTATAACTTCAGTATACATGCTTTTGCTGTTTAATTAAATAAGTATATGAGACATCCTATCCAAAATTATATTAGCTCATGGCTTGATTTCTCGACAGCCTGCATTACTAGTTTTATCTAATAATATCAATCCTTATTTTCAATATCAAACAAAAAATAGATTTACATCATGGTGAAAATAATTATTACTTTGTTATTATGTACTATATTATATTCTTGTTCTGCGCCTTACTATAGATTAGCTGATGGAAGAAAGGTTATCAAAAGTAAATATAAAAATATAAAATACTTTGATGCTAATATTTTTAATGAAATAGATGTTAATTTTTTATATAAAAAAGTTGATTATTATATGGCTGATAAAAATTATAAAAAGTTACGAGATATAGGAAAAGATGTAGAAAGAAGTATTCAATTTTATAAAAATGGAAGAGTGAGATTTTTTAGTTTTGGATATACAGATCCCAATCCAGAAATCACAGGAAGAAGAGGGATTATATATAAGAAAAATGGTAAAATAAAAATAGATACCCAATTTGCTAATCAAGGGGGAACTATATCAAAAGGTTCATATAGTGTAAAAATAGAAGGAGATTATATATTCCTATTGGATGATAATTTCTTGGTTCCAAGAAATGAGTACATATGTTTTGTTTATAAAAAATCTGATGAAAAGATTCCAGAAGACTGGCAGAAATA
>CAUORE010000051.1:0-6944 GCA_963506915.1 uncultured Flavobacteriaceae bacterium
GTACACTCTGTGAAAGGGCAAACTCATTGCGCTACATTATACTTAGAATCTTTTTATTATAATGATAGAGGCAAGTCCTATGAATCTCAAAGATTAGCAGATGCTTTTTTAGGAAATTCTATAACTAATCGAGGAATAAGAATTCAGCAGTCGCTAAAAATGACTTATGTAGGTTTTTCTCGCCCAACTAATCTATTATGTGTAGCCATTCATAAAGATAGATTCACTCAATGTCTATCTGAAATAAATGAAGATATTTGGGAGATTGTAGATTGTGGTTAAAAAGTTTGTTAGATTTATTAATAATTTTCAAATAAAAATAACATTCCACTATTATTTCGTCCCAAATTTTTTATATATTTGGGACGAAAATTTTATATGAGACCAAAAATAGAAGAACATATTGCCCAAAAAATCAGTTCCTTTGAGGAGGGAATGATATTTTTCATTGATGATTTTTTGGATTTCGGTAGTTCAGAAAGCGTTAAAAAAGCTCTCTATCGGTTGGAAACCAAAGACAAAATAAAACGCCTTTCTCATGGAATTTACTACAAACCAAAATTCAGTAAGATTGTCGGAGAATTACAGCCATCTGTGGAGGAAGTAGCCCAAGCTATCGCTCGGAGAGATAAAGCAAGGATTATACCTACAGGTGTTTATGCAGAGAATATTCTTGGATTGACTACCCAAGTGCCGATGAAATTGGTCTTTCTTACCGATGGAGCTTCACGAATAGTCAAAATTGATAATAAAACTATTCAATTCAAAACCTCTGTGCCGAAAAATCTTTCTACCAAAGGCAAAATTTCTACTTTGGTAATCCAAGCCTTGAAAAATATTAAAAAGGAAAATGTGAGTGAAGCGATTATCCAACAAATTGAAAAACATTTAAAAAACGAGAGCAAAGAAAATATTTTGCATGATGCCAAACTTGCTCCAGAATGGATACGAAAAATAATGTTAAAATCTATTGAAAATGAATAATTGGTTTTCTTTTACTGATAACGAGAAATACGAAGTTATTCGTTATACCGCCGATAAAATGGTTTTTTCTGATGTAGTGATTGAGAAAGATTGGTGGGTTTGTATGGTGCTTCGGGCTGTTTTTCAATCCAAATATCGTGAGCATATTGTGTTCAAGGGAGGGACATCACTCAGCAAGGCTTATAACATTATCGAGCGATTTTCAGAAGATGTAGATTTGATTATTGACCGATATTTTCTTGGCTTTGAAGACGCAACTTCTAAGACTCAAATCAAAAAATTAAGAAAAAATGCGGGAACATTCGTTATCAATGATTTCCGAAAAGAATTGATTTTGCAATTACAAAATTTAGGAATTTCGGATAAAACTTTCAGTATTGAATACAATGAAAATGTAGACGACACGAGCGACCCCAATCAGCTGGAGTTGTATTATCATTCAGTAGTTCCAAGTCAAAATCATATTCAGAAGAAAATCGTTATTGAAATGGGAGCCAGAGCTTTATCTGAACCCTCAGAAATACGAAAAATAAACTCTTATATTGACCAAAATTTTAAAGATAGAGATTTTGCTTTTACTGATTTTGAGGTAAATGTAATCGTTCCGACTAAAACTTTTTTGGAGAAAATTTTTCTACTGCACGAAGAATTTACAAAACCCACCGAAAAAGTCCGTTTTGACAAACTCAGTAGGCATTTATACGATTTGGAAAAGATAACGCGCACAGCATACGCAGAAAATGCTCTAAACGATAATGAGCTGTTCCAAACTATTGCAGATTTTAGAAAAGTAATGAATAATGTAAAGGGAATTTCTTTTGAAAACCATGAGAAAGGTAAAATCAATATCATTCCTCCTGATGAGGTCTTACATAAATGGGAAAATGATTACAAACTAATGCAACAGAATATGATTGTAGGAGATAGTTTATCATTTTCAGAATTGATAGAGAAAATCAAAGATTTGCAAAATAAGATAAATGGGAATACATAAGGTGTTCCCATTTTTTTGATAAAAGGAAAGTAATATTATTTAAATTATAAGTTATCAAAAAATATTGTGGGGAAAAAGCGGGGAAAATCTATAAATAAAAACCACCAACAAATTGATTTTTATTTATTAGTGATTGGAATTGTGGAAACAGTTAATATTAGACAAAAGAAATAGATGGCTTTACATTATGATTGTTTTATTTATCTTAAAGCGTCCCCCTTACTGTCCCCTAAAATAAAAAATCCCATATAACTTGCTGGATTATAAGGGATTGTAGTTTTACATAGCAGAAAGGAAGGGATTCGAACCCTCGATACGGTTACCCGTATACCACCTTTCCAGGGTGGCCTCTTCAACCACTCGAGCACCTTTCTATTAATTTTGCAAATGTATAAAATAATTTTTAATTACAAGACATCTCCCCTCTCAAATTTTTAGAAAACTGCTGAGAAAAACTTCCTGCATATTTAGGATTGTCTATCAGATGCATCGCCTTTGTCAAAGCACTTTCTATGGTAATATCTCCTCCGCTGATGGCATTGATTTTAGAAAAAATATTGCTATTTTCATACTTCCCTAAACTCACTCCACCCGATGGACACTGGCTTATGACCACGATATCTATATTCTTGCTGCGTATTTTCTGCAAAATTTCCAGCGTTTTGGCATCTCCGAAAATCGTTCCCGAACCGAAAACTTGGATAATCAAAACCTTTACAGCATCTATTTTTAGTAAATATTCCAAATCCATCCCTGGGAAAATCCTGCACAAATGCACGCTGGTACTCAAATGATAGTCCACAGAAAACTTTTCATCCTGCTGAGGGCGGAAAAGATAACTTTCTTTAATATTTAAAAACACGCCTGATTTACCCAAAATAGGATAATTAGGACTTTGGAAGGCATCAAAGTTTTCCGAACTATACTTTATACTTCTATTTCCGCGCAGGAGCTGATGCTCAAAATACAATGCCACTTCCTGAATAACAGCCTCATTTTCTTTATACAAACTCGCGTAGTAAAGGCTTGTCAGGAGGTTTTCTTTGGCATCTGTGCGCAGGTCTCCTATCGGTAATTGAGAACCTGTCAAAATCACTGGTTTGCGCAGTCCTTTCAGCATAAAACTCAGTGCCGAAGAGGTGTAAGCCATCGTATCTGTGCCATGCAGAATAAGAAATCCATCGTATTTTTCATAATTCGCCTCTATCACTTCTGCTATCGCTCTCCATTTTTCAGGACCGATGTCCGAGCTGTCTAGTGGCGGCGAAAACGAATGAATATAAGTATCACAATCCAGCAGCTTGATTTCAGGCAGCTTGTCAAAAATCAAATCAAAATCAAAGGGCTTGAGACTTCCTGTGTTGTAGTCTTTTTCCATCCCAATGGTGCCGCCTGTGTAGATAATCAAAACTTTTCTTTTCATGGGTTAAATTTTGTCAAAAATAACGGAATTTAAATTCAAAACAAACTCCTCCAAATTCTTTTTCCATATTTTGGGATTATTTTTAGAAAAATATAGCGATACAGAGGGCTTTTCAGACACGAAACAAGCATAACTCTTTTCCATTGGTAAAACTTTCAAATCATCCATTCCTTCAAAACCCAAAGTAAGCGATTTATTCGGCTCATACAGATGATTGATAACCCAATATCCTGATATATCCAGCTCGTTTCCTTCCAGCTCCTCTGAAATAACCCAATTATGTTCGCTTAATTTCCTTCTTAAATCTTCTATATGGCTGTTCATTATCTTTTTAGCAGACTCATTATCTCTTTGGATTTATTCTTATCGTGGTATTCTTCTGTGGCATAGTGTTTTGCATCATACCCAAAGTCATTTTTCACACTTATTTCAGCGCCATTTTTTAAAAGAATTTCAATAATATCAAGATTCCCATTAATACAGGCGTTTTGGATAGGAGTAAAATTCAGTTCTCCCTGCTGATTTACATCTGCTCCGTTTTTTATCAGCAAAATAACATCTTCCTTAGACTGAGAATTAACCGCCAAGTTTAACAGCGTTTCCCTCATCGTACCTAAATCATGGATGGAGGTAATGGGACTACAATCCAAAAAACTAGGAAAATCCTGATATTTCAAAAAAAGTTTTGTCAAAAATTCATCCATTTGCTCCAAATATCTTTACTTATAAAACAGCTTTGATTTCATGAGTTTTTAGCCTAATTTAAAAGCAGACTATTTATATTTTCTGGTTTTCTAGCCCACTCCACATTATACACAAAATCAGCACCTTCCATAGTTTCTACTACTTCCAAAGACTGGGCTTTTGCTTTTATTTTTAATATTTCTCCTACGGAAATTTTTGTTGAAAGTTTTTTGAGTAAAGTCTCTACATCCTCGAAACAAAGACTCCATATCGTCTGCCCTACAAACGGCTGTTCCAGCCAGATAATTTTCTGCGCAGATACATCCAAAACCCCGAAAACCAAGCCTTTTTGCAAAGGTTGAGAAATTCGTATTTGGTGAATCACACACGATGGATCATAGGCCACTCCGCTTCGTTCAGAAACTTTCATTTTATGTTTTGAATCCATCCAGCCCACCACCAAATTAGGCGTGATACTTCCCAAACTATACGCATTACAAGTAAACACCACATATTTCCCGCCCGCCTTTTGTAAAGCATTGATATCCAAATCTATATATTCCGCTGTACCGATTTTATTAGGAATAGAGCGAATATCCCCACTGTGTTTACAGCCTAATAGACTGAGATTAGAATAGTTACACACTTCTCGCTCATTCTGATAAATGATACTGCATGACAAATCCATATCCATATGCTGGGCTGGAAGATCTTTCCCCCACTGCATAAAAAGCCTTATTTTATCGCCTTCCAATGGAAATGTTTCTCCCATCAAAGTTGGATTAAAATCCTGTAAATTTTGGCTTCTGTCTCCTATGGGAAGCGGAATTTCATACAATTTTGGGTCAATGTATATATTTTTTAATCCTGCTTCGGACTGAGAAAATCTTCTCTCTATCTCTTTTAAAGTAAAATCCTTTATACAAGACTGAAAACCAGCCAATTCCTCATCCGAATACAAACTCAAAAATTTATTCGCAGGAATACTTTTTCTCGTTCCCATCGCCGTTTTTACACTTCGCTGCGCTTCCCTGTCAAAATAAATTTCCACAAAAGAATTCAGGGTAAGTAAAAACTTCATAGGAACTTCCGAGGAAACCTTCTCAAAGGCCTGCAAAGTTTCTTCTGCACCAAACCAAAGCATATTGGAAAACAACGACCTCGCAAACAAACTCGGTTTCTGCTGTAAAAGCGCAAAAGTCCTTTCTGCATCGGTTTTTGAACGGAAATAATCTACTTTCCCCTGCCAGACTTCATAAGTTTGATTATAAAAAACATCAAGAACAGCTTTCAGCTTATCAAAGCCTTTCTTTATACTATATTCGGCCAAACGAAGCGCACGGATGAAACGAACCCACATCTGGCGGTTAGGGTGCATCTGTTCGGCTATTTTTTCCACCGAAAGAGGCAATTGGTTCAGCCAAACAGCCGCCATTTTGGCTTCTTTTCGGGAATATTTCAGTTTTAATCGTTCTTTACCGACAATTTTTGCAAAAACACTCAAATCACTCTGTCTTTGGATATGCTTATGATTTTGCTCTATGTTTTTAGCAACTACTTTGGGTTTGATGATTTGTAAAAAACCTGTTTTCTTGTACCATAAATACCGTAAAATATCGGTCGGACTACGGAAATACCCGCCTGCTTCCTGCTCTCTTCCCTGCGAAATAAGTTCATCTACTACAAGAATCAGCGTTTCTTTAATTCCTACAACTACTTCATTTTCAGGTTTATAATATTTTAAAAGTAATTTGAGTGAATCTGTCTGTGTGGCATCCAGCGGAACTTTGGAAGTGAGCAAACTCTCCAAAAGAACCTTCATTTCTTTTTCTGTCCAAAGGTCAATGACTTTGAGCTTACTTCCTTGATTTTCAAGCTTTAATTTACCAAAAACAAAGGGTGTTCCGCAGAATGGACAGCCATTATAACGGTTCATAGGAAAAGTCCCATCAGGAATGATGTGCCCGCAGTCCAGCTTTACAGCGGTATATTTCTCATTATCATAGACTTTGTCATGATAGTATTTTGAGGTTTCTTCATTAGGAAGCTCTCCTATTTCTTGATTAAACCAAGCCGTTATCCAGTGGTCATAGACGCTCTCGCCTGTGGGAATTTCCCAGTTTTTCACCAAAGGAGTCCAATTTAGTTTTGTTCCTAAAACTTCCTCAAAATGTGATTTTATCCCTTCTTTAAAGGCTGAAGTGGTGTGATTTATGGCGTGTAATAATGGCTCCGTGACCACAAATCCATGCTTACGAAGCATATCAATGAGGCGAAGCGTTTCGCCTGTCAGTTTAGAAAAACGGGTGTATGCATTAGGAATATAGACA
Source organism: uncultured Flavobacteriaceae bacterium (assembly GCA_963506915.1). Lineage (GTDB taxonomy): Bacteria > Bacteroidota > Bacteroidia > Flavobacteriales > Weeksellaceae > JABCPE02. The sequence goes on from CAUORE010000051.1 coordinate 6,416, forward strand.
GCGTTCTGGCGAAGCGCTACTTTTTGTAAATCACTGATAATATGAGCGTTATTAACATCCATTTTCTTACATTTATTTTAAAATTTCCCAAACTGAACAAAATAAAAGCAAGGTAATTGCATAAGTAAATCAACCTAAAATGAAAAGAAGTAACTCATGCTTGACCTTGCTTATTCTTTATGAAAAATCCCACTACGAAGATAGTAATTTTTTCTATTTGTGAAGAATATTTTTTCTACGATTATTTTCTAATGAAATTATAAAACTGGTCACACAATTCAAGGTTATTTTTCATTATTCTTTTCGCTCATATTTTAGATAAATTTTTAATATTCAATAAAATACATTCATTTTTATTTAAAGTATAACGGAAAATATCTAAAAATAATCTATATCTATGCTAATAAATTTCATCATTGTCAATCAACCAAATGCTCAAACATCTCTTGTTTTTTCTAAATCAGCGGGAGTTAAAACAATTTTTCCCGCAACATGTTTTTTTAATAAGTCTACAAGTTTAGTAAATCTT
>CAUORE010000052.1:0-6791 GCA_963506915.1 uncultured Flavobacteriaceae bacterium
AGTAAAAATAGTAAATTATTCATTATCTTCGTCCTTTCAGTAAAAATATAAGCAGAAGTAAAAACAAAATATTTATAAATAATTCAAATTAAAAGCTATGAAAAAGACTTTATCAGTTTTATTTTTGTACATGTTGTTTTTAGGGTACTCACAGAAAAAAGAAGACAACAAAGAAGATACTATTGTTGCAGAAAACTATCGCACTTTAGAATACAGAGAAAGAAATTACAAACCTACAATCAAAAATCATAAAACTGTAAAATATAACTCCTACAAAGGAAATAAAAATACTAAAACTTCTAATAAAAATTTATCTGTTGTAAAATTTAAATCAACAAATTCTAAAAAAAGAACTTCTTATAATTCAAGTAGTAGTTATAAACATTCTTATTCATCAGGTATCTGTGGAGCATTAACCAAAAAAGGTGGTACTTGTTCAAGAAGAGTTTCTGGAGGAGGAAGATGTTGGCAACATTAAAAACAATAACATTCTTAAACAAAAGAATCTAAAACAAGACTTACTAATAATCGATAAGTTACAATAAAGACACAAAAAAGCCCTGCAAATGCAAGGCGGATGTTAAAAAAGCAAATTTTCTATGAAATTTGTATTTTATGCTTGAAAATTATCAGCTGCTTTTCTCAATCTTTCAGCAAGGTCGTATAATGCGCCCTTAAACTGCTCACTTTCCTCTGGAGTAAATCCACCTTTTCCTCCGTTTCCATCTATTTCAGAAAGTTTATTATATATCCATGATGTTGATTTACCAAAATAATTTTTGGAAATCTTGCCCCAAGATACATCTACAATAATATCTTCTAACTGCTTTTTATAAGCCACTTTTTTACTAATTTCTATTTCCATATCTTAATATTTTTAGATTAAAACCACCCAAAATAGGCGGTTTCTTTTTCTGTTAATATTTATATACTTTATTTTTTAAAACATGTCAAAAATACTATGAATTTTCACAATATTCGAATTTTTGACTGACTTTCTTATAAAAAATCAGAAGTTTATTCCTATAGATTTTTATTAAATTACTCTATTTCAGCATCTGTGAGTTGTTCCCACTCGCCATACTTTATAAGCCAAATTATTTTCTTTCATATAAGCCCACCCCCTTACAATAACATCCAAAAATCTTATACCTAGTTAAACTCCAATATTACATATGCCTACCCTGCATTCCTAACACAAATAAATTCTTTACCCAAAGTAAAAGAAATCGCATACCTTGCTTCCAATAAATAAATTACAACTTAAGTCAAACTCATGTTATTTAATTCTTTCTCCCTTGAAAAAAGGAAAAATGATAATCATTCCTGTACTGGTTATACTCATAAATAGATAAAGAACTTTCTCATCTATTTTTTCAACAAAAATTGAGTAAAACACTACTCCCAACAATCCTAAAAAACCAACTATTAAACTCAATCCCCCCAATCTATAAATAACATTTGGAAATTTAATTTTACTGAAAAGCACTGCTAAAATAGGGATAGAAACACTATATAAAATTACAAACCAAAACTCAGAAATCAGCGCATAAGAAAAAACCAAAAGCCCTAAAACTGCATTCACTCCACCAACAGCAAGGAAGATAAGAAGCATCAATAACAAAGATTGCATATTTTTCATACTTCTGAATTAAGGAATTATTTACGAAACAAATTACTTCATATTACTCAAATATCAAAAACAAAAAACACTCTCAAATTTTCTTTGAAAGTGTTTTATAAAGTGTGGCCCCACTTGGGCTCGAACCAAGGACTTGCTGATTATGAGTCAGCTACTCTAACCAACTGAGTTATAGGGCCAAAGGATATTATCCTTAACAATTGGTTTGCAAATATAAATAAAAATCGTAGAACAGCAAAACAAAATCCGCATTTTTATTTCAAAAAATTTATAAAATACTGTTAATCAACAATTATATTATGACTTAAAATTGAAAATTATCAATTTTATTACAATACACCCCAAAAATCATGAAAAATGTAATCTTTTTATTATATTTGTCTCAAATATGTTTTTTTTGAAGGACAAGGAATTAGTTGATACCATTACTCAGATTCAGAATGGGAGCCAAAAAGCGCAGACCAAATTAATTAATTATTTTTGGGATGATGTTTTCAGTTTTGTATTGAAAAAAGTGCAGGACAGAACCATCGCAGATGAGCTTACGGTGGCTGTTTTCGCGAAGATATTAACTAAACTGAACCTTTATGATGAGAATTTTCAGTTTAAAACTTGGATTTTGACCATCGCACAAAATTCAGTGATAGACTATTGGCGGAAAAAATCAAGAGAGGAAGTCTTTACGGATGATTTTAAAGATGTTAAAAATGAATTTGAAAAATCTCCAGAGGAATTATTGATTTCTAAACAGCAGCAGCAGCACATTATCAGCACTATTGCTTCCATGGATGCCCAATACAGGAAAATCATAGAACTGAGATTCTTCGAGGAAAAAAGCATAAAAGAAATTGCAGAAACTCTGAATATTTCGGTTGCAAATACAAAAGTGAGAATAATGAGAGCAAAAAAAATATTAGCCGAATTATTAAAAAATGAATAAAAAACTATGAACAAAGAGGTTTCCGAAACAAACACTATAACTAATAAACCAAAGTGGATAAGGGTAAAACTCCCAACGGGAAAAAACTACCGAGAACTCCGCTCATTGGTTGATAAATATAAGCTGAACACCATCTGCCAGAGCGGTTCCTGCCCAAATATGGGAGACTGCTGGGGCGAAGGAACGGCTACCTTTATGATTTTAGGGAATATATGCACCCGTTCGTGCGGTTTTTGTGGAGTAAAGACTGGGAAGCCACTAGATGTAAACTGGGAAGAACCAGAAAAAATAGCCCGCTCCATCAAACTAATGAAAATAAAACACGCTGTTATCACCTCCGTAGACAGAGATGATTTGAAAGATATGGGCTCTATCCTTTGGGCAGAAACGGTGAATGCTGTGAGGAGAATCTCTCCTGAGACCACATTAGAAACACTTATTCCTGATTTCCAAGGAATTACAAGACACCTTGACAGAATGATAGAAGTAGCGCCAGAAGTCATTTCGCACAATATGGAAACCGTGAAAAGGCTGACACGAGAAGTAAGAATTCAGGCTAAATATGAAAGAAGCCTAGATGTCCTCAAATACCTGAAAGACTCAGGACAGCGAAGAACAAAAACAGGAATAATGCTGGGGCTAGGCGAAGAAAGAGATGAAGTTTTCCAGACCATAGAGGATATCAAAAATGCTAATGTGGATGTAATCACCATAGGGCAGTATCTACAGCCAAGTAAAAAACACCTACCCGTGAAAAGATTTATTCCATTGGAAGAGTTCGAAGAATATAGAATTTTCGCGGAAAATCTGGGATTCAGGCATGTAGAGAGTTCGCCTCTTACAAGAAGTTCTTACAGAGCAGAAAGACATATTTTATAACTAAATAATAATTAACTTAAATTTTATATTATGAAAATTACATCATTAGGCATTTCGCTTTTAGCAGGAGCTTATTTCCTTACTTCCTGCTCCACGCAGAAAAATACAGCCGAAACAAAAACAGTAGAAGTAAAAAAAGAAGAAAACCACGCTCATGCCCAGCAGCATGACCATGGAATTGCCCTTGATTTGATGGATACTTCCGTGCGTCCGCAAGATGATTTCTACAACTATGTAAACGGCGGATGGATGAAAACGGCCGTAATTCCTGCTGACAAATCTACTTGGGGTTCTTTCCAAGAATTGAGAGAAAAAACGGATGAAAATTCACTAAAAATCCTAAAAAACATCCTTTCCGAAAACTACCAAAAAGGAACTGAAGGACAGCAGATTCAGGATTTGTATGCTACATACATGGATATGGACAAGCGTAACGCAGACGGCATCAAACCTATCGAAAAGGATTTAGAAGAGATAAACTCTATCAGAAACCTAAAAGACCTTCAAAATTACCTTATAGGAGCAGTAAGAACTGGCGACAACCCGCTATACGGATGGAGCGTTTATACAGACCTGAAAAACTCTAAAATGAACGCTGTTTATCTTGGCGGGCCTCGTTTAGGTTTAGGAAAAGATTATTACCAAAAAGAAAATGAAGCGAACACTAAAACTATCGCTGAATACAAGAAATATGTAGCTTCTCTATTGCAGATTTTAGGCTACAAAAATGCTGATGCTACAGCGCAGAAAATCGTAGATTTTGAAAAGAGTTTAGCAAAAACTATCCTAACCAACGAGGAAGGAAGAGATGCTAACAAGCGATACAATCCAAAAACTACGGCTGAACTTTCTAAATTGGTGAAAAATGTAAATTTGGCTAACTACTTGAAAGAAGCAGGCGTAAACACAGACCGCGTGATTCTATCTGAGCTGAAATATTACCAAAACCTTGATAAATTCATCAATAGTAACAATATTGCTCTAATCAAAGATTATCTAAAACTTCGCCTTCTTTCTGGAAGTGCATCGAGCCTTGACCAGAGATTGGATAAAATCAACTTTGATTTTTACAGCAAATATCTACAAGGACAGAAAGAGCAAAGAGCCATGGACAAGAGAGCTCTTAGCCTAATCAATGGCGTTCTTGGTGAGGCTTTCGGAAAACTATATGTACAAAAATATTTCTCTCCAGAGGCTAAACAAGAAATGGAAATCCTAATTGGTTACCTGAAAAAGGCTTACCACAAGCACATCAGCGAACTAGAATGGATGTCCAGCGAAACAAAAACCAAAGCACTAGACAAGCTACACAAATTCTCTGTAAAAGTAGCCTACCCGAACAAATGGGAAGATTATTCTAAACTCGTAGTAGAATCGCCTAAAAATGGGGCTTCGCTTTATTCTAACTTAAAAAATGTAGCTGAATGGAGCTACGAGAAAAGCCTAGAAAAAGTAGGAAAACCTGTAGATAAAGAAAAATGGGGGATGCCGCCACAAACGGTGAACGCCTACTACAGCCCTACGAACAACGAAATTGTATTCCCAGCGGCTATTCTACAAGCGCCTTTCTTTGATTTCAAAGCTGACCCAGCGGTGAATTTCGGAGGAATAGGAGCGGTTATCGGACACGAGATTTCTCACGGATTCGATGATGGAGGTGCTCGTTTTGATGGAGATGGAAACCTCAACAACTGGTGGACAGAGCAAGACCGTAAGAATTTTGACATCAAAGTAAAACAACTTGCAGAGCAGTACAGCAAATACGAGCCTGTAAAAGGAAGTTTCGTGAATGGTGTATTTACCAGCGGTGAAAACATCGCGGATTTAGGTGGAGTTGCCATCGCCTACGATGCTCTTCAAATGTACCTGAAAGAAAGAAAAAATCTAGGTGTCATCAGTGGTTATACCCAAGAGCAAAGATTTTTCCTAAGCTGGGCTACTATCTGGAGAACTAAATCTACAGAGCAGTACCTCATCAACCAAGTGAAAACAGACCCGCACTCACCAGGGTTCTACCGAGCTTTTGCTCCACTTACCAATGTAGATGCTTTCTACAAGGCATTTAATGTAAAAGAAGGAGACAAACTCTATAAAAAACCAGAAAACAGAATCAAAATCTGGTAAGAAAACCATAAAAAATCCATCACATTTCATGATGGATTTTTTATCTATTTATCTCTTCCCATTTATTCGGACTGCTTCCTTAAAATTTATCATAAATTAAAAAATTAGGGATTTTACTTTTCATTTTTCAATGAATACCAAATATACAGATGAAAACCAATATAAAAAAACATTGAACATCCTAATAATAACGATATTCTATAAGGATACACTAATATTGATGGATACCACCAAAATATAAAATATATCAGAAATATTAAAGACAAAAACAGCATCCTAATCGCCTTATTTCCAACTATCAACCAAATAAAAGCTGATAAAACCAAAACAATACTGAAAACAAATTTATTATAATATACTGCTATCCCAAAAGCAATATCCCTTCTCGCTGGGAAATAGCTATTTAAAAAACTCAAAACCAGCTCCTGCAAGATAATATATAATATTATCGCAAAAACCGATGATATACATAGCCGAACCTAATTATTTTTCATCATTCTTCGCAGTTTTTAAAATCTTCTGTTTTCAAAGGTGGCAGGGAAATAGCCTTTCTCAATGAATCACTTTTTGCTCTGTCTTTTATACAAGGTTTCCCAAATTGAGTCCCATAATAAACCCTTCTATTATTTCCTTTTTTAACCCAATAATATTTATCAAGAACTGCAGCCAAAAACTCTCTTTTCATATTTCCTTTTTCTACTTCTTGAAGAAGAAGATTCCTAACCTCATCTTCTTTAACCACTCGGTGTGGATTATGAAGAAGAATAGCAACAGCCGCTGCCTGAACACACTCTTGGTCTTTCAAATTTCTTTTCCCGACATTTTTAGGGTTAGGATATCCATTTTCTTTGATAATAGTAATAAGGCGATAAAAATTAGCAGAATCTATTTTAGGCATGATTTCACTCCTATTAAACTTAATATCATAATTACGAATTCCTTGGTCAAGACCATACATTGCACACAATTCAAAGGCTAAATTATTTTCTGAATTTCTTTTACTCTGCGCCGAACATCCATACAAAACCACAGATAAAAGAAGAACTTTTATAAACACACTTACTTTACTATTTTTTACCTTTTGCATATCTTATTTTTATTTTCTTTCCTATTTCCGCTGACTATTGTTCCCAAAGATAATTAAATTTTCGGCGCAGAGTAGCATAATTTTGTTGTAAATTTGTAGGATTATTAAATCTAATAAGA
>CAUORE010000053.1:0-6288 GCA_963506915.1 uncultured Flavobacteriaceae bacterium
AAGTGGCTGTTAATCTTGTGTCTTTTAATGGACTGGTTAATAACGACTATTACAAGTTTAAAAATTTGAACTCTTTCGGAGGTTTCACACTAGATGAGCTAGGAAATGGAGCTTCTCACAATGGAGGGAATGGAGCTTTGATAAACTTGGGAATTGTAGGTGAAGTTTTAGGCCCATCTTTTCAGTTTACAGTGAATAACAAATTAGGCTTCGGATTTTCTTCAAGAGTAAGACTTTTCGGTCAAGGGAAAAACATAAATTCTGCTTTCCTTAATGCCTTAAACGGGAATTTAGGAACTGACAACCCAGGCCTTGCTACTATTCCATTGGTTGATAATACAGGATTTGGTATCAATACTACTGCACTTACTGATTTAGGTGTAAAAGGTGCTTATGCTGTGATTGATAACAACGACTTAAAACTATCATTAGGTGCGAGTGTAAAACTATACAAAGGAGCTGGACTAAACAGATTCGAAAGTAATGGGCACAACTTAATTTATAACAATAACCCATCTAACCCTACTATCTCTGCTGCTAGCATTAACTGGGATCTTTATACTAACTTAAATCCTGAAAAATCATTAAACAACTATGGTTTTGGGGACTTCTTCGGTGGAGCGACAGGGTTTGGTGGTGATTTCGGTGCTGAATTGACCCTAAAAGAAGCATCTGGAGACAAACCTTACTTCTTAAAATTCGGTGCATCTGTTAATGACATCGGTGCTATCAAATACAATGATATTCGTAAACTGAGCATCAGAGGTACAGGTGCTGCAATAGACCCTAACGAAATAGATATTTTTGACCTAAACTCTACTGCTAACTACCTTAGAACGAGAGGTTACAACACTACTCTGACTACATCATCTGTAAGCCAAGGTCTTCCTACTAACCTAAATCTATATGCAGACTATGCTATCACAAAAAGATTTTTCGTTAGTGCTAATGGTTTGATCAATTTAGCAAATACTAACTCTACTAACCCTTATTACCACAGTTTCGTAGGGCTTGTTCCTAGATTCGAAAGCAAATGGGTAGATGTATCTGTTCCTTTGACTTACAACTTTATGAGCCAAGATTTCAAACCAGGACTTGCTCTTAGATTAGGACCATTGTCAATAGGTTCTGATGATTTGAAAATCTTATTCACTGAATCAAAAGGTGCTAATATCTACGCTGGACTTGGCTTTATACTATACAAAGGTAAAAAAGCTGAAGCTGTAGTTGCTGAAACTGACAAAGATACAGACGGAGACGGAGTTCTAGACAGACATGATGAATGTCCTACAGTTCCTGGACCGATAGAAAATAGAGGATGCCCTTGGGGAGATACTGATAATGACGGCGTTCTAGACAAAGATGACAAGTGTCCTGATGTTCCTGGATCAGTAGAAAATGAAGGATGTCCTTGGAAAGATACAGACGGAGATGGAGTTCCAGATAAAGATGACAAATGTCCTACTGAAGCTGGATTACCAGAAAAACAAGGATGCCCTAAAACTCATGCTGATATCGCAGGTGAAGTTACTTCGGCTCTTAAAAATATTTTATTCAACCTAGGTAAAGCTACTCTAAGACCAGAGGCTGCTCCTAAACTAGATGACGCTGCTAAGATTATCAAATCTTCTAACGGAGGAACATTCTTAGTAATCGGACACACAGATAGAAAAGGAAATGCTGCGCTTAACCTTAGACTTTCTAGAGAAAGAGCTGCTGCAGTAGTTAAAGCCCTTGAAGAAAGAGGTGTAGACCACAGCCAGTTAAAATCAAAAGGTGTGGGCTTTGAATTTGCTGAAGTGCCTGTAACTGCTTCTGATGCAGAAAGAGAAAAAGACAGAAAAGTAGAAGTGAAATATGTAACAGGAAGCGAGTGGGATACATTGACAAAATCTGATGTGCATGTTGCAACTCCTAAAAAAGCTGCTGCAAAAAAATCCGTAGGAGCTAAAAAAGGAAAAACTGCCCACAGAAAGCCAGTTGCTAGAAAGAAGAAATAACCTAAATATTTCTATAAAAAAGGAACTCTATTTTAGAGTTCCTTTTTTTATTCCATCATTTTTAAAAATTCCTGTTCATCTAGAATGGTAATGGCGCCTATCTCCTGCGCCTTCTTGAGTTTGCTTCCTGCTTTCTCTCCTACTACTAAATAATTCAAGTTTTTGGACACTGCAGAGATATTTCTTCCGCCATGCTTTTCAACCATTTCTTCGGCTTGTTCACGGGTAAAAAGAGATAATTTCCCTGTAAACAAAAATGTTTTCCCAGCTAAATTATCTGACAATACCTCCGTGGATATTTCACCTCTTTCCAGCTGGATTCCATACTCTTTGAGCCTTTCTATCAGCTTTCTGTTTTCTTCATTAGAAAAGAATGCTGCGATGCTTTCGGCTATTTTATCACCTATATCTTCCACTTGGATGAGTTCCTCCACAGTTGCCCTGCTGAGTTCTTCTATAGAACCAAAATTCTTAACCAATTTCTTAGCAATGGTCTCACCGATGTGTTTTATCCCAATGCCGTAAAGCACCCTTTCAAAAGGAATTTGCTTTGATTTTTCTATCCCATCGATGATGTTCTGCGCAGATTTTTCGGCCATCCTTTCCAGAGGCAAGAGCTGTTCTTTTTTCAAGGCATAAAAATCAGCCACCGTTTCTATCAAACCTTCACGATAGAGCTGTTCTATAGTCTCCGAACCCAAATTTTCTATATTCAAAGCCTTTCTGGAAACAAAATGTATCATTTTACCGACCACCTGCGGAGGGCAGTGGATTTCATTCGGGCAGAAATGAAGCGCTTGGCTTTCTTCCTTTATCAGCTCCGTATCGCACTCTGGACAGCGGGTGATATAGCTAATCTGCGAAGACATTGCTTCCCTTTTTTCGGTATTTACGCCTACTATTTTAGGGATGATTTCGCCGCCTTTTTCTACATATACAAAATCATTTTCGTGCAAATCCAATTTTTTGATAATATCCTCATTATGAAGAGATGCCCGTTTCACAATAGTTCCCGCCAAAAGCACTGGCGACAGATTGGCAACTGGCGTAATGACTCCTGTTCTACCCACCTGATAATCAATAGACAACAACTGAGTTTCTACTTTTTCAGCCTTGAATTTATGAGCTGTCGCCCAGCGTGGTGACTTGGCTGTATATCCCAAAATCTGCTGCTGTTTTAGGTCATTGACTTTGATTACAATTCCATCAATATCAAAACCTAAATTCTGCCGTTCTTTATCCCAAAAATTGATGAAATCTTTTACTTCCTGCAATGATTTGCAGAGTTTGCTGTACTGCGAAACCTTGAAGCCTACAGAGCTCATCTTTTGGAGCAGTTCCCAGTGTGTTTTTTCTGTAACACTCTGTGCTACAAACTGATACAACACCGCCGAAAGTCCTCTCCTACTCACCTCCGTGCTGTCCTGCATTTTCAGACTTCCAGAGGCCGTATTTCTTGGATTCATGAAGATATCCAGCCCTTCCTGTTCCCTTTCCTGATTGATTTTATCAAAGGCTTTTCGTGTCAGATATATCTCGCCGCGCATGTAGAATTTTTCTGGAAAATCGCCATATAACTGCAGCGGAATATCCTTTATCGTTTTCACATTGGAGGTTATTTCATCGCCCTGAAATCCATCACCACGAGTAACCGCCTGAACGAATTTTCCCTGTTCATAAAGTATAGAAATAGAAGCGCCGTCGTATTTCAGTTCGGTCACAAATTCTATTTCATCCGTTTCTAATATTTTTTTAGTTCGGTTATACCACTCCTCCAAATCCTCAAAATTATAAGAATTATCCAGCGAATACATTCTAAACTCGTGAGAAACCGTAGGAAAAACCTTGGTCACCTCTCCGCCCACACGCACTGTGGGAGAATTCGGGTCATAGAACTCTGGATTTGCTGCCTCCAAGGTCTGCAATTCTCTCAGTTTTTCATCAAATTCAAAATCTGAAATCGTAGGATTATCAAGAATATAATAATTATAATTGTGTTGATGAAGCTCTTTTCGGAGGTTTTCTATTTTTTCTTTTACAGACATTTTCTGTTTTTTTAGTCTATTTTACTTCCTGTTTCTATTTCGTAAGGCTCTTTTCCCTGCTCAAAAATCCGTGTGAGCTGACTGCCCTGTACTGTGATTTCATCGCCAATTCTTCTAATCCAGTTTCCTTCGCGAAGACCTACCACTTTGATATTATTTTGTGTCAAAAATTCTTTGATTCTGGTCTCTCGCGTTTCGCCATTGTGCTTCAAATCTGGATTTGGGTCGAGATAATGAGGATTGATATTAAACGGCACCAGTCCCATAGCCTCAAAACTCAGTGGATAGACTATCGGCATATCATTGGTTGTCTGTATGTTAAGACCGCCTATATTGCTCCCTGCACTGCAGCCTAAATATGGCTTTCCTTTTTCTACATTTTCTTTCAGAGCTTTCATCAGGTTTTTTTCATGAAGAGTTTTGACCAAAAGAAAAGTATTCCCACCGCCTGTAAAATAGGCCTTTGCGGCAGCAATGGCTTCTTGTGGATTTTCAAATTCGTGGATTCCTTTTATTTTTATGCCAATAGTTCCGAAAAACTCGCGCGCCTTTTCCGTGTATTCTTCGTGAGAAATTCCGCTGGGTCTGGCGTAAGGAATAAACAAAACCTCATCTATTCCATGATAAAGTTTCACAAGTTCTTCTCGTAAATATTCTAAATATTTTCCACCAAAAAGTGTAGAAGTGGATGCTAAAATAATGTTCATAATTGTTCTTTTTAAGAGTGTCCCAAAAGTAGTGTTTTTATGATTAAAAGTCAAAAAATGTAAATAAAAACGATTCACAAAAACTGACCACTATCTACCACAAAAGTTTCCCATCATAATCAATAAAATAACTTTCATAATTGAAATCCACCAGCTCTATTCCCTTTGGAGTGAGGGTAAAAGCAGGCGTGCGCTCTGTGGGCGACACGAAAATATCCTTCCCGCTGAACTGCCAGAGGATTTCGCCCTCCTTGTTAAGGCGTGATATCTCCACCTCGCCATGGGTAATGTAATCATCCTGATAAGGAACAACCTCAAAGCAAGTCGCCATATCTACCTGCGTATGCCAAAGGAGCTCTAAGGAGGGCAAAAGAACACAAAATACAATATTACCAGAAGCTACGAGTAATCTGTCATCATCCAAAAGAACATTCTCTTTTCCTATCTCACAAGCACACCCTTCTCCCTCAAGGAGAACACTAATAATTTTTTCTTCTGATTGATAAAGATAAACTGCGACTTGCGGAGTATGGAAAGTGCGCTCTTCCTCCGTTTCAGCGGCAAAATAACGCCTTTCAAAGAAAGTATTATCGTTTTTATCTTCTATCGCTTTTATTTCTATCTGATAAGAATCTTTATAAAGCCAAAGGGTGTTTTTCATAGTGTGTTTTTTTAAAAGTTTTCTTCTATTACTTTTTCAACGAGTTCCTCTACTTTCTTAAGTTTCCCGTCAAAATATTTTTTGTCTTCTATGATTTTTTCATAAATATCATCTATGCCTTGAGCAGGTGATAGAAGCCATAATTCATAAGGTTTACATTCTACAATTCCTATCTTTTTAAATGAAGAAAGTATCGCTCCTAAATTTTTATGATTGAACCAGCAATCGGTTTTGAGCGCGAAATCTTGATTGTTTTTCCCACAAGGTATTTCACTTTTCAAAAAATCGTTCATTGTAGGATAAGTAGGGGCTAAATATCGAGTAGGAGCAAGATGATACTCTATTTTTCGGGGAGTAACCTCTACAGCCGAGACAAAGCAGATGCCATAACGCTCATCAATGGTTATTGCCAACACATCTCCTACTTCAAAATAAGGTGTTTTAGGTTTCTTTGGAGCAGGTTTAGCAAGAGGTTTGGGGTTGTCCTCTTGCAATTGTAGTTTGAGCTTATCAAGTGCTTTCTGTCGTTGTTTTTGGGCTTTACTGTCTATCTCATTCCAGAGTGGTGTTGCTCCTTGTTCTATGAGTTGCAAAGCTTTGGTGCGCACCTCATCGTGGGGGTAACCTATTTTCCAGAGAGCGTATGCAAAAGCCGTCCAATAGATTTCTGCAAAAAGTTCATCAATACAAAAATTAGTTTCCTCATTAAGCCAATCCTGTCTTATTTTTTCTATATCCTCACCGTCTTTATAACGCTCGGTGATGTTGTTATAAATGTCGTAGCCACTATCGCTATCTATTATTTTTACTCCGTCTATTGCCATAGTATTGTGTTTTTAAGGTCGTATAATTGTTTCTTCTACTTTGCCTTTGAT
>CAUORE010000054.1:0-6279 GCA_963506915.1 uncultured Flavobacteriaceae bacterium
CCATTCAGGAAATGCCGAATATCAACTGGAATGAGGAATGGGAAAAGAATTTTTCACCCATAAATGTGGAAAACAAAGTGCTCATCCGCGCAGAATTTCATGAAAGCCAAAACACGCCGTATGAAATCATCATTCAGCCTAAAATGTCCTTCGGTACAGGGCATCATGCCACTACTTACCTGATGATTCAGCAGATGCTGGATATGGATTTCAGCGGTAAAAAAGTGTTAGATATCGGCTGTGGAACTTCTATTTTAGCGATTTTTTCAAAATTAAAGGGCGCCGAGGATGTTTTAGCTATTGACATTGATGAATGGGCAGTGGAAAACTCCAAAGAAAACGCAGAAAGAAACCAGATGAATTTCCGTATAGAACAAGGAACAGCAGAGAACTTGGGCAAGGAAAATTTTGATATTATTTTAGCGAATATCAACCGAAATATTTTGATTTCAGATATTCCTACTTATGTTTCGGTTTTGAACAATGGCGGAAAACTCCTGCTTTCGGGGCTTTGCTTCTTCGATGTCAATGATATTTTGGAAGTCTGCACAAAGCATGATTTAGTTCTAAAAAACCAAGTCCAAAGAGAAGAATGGGTAAGTCTTCTTTTAGAAAAACCTTAATCCAAATAAAATGCAAACAGTCTTATTACCAATATTTTACCTCCCTCCTATTTCTTGGTTTTCTGAATTTTGCAATTCGGAAAATCAGATTATTTTGGAACAGGAGGAACACTTCCCAAAACAGACCTACCGAAATAGAGCCTGTATTTTTGGAGCAAATGGAAAACTGCCTTTAATCATCCCAATAAACCACAACGGGAAAAGGGCTTTCCGAGACATAGAAATATCATATTCAGAAAGATGGCAGGCACTCCACTGGAAATCAATAAAAACGGCTTATCAGTCTTCTCCTTATTTTGAATTTTATGAAGATCAGCTGAACAAAGTTTATGAAAATCAACCGAAGTTTTTAATTGATTTCAACCTAAAAAGTCTGGAAATTATCCAAAAATTATTGAAAACAAACCAAAGTTTTTCATTAACCGAAGAATATATCAAAACGCCTTCGGCAAAGGATTTTAGAGAAAGTTTTTCAGCAAAAATAGAACCTGCCTTCCAGCAGGAGGAATATTATCAAACTTTTTCTGATAAACTGGGCTTTATCAAAGACCTTTCCGTAGTAGATTTGCTCTGCAACCTCGGTCCAGAGGCTGGTTCTTACCTAAAAAATCATAAAAATGAATAAGAAAATTATTTTTCCGCTGGTTTTCTTGGGACAGCTGTTCGCTGCACAGAGTTTTAAAATCATTCCTTTGGGCGTTTTTGGTGGAATAGACGAAAGCAATCTTTCTTCTTATCTCATCTCTGAGCCGAGCAAAGAGTTCTATCTGGCTCTGGATGCAGGAACTATCCATACAGGGCTGAAAGTTTATTTACAAAAAAACAGGAAAAAAGAAAGTCCAGAGCAATTTTTAAAAGAAAAAATCAAGGGATATTTCATTTCGCATCCGCATTTTGACCACAGCTCGGGGCTGGTTATCAACTCGCCCGAAGATTCTAAAAAGAACATTTATGGAGCGGAATTCGTGATAGAAGCCCTCAAAAAACATCATTTTTCTTGGGAAGCTTGGGCTAATTTTGCCAATGAAGGTGAAAAACCTATTTTAGGAAAATACACCTACAAAAAACTGAATACAGATGAATGGACAAGTGTGGAAAACACTGATTTACAGCTGAAAATGTATTATCTAAGCCACACAGGGAAAAATCTAAGTTCTGCGGCGCTTATAAAAAATTCTGAAAATCAATACTTTGTATATCTCGGAGATACAGGCGCAGATAGAATCGAGGAAACGGAGCAGCTTGCCGAATTATGGAAAGCCATCGCTCCGATTATCAAAGAAAAAAAGCTGAAAGGCATCGCCATAGAATGCTCTTACAGCAACGAACAACCTGAAAACCACCTATATGGACACCTCACTCCTCGCTTATTGACCGAGGAAATGGAGAATTTGGAGAAACTTGTCGGCGAAGAGGGACTGAAAGATTTAAATCTCATCATTACCCACATCAAACCTAAGAAAAACATTCATCAAAAAGTTAAAAGTGAGTTAAATGTTTTGTATAAAAAGGGGATAAAAATTATCTTTGCTGAACAAGGAAAAATAATTAATTTATAAATAACAAATTTACAATGAAAAAAGTACTCATTGCAGCGGCGTTTTTAGCGTCTTTTAGTTTTGCTTTTGCACAAGACAAAATGCAAAATAATAATTTAAAAACTTGGTATCACAAAGATTTTTCAACTACCAATGTTTATGGTGTTAATACCAATAATGCTTACAAATTCTTAGAATCCAAAGGATTAAAGCCAAGAACTGTTGTAGTAGGTGTTTTGGACAGCGGTGTGGAAGTAGACCACCCAGGATTGATTAACAACATGTGGAAAAACCCAAATGAAATCCCAAACAACGGTATAGATGATGATAAAAACGGATATGTAGATGATATCTATGGATGGAACTTCATCGGTGGAAAAACAGCTGATGTAGATGCTGATAACCTAGAAGTGACTAGAATGGTTAAAAAATATCAGCCGATATTTGAAGGAACCGATTCTGCTAAAAACAGAGCAAATCAGGCAAAAATGCCAGAAGAATATGCTATGTACCAAAAGTCTAAAAAACTATTTGATGAAAAAGGTTCAGAAGCTAAGCAGTATTATCAATATTTTTCTGGGTTTAATAATGCTATTCCAAGTATCATAAAAACTCTAAATGGAAAAACTTTAACTAAAGCTAATTTAGCAGCGATAAAACCTGCTTCGCAAGAAGACAGCAGAAACTTGCAGATTCTAAACTCTCTTGTTCAAGATGCTGAAAATATAGGAAAAACTCCAAAAGAAGTTGAAGAATTATTGAGAAAAGAGGTAGATGGTGCCCTAAAACACTACGAATCTCAAGCTACAAAACACTACAACCTTGATTTTGACCCAAGAAAAGAAATCGTAGGAGATAATTATGACAATTATAACGAAAAACACTATGGAAACAACCATTACGAAGGGCCTGATGCATCTCACGGAACGCATGTTTCTGGAATCATCGCAGGACTTCCTCATGGAAATGAGGCTCAGTATGGTGTAGCTCACAAAGTGGCTAAAATCATGACTGTAAGAGCCGTTCCAGACGGAGACGAAAGAGATAAAGATGTTGCTAATGCTATCAGATACGCAGTAGACAACGGAGCTAAAATCCTTAACATGAGTTTTGGTAAAGCTGTATCTCCAGGGAAAAAACATGTTTGGGAGGCTATGAAATACGCAGAGAAAAAAGGTGTTCTTCTAGTGAAAGCAGCAGGAAATGACAACCAGAACATTGGAGAAAATGAATATTTCCCTACTAATTTCATGAAGCAGTCAGACGAAAAACCATTCGTTAGTAACATGATAGTAGTAGGAGCTAGCACAAACAACAACCAAAACCTAAGAGCTAGATTCTCTAACTACAATGGTAAAATGGTAGATGTTTTCGCGCCAGGACAAGAAATCTACTCTACTGTTCCAGATGCTAAATACGAATACCTACAAGGAACTTCTATGGCATCTCCAGTAGTAGCAGGTGCGGCGGCTGTGCTTTGGGCATATATGCCAAGCCTTACTCCTCAGCAGATCAAAGAAGCATTAGTAAAAACAGTAAATAAATCTACTGTAAATGCAAATGTAGATTCTAGTGCAAACTTTGACCAGATTTCAGTTGCAGGCGGAGTAATAGACCTTTACAAAGCAGCTCAATATGCTTATGACAATTTTTACAACAAAAAAGGTGTAAAAACAAACAAAAAAGCAGCTAAGTCAAAATAATGATAATTAAATTAAATAGAAAAACGCTTCCTAATTTTGGAAGCGTTTTTAATTTTAGATAAACACCACCATTTCAGTGGTGTTATTTTGTTTTCTAATTAACTGGAACTGAATAGAACCAGTTTTCATACCAAGTTGTTCCATATACCTGGCTAGCAGATGTGTTATATTCAAAAGCACTTCTGATAATATTAGGAACATCACTCTGTAAATTCAGATATAATGTCTGATAGGAATTAGTATTATTATTATAAATAAAATTCCCTACTAATTCATAATCATGCTCTAAATATGGATGGAACATTGTGTAGACAGGTTTTTCATTAGTAAATCCATTATTTGTTCCTACATCTTTCATTCCTACATAGACTCTTGTATAGGCTTTTGTAGGGTGAGGCACTTGAGAACTCAATATGTGAAGTTTTACAAAAACCATGTTTGTCCCAGGTTTCACGACCACAGTAGCGATTTTATTCCAACGCGAATTCCCTAATCTCACTCCTGCATTCCATGTAAATCTTCCTACAGCAGGTGCTCCTTTGAATAATTCTATATCTTTCCAAGTTCCCACACCATTAGCATCACTAGTAAGGACTCTTCCAGCTCCTTGGTTAGTGTCTTGTATCTTGATAGCAGGTCCGTTAGCTACTATATGTAGTTTAGTATCAGGTTTGTATGTACCTAATCCTACATTAGGGCTTCTGTTGTGTCCATTTTTGTATCCTAAGATAATGGAGTTATCTCGTCCAGTACTTGGGGTAAGTTCAGCAGCATTGATACCATTCCCTATCACTATTACATTTTCTAATTCTGCAGTATTGATAGCAGGAAAACTAGCATTTCCTATATGTACATTATAGTCACTTTTTATCCACTCTCCTGCTCCATGACCAAAAGCTATATTAGCATTACCTCTAACATTGTTTTTAAGAGCATTCACCCCTTGTGCATTGTTATGCTGACCAGTTGTATTACTACTAAGCGCAGAAGCTCCAAGGGCTATATTATAATTTCCATAAGTGTTATTCTCCATCGTATTATATCCTAATGCTATATTATGATGAGATGCAGTAGCTTTGTTTAAAGGATAATGCCCAATAGCGATATTATATGTCCCTGTAACATTGGAAAATAGTGCGCTGTTTCCTATCCCTACATTAGAATCTCCAGAGATATTTGCAGAAAGTGAATTAGTTCCAAGTCCAATGTTTGATTTACCTGTAGTATTAGAATTTAATACCGATATTCCTAACCCAATATTATATGCTCCTAATGTATTCCCTGATAGGGTACCATCTCCAATAGCAATATTTCTATCCCCTGTGGTATTTAAACGAAGGGTATTAGTACCAAAACTAATGTTATTACTCCCTGTAGTATTAAATCTAAGACCATTAGAACCTATAGCTATGTTATTCGCCCCTATGGTATTCGCAAAAAGAGCTGCTGTTCCCATTGCAATATTATCTCTACCTGTAGTATTGGTTCTTAGAGTATTAGTTCCTAAACTTATATTATTATCTCCTGTAGTATTATTATACAATGAACCAGATCCTATAGCCACATTACTTGCTCCTGTGGTGTTTAGATACAAAGTCTCTGAGCCCACCCCAATGTTATTATTCCCAGTTGTATTATGTCTTAGGGCGCTTGCTCCCACAGCCACACTACTTGCTCCTGTAGTGTTTGTAGTAAGGGCACCAGTACCTATAGCAATATTATTACTTGCTGTTGTATTATTTACAAGTGCTCCAATTCCTAATGCCACATTATCTCTCCCTGTTGTATTTTCTCTAAGAGCGCCACTTCCTATAGCTACATTGGAGGACCCTGCTTGGCTATTTTTTAGAGCTTGAGACCCTATTGCAATACCATTTCCTCCTGTCATCATAGCATCCCAACCTATAGCTATGTTACCAACCCCTACTGTTCCATTACGAAGTGCACTATGTCCTATAGCAACATTACCTGTACCACCTTGATTAGAATATAAAGCATCTACACCGACTGCGACATTCTGTGCTCCCCATTGATTGGAATAAAGAGCATTATTTCCCAATGCTATGTTCTGAGGCCCTACTGTATTGGTATAAAGAGCCCCCTCTCCCATTGCTATATTATTAGAACCTCCTGTTATAGAGAATAGGGTGTTTTTTCCTATAGCAAGGTTATTTCTTCCATTACCAGCAGAGGTTCCGTTTCCACCCTTACCTCCATCTTGTGTGATGTGGTTATTAGTACCTACTAGTCTAAGGTCTTGTTCTTGCATTGTTCCTTCAGCTATTTTTACCCATTTATTGTCAGTAGAGCTATAGTAATAGAAACCTTTAGAAGTTACATTAGAAGTTACAGGATTTATAGTTCCTGAGATGTTATCTACATATACTAAAGTAGATTCTTTCAAATTAGCAGTAG
>CAUORE010000055.1:0-5975 GCA_963506915.1 uncultured Flavobacteriaceae bacterium
GTGGAGAAAAAAACAATATGCGGGAATTAATGCTCGTGCAAATAGTTTAAATATAGATATTTATTCTTTTGCCACTGAAAAACTTGCACTAAAAAAGCCTTTAACTTCACTCAAAGATTTAAGCGATACACGCCTTGAAAAATTATATAAATATATCATTGCCTTAAAACCAAATTCTTAAAAAATAACAACAATTCCAAAAGTGAAGAAAACAGTAACAGAAAAAATGTTACTAAAAATGTTACAGAAATCGTTACAAAACCAAATATTCAAAAAATAGTAACAATTCCAAAAGCGTAAAAAATACCATCAAAAAAACGATGGGAAAAACGATGGAGAAAATGATGAAAAACCAAAAGCGCAAAAAATACCATCGTTTTAAGTATTCCAAAGGTGCAAAAAAAGTTACACTCTGAAAGTGTAACAAAAAGTGTAACCAAGAGTGTAACATTCGAAATGTAAAAAAAGGTCACACTTTTCAAAGTGTGGAAAACCAAAAGTTAAAAAAACTGGTCAAATCAAATGATAACATCTTTGATAACATAAATGATAACAAACGAAATGTTATAAAAATGTTATCAAACCAAATGATATGGTAAATGATAAGATAAATGATAACAAACCAAATATTCAAAAAAGCTTATCATTTAAGACAAAATGCAAGAGAAATCTTACCTTTATCTATTAACATGTGATGTAGAAAAGATGAATATCATAAAGAAAAAATTAACATACTTGTCTCTAACTTCCCTAAAAAATGAAAAAAACATTTACATCAAATGAATATAAATTAACATGTTTTTGCTGTTTTAGCTATTACATTTGGTATTTCTGTTTAATCAGACAGCTTACTTTTTTGTACAATAATTATGTTTGAGATTGTTTAGCGTAGTTATATTTTTTATCTTTGCAGTCAATTTTTAAAACGAATAAATATAATGAGTGATACTATTATCTGCCCTGCTTGTGGTTCTGAATTTACTTATGAAAATGGTGATTTGATGGCATGTTCTCAGTGCTTTCATGAATGGAACCCAGCAGAAGAATCTGCCAATAGCGGTGATAAAATTCTAGATGCCAATGGAAACGAACTCCAAAATGGCGACACAGTAGTAATCGTAAAAGACCTTCCTGTGAAAGGAGCTCCTAAACCTATAAAAGCTGGAACGAAAGTAAAAAATATCCGTTTGAATTTTGACAGCGACCACAATATCGACTGCAAAATAGATGGTTTTGGAGCAATGGGACTAAAATCTGAATTTGTGAAGAAAGCATAAAATGAAAAAATATTTAGTTTACTTTCTATGCATCGCCTTGGTGGGAATCACTGTTTCTTGTAAAAATGAAAAAGAAACAGTGAAAAACGAATCAGTAAAAGAAGAATCAGTAGCTGATTATCAAACCTTTACAATAAATAAAGAACAAAGTAACATCGATTGGAAAGGTTACAAAATCTTTAGATCTGAAAACACCAGCCACTTTGGGACAATGGATTTTTCGGAAGGAGATATCAATGTAAAGGATGGAAAATTGGTTTCTGGGAAATTAGTAATCGATACTAAATCCATCACAACCACAGATATAGAGGATAAAGTACTCGCTGCAAAGCTTGACAATCACCTCAAAAACTCTGATTTCTTTGATGTAGAGCAGTTTCCTACGGCTACATTTGAAATCACAAAAGTAACTCCCTCAGAACACGGAGATTACAACTCTGTTATTGAAGGGAATTTGACAATAAAAGGAATTACAAAGGCTGTGAGTTTTAACGCCAATGTAAAAGTTGATACCGAGCAGGTCAGCATATACACTGAACCTACGGACATAGACAGAACGGAATTTGGAGTGAAATTCCAACTACCAGTGAAGGACGGCATTATAAAAAATGAATTCACTCTACAAGTTGCTATAAAAGCTTTCAATAAAAAATAATTTTTTCATTTTTTTAATTTTATATGTTAGCCTGTCTATATTATTAGACAGGTTTTTATTTTGTTTAAAAACTAAAAAAATTGTAATTTTGTCGACCTAAATAAAAAACAGAAAATGCTAACAAAAATAGATGAACTTTTAAATGAAGTCCAAAAATTTCATTCTCAGAAAAAGGAAGAAATTGAACAATTCAGAATCAAATTCAATGGAAAAAAAGGGATTTTGAATGATTTATTTGAACAGTTCAAATCTGTATCCAATGACCAAAAAAAAGAATATGGTCAGAAAATAAACTTACTGAAACAAAGCATCTCTGCTAAACTAGAAGAGCTGACACAGAGCGGTTCTTCACAGAATGTGGTTGCCGAAAAGGAAGACCTTACCAGACCTGGATTTCCTTTAGAATTAGGTTCTAGACACCCTATTAATTTAGTAAAAAATAGAATTACAGATATTTTTAAATCTATCGGTTTTGCAGTGGCTGACGGGCCAGAGATAGAAGATGACTGGCATAACTTCACCGCGCTGAACTTACCTGAATATCACCCAGCAAGAGATATGCAGGATACTTTCTTCATCGAGACAAATCCTGATGTTCTGCTAAGAACTCACACTTCTTCTGTGCAAATCAGATATATGGAGAAAAATGAACCGCCTATCCGTATTCTTTCGCCTGGGCGAGTTTTCAGAAATGAAGCTGTTTCTTCTCGTTCTCATTGTATTTTCCATCAGATAGAAGGACTTTATATCGATGAAAATGTGAGTTTTGCAGACTTGAAACAAACCATTCAGTTTTTCACTACGGAACTTTTCGGAAAGTCAAAAATCAGAATGCGTCCTTCTTATTTCCCTTTCACTGAGCCAAGTGCAGAGGTGGATGTATACTGGGGGCTTAATTCCGAAACAGACTACAGAATCACGAAAGGAACAGGCTGGCTGGAAATCATGGGCTGTGGTATGGTAGACCCTGCCGTTCTCAAAAATGTGAATATAGACCCTGACAAATACAGCGGATAT
Source organism: uncultured Flavobacteriaceae bacterium (assembly GCA_963506915.1). Classification (GTDB taxonomy): domain Bacteria; phylum Bacteroidota; class Bacteroidia; order Flavobacteriales; family Weeksellaceae; genus JABCPE02. The sequence goes on from CAUORE010000055.1 coordinate 2,950, forward strand.
GCTTTCGGTATGGGAATAGAGCGAATCGTAATGCTTCTTTACCAAATGTCAGATATTCGTATGTTCTTTGAGAATGATATCAGAACTTTGGAACAATTTAAATCTTTATAAAAAAGAAAGTCAGGACAAAAAATCCTGACTTTTTTATTTTTAGTATCCAGAGCTGCTCTGCTCCTTCCCTATCAATGCCAATGCGGAGGATGTTCCTATTCGTTTCACTCCCATTTTTATCATTTCCTCAGCTTCTTCTTTTGTTCTGATTCCTCCTGCGGCCTTTACTGGCAGTACATCTGCATTGTCCAGCATGATTTTTATGCCTTCTTTGGTCGCACCGTTTGGCTTTCCATCTTGAGTTTCATAAAATCCAGTAGAGGATTTGATGAAAATATTAGAAAGTTGTTCTTTTGTAAAGCTGATAGTCGCCCATTTTACGATATTTTTAGTAATAGAAGCTATCTGCTCATCGGTCAAAGCCGCGATTTCTATAATCCATTTTGCTACTTTGTTGTTTTTCATACAAAGCTCTGTGCATCGTAGAAATTCAAATTTAAGCGCTTCTAAACTTCCCTTTTTAAAGGCTTCATAGTTGATTACAAAATCCAACTCATCTGCTCCATCATCTATCGCCTGCTGTGCTTCTTTTAGTTTTTCGTACACAGGAGCTGTCCCTTCGTGAAAACCTATTACTGTTCCCACTTTCACAGCAGGATTTTTTTCACTCAAAAACTGCTTAATCTGTTTCACATACTGCGGGCGAATCATCACCGCAAACAGCCCATTATCCGCAGCTTCCTGAGCCAAATCATATACCTTTTTCAATGTCTCTTCCTCAGAAAGTCCTGACTGAGCAGGAGTTTTGAGGTAAGTCGAATCTAAATAATTTCTTGTTTCCATAGCCCAAAAGTATAACTTTTATTAGATTAGTTTCAAAAAATTTAAAATGAGATAAATCATAAATCTATTCCTCTTTGAAAAAATCCTGATATTCCAGCCAAAATTCTTCAAGTTTCTGCATTTTTTCGGAGAGAAATTCCATCGTTTCCTGCCATGTATTCCTATTGTGAATGCAGACTCCTTGTTTTTCTACAAATACACAGGAAACTTCCTTTCCGTTTTCTAGCTCGAAAGAATCCGAATAGACTGCATCTTCCCAATATTCCTCAAAAATGTCCTCTATAGACTGCATCTTCTCAAAATACTTTACTCTATGGTCTAAGCTCCCATCTATCTCCACCAAAACCATTGCTTTTTTGGTGTCAAAATAAAATTTGAAACTAAAACCCTTTATTTTAGTATTATACAATGTCCATTTTGTAGGAAAAGACTTCCCAAAAGATGTCCAAAATTCCTGCCGCAGCTGCTGTGATTCTTCTTTACTAAACACTATAAAAAATTAAATTTTACTTATTTCTAAAAATTCTCAAATACTCCCAGACCAAACAACGCAAAATCATACTTTGCAGGGTCTTTTTCATCTATTTTTCTCAGCTGAAAATCAAGCTCTTCCACCGTTTTCCAATCGTTCTGAGTTCTCTGTATCAGCCCCAGCTTCCGCGAAATATTCCCCACATGGACATCCAGCGGAACGGATAAATATTCCTGACCAATATTTTCCCAAATTCCCAAATCCACACCTTTATTATCCTTCCGCACCATCCAGCGAAGATACATCATCAGCCTTTTCGCAGCGGAATTTTTATAAGTGGAGCTGATATGTTTCTGACTTCTGTGTTGAAAATCATTCTCAAAAAAAGTATTTCTAAAACGCTCCAAAGCATGATAAAAATTGGTCTCGCCTTCTTTTAATAAAAATAGATTTTCTAAACTTTCATTCTTTATATAAATCTTTCGCAAAGCGGACAGAAAAAACCTAAAATCTTCCAAAGAAAATGTCCTGTGAATGGCTTTGTCCTCCATTTTTTCAAAATCTTTTTCCGTGAAATTCATCACAAAATCATACGGCGAACTGCCCATCATCATGAGCATTTTTTCTGCACTTTTGATGATGGATTTTCGGTTTCCCCAAGCGATAGTTGCTGTTAAAAATCCTATAATCTCTATATCCTGTTTCAGCTCGAAACGATGCAGCATCTGAATAGGATCGCCCAGCACGAAATCAGGATGATTGTACTGCTCGGCTTTTTCGTCTAAAAAAGATTTTAAATCATTCATTATCTATTATTTACATCGGAAGGAAAACAGCTCCTACCCCAATTATAGTCTGTTTGTGATTATAATCAATCAGAGAATCTCCATAGCCATGAGATGCTTGAAGCATCATTTTAAGAGTTCCTTTGATAGGATAAATCCAAGAAAACTCTGCAAAGCCTCTATTATGCTTGAAATTCAGATTATTACGCAAAACCAAAGAAAAAATATGACTTTTTCTGGAATAGCCGATGGTAAATTCGGTTCTTCCCACATATTCCTCTATGCTGGGATTATCATCATCCTCCCCTTTTTCGGTAAATCTCTGCCATAATTTATTCGTAATGTAAAAATCTCCCCACTCAAAAGCTGTGATAAGTATAAGTCTGTTCCAGCTTCGCGAGAGCAGTTCTTCCTTTCCATTGGACTGGTGGTTTACGGATATTCCCGCCATTTTTATTTTAAATTTTCCTGCGGACAGGTTCAGCGGATAGATGAACATCAGCTCTGGCTCATAGTTGGTCTCGCGGAAAGGGCGGGACATTTTACCATTATAAACCTGCCAAAAAGACTGCTGAGTAAAACCCAGCCAAAGGTCGCCTTTGTTCCAGAAAGCACCCTGTAACACCTTGGCTTTCAGACTGACCTGAAATTTGGCTTCTATATTTTGAAAGTTTTTGTATTCTGGAACTGCTCGATTGATATTCAGACTCACAGGCTGCCTATTAGGAAGACTTGAATATCTGGAAACAATGATATAATTTGGTCTATATGCCGTCAAAATAAAAGTTCCTCTTTTGTAGGGCTCTCTCAGCTCCCACATGCGGTCTATCGGGTCAGAAAAATATCCTTTGAATGATGTGTCTGGATTTTCTTGT
>CAUORE010000056.1:0-5950 GCA_963506915.1 uncultured Flavobacteriaceae bacterium
AAAACAAAAAATAAAAATCCCCAAAAGACAAAAAGAAAAATATTTTTTCATTTGTTTAATTTTCATTTGTTTAATTTTCATTTGTTTAATTTTCATTTGTTTAATTTTCAGGCTTGTAGGAATCCTTCAGAGTTACTGTTCTATTGAAAACCAATTTGCTGTCTGTGCTGTCTTGGTCTTTGGTAAAGTAACCTATTCTCTGGAACTGCAGCGGTTCGCCCACTTTCACTTCTTTTACTGCTGGTTCTGCATAGGCAGTCACCACTTTCAGAGATTCAGGGTTTATAAACTCTAGGAAGTCAGTTTCCTTTTCTGCATCTGGCTGTTCGGTAGTGAAAAGTCTGTCATAGACTCTCGCTTCCACAGGCAGGGCGTGATTTGCAGAAACCCAGTGCAGTGTTCCTTTTACTTTTCTTAGACTTTCTTCTGTGCCACTTCCAGACTTGGATTTCTCGTCGTAGGTAGCGTAGATAGTCGTTATATTGCCTTGCTCATCTTTCTCTACTCTTTCTGCTTTGATGATGTAGGCAGATTTAAGCCTTACCTCGCCACCGAGTTTTAATCGGAAGAATTTCTTATCGGCTTCTTCTTTAAAGTCCTCTCTTTCTATATAAATCTCTCGGGAGAAAGGTACTTGCCTTGTTCCAGCGTTCTCGTCTTCGGGGTTGTTTTCTGTTTCTACCCATTCGGTTTTTCCTTCTGGGTAGTTTTCTATGATGAGCTTAATGGGGTTCATTACGACCATCATTCTTTTTGCCACTTTGTTGAGGTCTTCCCTTACGCAGAACTCCAATAGTTGGATGTCTATCAGGTTTTCTCTTTTTGCTACACCTACCCGCTCGATAAAGTTTCGGATGGAAGCCGGTGTATAGCCCTTGCGTCTAAGTCCAGAGACGGTAGGCATTCGCGGGTCGTCCCAGCCTGTAACTACACCTTCAGCAACGAGCCTTTGGAGTTTTCTTTTAGAAGTAATCATGTAGGTTACATTCATTCGGGCAAACTCTCGCTGTTTGTTTCTGATAGTTCCTTCCGTATAGACTTGGTCAAGATACCAGTCGTAAAGCGGTCTGTGGTTTTCAAACTCCAATGAACAAAGAGAATGCGAAATCTGCTCTATGTAGTCACTCTCTCCATGAGCCCAGTCGTACATAGGGTAAATTTTCCAAGTGGTGCCAGTTCTGTGGTGTGGTCTTTTCAGGATTCTATACATCACAGGGTCACGCATGTTCATATTAGGCGAAGTCATATCTATTTTGGCACGAAGAGACATTGTTCCTTCTTCGAACTCACCATTTTTCATTCGCTCAAATAGATTTAGAGATTCCTCTATTGGTCTGTTTCGGAATGGAGATTCTATCCCAGGTTCTGCAGGATTTTTTCTTTGTTCCGTGATGACTTCTGAAGACTGCTCATCGATGTACGCTTTGCCATCTTTTATCATCTGCACAGCCCAATCATAGAGCTGCTGAAAATAGTCTGACGCATAGAGCTCTTTGTCCCATTTGAAGCCGAGCCAAGCCACATCTTTCTTGATGGAATCTACGAACTCTTGTTCTTCTTTCTCAGGATTGGTATCATCGAAACGAAGGTTCACGGGAGCGTTATATTTTTCGCCTAAACCGAAGTTGATGCATATCGCTTTGGTATGCCCTATGTGCAGATAGCCGTTAGGCTCTGGCGGAAAACGAAAACGAATTTTGTCTCTGCTGAGTCCATTAGCCAAATCTTCTTCTATAATTTGCTCAATGAAATTGAGTGGTTTTTTTTCTTCTTCCATATTCTTGTTAAATAATTGGCAAAGATAATGTTTTTCTTAAAAAATATCGGTAGATTCTAATCTTCATCTACTGACAAAATAGAGGTCAGAATAGATAAACAAACACTAAAAGCCAGAGTCCAGCCAAATCCATCGATTACCATTCCATCCACGAAATAATCCGCCACAGAAACCACGATAGCATTCACAACCAGTGAAAAAAGCCCAAAAGTAACCAGCGATACAGGGAAACTAATGATATTCAGGATAGGTTTTAGGAAAATATTCAGCAATCCCAAAACCACTGCAAAAATCACAGCCGAACTGAAATCTAAGAAATGCACTCCGCTAAGCACCTTTGGTAGAAAATAGGCAACTGCTGCGGTGATAATCAAATTGACAATAATTCTCATTTTTAATAAATTTTGGTAAATATACATATATCTTAGCCCTTAGACAACAAAAACCTTTCCAACAGGAAAGGTTTTACAAAATTTATTCTGAAATTATATTCTCTTCGAAAAGTCCATCCACAGACCAGTATCTTTCTCCTGTGTCGTAGTTGATGGTCAGAACAGTAGCATTTTGTGGGATTTCTCCTAATTTTTTAGCAATAGCAGCGAGTGAAGCTCCTGTGGAAATTCCACCTAAAATTCCTTCTTCTTTTGCTAATCTTTGTGCGAAACTAAACGCTTCTTCTTTCCCAACTAGGATAGCGCCCTCTAAAATTTCTGTATTCAAAACAGCAGGGATAAAACCAGCACCGATTCCTTGGATAGCGTGTGGGCCAGGTGCGCCGCCACTGATGACAGGGGACTGTTCTGGTTCAACGGCAAAAGCTTTGAGCTGAGGGAATTTCTGTTTTACAATCTCGGAAATACCCGTAATGTGTCCGCCTGTTCCTACTCCCGAGATGAGGAAATCTACACCTTCAGAGAAATCATTTAAAATTTCCTGAGCCGTAGTATTACGGTGGATTTCTGGATTGGCAGTATTTTCGAACTGCTGAGGAATCCAAGAGTTACTTTCTTTTTCAGCTAGTTCCTGAGCTTTTGCTATCGCTCCTTTCATTCCTAATTCTCTTGGCGTTAGGACGATTTTTGCGCCATAAGCAGACATTAGTTTTCTTCTCTCTACACTCATGCTCTCTGGCATTACCAAAGTCAAATCATATCCTTTCACAGCGCTTACCATAGCAAGACCTACTCCTGTGTTTCCCGATGTAGGCTCTATGATTTTAGTATCTTTATTGATTTTCCCTTCTTTTTCAGCTGCTTCTATCATGGCTAGAGCGATTCTGTCCTTCACGCTTCCCCCTGGGTTGCTTCTTTCTAGTTTTATCCAAACATTATGGTTTGGGAATAGTTTGCTTAGTCTTACTACTGGCGTTTTACCGATGGTTTCTAATACATTGTTGAATTTCATAATATGATTGATTTAAAAAATTATTAAAAATAAAAAAGAGGGCGTGAAATCTTTCAGCCCTCTATATACGAATAACAATACAGCATTGCTACGCTATCAGAAAAACTGAAGTCGTTAGAATATAGCAACACATCATATTGTTTTTTACTATTGTCATCTCTTTTTGGAATAAATATGAATGCAAATCTAATAATATTTTTTAAAAATGCAAATTTTTAAATAGAAAAATTAATCGGTTCGTTTGGTTTTTCTTTGCTTCGGATGATGGTTTTGTTTTTATAATATACCAAGCTGTATGGCTCTATACTCTCTGTAAGCCAGACATTTCCGCCAATGGTAGAACCTTCCCGAATGATAGTATTCCCGCCTAAAATAGTGGTGTTAGCATACACTGTTACATTATTTTCTATCGTAGGGTGGCGTTTCGTGTTGGCGATATCTTTGGAAACCGCTAAAGCTCCGAGAGTTACATTCTGATAAATTTTAACGAAATTGCCAATCACGGTCGTTTCGCCAATCACGATCCCTGTTCCGTGGTCTATGAAAAAACATTCTCCGATGGTAGCGCCAGGGTGGATGTCTATTCCTGTTTTGCTGTGTGCTAGCTCTGTCCAGATTCTTGGGATGAGCGGCACGCCTTGTAGATGCAGTTGGTGAGCAAATCTATAAATAGAAATAGCATAAAATCCTGGGTAAGAGACCATTACTTCCTCTATGTGAGTAGCGGCAGGGTCATTGTCAAGGATAAACTGAGCGTCTTTTTCCAGCAGGTTGTAAACATGCGGAACAGCCTCGAAAAAGCAGCTTGCCGCTTTTGCTTTCATATCAGGGTCTTCTATTACAGAGTTGATAATCTGCTGAAATTCAAGTTTAAAACTTTCTAATCTGAGGTGAATTTCCGCTTCGGAATTACATCTTTGATATTCTAAAAAGAAGACGAAACGAAAAAAAGAATCGATGAATTTTTCTATTTTTCTTTTATCCAAGTCGTATTTTCGGTTTTTGTAACCACGGCTGAGATGGTTTAAAAATTCTTTTTGCATAATTTGTAAAAACTAAAATCATGCAATGATAAGAAATTCTCTTCAAAAAACTTAGGAAATTTATCTTAAAATAGATTTTCTCAATGGTTAATGTAAATTATAGGAGAGTAATGAATAATTATTAACTTTGTGAGTTTAAATTTAATAATAAAATGAAAGTAACAGTAATAGGAGCGGGAGCCGTGGGAGCAAGCTGCACGGAATATATAGCCATGCGAAATTTCGCGAGTGAGGTGGTATTATTAGACATCAAAGAGGGTTTTGCCGAAGGGAAAGCGATGGACCTTATGCAGATGTCCGCTGTGGAAGGCTTTGAAACTCGTATCATAGGTGTAACTAATGATTATTCTAAAACAGAAAATTCTAATGTAGTGGTCATCACCTCTGGGATGCCTAGAAGACCAGGGATGAGCAGAGAGGAACTGATAGGAGTAAATGCGGATATTGTGTCAGGAGTTACAGAAAATGTACTAAAATACTCTCCTAATGCCATTATCATCGTGGTGACCAATCCCGTGGATACCATGTCCTACCTTGTTCATAAGAAATTCCAACTTCCTAAAAACAGAATCATAGGTATGGGAGGAGCGCTGGATACAGCGAGATTTAGATATCGTCTAGCGGAGGCTCTGGGATGTCCAGTTTCGGATGTAGATGGTATGGTAATCGCCTCTCATACGGACTCAGGGATGCTTCCTCTCATCAGTAAAGCTACTAGAAATGGCATCTGCGTAGCAGAATTTTTGAATAAAGAAAAACTAAACAGCATAGTGGAAGAAACCAAACTAGGTGGGGCTACTTTGGTGAAACTTTTGGGGACTTCTGCGTGGTATGCTCCTGGGGCAGGAGTGGCTTCGCTGGTACATTCTATCTTGTCTGACCAAAAGAAAATGATACCTTGTTCTGCACTTTTGGAGGGGGAATATGGCGAGCATGATGTCAGTATAGGGGTGCCGTGTATCATTGGTAGAAATGGAATAGAAAAAATAATGGAACTATCCCTAAATGAAGATGAAAAAGAGAAATTCCATACCTCTGCTGATGCGGTAAGAAAAGTAAATGCAGAACTGAAATTTTAATGTTTTTTAAATGAAACCTAATGAATTCAAGAGAAGAAATCCAAGAACTGAACGACCATTTGCAGGCGTTCCCTAAAGCAGAAGACATTTTTGTAAAAGAGCAACCGTGGCTCAAAAATCATTTTTTGCCCCTAATGAGTATCGATTTAGCTGAAATCAACCCTGATTGGGCAGGACAAAAGGTGTATATGCTGTGTCCTTTTGAGCCTTACGAGGGTTATATAGGCGATAATACCACTGAGTATCACAACGAATATACCGCACCTAACTGGCTGGCTTTCCGCCTAACCAACGATAATAAGTTCGAGTTCCTCGGTAAGGAAGGATATTTTGAGCGAACCGCTATTCACCATTGGGATTTTAACTCTGAAGAAGAAAAAGAATTTCAAAAAATGCAGAAAAGCTATGAAAAAAGCAAAGCAAATTTTGAGAAATACGGCACATTGATTAATATATTTGCATTAGAATATGATGGGAAAATAGAAAAAGCAAATTATTTAAGTAGATTAGGAGGGGAATATTCTTTTTCTAATTGGGCAACTTCTATTTCAAGTGGCGAGTATCCCAAAGCATTTGCAATGAAGTTGGATAGAGAAGAAGGACTTCCTGACGATGGGATTAGTATAACTTATAAAGGAAATCCTTTT
>CAUORE010000057.1:0-5778 GCA_963506915.1 uncultured Flavobacteriaceae bacterium
TAGGAGGATATACCGAAGTAGATAGCGAGCGCAACGCCATATACCATTGGCTCATCAGCAAAGAAATTTAATTCTCGGAAGTTGCTCAGAAATCCTAATTCTCATTCATATATTTATCCAAAATTTCCTGTCCGCTGCGAATGGAATTGACCGCCCAGCGGATTTTAGTTCTGAGCAGCTTTTCATCTTTCAGGAAATAATCTATATCAGATTTCAGCAATTTTTGTTTGAAATCATACATACAAATTGCTGCCGCCACAGAAACATTGAAACTCTCCGTAAAACCATACATAGGAATAGCCAAAGTTTCATCTGCAAAATCCAAAAACTCATCGGAAACGCCCTCTTTTTCCGTTCCAAAAACAAGGGCTATGGGCAATTGGATTTGATAATCTGGAAGCATCACCACATTTTTTTCGGGCGAAACTGCCAGAATCTTGTAACCCTGGTTTTTGATTTTCTGCAAAGATTCCAGCGCATTGGGCATTTTTTCAACTTCTACCCAAGTGTCCGCTCCTTTGGTCACCCTCAGGTTTGGCTCAAAAACATTTTCTTCCTCCAAAGCTACCACCTTGTGAAATCCGCACGCCTCCACCGAACGGACAATGGCAGCAGCATTCCGAAACTGATAAACATCGCCAATGACAGGCAGGACAAAATCCGAACTTCGCTCAGAGAAATGCTCTATTTTCCTTAGGCGTTCTTCGGTGAGAAATTGTTTAAGATATTCAAAAATCTGAGGTAATTTTTCTTTTGGCAGCATTTAAAAATTATATTTGGCAAAGATAAACTATAAAAAGGAAAGCACAAAAGAAGAAACCAGCCCTAAAGCAAGTCCTACAAACTGCAACTTGTTTATTTTCTCTTTGTGGTAAAATATAGAAACTAATATCCCGATAATAGGCTCTATCAGCCCCATGAATGCAAAAACAATAATGCTTGTTTTAGTAATGGCAAAATTAAGACAAAAAGTCCCTGTTGTCCCCAAAATTATTAAGAAAAAGATTTCATTTCGGGTTTTGGCATCCATTCCCTTCCAGCTTTTATCTTTTTGGCACAAAAACAAAATCAACGACATAGAGAACACCACAGCTTCCAGAATAGAGCAAAAAAGCAAAATTCCTATTTTCTCTATAAACGGCACAAATAGCAGTCCCGTAGACCAAAACAATCTGGACAAAATGGAATAAACTAACCCTTTAGAAATGGGCGTTTTTTCTATTTTTATGCTTTTCTCTATGAGCGTAACAGCCAGTAAAATCGCTGCACAAGCTACTCCTTTTACCATACTGATGCTTTCGCCATAAAAAAAGACACCTATCAAAATACCTATAATCAGTCCCATTTTTCCAAAGCCGATAACATTGGAAACATAAGTGTGTTTTAGGGATTTTAAATAAAAAAACAACCCAAAATAATTGACCATACAAATTAGTATAGTGTACAAAATATCTTGGCTGGAAAACTCTTTCGGTGGAAGTACCTGAAAATAAGTAAATAACAGATGTGAAATAAAAAAAATCATGCAGCAGCCAAAACTCCTCATCAAAATTAGCGGGAGCGTCCCTACTCTATCTCTCGGTCCTTTCCACAGGCCGTTGGTAACGCCGTAGGCCATATGCCCCAAAATTATCAAAAATAAAGAAAGCATCAGTTAAATCTATTAAAATAAGTAAATTTCATTTCATTGATTTTGGAGTTAAAACCATCTGAAAACTTTGTATTTTTAGGATATAGAAGTTTTCCCAAAAGATAATATTGCAGAGCCAGATAATCCCTGATATCAAAAGGAAATTCCATGAAATTAACATTTGAAACTTCTTGAAAAAGCTTCTCGCTCTCTTTCTTTTCACCAAGATGAAAAAGCGTGATGCCTTTCACGATACAGAATAGATATTTGTCCCTTTTGTAATGGTATTCTTCCTTAAATTCTTCGTAATCCTCCTTGCTGATTTCGGAAACGAACTCTTTCGCTTCGCTGTACCGTCCGATAAGATTAAGACAATCAGCAAAATAACTCGCAAAAAAAATTCTATCTCCATTTATAGTCTTTTTCCTAAAATTAGAATATTGGGCTTGAATTTCTTTCTCTAAATTTTGATGGTCATCATAGTGAAAATAGTATAAAACCCTCGCCGCTGCAGCCCTAAACTCTGGAAAAACAAAAAACCATTTATATTCCTTTCTCATCAGAACCAACTGTTTATCAATAAGTTTCAGCTGTTTATCTATTTCTTTTTTGTCATCAAAATTCTCTGAAACGAACTTCCCAAACAGCGCAAAAGACGGCGCAAAAACCTTGATATGGGAAATACCTGTCACCTCTCCCAAGTTGATTAGAATCTCTTGATATTTAGGGTCTGTAATCTTGCCATAGTGAGGATGCCACGCCAGAGCGTATTCCAGCGCTACCTTATTATCCGCAAAATTTTCAATAAATTCATTGATATTTTCATTGGTTTCTAAGATTTTTTGGGCATATTGATAATTCACATCATTGTACCTCCTCTCACTTGTCAAAATATCTTTGCCTCTGACAGAATCATAAAAAATTTCCAAAGCATCCAGCTCCGAAAGTGAACTATTTTTAGGTCTGCAGTAATCATTGAAACTACTGTATCCCAAAGAGTTAGAAATAAGATTTAAGGTTACAGAACTAGATTTACTTTCAGATTTAATTTTTCCTAAAAACCTGCGAAGCGTACTGTTACTAATATTTATTTTTTTGGCTAACTCTTTTATATCTTTTGTTGTCTGTATTTTAGAGTGATATACCTTTTTAAAATCTTCTCTTAGCCTGTCTATTTCTGCATCCATATTGTAGAGTTACATTTTGAACCAAAGATAAAAATTGTTTGTTCAATTTGAGCAAAATTGAGCAAAATTTTAAAGGTATTTACGCTGTAACTTTGTGAAAAATTTTAAACTTAAAAAAACATTTTATGAATAAAAACGACAAGATTAAGAAAATAAAATCCATCTACAAAAAGGATTTTATAATGGAAACAGAAAATGGAAAAACCATAGAAATTCTGACCAATGACCACACCACCCACTATGACCAAAATGGAAATATTTTGGAAGAAAAACATAGATGTTGGTCTGATGACCAAAGTGAATACACCATAGAATCAACAAGTTATATCTATAACAAAGAAAGAAAACTAACTGAAAAGTATGAGAGAAACGGAGATTCCCAACATCCTTTGACAGATGATTATACCTATAAAACAATATATTCCTATGATGATAAAGGAAGACTTGTAGAAGAGAATGCTTGTGATAAAGAAAATATTCATCCAAAAAAAGTTTCATATCAATACGATGAACGAGGAAATAAAACAGAATGCTCCATATATGAGTACTCTAATGAATGTGGAGAGATTTTAGATGAAATGATAGAATTTGTACATCATAAAATTTGCGCCAAATATGATGAAAACAATGATATGATAGAGGAATCTCATAATATTTCTTTTCGAGAGCGTGATACTTCTATTGATTATGACCTTGGTGGAACGAAAAGAACTATAAAATACGATGACCAACATAACAAGGTAGAAATAATAGAATACACAAAACATCATACTACAAAAGAAATATGTAAGTATGAATATAATGACAAAAAAGAAATCATCAGTGAATACAAAGAAAATTTTAATAATGATGCACTAACAAAGACAACAAATATAAAATACACCAATGGAAACATCACTGATGTGGTTTTCCAAGAATATGATGAAAATGGCTCAGAAACAGATATTTTCAATATCAAGCAGGTTTATGATAAATATGGAAATATGATACACCAAACAACCTGCGTAAATGGAGAACTCATAGGCATGCAACGATCTGAAATAGAATATTATGACTAGAATGCCAAAAATAAAAAAAAATAAGTTTGGTAATATGAGGCACTTTTTTGAAAATTTTAAAAATATAAAATACCATATTGATAGAACTTTAACAAGAAACCAACTATATTCATTATTAATAACAATCATTTAAATTTTATAAATTATGAAACAATTTTCACAGGCTGTTTGCGAAAAAATCGGATACTATGTTTATGTACTAAAAGATCCTCGAAATTCAGAAATTTTCTACATCGGAAAAGGTAAAGGAAACCGTGTTTTCCAGCATGTTTCCTGTGCATTAGATACAGAAGATGAGAGTGATAAACTAAATTTGATTCGAGAAATCCTTAATGAAGGAAAAAATGTAGAATATTACATTTTGCGACATGGATTAGCAACTGAAAAAGAAGCATTAGAAATTGAAAGTGCATGTATAGATTTGATTGGATTGGATAATCTAACAAACGAGATAAAAGGGCACAACTCTTGGGAATCTGGCATGAAAACAGCAGATGAAATCATTCAATACTATGATGCAAAAGCTATTACTATTACAGAGCCTACCATTATCATCAATATCAATAAATTGTATAAAAGATTTATGAAAGATAATGAACTCTATAATACCACAAGGTCTTCTTGGAAATTAGGAAGCAAAAAGAATGAGGCTAAGTATGTTATTGCTGCTTACCGTGGGCTTGTAAGAGAAGTTTATAAAATCAACTCTTGGAATCAAGTAGGAGACCGTTGGGAGTTTACAGGAGAAGTAGCAGAAAAAGAAGTTAGAGATAAATATCTTAACCAATCTCTTGAAAACTACACAAAGAAAGGAAGTCAAAACCCTATAAAATATACCTACTAAATTATCTATAAATCCAAACCCCAGCCCTCAAAAAGGCTGGGGTTTTATATAAAATCTTATTCCTGCACCACTTCCCTAATCAGCTCATACTCATACCCTTTTGATATGAGATAGCGTACTGTTTTCATGGCTTTTTGATAGTTTTTTAAACCTTTCTGCTCGGAGAAATAGGCATTATACAGCTTTTCTATGGTTTTTTGATAATCGGCTTCATCTATCTCGTCCATACATTTATTGATGAGTTTTTCAGAAACTCCTTTGAATTTTAGGTGATTTTTTATCTTTATTCTGCCCCAGTTTTTTAGGTAAAATTTTCCTCTGATATAGCTTCGGACAAATCGTTCTTCATTGAGATAATTTTCATTGATTAGATAAAGCATTATTTCATCTTTAGCCTCTGGAATCAGCAGAAAATCCTGCATTTTTTGTTCCACTTCCTGATGGCAGCGGTCTTGGTAAATGCAGTAATTCACCAGTTTTTGTTTAATCTCCTCAAAAGTGTACGATTTTCTTTTTTCTTCCATATCTACTTAAAAACTTTGCCAAAGTTATAAAACCTTGGCAAAATTATAATTTTAATAATGATTAAAAATGATTTTATGCATTAAACAATGCTCTTCCCTTCATCAGGTCATTTACTTTGACTTTTACTGCATCTAGGACTTTTTCATCATTAATATTCTTTACAACTTCGTCTATCAAATCCGCGATAACTGGCATATCAGCCTCTTTCAGTCCGCGAGTCGTCACCGCCGCAGTTCCTAATCTAATCCCCGAAGTGATAAACGGCGATTTGTCATCGTATGGAACCATATTTTTGTTACAAGTGATATCCGCTTTTACTAAGGCTTTTTCAGTTTCTTTTCCGTTTACTCCTTTATTTCTTAAATCAATGAGCATCAGGTGGTTATCCGTTCCACCACTTACAATATCAAAACCTCTGTCTATCATAGCCTTAGCCAATGCTTGGGAATTCGCAATAACTTGCTTCGCATACACCTCAAATTTTTGGTCAAGAGCCTCGCCATAAGCCACCGCTTTACCAGCGATTACATGCTC
>CAUORE010000058.1:0-5098 GCA_963506915.1 uncultured Flavobacteriaceae bacterium
GCTCTGATGCCTGCACTCTGGGAAAAGAATTAGGTGTAAAAGTCTATCAATTCCTAAAAAAGCCACTTATCCGAAAATACGGAGAGGAGTTCTACCAGACCCTGTCAGAGGCTGCCGAAGAATGGGAAAAAGAATTCGGGAAAGGATAAAAATCCAATTCCCGAAGTTAATTTATTTCTATTTTCTTTATTTAAAATACGCTTTCAGCGGTAAGTCTAGTATTCTTGCCAGTTTCATAATTTCTGGCATATCTTTTTCTGAAAACAGCAGAAACAAATACGCATCCGCTCCTTCATCAAGATGGCACAACCAAAGATGATATGGATAAAGCTGTTTTCTCATATACGGGAATAAATCTGCACTATAAGTATCTGCGGGATATTCCCATTTCCAGTCAGAAAAATTGGCTAAATCCAAAATATATTCTTCTAATTCTTCGGCATAAAATTTCCAGTCAGAAGAACGGCAGACACCATATTCTCTTATAATTTCTATCACAGGTTCTGCCCTTTGGATTTTATGAGAATATTCCATCATTTCAGCCATGGCTTCTGATATATCCCCATATTCATCAGGTGTGTATTCCTCTAAAGCCTTTAATAATCTTTCTTTGTTTTCATCTATTACATCCTGCTCCACTCCACAAAAAGCTAGAAATTTCGCCAAATGCTCCTGCGTTGGCACTACTTTTTCTTCCTCTGGAATTGGCTTTATATCAATTTTCACATCTAGTCTATCCTCCAAATGAAAATAAATATCCGTTGCCAATTTATTCAGCGCTTCCCACGCCAAAACATCTTCATAGTAATCGCTCTCTGGATCCAGCCATCGGTATCCTTTCGCCTGTGAATAAAGTTCATGCTCTTCATAATAATCCTCAGTCTCTGCATCATTTTCTAAATCATAATAAGTGACATTAAAATCACCATTAAAACAATGAATTCCAAACATATACATACGGTTATAGAAAACATCATACCCAGAAATAACCGTATAAACATACCCTATTCCATCTTTTTCAAAATTTTCCGGAATAGGTTCATCAAAATTTAGAACTCGCTTCCTAAAATCCTCTGCCAAAGCTGTCGCTGAAGAAAAACCATATTTTTTTAATATTTTTTTCTTAAAATCTGTATTTTCAGACATATCATGTGGGAGAAAACCTATTCCTACAATCACATCTGTAAATTCTGATGATTTATCCAATGAGATAACTTCATCATTTTCAATAAAATAGCGCTCAAAAGCCAAAAAAAGCTTCAAACTCAAATTTGATTTCATTTATTTATTATTTGATAAATTAATTCTAAAAGTCGTTCCTTTCCCAACCTCGGAAGAAACTATGCGCAGGTCTCCACCGTGATATTCATTAATCACCCTCTTCGCCAGAGAAAGCCCCAGCCCCCAGCCTCTTTTCTTGGTTGAAAACCCTGGGTTAAAGACTTTTCTGATTTGAGAATTTGTCATACCACAGCCATTATCCTTAAATTCTATAAATATTTGACTATCTTTCTCCACGAGCGAAATTACCAATCGCCCCTTGCCTTTCATAGCATCTACGGCGTTTTTCACTAAATTTTCTATCACCCAGCTCATCAAAATCCTGCTGTGCGGAATGAGAACTTCCCGCTCTGGAAGATACAGAACAAAATCCACTTGACTCGAAATTCTTGTTTTTAAATAATCAAAATTTGTTTGAATTGTTTCTGATAAATTGAGGTCGTTCAGCTCTGGAATAGACCCTATTTTAGAAAACCTCTCCGAAATTACCATCAGCCGTTTGACATCTTTTTCTATTTCCAAAACTCCCTCGTTATCAGCATTTTCTATTTTTAAGATTTCCACCCAGCCAATCATAGAAGAAAGAGGCGTCCCTATCTGATGCGCAGTTTCCTTTGCCAGCCCTGCCCAAAGATAGTTTTCATCTGTTCTTTTTATCGTTCTAAAAAACCAAAAACAAACCAATAAATACCCGCCTATCAAACCTGCTAAAATTACAGGATAATAGTCCAATCTATCCAAAAACAGGGAATTTGAGTAAAATACATACTGATTCTTACCATCGGGCATGGTGATAAGGAAAGGCTTGTAGGTTCTTCCCATTTTCTGAATCAAAGCATTGAGTTTTTTAGGGTCTTCTACGATTTCATCTGGAATATTTCTATAAGTTCCCTCGGCTAAAATAGGCTCATAGTTTTCATCTGTCAGAATTATGGGAATAGAGTTATTATCCTTTAAAACAGCCAAAATCAGCTCCAGTGTTTCAGGGTCGTTGATATGCTCATCCTGCATGAATTTCATAGCTGTCGCAATGACCTCTATTCTCTGAATTTCTTGTTTTTTCAGCCTGTCTATCAGCATAGTAGAAGAAGCAGCCAAAACCACCACCGCAAGAGTGAGAAACAAAAATATAAGCCAACGGACAAATGATGAAGTGAGATACCTCATTTTTATTTCAATATATCTAAAAGTTTAAACAATTTTGCATTTACATTACTCCCATGGTAGTTATTCACTATCACCGCAAAGACATATTTTTTGCCCTCTTTTGATGTGTGGTATCCTGCATAGGCTTTGGCATCTTTTATCGTTCCACTCTTCATTTTCATACCGTTATACACGGGCATAGATTCTTCAAATATAGGGAACCAACTTTGTTTTTTACCCCAAATAAGAGCCTGAACTTCTGCTCTTGCAGAGGCATAGTTCTGCGGCGAAAGTCCGCTTCCGTCAGCGAAATTTATCATCGGTGCTTGGATTCCTTTACTTTTCCAAAAATCTTTTAGAATTTTCACGCCATTTGAAAAGGAAGAATTATTATTTTTAACCTTTCCAAAAGTTTTTACAAGGGTTTCCCCATACAAATTGACACTTTTTCTCATGAACCAATAGACTATTTTGTCCATCGTAGGAGAATAATGCACTAAAATTTCTTTTCCCTTTAAAGAAGGATATTCCTTCCCTTCTATCAAAAGCTGTGAGGTGGAAGTCACTTTTCCTTTAAGTTCTATATCATTGTTTGACAGCCAGTTATATATCTCTAATCCAAGCTGCATGGGTGGATTTGGGACAGAACCAGAGACTACAGTTGTCTTTCCACTAGGAAGAGTTCCATTGATATAGGCTACCTCCGAATACGGCGCTGTGTAGATGATGCTCCTATCCCCTGTTTCCTTCCCTGCTGTCTGGGTTTCGTTTACACATTTTACTTGCTCTGGAAGATTTACAATTTTCTTAAAAGATGTAGAAGCCCCTGCATTAGCGCCTCCACTTATATGCATATCAAACTGATTTTCACGCCAGTTCACTCCCCAGACTCCCGCTCCGTAATAATTTCCTATATCATTCCAAGGCCAGCCCCCAGGGGTAGTCTGAATATCAAAATAGCTATCATCTATTATCAAATTTCCTCCTATCTTATAGATTCCCAATGATTTAATGGCTTGTATCACTTTATTTTGAAAATCCTCAGGTTTATAGCCTGTATATCGCCAGCTGCCGAGTGTAGGGTCACCATTGGAACTTACTATCAAATCTCCTGACAGCCTGCCTTCCTCTATATTTCCTGTATAAGATACTTTGGTGGTGTATCGGAAATCTTTTCCAAGCATCTCCAAAGCCGCCATCGCCGTAAAAACCTTCTGTGTGCTCGCCGTAGAAAGCCCCTTGTTCCCTTGATATTCATAAATAAAATTCCCCTGTTCATCGGCTACATAGAAAGAAAGATTTGCCGAATACATCTCTGGTTCATTCAAAAGACTTTTGGTCGCTTGGTCTAGTTTTTTAGAAATATCTTGAGAAAAAAAACTCTGAAAAAACAAGACTAATAAAAAGCAAAAAATATTTTTCATCTTAAAATTTTATTATATTTCAAACGCTGGCGATTATTCTTTTATTTTAATTCCTGCATATAGACCAAAGTGTCTTTGGGCAAAATTTCTGGGTGAAAAATCTTCACATAATCCCTTAAAAGCAAATCTGCACGAACAGCTCCACTCTCAAAAATATCATTTGCCATTCCCCTCTTTCTTTTATTCATCCCAAAAATTTTCCCTTTCTGATAAACATCCAGTTTTTCATAAACAGCATTCATAGCTGAAAGTTCTTTTTTCGTTCTATAATTGCCCGCGTTTACCCAAAATTCAGCATTTTTGGACTTTACAAAAACCTCTTCAAAGCTAATCGGCACAGATTTTTTATCCTGATTTTCCTTAAAAATATAGTACGCTCCTGCATCTTTTAGATAATTAGCCGAAAAAGTTTTCCCTCCAGCGACATACCAGTGATTTCCATACATTTCATTAGCCAAAACTTTCGGTTTATTGGGCGACTTCTGTGCTTTTTGTTTTATGCTTTCATAATCATTTTTGATTTTAGCATAGATTTCCTCTGCCCGTTTTTCTTCTCCTAAAAGTTTCCCAAACAACTTTAAATAAGCCGCTTTATCTAAAGGTGTTTCCTCCAAATATTCATCTAAAAAAATGATTTTTATTCCATTATTTTGTAGAATTTTATAGGTATTTTCGAAAGTTTCTATATAATTCGTGAAAATCACATCAGGTTTTAGTTCAAGAATTTTTTCAATATCATATTTTTGGTCAGAACCTACATTCTGAATTTTATTTTTTTCTATAAGTTGCTGAATTTCATTGGAATAAACATACTGCACTCCCGAAATTCCTACTATTTTTTCTTCCTGCCCAAGTTCTAAAAAATATCCTAAAAGACTATTATTGAGCAAAACCACTTTGGAAAAAGGCAGTTCTTTTTCTTCAAAAGAATACTCAAATTTTCTAGATTTTAATAAAAATTTGTCATTTTGTTCGCTATATTGAACATTTTCAGAAATCACTTCCCAAGATTTAATTGATTGGTTATCAGATTTCTTACACGACAACACCACAAAAAAACTGGTGATGTATAATATTTTTTTCCATTTCATAGTTCAAAGAAAGCAAAAAAGTATTATATTTGCAAAACTAAAATTCAGGACGCGTAGCTCAATTGGATAGAGCGCCAGATTACGGCTCTGGAGGTTGAGGGTTCGACTCCTTCCGCGTTCACAACGACCCATAAAATGTTTATTCTTAAATGTTTT
>CAUORE010000059.1:0-4539 GCA_963506915.1 uncultured Flavobacteriaceae bacterium
GGAGGCTTCTGGCAAATTTTTGAGTAATGAATTTTTATTTTCGGAAATTTAGATTATATTTGTGTCCGTTATCAAATAATGATGATAAAAACTGCAAAACATATTAAAACTTTTTTGGCTTCGGTGCTGCTGCTCATCTTTGTGATGAATGTATCGGGCTTGTTTGTGCGTTTGCATCATCAGGAAACTCATCAAAAAACAGAAAAAATAGCAGAATGCAGCGATAAAGTCTGCTATCACAAAGCGCATTTACAGACAAAAAGCGACTGTGACTGTGGGTTTTTATGCACGCTGAATTATTTCTATATTCTTCCAGAAAAACCACTCACAGAGATTCATGTAAATGAATATTTCTCATATTTTTCATCGTATAAAATTTTCGTATCAGAGAGGATAATTCTTCTGTGGCAATCCCGCGCTCCTCCTGTACTTTCTTAGTTTTGCTTGAATGTTTATTGATTTTTATGAAAGTCAATATTATAGTTGGTTTTAACTAAAACCAAGGCATTCCTTTTTTCAAAAAAAATATTTTTCGGTTTAAAATCATCCATTTCATTTTTGTATTAAATCATTTTATATGACTCAAAAATTGGTATTTGGGATTATTTTCTGTGGATTTCATATGCTTTTTTCACAGGAAGTAAAACCCAAAAACATTGACACACTTACAATTGTAAATAAAAACATATCGGCTGATAATCTTGTAAAATTTTCTAAAGAAAATCTTTCAGAAAATATAGGTCAAAATCTTTCAGAAGTGCTGTCCAAAGCGGCAGGGATTACCCTTCGGCAGGCAGGAGCTACAGTCGCAAAACCTGTGATAGAGGGCTTGGGAAACACGAGGATTTTGATTCTAAATAACGGCGTAAAACTGGAAAGCCAAGACTGGTCTGATGACCATGCACCAGAAATCAGCATGGGTATTCCACAGAATATCAGCATAATAAAAGGCGCTCAGAGCGTGAGGTATGGTGCTGGTGCGCTTGGTGGCGTGGTTCTGCTTTCTCCTAAAAACCTTAATTATAGTGAAAAACTGGCTGGTGCAGTGATGCTTTCTGGAAATTCTAATTCTGGGAAAGTCTCTGGTGGAGGCTATCTGGAAGGAGCGCTGGGGAAAAACTGGGCATGGAGAGCGCAGGCAAATGCGCAATATGCAGGAGATTATAAAACTCAAAATTATTATGTCAATAATACAGGAATTCGGGAGCTGAATTATTCTGCTGAGCTGGAATACCGCAAGAATGAATTTAAGTCTAATTTGTATTTTAGTGTATATAACTCAGAATTAGGGATTTTCTATGGTGCGGCGTCCAGTAATATAGATGATTTTGAGAGCAGGCTCAAGCTTGGCAGACCTATTACGACATATGGTTTTTCCTATGATATTACAGCTCCAAAGCATAATGTGGCTCATTATTTCCTGAAAAGTGAAACAGAATTTAGACTTAGTCCAAATAATCATTTTGATTTGGTTTATGCTTATCAAAATAATCATCGAAAAGAGTTTGATGTAAGAAGGTTAGACAGGACAACAATTCCTACGCAGGATACCAAACTTGATTCTCATTTTGTGGAAACGATTTGGAAAAACACGCATTTTAGAGGATTGGAAACTCAGTTTGGGGCAAGTTATTCAAGGAAAGAAAATTTGAATGTGCCAGGAACAGGCGTAGTTCCTACGATTCCGAATTTTGTTTTGAATAATTACGCAGGATTTTTCATTTCCGAATTTAAACGAGGAAAATGGCTGGCAGAGCTGGGAGCGCGTTTTGATTTTAGAACGATAAATTCTTTGGGATACGATATGTTCGGTCAGCTCTATGGCGGAAAGAGAGATTTTTCAAGTTTTTCGTACAGCGGGGGAGTTCATTATCAGATTACTGACCATCTGGAATATGTGGCTCATGCGGGATATGCGTGGCGTGCGCCAGAGCCTTATGAGCTGTATATCAATGGAAAACAGCACGGAATTCCCATCTACTATGTAGGTGATAAAAATCTAAATGCAGAAAAAGGACTGAAAATAGTCAATAAATTGTCTTACAAGAAAAATAGATTTTTTGTGGAAATGTCTGCGTTCGTGCAGCCGATTAACAATTTTATTTACAGCATTCCTACGCATCAGTATAGAGTATTGTTTTCTGGACCGGCGGCGTTATTTGAGTTTGTGCAGAGCGATGCCCTTTTCCGTGGGGGAGATTTAGCGGTGGGAATTCCTATTTCTAAAAATTTAGAATATCATTCTAATCTTTCATTGGTCTATGCAGATGACCAGCATACCAAGGCATATCTTCCACAGATACCGCCATTACAGCTTTCGCAGAGTTTAAAATGGAATATTCCGACTTCTGTTTTCAAGAATTTTTATGCAAAAGTGGAGCACCAGTATTTCGCGAAGCAGAGAAGGTTTAATCCTGATTTTGACCTCGTGGCAGACTCTCCTGATGCCTACCATTTATTGGGACTGAAAATAGGTGCAGAGCTGGAATACAGCAATAAGAAAAGTGTAAAATTCTTTTTGGGTGTGGAAAATCTTACCAATGCACTTTATAAGAATTATACCGATAGATTGAGGTATTTTATTCATGGAAAAGGGATTGACATTCAATTTAAAACACAATTTAATTTTTAATAATCATTAATTCTAATAAATTTTAACATTATGAAAAATAAGTTTTCACTAAACAAAATTTTGACAGTGCTAATGCTGTTTTTAGCGGTTTTCAGTATTTCTTCTTGTAGCAGAGATGGAGACAGCCCTCAGGCGCCAACGGACGAAACCAAAGACAGAGGACATGAAATGCCTGATAGAGTGGAGTTTATATTTAAAAATATAGCGACCTCACAGGAGCAAAGAAGAACGGCACTGCTGACCAAAGATGGATTGAAATTTGACAATACAGAAGCCGTAGAATGGAAAGAGGGAAATAGCTATCTCCTTGAAATAGTGTATTATAACAATGGAAGGAGACTTAATAGCGAATTTGTTTCACAGGAAATGGCGCCTATTCATCAGCATTTCTTTCAGTTAAACAAAAACGGACAGTCGATAGAAGAAACGGAAATGGATAAATTGGTAAGCTATGAATATCAGGATACAGACCCTGAAAATGGAGTTTTGGGAGAGAGTGGAGTGAGCCTTCGTCGTCGTTCGTGGGATACGCAGAACCCTACGGAAGTAGACCCTATCGGACTGAAAGGAGTTTTCACCATAAAAACGACTGGTTTGGGAACTCAGAGTTTTGATTTAAGGATAAGATTAGCTCATTTCTTAGTTAAAAATAAATTAGAGCCTAAGACAGGAAGAGCCAGAAAATACAATGCGTTGCATTATAGCGGTTCATTTGTTTTAGACACAGATATGAAAGTCCCAGTGAAAATAGTTCAATAATATTTTAGAATAATTTAATAAAGTAAACAAATAAAAATTTAATAATATGAAAAGTTTTTTAAAATCAATCAAAGTTGTATTAGCAGTAGTGTTTTTTGTTTTTTCACTTTTGGCTTGTAGAAGTCAGGAGAATGATGATATCGTGGTACCAAAGCCAAAACCAGAGCAGTCCAGCACGGAACTGAAATGGAGTAAGGTGGAATTTCGTTTTACAGAAGGGCATTCTCACGGGTATTTTCATGGTTCGCCAGAATATCCAGGTGTGAAATATCTGAAATCTGTACAAAAATTCTTTTTTGAGAATAAAAACGGTCAGATAGTTCCATCAGCTGATAATCCTGCTGCCCTTAGTGTAATGTCTGCTGATGGAGGGCTGTCTCTCTATGGATTGGAGATTTTCTATTACAATGAAAAAGGCGAGCGAATCAACAGTGTTTTGGCATCTGATGAGGCAGCAAAGCAATATCAGCACTTCTTTTTAATGGAAAATATAGTAGCTATAAGTGGCGGGACAGTAGTTCCAAATAAGGAAATCATGACTTATAAATACCGTGATACTAATCCTGAGAACAAATATATCTATAAAAGCTTTGGAGGCCAGCGTGATGCCAAAATAAGACCAGAAAAAATAGGACTGAAAGGATTTTTCGATGTGAAAAAACCATACCTGAATTTTGATTTGAGAATTGTTTTGGCTCAGTTCAGCCAAAAACCAGATAATTTGGAGTATGATAAACTTTCTTCGGCTTCTTTTGATAAAAAATTGGATATTAAAATCCCTGTTCATATTTATACAGATAGAATTAACGAAGACAGCTTAATTGAAGATGCTATGAGGGAATTTGGAGTTACAGAAGCTGAAATAAAAGCAGATATAAATGCAAAATTGAATTCAAAAGTTAATTCTGAAAGTAGTGGAGTTTTCCTCTAAAAAAAATAAAAATCTCTTTCAATTTGAAAGAGATTTTTTTATTGAAATTTATTTTTCTTGTTCCAGATTTTTCTGCCATAGCCAAGTGGTTCTCAGCGCTTCTTCCAGAGGAGTTTCTGCCTTCCAGCCAAGTTCTTTTTCGGCTTTGGAAGCATCTGCGTAGGCAATGGTAATGTCGCCCGCTCTTCTGTCGCATATTTGGTAAGGGATTTCTAGA
>CAUORE010000060.1:0-4396 GCA_963506915.1 uncultured Flavobacteriaceae bacterium
AAAAAAATAGGAGAATCCAAAATTATCTCTACATCAGTTTGGCTATTATGGCTGTGTTTTTGCTGATTTTGGTGCGTAGAAACTATACTAATAGAATGAAACTGCAGGCAGAAAAAGAGCTTCGCCTCCAAAAAGAAAAGCAGGAAGCTCAGGCTCAGACTTTGCACAAAGAAAAACAGCGCCGTCTGCTCTCTATTCAAAAAATAAGAGTGGAAAGAGAGTCTAAACTCCGTATTCTATTGGAACAAGAAGAGCAAGCCCGCCTAAAAGAACAGCAGGAATTACTTCGGTTAAAAAATGACCAAATGCATAAGGAAGCCTTGGCAAATGCCCTCCAAATAGAGCGGAAAAATCAGCTTTTGGATGAAATCAGAGAGAGTATAAAAGTCAAGGAAACCGATGTAAATATAGACACAATACTGAAACAAGAGAAGCGAATGGAGGAAGCGCTGGACCAGTCTGTGAAGGAGTTTCAGGAAATCCACCCAGAGTTTTTCAGTAAGCTGAATGCTTTGTCGGATAACAAGCTTACGCCTCTTGACCTTAGATATTGTGCGTATATTCATTTGAAATTGTCTACCAAAGAACTCGCAACCATCTTTAATGTAGAGCCAAAAAGTATCCGAATGACCAAATATAGAATCAAACAAAAACTGAATTTGGACAAGGAAAAAGATTTGGAAGATTTTTTACAAAACATTGTTTAAATATTGAAAATCAAAGCATTACAAAATAAGTAGACACTTTGTAGACGCTCTTTTTTTGGCGGGAGTATCATAATGTCATAATTTTACACTACAAAAATAAAGTTATGGCAGATACAAATTCAAAACTTCCGTTTTTAGAGATTATAGAATGGGTGGAACCAGACCCAAATTTACTAATGTGGAAAGTTCCAGACCAAGATAAAGAAATAAAAAACGGAGCAAAACTCATCGTGCGCGAGAGCCAGACAGCACTTTTCCTAAATGAAGGCGTGGCGGCGGATGTCTTCCCAGCAGGAACGTATGAATTATCCACTAAAAACATTCCGATACTTTCCAAGCTTAAAGGCTGGAAGTATGGTTTTGAAAGTCCATTCAAGGCTGATGTATATTATTTCTCGACCAAGCAGTTTGTAAATCTGAAATGGGGAACGCCAGCGCCTGTTCTTATGCGAGATCCGCAGTTTGGCCAGGTTCGTGTAAGGGCTTTTGGTTCGTATAATGTGCGCATCACGGATGTAGCGAAGTTTTTCAAGGAATATGCAGGAACTTATCCGATACTTACGGTTTTTGAGCTTGAAAACCAATTGAGGGATTTCATCGCGCCGAAGTTCGGTGAGGTGCTTTCTAATGCAGGGCTTTCGGTTCTTGATTTGGCTGGAAATATGACTGCTTTGAGTGAAAAAATCCGTCCTCTTATAGAGCCTTATTTTGCTGATTTTGGGGTGGAAGTTACTCAGTTTATGGTGAGTTCTGCGACTCTCCCAGAGGAAGTTACGGAGTTCTATGACAAGGTGACTAATATGAATATGATAGGCGATATGGAGCGTTTCCAGAAATTTAATACAGCAATCGCGATAGGGAATGACCGCAGTAATATAAGTTCAGGAATACAGGAGGGCATGGCGATGGGGGCTATGATAAGCGCGATGCAACAGCAGACACAGCAAAACCAGCCACAAAATTCGGTTCAAGATGATGCCACAGCCAAACTTCAAAAATTAAAAACACTTTTTGAGAGTGGGCTTATAGATGAAACCGAATATAAGGAAAAGAAAGCAGAAATATTATCAAATCTTTGATAATCAAGCGTTAAAATAATAAACCAATGGAGGATGAAAATAAATCTTCTGGAAAAGCAATGTCTTTTCTGGAACGAATGAAACAAAGGTCTCAGGCTCAAAAAAAATACGGAGATGATTTTTTCCAGCCGAAAGACACCGCTGAAATTGATACACAGGACTGCCCAAACTGTGGCGCAGGACGAGCCAAACGAGATGGTGTAACTCACTGTGCTTATTGTGGTTATGAATTTATACAAACAACCTTGGATGATGGTATCTACATCACAAAAGAGGATAACTCTCAGAAATCCAATAAATAAAAATAGCGAAACTGCTTCTTAGGGACTTTTGAAATTTCAAAAGTCCCTTGTTTATTATAAAACAAAGAAGTTTCTTAAAACCAAATTAAAAAATTCGTAAATTGCACACAAAAATAAAAGAATAAGAAATGAAAAGAATTTTATTAGCTGTGGTGCTCTTCATAGGTGTATGGGGCTTTGCACAAAATATAGAAAAGATAATAAAAGAACAGATTGTAGATAAAATAAAAAACTACAAGCCTACAGACCTAGTTCCATACTCCAAAGACGGCAAAAAATGGGCGCTGATGGATGTGAAATCTAGAAAAATCCTTACAGATTTTATCTTAAATGAACCTAGTACTTTTAATCCAGATATCTATGTTAAATTATATGGAGAATCTGGTGAAGAAAGTGAGATAATTTATTCAGATTATAGATTAGAATCAGAAGCAGGGTTGATTTATCCTGTCGCAGCAGTCCAGACTGTTGATGCTGATAACTCACCTTTTCAAGTAAAGGAAAAGAGGAAGATAGAAGTTGATGAGACAAAATATAAATATATATTAAAACCAATACTCTACAAAGAAGAGTATTATGCTATAGCTACTAAAAAAGATAACAGTGATGTTCTTATTAATGAAAGAGGAGAAGAACTCAAAGGGTTTCATTTTAGAGTTATAAAAGACTCCTATCTTTATAAAGATAAAAATCCAAACGAAAAAATTTTTTATGTAGAAGGTTTCGATGGTAAAAAGGGCTTTATAACTATATCAGGGAAGAGAAAACTCTATGGTAAGCTAATGAATGAACCGAGGTCTTATGTCATTGGAGAGGGGCATCAAAGTGCTTTTGGGTATAGTCTTCAGAAAGATAACGATGATATTAAGAAAATAAAAAAATCGGGTATAGTAGATACATCCACACAAAAATGGCTGATAAAACCACAGGAAAAGTATAAAATTTACAGTATACTTTATACTTCATCAGAAATAATGATGGAGGATGAGGAATATGATGTAACAAATAGGAACAAAGCAACTATATATTTCTTGGCAACAGACCAAAGCGGTCAGCACTTCGTTTTAGATATAAAAGGAAAACCTATTTTACCAAAAAATTAACCAAAAAGACACCTTTTACAAAGGTGTTTTTTATGCTTTAAAATTAACAGAGAAACAGCAAAATTCCGTAAATTGCACATGAAAATAAAAGAATAAGAAATGAAAAGAATTTTATTAGCCATGATGCTCTTTATAAGTGCATTGGGATTTGCACAGAGCGAAGAAGAGATAGTGCAAAAATATATTATAGATAAAATAAAAGGCTACAAACCTACAGATCTAGTCCCATACTCCAAAGATGGTGAGGATTGGGCATTGATGGATGTGAAATCTAGAAAAGTACTTACAGATTATGTGTTGAATTGGGCAAGTACTTTTAAACCAAAATTATCTATCAGTATGTATGTTAAAAGGTATATAATAGGGAGTGTCACTTCAGATTATACGATGGAGCTAGAGTCAAGAAGAGAAACTTTGCCACCAGAAATAGAGTATAGGAAATATGAAAAAATAAATAAACCTGCTTTTCAAATGGATGAAACAGGAAAAAAAACTGCTAGTAATCCTAAATATAAATACATACTAGATATAGTATCACATAAAGGTGTATATTATGCCGTAGTTTCTAAAAAGGATAACAGCTGGACACTCATTAACGAAAAAGGAGAAGAACAGAAAGGGTTTCATTTCAAAGAAATATCAAATATTGGTTATAAAGATAAAGAAAGCGGAGAAGATGTTTTTAATGTGGAGGATTTTGATGGTAAAAAGGGTTTAATAACCATATTAGGAAAGAAAAAACTTTATGGTGAACTAATGAATAATTTTACTAAAAACGATATTGTTTTAGGGTATGTTGTTCAGAAAGATAATGATTATTCTCACGAAATTAAAAAATCAGGCGTGGTAGATTTGGTTACACAAGAATGGCTGATAAAACCGCAGGAGAAGTATAAAATATACGATATAATCTATACTTCATCAGAAAAATTAAAAAAATATGATGAAACAGACAGAAACAAAGCCACTATATATTTCTTAGCAACCGACCAAAGTGGTCAGCGTTTTGTTTTAGATATAAAAGGAAATCCTATTTTACCGAAAAATTAACCAAAAAAACACCTTTCTAAAAGGTGTTTTTTTATGCTTTAAATTAAGAGAGAAACTGTAAAAAATCTGTAAATTGCACAAAAAAATAAAAGAATAAGAGATGAAAAGAATTTTATTAGCCGTGATGCTTGGTATAGGTGTATTGGGCTTTGCAC
>CAUORE010000061.1:0-4039 GCA_963506915.1 uncultured Flavobacteriaceae bacterium
CGAAAAAGGTTGGAAAACAGGTCTTTATAGAGATTTAATACAAAACGAAAGCAAAAAATAATGAAAATAGCATTTGATGGCAAAAGGTTTTTTCACAATACTTCTGGGCTTGGGAATTATTCTCGTGATTTGGTAAGGATTTTAGCGGAATATTCGTCAGAAGATGAGTTTGTTCTTTTAGCCGAAAAACAAAGCCAAAGAGGAAAGGAAATTTTGTCTCTTCCTAATGTTTCTTACGCTTCCGTTTCAAAGGGAATGCTCGCAAGACAGCTTAAAATGGGCGTGGATGCACAGAATTTGGGAGCGAATATTTTCCATGGGCTTTCGGGAGAACTTCCTCTAAAATGGAACGAAAAACCGATAAAAAAAATCGTGACCATACATGATTTGATTTTTGTGCGCTATCCAGAGTTGTATTCGTTTTTTGATAGAAAAATCCATTTTTGGAAGTTCAAAAAAGCGGCAGAAATGGCAGATTTGGTCATCGCAATATCAGAACAGACCAAAAGGGATATTGTAGAATTTCTGAAAATTCCAGAAGAAAAAATCAGGGTAGTTTATCAGGGCTGTCATCAGGCTTTTAAGGAAAAATATACCAAAGAACAGCTCAAAGAAATAAAACAAAAATTCGGTCTTCCAGAGAGATTCCTCCTAAATGTGGGAACGATAGAGGAGCGGAAAAATCTGCTTTCGGTGGTGAAGGCTCTGCAAGGGACTGATATTCCGATGGTTGTGGTAGGAAAGAAGACGAAATATTTCCAAAAAATAGAGCAGGAACTTGGAAAAAATAAAGTAAAGGCCTTGTTTTTGGAGAATGTTTCTATGCAGGAGTTGGCGGGAATTTATCGTTTGGCGGAGATTTTTATTTATCCAAGTTTATTTGAGGGCTTTGGTATTCCTGTGATAGAGGCTTTGTTTTCGGAAACGCCTGTCATTACGAGCAATACGAGCTGTCTTCCAGAGGCTGGGGGAGAGCATTCTCTTTATGTTAATCCGCTGGATGTGGAGGATATTCGGGTTAAAATCAAACAGTTATGGGATAATCCCGAGGAATGTAAATTTCGGGCAGAAAAAGGACTTGCTTTTGCTCAGAAATTCACTGATGAGCAGATTTTCAGGGACTTGATGAAAGTTTACAACGAGCTGGGAAGTTAGGTTTTGGAATTGGCATTTTCATATGAGCGAGTGTAAATTTGCCATATAACGATTGCTTCTCACTAAACAATACGAACAAAAACTGCTAAACCAAGAAAATGAAAATGGACGAAAACAAAAAGATAATTATCGAAAAAATGGTAATTTATGAGAATGGATTAATCTCAGAAGAGCATAATTTTAACGAAGAGACCCTTTCTGAATGGGTTTTGGAAGCCTGTGAATTTGCTTTTGATAATTTTAAAGGAAAAGACAATTCAGAAATGCTTAACTATGCATTTGAATACAGGATTAATACCGTAGCATTGCGGTTAATGATGGGTTTGAAAAAGATTTATCCGCAGCTGAAATCATCGAAAAAGGTTTCCGATACGATTTTAAGCCTAATAGAAAATGAAAAATATGCTGATGGTCGGCGAAGTTTTATTTTGACATTATGGGAGAATAAATTAGATACCCAATTTATTGAAGTTATTCAAAAACATAGTGATTTCTGGGAAAATCCACTGTTTGCAAGTGTAATTATTCTGGGTTTGACCAAACGCAGAATAGCGGGGTTTGCACCACAAGTTCAGGCTGCTTTAGAACGGTTTACGGATAAAAGAGGTTTGCATTTAGACATCAGGAAATCCTGTCAAAAATATTTAGCAGATGAGCCAAAATATAAACACTTCTCGGTATTTTTAGAGAAAAAGAATAAATAAAATATGAAATGAATTTGACCTATAAATTGGAAATAAAGCTATTGGAAAATTCAAAAAAATGTAATGAATTATGTTAGAAAAAGATATTATCTCGTATAAAAAATGCGAAAATGAAGATAAAAAGATGGATTTTTTGTCTGATTATGATAATAATCCAAGTAATGAATTCATTAAATTCCTATTAAATGAATTTGATAATGAAGAAGATGAATTTCTTCAAGTAGAAATAATTAAATTTATAGCAACACATGGACAAAAATCTAATGAAATAAAAGAGTTTTTTCTTAATGAAATGTTGCTAAACAATGAGTTGGATGAAATGGTATTGTCTCATATAGCGCAAAACCTTATATTTTTTGAACTAAATTCAAGTGAATTTGAAAAAATCTATGAAAAAATTCTGCTTGAAGAGCAGGAAGATGATAAACGGGAAGATTTTATTTCTGCTTTGTTACGACTTCTTTATGTTAATCGTGATAAGGGGGCAAATGTTTATTTAGATGCCTTGAAAAAGCATGGGATCGACTTTGGCTAAAATAGTAGAAATTGACAAGCTGAACGGGCAGTCGTAATCTGATTCCCGCCCTTAAAATAATGTAAAAAACGAATAATTAAAAACTAGAGATTTATGGAGACTAAATTAGTTGAGCAGATAACAGAAATGCTCGATAAGTTACCAAATTCAATATGTAATCGGAATACTTCAATCGATGAAAGCTGGATTGAAGCTGGGGAGTCAGAATTTAATCTGAAACTACCAGAATACTATCGATGGTTTATTAAAAATTATGATTTTATAACATTATGGGGAGAATCCACTAAAACAGTATTTCCGCCTGAGTATAGA
This sequence comes from uncultured Flavobacteriaceae bacterium, assembly GCA_963506915.1. Lineage (GTDB taxonomy): Bacteria > Bacteroidota > Bacteroidia > Flavobacteriales > Weeksellaceae > JABCPE02. Next base: position 2,707 of record CAUORE010000061.1, read on the forward strand.
GATGATGCAGATCAGGATATTTTCTATACTTATAGCTGGAATGTTAATTATGATAAAAATAATCATGACAAACTTTTCTTCCTAGAAGCTAATGATATAGGATTTTTCTATTTTAAAATCATAGATAATAAGGCAGCTGAAGAGGTTTATTGCTTTGATTTATCTACAGGAGAACATGATTTATATGCAGAAAATTTTTTAGATTTTTTGAAAATAGAAATTCTTAAAAATTATTCTAACTATTTATAGTAATAGTGGGCATTTGCAAAAGAAAAACCTCAAACAAAATTGTAACTAAACCAAAGACAACATCATGAAATATATCAGCAGAGAATTGGGAAAGCCTAAGCAATTCCAGAAGTTGTTGGACTATCTGACCGCCTTTTTAAATGATGAAAATACAGACTCTACGCCATTGGATACAGCTGATACAATGTCTAAAATAGCCTGCTATCATCGTATGCCATCTGAATTTACAGAGAATGTAGACTGCTTAAAATTGGTGATTAATTTTAGTAACAAGTATGCAGATGATGAAAAAATTTTATGGCATTGTTTGCGTGCATTAGGCGAATTTGGTTTTTTATCCACTCGAGAAAAGTGTAAGCTTTTATGTTTTAATTATTTGAGTGAGTTTAGGAATCATGAGAGCAAAAAAATTCGGCGACGTGTAGCTCTAGATTTAATAGAATCTTATCGTGAATTATTAAAAAAAGAGCCTGATTGGTTTGATTATGCAGTCTCTCTTTTAGATCTACCTCCTGCTAATGAGTCATTTTGGGAATTCTCACTTATGCTTGACGAAGAAATTAGCTCGATGAGTAATGCACAGATTTCTATAGTAATTGAAAAATATGAGAAGTTCTTGAAAAAAACGAAAAACGATTATTATCAAAAAAGATTTACTAAACTTGTAGACTTATTAAAAAAACATGTTGCGGGAAAAATTGTTCTAACTCCCGCTGATTTGGAAAAAACAAGAGATGTTTGAGCAGCAAGCATAGCCCGCCTGCGTAGTGTGTGAGCGTCCCGCATGCGGTTTCAGCTTTCAGGTAGCAAGCCGTAGCCTGCATAAATTTCCAAATTCATAAGTAGTGCGTGCCTCAAAGCACGCCAGCAGTTTTTTCGGTTTTCAGACGGTCTCAATACCCCTTCCTTCTGCCGGTTGCCGTCAACGATCCCGCAGGCAGGATTACCGCCTACACCTACGACGCATTGGGCAATTTGATCTACCGCCAGCTGCCCGACGGCGAAAACCAATATTACCAATACGATCTCGAAAACCAACTCGTCCGCGCCGAAATCAAAAAGCCCGCCGGCAACACCGAAATCT
>CAUORE010000062.1:0-3152 GCA_963506915.1 uncultured Flavobacteriaceae bacterium
TAAATTTTTTATTAAAATTAGTAAAATTCTCCAGCCAAAAATTGGAAACCATACCCTAATTTTTTTTTACATTTGGTTTTTCGCTTTATATCTGAGACAACTTACTTATTTTCTTTATACCTTTTATCTGGTGTTCCATCTTTTTTCAGCTTTTTATTGGCTTTGTATCTTCTGTCAGGCGTCCCATCTTTTTTTAGTTTTTGTGAAGAATGGGAGTAGGTATTTTTTTGTTTGGAATGGTGTTTCTTTTTGGTTTCTTTCTTTACTCCTTGACTGTGCGAAGCTTTGCTTTGTGCTGTTCCCAGAGTGAAACTAAACACCAAAAACAGTAATGTAAGTAAGTTTTTCATAATTAAGTAATTTATTGTATACAAAGGTTTTCAAATCTAAAACTATGCCATGAACTAAAAATTCACATTGCATTTTTCATCATTGTTTTCTTGGGTTTTTCCATGTCGCGTAGGGTGTCCTCTTTCATCAAGGGCGACCATAACTATTTTGTCAATGGTAATGATGGTTTGGCAGGTCATGGTATTTCTCACTTTACAAGATAAAGTCAGTGAGCTGTTCCCGAATTTTATCGCTTGGATGCCTATTTCGATGATGTCCCCTTGTTTAGCCGAACTCACGAAGTTGATTTCGGACATAGATTTGGTGACTACTCTCGGGTTTTCCAGCTGCATGATGGCGTATAGGGCAGCCTCTTCATCTATCCATTCTAAAAGTCTTCCTCCAAAAAGTGAGTGATTTGGGTTCAAATCCTCTGGTTTTACCCATTTTCTCGTATGATAATTCATTTTTTTAATTTAATTTTTCTAAAATTTTTTCTAAATAAGCCTTTAAATCCTCTTCATTTCCATTATTAAAAACCACAAAATCAGCTCGTTTTTGTTTTTCAGATTCGGGCATTTGTTTTTCTATTATTTTTTTTATTTCGCTTTCGGTTTTTTCATCTCTCTGCATCACTCTTTTTATTCTGATATTTTCATCAGCGGTGATGAGTAGGGATTTGTAGCATTCTTTATCCAAATTTAGCTCAAATAAAAGAGCCGTTTCCTTGAAAGCTATTTTTTTCTGCTGGGCAGCTGTCCACTTCTCAAAATCCTCTTTTACAGCGGGATGAATGATGGAGTTTAGCGCTTGTCTTTTTTCATCATTATTAAAAATCTGCTCTGCTACCCATTTTCTGTTGTAGTTTCCCTCTGCATCATACGCCTCACTTCCTAAAAGTTCTATAATGTCCTTTTTCAGGGTTTTATCATCATTCACGATTTCTTTTGCTCTGATGTCAGAATAATAAACAGGAAAACCCAGTTTCTCCAAAAACTTCGCCGCAGTGGTCTTTCCAGAGCCTATGCCGCCTGTGAGTCCTATGATTTTCGTTTTTTGGCTCATTTTTTAGTTTTAATGATAATTATGAAGTAAAATTCATTAAAATTTCCAATCTAATAGTTGTTTTATAGTGATATTGTTCTGTTTTGCAAAGTTTCTCAATGAAGCTTCAGAATTTGTAACATTTTCAAAAATTCTTTTTGGAATGATAATTCTATCGGAGGTTTTTAGTTTAATGAAATAATAATCTGCTATTTCCTCTATGAAATCTACATTGGTGAGGTTGATTTCTAATTTCGTTTGGTTAGATAAAATTGTAATTAGTTCATTATCAGAAACAACGCTAAATTCCATTCCTATTTTTTCTTTGAAAAGACGCTTGACATTCTTTTTATACGCCCTCTTAAAAACGCTTCTGTATCCATAGAAATAATAAAAAATACAATATAATATTCCTGTAACAGAAAAAGTAATGAAAAACAGAGAACGGAGTCTAAAATATACCCAAACAGAACCTAAAGAAAAAATTAAAATCAATAGAAATAATGTTCTTCTTTTAGCATCTCTCAAAGTCAAATTTTGACTTGCTGCAAATAAGCAAAATTGCAGATAATCCTCTTCTGTAAGCTGATAATTAAGTTTCATTTTTTAGTATCCAAAAACATCATTAAAACCGAATGTTTCATCGATTCGGACTCCTTTTTCGGTCATTTTAAGTGAAGCAAGTTCGTTCACTGCATCATGCTCGAAAAACAGCAGATATTCATTATCCACGCATTGTTTTAGGAATTTTTCTTTTTCCTCCAAAGTCACCAGCGGACGGACATCATAGCTTGGAACATAGATAAGCGGAACATGCCCTGCCGTAGGCACTAAATCCGCAGCGTAGATGATGGTTTTGTCTTGGTACTTTAGTACGGGAAGCATCTGTTTTTCCGTGTGTCCATCTACGAAAATTACATCCATTTTTAGGTCTGGAGCAAAGCCGTAATTCCCTGTTTTAGGCAGGTCTAAAAATCTAAGCTGACCGCTTTCTTCCAGTGGGAAAATATTTTCTTTCAGGAAACTTGGTTTTTCGCGAGGATTGGGATTTGTAGCCCATTCCCAGTGGTTTTTATTAGTCCAAAATTCAGCATTTTTGAAGGCTGGCTGGTATCCTGTACGGCTATCATTCCACTCCACAGCACCACCGCAGTGGTCAAAATGCAGGTGGGTAAGAAACACATCCGTAATGTCTTCTCTCACAAAACCATATTTAGCCAGACCTTTATCCAAACTATCATCCCCAAAAAGAGAATAATGCCCAAAAAATTTTTCATCCTGTTTGTTCCCCAGTCCGCAGTCCACTAAAATAAGTTTTTTTCCGTCCTCTATCAGCAGGGAGCGAGTCCCCAGTTCGACCAAGTTTTTTTCATCAGCAGGATTGGTTTTTTGCCAAATGGATTTTGGAACTACGCCGAACATAGCCCCGCCATCCAATTTAAATTTTCCGCATTGAATAGAATATAGTTTCATAATATTAGCTGTTTTTTTGAGGAAAAATCAAGTATTTTTAGTGCGTAAAAGCGCTTTACTTTGCCTTGGGTCAGTAAGTTCCATTGCACAAAGAACTTTCTTTTTCTTTGTGTCATAGCTTCTACCTTGTTTTCCTTCTTCTTTTCCTCCTATGGTAAATTCATCAACCTGCACTCTATCATTCATTTTGTGTGACTCACTGGATTTTATAGCTTCACGGACTTTTTGCATAAAATAATGTGCTGTTTGTCGACTAATTTCATAACGACGAGCAACTTGTGAAGCTGATAACCCTTTAGTTGTAG
>CAUORE010000063.1:0-3027 GCA_963506915.1 uncultured Flavobacteriaceae bacterium
GAGGTGTCAAGTTAATGGCATATTAACAGAGGTTGGAAAATAGGTTCTCTTTCAATCAATCTTTTATTAGATTGTTAAAGATAGTCTCTTTGCTTTGTGAGCGATTGATTCTAAAACTATACTCAGCTAAATAGCGGTCTATATTAAACTCTGATACCCAAGAATATATACCTCTTATCCAAGATTTTACTTGGTGTATTATCTTATGTAATGTAGGAAAATTCTTCCCATCATTACTAGAAATTTGAGTTATATTAAAGTCTTTTATAGGTCTATAGCCTTTCCATTCATCAGTCGTTATATAAGCTGTCTTATCAATGTGTTTATCAAATATTGTTCGCAATGATTTTGATTGAAAAAGCAAATATATTGATAAATTTCTAAACCATATCCGAGGAAGGATTTTTGGTGAAAAATAGCTTTTATCTATCCGCAATCCCAGTTGTAGAGAACATCTTCAAAATTGAGTTTCTCCAAATTTTCTTTGCTGATAAAGAAATTACCAACTCCAGCATCTCCCCACATTATAGAATAGTCTTCCTCCTCATTATTCCAGTCGGAGTCTATCTGTAGAAGGAGTTCTGTGTAGGTTCCTTCTTCACGAGGGTCATCTTGCGCGAAAGCAGGGTAGCCGCCTATTTTGTGTCCTGACCCATCATTCAGCTCTTCGTAGATATTATCTGGAATTTTAAAAATATCCATGATTTCATCATCAGGAAAATCTTTTTTCCATTTATTTGCATATACTTCATCAAAAAAATTATCAGATGTGGAAACTCCTTCTTTAGTTTTTGTAAAGGACAAAGTAAACTGATGCTCTGGCTCAAAGGGAAGGTGACAGTCTTCTAAAACATAGATTTCTCTAATGTCTTTTTCCTCCATTCCTTCTGAAAATGTAGGATGATACACTACATGGCTGAAGTCAGAATAATCGTCATAAATACTCTGAGCTATCCAAAACTGCAAAAGTCCTTTTTTAGGATAAATGCTGTTTTCTGGCAGCTGCTCACAGTTGATCTGTGCAAGCATAAAGAGCAGGTCGCCCTCTGGTGTAGTAGGAATAGAGCCTCCTGCTGGGATATAGGGAAGCCCGCCGAACTTGCTGTCAGTCAGTGATAACTGCTCAGAAAGTGCAATGGAAATACGGATAACTTCACGCTCTGCGGCATGGTTCAGTTCTTCTGCGAATTTTATTAATTGTTCTTTTGTAGGGTTCATTTATTTGTAAATTTTAGAGTTTTTATTTAGTTTATTCAAGGGAAATTCCTGCTAAATTAAGCGTTTTTAAATCAAATTCCTGATTTTTAATAATGTTTTTATCAGAATTTTTCTTTTTCAGAGCCAGTTTTCCAGAGTGAAATCCATATTCTTTTGCTAAGAGTTTCAATTTATCAGATAAAACTGCATCAAAGAGTTTTTTTAATTCTTCATTATCCATAATCATTTTTTTAGTGAAAATTTAGTCCAAATCTTTAATAGAAGTTTGAAAGCTACAACCAACTTATGGAGTGTCCGTATTTTCTCACTTCTTCAAATAGCCTTTTGGCATCGTTTTTAATGGAGTCACGATACTTTTTTTGTATTTTCTTTTCGGCTCTTATGAACCATTCATCAAAAATCATTTCCCATTCGGTAACTCTTTGTTTTTTTATTTTTAAGTTGGCATCATCAGGAAATTTTTCAGCAATCATGAGTAACATATCTAAATACCCTAATAATGGCTGGGCAGGTTCATCAGTTTCTTTCATCCATTCGATGGTATCTTCGATTTTGGATATTGAGAAATGGAAATAGCCTAATCCCACTAAATCCGCTCTATCATTCTCATAGATGCCTGTTCCGTATATTTTCATGTTTCTAATTTTATTAAAAGAATTTAAATTTATTTAGTCTGCATAGGTCTTGTAGTGGAGTGGTTTTTCCTTTTACATTGCAGAATTATTGACTTTGTGTTTTATGACTAAATTTTCAAACATTTCATTTTCTTTGTTTTTATTAGAAAGAAAATAAAAATTCTGCAGAGATAGTTTAGAAAAAACATTGCTGATATTTTGAAAATCTACTTTTGAGAAAGTTATAGCCAAGTTTTTTAAATTTTTTAGGTCGTATATATCACTGATGTTTTCCAAGTTTTTGCAATTTAGAATTTGTAGTGTATGCAAAGTATCTGATTTTAATTTGGGAATAGAAATCAGCCCTTTGACAGTATTGATATCCAGCCTCTCTAAATTCAAACAACTGAGAAATGAAAAATCAGATAGTTTTCTGCAATTAGTCAATGATAATTGGTTGATATTCGGGAATTTAGATGCTAGTGTCTGTTCATCTATGAGTTCGTTCAGCACTTCTAAGTTTTTCATGCTGTTTTTTTTATCCAAATTAGCTAAAACAATTTTTCTTAATGACAAATTCTCGATGGGATTATTATTTATAATATCATAGTATTTATCTCGAAAAACCAAATCATTCACATATAAACTGGATATTTTGTCAAATTTTCTTAAAGGAGAAAAATCAATATTTTTATTTAAATTTCCACTTATTGCAAAGGTTCTAAGGTCATCGATATGGTCTAATGCATCAATATGAGAAAGAGGTGCTGCTTGATGAACTAAAATGTCCAGATGATGAATATTGGGTAAAAATGAAAGAACATCTAAGCCATTTATAGAATCGTTTGATGAATTGTCTTCCAAAATAACGATTAGTTTAAATCCATCTATATCTTTAATAATCTTGGCTAAGTTAGGTAAAATGTTTTTTTGAATTCCGCCATATATGGATAGACTTTTATTTTTCTTAATGGAAAACATCACATCATCAGATAAGTCCCTTGTATTCGTGGTTAGCCTTACATGATTTATGTGGGTGTATGTATTTTTCTCTTGGCTCATAGATTTTTATTCTTCTATTTTTAATGATAGTGTGTATATTTTCTTATGTCTATTTTTTTTAGATTTGGCATTTCTTCCAAAAATGAAATCTTTCCATCAATAATTTTGGTTTGCTCCCAAATGTTGAGGGTGG